>NZ_JAJPWM010000004.1:0-560372 GCF_046549095.1 Streptomyces sp. x-80
CCCCTCCCTCCTCCGTGCTGTTCCCGGAACACCCGGGCCTCGAACTGCGCACCGCAGGTGGTCTCGCCCTGCTGTGGCCACAGCCTGCCGGAGACCTCCCCCGCCGCGTGATCGCTCTCGACGCCGACGACCGCGTGATCTTCGAACGTCCCCTCCACACGACCAGGAGCTCCGCGTGACCCGATCCCCCCTCGACAGACCGGAGATGCCCGCACCCAGCGGCATCCCCCGCTACGCTGCGGTGATCTTCGACTTCGGCGGTGTCCTCACCACGCCGATGGACGACACCGCTCGCTGCTTCGCTCGCGAGGTCGGCCTGCCGGACGACGCCTACCGCCATGCCGTCGCCGTCCACCCCACCGGTCGGCAGCTCTACGCGCAGCTCGAACGCGGCGAAATCTCCCAGGAGGAGTGGAACACCGGAATCGCCGCGCTGCTCGGCATCGACGGCACGAACCTCATGGGCCGGGCCCTGGCCACCCTCCGCCCTGAGGAGACCGTGGTCGCCGCCGCCACGGCGATCCGGGCCGCGGGACTGCGCACGGCGATCCTGTCCAACTCCATGGGCCTGACCCCGCACGACCCCTACGAGCCGTGGTCGCTGGACGCCTGTCACGACATCGTCGTCTTCTCCGAGCAGCACCGCCTGCGCAAACCGGAGCCGGAGATCTACCAACTGACCCTGGACTTGCTCGGACTCTCGGGACCCGAGTGCATCTTCGTCGACGACAACCCGGCGAACCTCGTGCCTGCCGAAAAGCTCGGGATGACCACGATCCACGCGACCGCCCCGGCCCTCACCGTCGCCCAGCTCCAGCGGTTCGTGCCCCACCAGCAGTAGCCCGTCACCCCCTCGCCGCGGGCGTCCCGTCGATGCCCCCGGCGATCACACAGCGAGGAGAGTTCATGCAGCACGAGCGAGTCGCAGCCGGCTCCGCCCCCTACCGCGCCCCCGGCGACGTCTTCACCGGGACCGCCCGCTACTACGCGGACTTCCGCCCCGTCTATCCGGCGGAACTGATCGACGTCTGCGTGCAGTTCGCCTCGGCCTTTCCCGGCCGGCGCGTCCTCGACCTGGCCACCGGTACCGGCGCTGTGGCCATCGCCCTGGCCGAGCGAGGGGGCGACGTGGTGGCCGTCGACCCGTCCTCGGAGATGCTCGATGAGGCACGGCGCAGCGCCGCCGAGCGCGGCGTCACGAACGTGGACTGGCAGGAGGGCAGTTCGTACGGGCTGCCGGACTTCGACGATGTCGGTCTGGTGACCATCGGTGATGCCTTCCACTGGATGATCCCCCGCTCGGATGCTCTGGCCGCCCTGGACCAGCGGGTGGTGCCCGACGGGGCCGTCGCTCTGCTGTCCCATCGCTGGCCCGGTCATCCCAAGCCGTCATGGGATCCGTTTCTGAACCGGGTCCGGGCACGTCACCTCGGCCCGACGTTGACCGCGGGCCCCACCGGGGAAGTCAGCCGCGACGAGGTGGGAACCCAGGAGGACGTATTCCGCAACTCCGCGTTCTCGCACCTGACGAAGATGACCACGGACTACACGCTGAACGTCACCCTGGACCAGCTCGTCAACTGGCAGTTCTCGCAGGCTCAGACGTCCATCCCGGTCCTGGGCGAACGCCGTGGAGCGTTCGAGGCGGACCTGCGCGCGACCCTGCGAGCGTGGGAGCCGTCCGAGAGGTTCGAAGAGATCAGTCAGGCCCACCTCCTCCTTGGACGACGACCGAGCGCCCGCGGCGGGCGGTGACCTTGACGAGGCTCAGCTGGGAAGGTCTCCCCTGCGCCGTTCGCGCGGCGGTCGAGGCGCGGGTCGGGGCCGTCAGCGGCTCGGCCAATGCCGCCGCGGGTATGAACTCCACCGTGGCCTGCGCCCTGCACACCCCGTCCGGGACCGTGTTCGCCAAGGCCGCCGAGCACGGCCACCCCTGGGCGGCGCAGCACACCGAGGCAGCGATCAACCCGCACGTCACGCCCGTCTCACCTTGCCTGCTGTTCCGCGTCGAGAGCAGCGGATGGGACGTGCTGGTCTTCGAGTTCGTGCCCGGCCGGTCCGCGGACCTCGGTCCCGACTCGCCGGATCTAAACCTGGTCTCCGACGTCGTGAGCATCTTGGGCCGGCTTCCGCTCCCGGATCTTGCCTTGCCCACTGTCCAGGAGCATTTCGCCAAGGACGCCGAGTCGGAGGACCTGGAGCAGCTCGCGGGCCGGGATCTGCTGCACTTGGACCTCAACCCCGACAACATCCGGGTGGGAACCAGGGCGCAGGTCGTGGACTGGGCCTCCCCGGCCGTCGGGGCCGCGTGGGTTGATGTGGCCGGGCTGATCGTGCGCCTGCTGGACGCCGGCCACACGCCCGAGACCGCTGACCGGTGGGCGCGGCGGCTGCCGGCCTGGCACGCCGCGCCCGCTTCGGGCATCGCCGTGCACGCGGCGGTGAACGCCCGCTCGTGGGCCAGGACCGCACAGAAAGCGCCGTTTCCGTGGGCGGTGCGGCTGGCGGACGCGGCCGAGCGGTGGCTCCACTACCGCCAACGACTCGACCACGTCGCCGGGTCCGGCGGCGCTCAAGGGGTGTGGTGAGGGTGCCCGAGCAGGGCCGTCTTTCGGGGCCGGCAAGTCCGCGTGTGCTGGTAAGCGGGCCAGTTCCGCCGGCCGGGAGCGTGCCTGCTGCCCGGGACGTCTCCACGGTAGCCGCCGGCCTTGATGCGGTGCAGTGGATTCGCATATCCGGGGGCCGTGTCCCGGCGGGCGAGTGGCATCCCGCCCAGGACGTGCCGGATGTGTGGTGGGCGGCGGCCCCGCTGGCTCAGGACGGTCTTCCCGTGACCGGCCTGCCCCTCATCCAGGCGGCGCAGCTCGCGGCCCTCCTGGGCGGGCAGGTGCCGACCTCGGCGGAATGGGAGTGGATGGCCGGCCGCGGCAGGCGCCGCTTTCCATGGGGCGACGAGGCGCCCGCGGCCGGATCAGCCAACCTCCGCGGTCTTGGCCCCGGTTGCCCCACGCCAGTCGCCGCCCACCCCGCCGGCCGCACGCCCGAGGGCCTGTGGGACGTGGGTGGCAATGTGTGGGAGTGGACCACCGCCCCCTGGCGCCGCGACCGCGTCGCCCTCCTGCGCGGCGGGTCGTACCAATCCCTGGTCCAGTACGCCTCCTGCGCGCACGCCAACGACGTCCCCGGCCACTTGTCCTCCCCCGGCATCGGGATCCGGCCCGTACGCCGCATCCCACCGACGAATGGAGCAGACGCGTGAACATCGCCTTCGTCCTGTTGACCCACAACCCTGACGAGCCCGCGGGCATCGAACGCAGCGTCGCGGCGCTCGCGGAAGGACTGCGCGACCTCGGGCACCAGCCGCTCATCGTGGCCGCCGGCCCCGCCACCGCGGGTGACCCCGCCCACCTGATACGGCTGTCGTCCCTGGCCCTGCCGCGTCCCGCCGTGGAGGAGGACCTCACCCGCCTGCTCACCGACCCGGCTCCCGTGGAGAGGGAAGTCCGTGGCCTCCTCGCCGACCGCCGCGTGGACCTGGTGTGCTGGGTGGACGCCGCATGGGGGCTGGGCTACCTCAGTCCGGCGCCCGCCGGCACCGCCACCGCGCTGATGGTCCACGTGCCGCGCACCGACGCGCCCCTGCACGAGAGCCTGCGGCACCGGCCCGGCCGGGTGGTGACGGTCAGCCCGTTCATGATCCGGGAGCTGGCGAGGCAGGGCATCGACACTGCCTCGTGGGCCGTGGTGCCCAACGCGCTGCTGCACGAGGTGCCCGCACCGTCGCCGGCCGCCCGGGAGGAACTGCGCAGGAGCGGTTCGGTACGGATCGTGGCCCGTGCCGAACCGCACAAGGGCATCGCGGAACTGCTGCGCGCGTTCCCCGAGGATCTCGGCCGTCCGGTGGAGATCGTCCTCGCTGAGGCCGGCTTCGAGTACTGGCCCGGCATGCAGCAGGACGTGGTCAGCGAGTGCCAGGCTCTCGCCGAAGAACTGCCGCAGGTCCGCATCCTGCCCGGCATGCCCTGGCAGGAGGTGCCCGCCTTCCTCGCCGGCGCCGCGGTCGCCGTGGTCGGCTCGACCAGCCCGGAGACGTTCGGCAACGTGGCTGCCGAGGCGCTGTCCGTGGGCACGCCCGTCGTCGGGTACGGGCTCGGTAATCTCCCCGACCTCGTCGGTGAGGCCGGGCGGATGGCCGACCTGGCCGAAGGCGCTGACCGGCTGTGGCGTGGCCTGGCCAGCTTCCTGGAGGATCGCGTCGGCTACCACGCGGCGTCCCAGGAAGGCCCCCGGCGTGTCAGCGCGCATCACCCGGCCGCGGTGGCGCGCGCGTTCCTCGATGCGACCGCCGGGGTCCGGCGGTGAGCGGGCCGGCCGCGCACTCGCTGATGGGGCAGGTGACCGGCGAGCGGGCCCTGAAGCGGGCGGCCCGGCAGTGCATGGGTCGATCCGGTGCTCCGGGCGCCGACGGCATGTCCTGGCGGGCCTTCCGTCAGGACATGCCCGCCCGCATCACCGCCCTGTCCGCCGCCCTGTCCGAGGGCAGCTGGCGGACGGGGACGCCACGGATCGAGCAGTTCGACGCCTGGGGCAAACGGCACACCATCGCCATTCCGACCGTGACCGACCGCATCGTCCACCGCGCGCTGCGCAACGCTGTCGAAGCCGTCCTTCAACGCGATGCCTACCCGCCGTGGATGTACGGCTGGCGGCCCCGGGCCGGACGCCCGCTGGCCGTGGCCGCCGCCGACCGGCACCTGCGCAGCGGACGGAGCTGGGTCGTCGACGTCGACGTCGCCGCCGCTTCCACCGGCGTCGCGCTGGAAGACGCGATCACCTCCGTGGCCCGGTTCGTCCACGACGGCAGCCTGCTGGCGCTGCTGCGCCGCGTCCTGACCGCGCTGCCGGACCCGCTGGCTCCCGGCAGCGGCCTGTCCCCCATGCTCACCAACTTGCGCATGACCCCCGTCGACCTCAAGCTGGCCGGTCACACGGCGGTGCGCATGACGGACAACTACACCCTCTTCTGCTCCGCTATCCCCGAGGCGGAACGCGCCTACCAGCACCTGGTCGCCTTGCTGCACGCGTACGGGATGAAGCCCGCTTCCGTGAAGTCGAAGATCTGGCGGCCCAACGCTGAAGACCTCTACGCCGCCGGATGATCCCACCCGAGAAGGAGAAACTCGTGCCCGCCAGCCGCGCGCTGCTGTACTGCGCCGTGAACGGCATCGCCAACAACACCAACGGCATCGGCCGCCAGACCAAAACACTGCTGGGCGTCCTTGAACAGCACCACGACGAGATCACCGCGCAGGCCGGCGCCTTCGTTCCGTATCTCGCCGTACCCGACCCGGGCCCGGCCATCTGGGGCTACAACCCGGCCGACCTGGCCTACGCTCGGCAGGTCGTCGAACGGCTCGGCGGCCGGATCATCGCCCTGCCCTGGGACACAGCCCAGCCCCTGTGGCGGCCCAAGACCTGGCGCGCACTGTCCGCCCAAGCAGCCCGCGCCGCCGCGGATTTGGCCGACGAGGTCGTCGTGATCGGCGTGGACACCCCCTTCGCCGGGCTCGCCCACCACGCCGACGAGCACGACAACGTCGACACCCTGATCGCCTTGTTCTCCACCGCGCGGATCACCGAGCGGCCGCATCCCGACCCCGGCCGCCTCGCCTGGGAGAGGCAGGCCATCGCCGCCGCCAACCGGAGCCGCCGCGGTTGGGTGGCCGACATCGGCACCTTCCTCACCACGCATCTCCACACCGAGTACGGCCTTGACCCCGCACGGCTGCGGCCGTGGCCCTCCGGGCTCCACCTGGCCTCGACGGACCTCACGCCGCCCACCACCGCCGAAGCGGAACAGGTCGTGCGCGGCTACGACATCCCGGCCCACCGGCCGGTCGTCGCCGCCATCGGCCGCACCGACCACACCAAGGGACTGGACCTCCTCATCGAGGCGTTCGCCCCGCTGCGAGACCAGGCCCACCTAGCCATGATCGCCGTTCCCACCGACGACGACCGGGCCAAGCTGCTGGCCGTCTACCGCCGACGGTGCACCGACCTCGGGCTCGACGCCACCGTCATCGGACGGTACGACCGCGCCCTGCCCCGTGCCCTCGCCGCTCTGCCGGCCACCCGGGCGATCGCCGTCCCCAGCCGCGGCGAGACGCTCGCGAACATCGTCTTCGAGACAGCGCTGTGGGCCCAGCACAGCGGCGCGGTCATCCTGGCGCCCGCCATCGACGGATTCCCGGAGCAGATCACCAACGGACACAACGGACTCCTCTACGACCCCGCCGCCCCCGACGCACTGACCGCCGGCCTGCAACGCGCCCTGCGGCTCGCCCCCGACCAGCGCGCCGCCCTGCGCGCCGCCGCGCACCGCAAGGTCGTCGCCGAGCGGGACGCGGCCCGACACCTCGGCGCGCTGCTGGCCGGATTCTGGCTCCCTCGCCCGGGTCCGGTGACTACACTCATTGACCATCCGGACACGGATGCCCGTCTGCCGCGGTCACAGGCTCCTACCAGCACGCACCATTCCCTGGAGGCCGCGCCATGACCGTTCCCCTGCTTCTGGTCGACGGCCACAACCTCCTGCACCGGGCCTGGTTCGGGTTCGCCGCCCGGATCTGGAACCACGACAAGAGCATCGATCGCACCGGCGTCTTCGGCTTCGCCGCCCTCCTGCGCAAGGCGCAGGAGCAGCACGCTTCCAGATCCGAGGTCTTCGTCGTCTTCGATGCCGAAGACGGCTCCCAGGCCCGCGCCGAACTCGACGGCCAGTACAAGGCCCAGCGCGCCGCACCTGATCTCGGAATGATCGAGTCCCTCCCCCTGGTCAAGGCGGCCCTCGATCACTGCGGTGTGCGGTGGATCGAGCAGGACGGCTGCGAGGCCGACGACGTCATCGCCACCCTCACCGCCCAGGCCCGTGCCGGCGAGCGCCCGGTCGAGGTGATGAGCACTGACAAGGACTACATCCAGCTCCTGGCCGACACCGGCGTCCGGCTGCTCAATACCGGCCTGGCCCTGGAGCGGCGGTACACCACCGGCGCCCACATCGCCCCCCGCTACGGCGTTCAGGCCGAGCAATGGGCGGACTACCGTGCCCTGACCGGCGATCCCGCCGACAACATCGCGGGCCTGCGCGGCGTTGGCCCGAAAACGGCCGCGCGACTCCTGGCCGGCGGAAGGCGCCTGGAGCACATCCCCGCCGATGAACTCCGCCCGGCCTGGCACGAGCAGTGGCCGCAGGTCCAGCAGTGGCGCGAGATGATCAAGCTGGATACGAAGGCGGATCTGCCCGAGGACCTCCTCGCCGGTCTGCCCACGCCTTCGCTGCCCAGGGCGCCGGCCCTCCTGGAAGCCCTTCGCCTGTGGTGATCCCCGGCTCCCAGAGGCGCCGGGAGCAGTCCGGCGCCTCCTTCGACGAGGAGTCACGGCGTCTTCCGCGCCGCGCGCGGCACCCCCGCCCGGCATCCGAACCGCGTCCCTGACCCAGTAGGACTCAAGAGCGCCACTGCGCGTCTCCGGCGGTGCCCCCGCGCACCGGGTTGCCCTCACCTGCCCGGCCGGGTTCCCGTCGTACGCAATCCCCCGCGGGAGTGACACGGCCTGATCGAACGAGTTTGAGAGAGCACCGCCCAGAGCCTGCGCATCCAACATCCGGCATGAGAACTCGTGTTCAGAGAATGCCCGGTTCCGGGCCGTGACGGGACCAGATCCCGCGCGTTTCTAGAGCACCAGTGCCAAGCCGACGCCCAGACGGAGGACGCCATGCATCCCACCCCCGCTCCCACGCACCCGTCCCCCGGAATCGAACAGCGGCCCGCCCTGGCCGCGCACGGCGTTGACGGCAACCGCAGCTCAGCGCGACCGGATACAGGGTGGGCGGCATGAGCGAGCCCACCGATGCATCAGCCGACAGCGTCCCCGGGCCGCGCACCGCCCCGCGGGCGACGTCACCCGAGCCCGCAGGAGCCCAGCCCCAACCGGACACCGCGGACGCAACGAACCCCGACAGCGCACCGCAGATGCGGTACGTCGACCTGACCGGCAGCCGTGAAGCGGCCGGACGCTCGATCCGGATGCGCGACATGGCCCGGCGCCTGCCGCAGCTGGTGCGGCGATCACTCGCTCTGGCCTGGCGGGTCGACCGCAAGGCCACCGTCGGCCTGCTGCTGTGCCAGGCCGCCACCGGCGTGATGCAGGCCCTCGGCCTGATCGCCGTGAGCGGCACCCTGAGCGCCTTGCTGGCCAGCGGCGACGTTTACGACCGGCTTCTGCAAGCGTGGCCGTCGGTTGCGCTGCTGGCGGCCGCGGCCGGCGTACGCGCCCTGCTGGGGATCACCGTGACCTGGCTGTCCTCCCGGCTCGGCCCGCTGATGTCGCGCGAAGCCGAGCAGCTGCTGCTCACCGGCTGCGCCGAGGTCGAGCTGTGCGCCTACGACGAGCCCGACTTCAACCGTGACCGCGAGGCCGCCGACCGCGGTGCGCAGGTCACTGGAGACCTGATCAACGAAGGCCAGGACCTGATCGCCTCCGGAGCCTCCTTCCTCGCCGGCGCGATCGTGTTGGCCGGCGTCCACTGGGTCCTCCTCCCTCTTCTCTTCGCAGCCAGCCTTCCCCAGGCGTTGGCCCAGGTCAGCGCCGCCCGCGTGCGCTACCTGGCGAATCTCCGCAGCAACGGCGACAACCGGATGCTGTCGGTGCTGCGCTGGCACATCTACACCAGGGACGCCGCCGACCAGATCAGGGCCGGCACCATGGCCGGATTCCTCTCGGACCGGTACCGGCAGACGGTGGCCCGCATCAACCGCGAGGACCGGGCGGCCGCCGACCAGAGTGCACGCATGTCCCTGGTCGGCGCCTTGTGCGGAGGCATGGGATCCGCGCTCGTGTGGGCCGCTGTCGTGTGGCTGCTGGCCACCGGCCGCATCAGCGTCGGGCACGCCGGCACGGCGGTCTTCGCCTTGCAGACGGCGGGCCAGTCCGTCCGCGGACTGATGGCCATCGGCGCACGCGCCGTACGCACCGGCTTGTACATGGACGACTGGAGCAACTTCCTCGACAAAGCCGGCGGCTTTCGCATGCGCCGGGGTACGCGCCGTCCCGAACCGCCGAAGACGATCGAGCTCAGGTCCGTCTCTCATCGCTACGCGGGCAAGGACCGGGATGCGCTGTCCGACGTCTCCCTCACCCTGCGCCGGGGAGAGGTCACCGCCCTGGTCGGGTTCAACGGATCGGGAAAGTCGACGCTGTCGAAATTGGTGAGCGGCCTATACCTCCCCACAACTGGAAAGGTGCTGTGGGACGGCGCCGCGACCGCTGACGCCGAACCGCTGGCCTTGTGGAAGCAAGTGGCCCTGGTGCCGCAGGAGTACGCGCGCTGGCCCCTGACGGTGCGCGAGAACATCACTCTCGGGCAGCCCTCGCCGCGCGGCGACGCGGCCGTACACGAGGCGTGCGAAGCCGCGGACGCCGACGAGGTCGTCGACAAGCTCGGCGCCGGACTGGACACCCTCCTCGCCCGCGAGTGGCTCAACGGGGAGGAGCTGAGCGGCGGACAGTGGCAGCGCATCGCGCTCGGGCGGGCGTTCTTTCGGCAAGCGGGCCTTCTGGTTCTCGACGAGCCGACCGCGAACCTTGACCCACGAGCCGAATTCCGGATCTTCCAACGACTTCGTGGTCTGGCCCAGAACCGCATAGTGCTCCTGGTGACCCACCGCATCACCAACGTGGCCGTGGCCGACCGGATCGTCGTTCTCGACGAGGGCCGGATCGTCCAGGAGGGCACCTACCAGCAGCTCTCACAACAACCCGGAATCTTCCAGCAGTTGCTGTCCTACCAGGTCACCTCCGACCAAGACGACGAGAAGCACGAGGCGCGCACGTGAACGCCCACAACCTCTCATCACGAAGCCCCTTGACACCGACCACCCCGCCTTTCACGAACGAGGAGCGATCTGTGGGAATCAACCGGACCGACTGGTCCGAGCACTACAGCAGCGGGC
Source organism: Streptomyces sp. x-80 (assembly GCF_046549095.1). Taxonomy (NCBI): domain Bacteria; kingdom Bacillati; phylum Actinomycetota; class Actinomycetes; order Kitasatosporales; family Streptomycetaceae; genus Streptomyces; species Streptomyces sp. x-80. The sequence continues at coordinate 10,011 of NZ_JAJPWM010000004.1, forward strand.
AGAGCTTCCGGCAGCTCGGGGACGAGGAGAAGGGCCTGCTCATCGAGCACGCCCCGGCGCCCGAGGGCGGGCGCGCGCTCGACGTCGGCTGCGGAACCGGCGAGATGGCCGTCCACCTCGCTTCCCTCGGGTACGCCGTCGACGCCGTGGACTTCGCCGTGGGCGCGCTGGAGCGGGCCCGCGCGGAGCACGCCGGAGCGGAGGGGGTGCGCTGGCTGTGTCTGGACGTGGAGCACGACGGCCTGGCCGACCTCGCCGAGGACGGTTACGACCTGGTCGTGCTGCGGCTGTCCATCGCTTTCATCCGCGATCGCGCCCGTGCCCTGCGCCGTCTGGCCGCGCGGCTGCGCGAGGGCGGGGTGCTCGTCATCATCACGCCGGTCGTGGAGCACACCGCGAAGGAGCGACGCCACATCGCGCTGGACGAGAGCGAACTCGCCGCGCTCACCGACGGGTTCGAGCACGTCGACCGGTTCGACGCGCAGGGCCTGGCGGTGCTGGCCTTGCGCGGGACGGCCGCATTGTTCAGCGCGGAGGAGAAGGGGCGGCCCGAGCCGCAGGCCGTCTTCGGTGCCGCGGTGGTGGTCACCGACGCGTCCGGCCGGGTCCTGCTGGGCCGCTCGACCCGCGGCATGTGGGAGCTGCCCGCAGGCCGCATCGAGACGGGCGAAGCCGCGCCGGCGGCCGCTGTGCGGGAGTTGGCGGAAGAGACCGGACTGGCGGCGCGCGTGGAGGACGCTCACGTCATCACCGTGCTCCACGACGACCGTCTTGACGTGCGTCGCGTCACCGCCGTGGTCCGCGTCACCAGCTGGGACGGTGAAGTCGGTCTGCCCGAGCCTCACCGCTTCGTGCGCTGGGAGTGGCACGACCTGCACACCCTGGCCACCCTCGGGAAGATCTTCACGCCCAGCACCCAGGCCCTCACCGCCGTGTGGCCCGGGGTGCTGCCAGGGCTGCCGCCCGTCCACTCCTACGCGTGCTCCACCGCAGTCCCGCCGGTATCCGGGGAACCTGCCGAGGCCGCCCGGCTGCGCGAGCGGATGGCGGACATCGTGATCGGCAAGGGCTGGGCGCCCTCCCCGCGGGTTCAGGCCGCCCTGCGCGAGGTCCCCCGGCACCGGTTCGTCCCCGAGGCTTCGCTGGAAACGGCCTACCACGACGACCTCGCCGTGGTAACCGTCCGGGAGTCACTCCAGACCGCACTCAGCTCCGTCTCCGCGGCCTGGCTTCAGGCCGACATGGTCGAGCAACTCCGGCTGGAGCCGGGGATGACCGTACTGGAAGTCGGGTCGGGCGGGTACAACGCGGAACTCCTCGCGCACGTCCTCGGGGACCGCGGCCAGGTCATCACCGTGGACGTCGACCGGTTCGTGGTGCACCGCACGCAGCGGCTGTGCGCGGAGGCCGGCAGCGGAAGGGTGACCGCCGTCCTCGGCGACGGCGGCCTTGGCGCACCCGGTCATGTTCCGTCCGGCGGGTTCGACGGCGTGGTGATCACGCACAACGCGGTGGACATCGCCTCGGCCTGGCGGGACCAACTCACCCAAGGGGCACGACTGGTCGTCCCGCTGGAGCTGGGCGGCTACACGCGCTCGATCACCCTGGTCCGCCGCGGTGACGTGCTGCACGCCGAGCACTGGACGTACTGCGGTTTCGTGCGGGACCGCGGTGCCGCCGGCCGCACCGCTCCGGCCGTCCGCCTGGCCGACGGGGAAGTCACCGTGCGGTGGGAGGACGGTGCCAGCGGCGACACCACCGGGCTTGAGGAGGCGCTGCGCGGCCCCCGGCACGAGATCAGCACCAATCTCGTCGTCCCCGGCATGTTCAACTTCGAGACGTTGCAGGTCTACGCCGCGACCACCCTGCCCGGTTTCTGCCGGCTGGCCGCCCCGGAAGGGTCCAAGCTCGTAGCGCAGCAGGACGCGGCCGCGATGCTGATGGACGGCTCTCTCGCCTACCTCACGCACGGCCAGATCAAGGACGGTCCGGCGCCCGCCGACCGCCGCTACGAGTTCTTCATCCACGCCTACGGCCCGGCTGGCGCCGAGCTGGCCGAGCGGTTCGCCTCGTGCGTGCAGAGCTGGGACCGGGACGTGCGCGAATCCGGATACCCGCCCATGAGCGTCCACCCGGCCGGAGCGCCCGACGACCAGTTGCCGATCGGTGACGTGCTGGACAAGCCCTCCGCGCGGCTCGTCTTCCAGTGGCCGGGCCGTACTTGCTCCGCCGGTGAAGACCTGAGCGTCGCCTCGCCCGTCCAGGGGGCAGTGTGACGCCACGAGTGGATGTAGTCCTGCTGGCCATGGGCGACCGCCCCGAGGCGGAAGCACTGGCGCAGAAGACGACGCTGCTGGGCCAGGAAGAGGTCGAGGTGCGGATCGTTGTGGTGGGTAACGGGTGCGTCCCGCAGGCCGTGCCGCCCGGTGCGCTCGCCGTCGCCCTGCCGGAGAACATCGGCATCCCCGGTGGGCGCAACGCGGGTGCCGACACGCTGCGGCGGATCGGCCGGCCCGGCAGCCGTACGGGTGGCGGGTCGACGCCGCCCGCCGCTTCGTCCACGGCATGGGCGCACTCATGGCCGGCCATGAGCCGGCATCGCCATCAATGTGCTCGGCAGCTACGGCGTGTGCCTCGCCTGGAACGCCCCAGACGCTCGTGAAAACATGCCCCGTCCGTGGCAGCAACGCCCCGCCGGTAGATGGCACGGCAGGTGATCGCCCTCCCGTCGGCGCCGCGTCGGCGGCCTTCCCCACGTTCTCCGCCAAGAAGGAGCCCTTGATGGACGCCTCGCTGGATACGAGCCCCGCTGGCCTTCCCCGTCAGCCGCGGATGTCCGACGCCGAGTACGCCCGGTCCCGGCACGCGGTCTGGATGAGCGCTGCGGCGCTGTTCACCGACCCGCTCGGCCGTGTCCTGCTGGTCCAGCCCGCCTACCGTGAGCAGTGGCTGCTGCCCGGCGGGGCTGCCGAGCGCGGGGAGAGCCCCGCGCATGCCTGCGCGAGGGAGGTATACGAAGAACTCGGCCTGGCGCGGCGACCTGGGCGGCTCCTTGCCGTGCATTGGCTGTCCCCGGGCCACCCGGACGTCCGTGCCGGGATGGCCATGCCCGGTGAGGTCCGCTACATCCTGGACGGCGGCACCCTCACCCAGCAGGAGATCGCGACGCTGCGCGCACCCGCTGATGAGCTCCTGGGATTCGAGTTCGTCGACTCGACACAGGCACGCGAGCGGATGATCCCGGTCGACGGGCAGATCATGCTCGCCGCGCTGCGGGCCCGCCTGTCCGGCACGACCGCACACCTGGAGGGCGGCCAGCACGTCGGGGAGGCGCCGCCGCTGGACCGCCACGACGTGTACGTCCGGCCGCGGGCCGGCCGTACGTGGCCCTGGCATCCGGCACCGGTGCCGGACGTTCTGCCGGTGAAGCAGGCGTGGGGGTGGCTGTTCGCGCCAGACGGCCGCGTGGTCCTCGTCGTCGACCCCGGCAACCGGCTCCCTACCCTTCCGGGCGGCACCGTCGAGACCACGGATGCCACGCCCGAGGACACGCTGCGGCGCGAGGCGATCGAGGAGGCCCAGGTGACGATCGGCGACGACATCGTACGGCTGGGCTGGGTCTATGACGCGACCGGTGACGTCTACGGCGGGATCGGGCCGTGCGCACGCCTCCGTCTGGCCGCCCCCGTCACGGAGGTCGGACCGTCCGAGGTGGATCCGGCCACCGGCCGCACCTTCGCGCGGCTGCTCGCCACCCCCGATCAGGCGGCCGCGCTCTTGGGCTGGGGCGAGACCGGCTATCAGCAGGCCGAACTTGCCGCCCGCTGGGCGCACGAACGGTGGGGCATCCCCCACGCGGTGCCAGGCCCGATCAGCGAGCTCCGCGCGGCGCGCTCATGAGCATGCCCTCATCCCCGGCCCGGGGACCGCCCTGCTCCGGCCCATCTCTACGACGCGATCGAGCATCGCGCGCGAGTACCTCCGTACTCGCGCCTGTCCGAAATGGACCGCTATCAACAGCAGGGGAAACTGTGCATTGCACCCGCGCCATCGCCCACGCTATAGCCCTCCGCCGTCTGGCCGGGATTCGGCCGCGTCGCGTCCGCGGGCGCCGCGCCCGAAACGGGAGGGCGGCATGACCCAGCTGCGGATCGTCTCCTACAACACGCTCTTCGGCGGCCGAGACGACGGTCTCGGCACCGACGTCCGCTGGCAGGCTGCCGCACGGTTCCTCAGGTCGCTCGACGGTGACCTGTACGCACTCCAGGAATGCAACTTCTGGAACCTGCTCGGCCAGCAGCGCCTCCACCAGGCCCGCGGACAACTCGGCATGACCTCGGCTTACTTGGCCGAGGCGAACAGCACCACCGCAGACCACCGATTCCATACAGCCCTGCTGGCCAACCCGCGCTGGGACGTGATCGGGCAGGGCGCCGAGCGGAACAAGTACCACCATGTCCTGGGCTGGGCGAACACCCGCGTCGACGGCAGCGATGCCGTGTGGAGCATCCGGCACGTCCACCTCGACCCTTTCTCCCCGGCGCACCGCGCCGCCGAAGTGGAGCCGCTGCAGACCCTGGCCGCGCCTGGGCGGCTGTCTCTGGTGCTCGGCGACGCCAACATGCTCGGCCTTGGGCACCCCGAGCCGGACTGGCGTCCGCTGCCGCGGCATCTGCACCACACCCAACTCGTGCGGGACGAGCACGGCCGGCTGGTAGCTGACCGTACGGCCGCGACCGTACTGGAGAACGCCGGGTTCATCGACGCCGCCCATCACGTCGGCGATGACCGTCCCACCGGCGGCTTCGGCAAGGACGACGTCGAGCGGCGCCAGGACTTGTTCCTGCTCAGCCCTGCCCTCGCCGAAGCCATCGTGGCGTACGACGTCCACACCGAACCCATCTCGCAGGGCTTCAGCGACCACTGCGCTGTCTCCCTCACCCTCGACTGCGATCGGCTTCCCGGAGGTATCAAGTGAGTTCGCATCCGCTCCGCATCGGCACCTACAACATCCACGAGGCGGACGGCGACCTCGCCGAGCGCCAGATCGAGATGCTCGCCGCCCACGACCTCGACATCCTCAGCGTCCAGGAATGCGGCGGCACCGGCTGGCTGGACAACTCCGACCCAAAAGCGTGGGAGGGAACCGGCCCCGTCCTGGAACGCTACGCCCGTGGCCTGGGTATGGAAGGCGCCGCGGCCCGTAGCCGCGCCGACCACCGGCATACCGCGCTGCTGTGGCGCCGGGGCCGCATCCGCCGCTGCTCCACGAACGACTACTCCCGCATCGCGCACCGCACGTTCGCCCAGCACCGCCTGGACGTCGACGGAGTCGGCGCCGTCAACGTGATGGCCGTGCACGCCCACCACGCCAATGGCGAAGTGCGCTACAGCGAGGCCAAGCACATGGCGCGTCTGGCCGCCGGGCCTGGGCGGGCCGTGCTGGCGGGCGACTTCAATTCGGTCCACGGCCGCCCCTGCGGGGCACGGTGGGAGCACCTCGCCGAGCCGGACCTGGAGCCGGACATCAGCCTGCTGCCCGACTACATGCTCGCCTCGCAGGCCCTGGTCGACGCGGCCGGCGACCCTGTCCTCGACGAGGAGGGACGCCCGCTCTTCGACCGGCGCCCCAGCAAGGTCCTCCAGGTCGGCGGGTTCCGCGACGCGGCCGCCGAACTGCTCCCGCCACCGGAGCGGCTGCAGACCGGAGCGTTCCTGCACGACGACGCGCCCCGGCGGCTGGACCGCGTCTACACCTATGGGCTGGCCCCGGTCGCCTTCGAAACGGTCGAGGACGCCAAGGCCCAGCTGTCCGACCACTACCTGGTCATCGCCACCGTAACTGTGCCGTGACACCCCCTTATAGCTAACGTCCGGTAGGACAGGGAGAGTTGAACTGCGCAAGTTCATGGGCCCCAACCGGCTGCGGGGCAGCGAGGACGGCCCGACGAAGACTGGGTCAAGCCCCACCTGCTGTGACTTCCCCAGAGTGAGCCGCAGGTGTTGGACTACTTCCGGCGACTGCGCGAGATCGCCGAGCTGTACCCCGACGTGATCACCCCGATCGCCGACGAAGACCTCCACCTGACGGTCCAGTCGGTCAAGCAGCACAACGAAGGCGGCGTACATGTGGACGACGAGCAGCTCGCGCGCGCCGCGGGGAGAGGTAGGTCTCGTCGTCGGGGATGGTGACCTGGAGCTCGGCGAGGGCGTCGTTGATCCAGTTGTGGGCGGCTTCACGGACGAGGTCGCGGCCTAGCACAGCAGCGAGCTGCCCGGACCTTGCTGCGCAACCAGGGGTACGGCGACGAATGGGGGGTCTCACTTTGACCTCGCTTTCGTCCATCGCCAACACCAGCGAGATCCTGCCAATTCTGCGGGCCGCCGGAATCGCCGGACAGCCGGTTGAGCAGGCGCTTGACTTCCTCGTCGGTCCAATCCCGGAGCACCGCCAGCCCCACCACAAGGGCTGCCGGAGAGGAAGCCACTCGATCCTGAAGTGGGCGACCACCAATATCCGGATCGGGCTAATACGCCGACCACAGACGCTGCACGGCAGGAACCAGGTCCAGTATGCGGTGGTGTGCGGTCCGGCGCAGGCTGGAGGTATGGCTGCTCCCATCACCGTGCACCGGCTCGACGCCGAAGGCGGCCGCAGGGTGGCCGTGCGGCTGTCGGGCCGTACGCAGATCCTCGGTATCGCCTACGCCGACACCGATGTCCTGGAGTTTTTGCGTCGCGCGGGTCTGCCGGACGCCGAGGTGCTGCTGGATGACCCGGCGTGGGTGGAATGGCACGGGGCCGGCCCCCACGAGTGGGCGTGATCCGTGAACGCAACTACCGGTAGCGTGAACGGATGAGCGATGGAGCGAGCGTTTCCTGGGCGAGGGCGGTAGAGCAAGCCCGTGCGCTGTTCCGCTGGCACAGGGTACGGCGGCTCGATTGGGAGGCGCAGGAGCTGCTGTGGGCGCAGACGGTGCTGGCGGTCATTTTGTGGCGTACGGCGCGAGAGCAAAAGTGCGCCGTTGACGACATCACGGTCTCGGCCGCGGTCGTCGCCGCCCAGCGTGCTGCGAAGGCTGGGAGTCTTCATTCCGGGCTGCTGCCCACGCTCGGGCCACGAGACGGTGAGCTGCCTCCGCCCGGGGACGCGGCGGATGCCCTGCGGGCGGTGGAGCAGGTGCTCTCCGTGCATGTGCGAGGGCCCGTCGTGACCGGGGCCACCCCTGGCCCCGGCCAGCTGGGGTACGTGGTCCGGGAGCTGCGCGCCGACCCTGCGATGCCCGGTGAGCACGGCGGGTGGGCACCTCTGCTGTCCGTCGCCCGCTTTCACATCCGTACGGTGGGAGAGCAGTGGCGCAGCAGTTTGTGGCAAGTTACCGGGCACGACCACGTGGCGGCCCGTGCCACCGGCCTGGTCACCACCTCGCTGCCGGCCTACGACTACCCCCCGGCTCCGGATCCGATCACCCGCACGCACCCTTCCTGGCTGCAACGGGCTTGCTGGCTGACGGGTCTGACGCCCACGTTGCACACCGCCGGCAAGATGCTCCCCCGCAGCGCGCAGGGCACGCTGCGTCCGCTTCACATCGTGTTCCAGAGCTACGCCGGGCTGTGCGCCTCATTGGCTCCGGCGGTCGGAGAGTTGGAGGCTCTGTGGGCCCGCGGAGACGTATCGGACTGCGATGCCTGGGAGCTGGAGCATGTTCCGGCACCACTGCTTCAGCAGACGATGGATATCGAGGTGGCGGTCAACCGGCTGGCCGTCTTTCTGGGCTCCATAAGCCGGATCGACGCGTCATAGGTGCTTGGCGGTGTCCAGACGCTGCCACAGCTTCTCGACCGCCGCGACCAGCTGCTCGGGTTCAGTGCCGTCCAGCGGTCCGCTCTGGGCCTCGGGGTCCGTGGGCCTACCGCCGGCTATCCACCGGCCGGCGAATAGCTCCACTGTGGTGTCATAGAGCGAGGTGTTGATGCCCAGCCACCGCTCGCCCACCAGGATCCGCTCCTGGGTCAGCCCGAATGGCTGGCAGCGAGCGTGGCCCCAGCCGCGTGCCTCCACGATCTGCCGTGCGATGGTCGCTGCCATAAGCCCCGCTGCCATGCTCTCTCCGTACCGTAGTCATTCGCCGTGTCCGCGTGCCTAGCCGTGACACTAGGGTGCCCGGTATGGGAGCAGACGTATGCGCGATGCAGTTGGATGCCATCAAGATAGCCAGACCCGAGCGGCCGAAGTGCGTGGATTCACACACGGTGTGGCAGGTGCCGGTCGAGGGGGCTATCAAGATCCGCCACCCCGACCACGTCGCCCGTGGACTCAACGACCTGTATGCGGACCAGCCTGGCCTCGTGCTGTGGATGGACGGCTACTTGCCCGAGTGGAACGACGAGCAACTCGCGTGCCCTGAGTGCGGCTGCACCACCGGGCTGACGCTCCAGGGCCGTTGGGGCGATCACGCCACCCTTGGATGTCCGGCCGGCCACCAGTGGACACCCACCGCCCACTGGAGCGCTCCACTGCTCCAGGAGGCGATCACACGCAGCCTGGACGAGCACGGGGCACCCCCGATGCCGGCAGTCTGACCCACGTTCCGGGCGCTGGTACGCGAGGACGTCACGGTGTCCCCTCGCTGAGGGTGATCGTCACTTCCACGCCGCTGTCGGTAGTACAGGCGGTGACGGCAGAAAGGTCTGGAACCACTGCGTCGGCGTCAAGGTCGCTGGCGTTGTGCGTCGTGGCCACTGCCACGGTGGTCATGCCGGCCGCACGGGCGGCAGTGAGTCCTGCGGGCGCATCCTCGAACACGATGCAGCGTGCGGGGTCGACCCCCAGGCGCTGGGCGGCGACCAGGAAGGGCTGCGGGTCGGGCTTGTGGCGCGTGATGTCATCCACGGTGATGACGTGTCTGGCGTGCACACCCGCTGCGGCGAGCCGGGCATCGGCGACTCGGCGCGTGCCGGAGGTGACCACGGCCCAGCGGTCAGCTGGCAGGGATGCCAGGAGTTCCTGCGAGCCGGGGATGGGGACGACTCCTCCTGCGGCGGCGTCGGCAACCTCCGCCCGTTCCAGCTGAGCCAGGGCCGAGGCGACTCTGTCGGCGGGCAGCAGGTCAGCCACAATGGCGGCGGCCGGGCGGCCGTGGGGCTGGACCGCCTTGATCGCGTCGACGGTGATGCCATGCTCATCCGCCCACTGTGACCAGCAGCGGAACACTGACTTCATTGAGGAGACGAGTGTCTCGTCACTGTCGAACAGGAGGGCATCGGCCGAAAACTTTCTCACCATGGTCATCGACGCTACCTGCCCTCGGGTAGTACCCCGGTGCTGGGGTCGGTATGACCAGACCACATTGAACCCGAGCAGGGCGCTATCAAGTCCTATGCCCGTTATGGCGAAATAGCCGATGCCCATAGATGGTGAGGTACGGCACACGTATTCAGCTACCTGTGATGCATCCCGATCGGTTCTCCACACGGCAATTGCATGCCGGCACGGCACGTGCGGCGCGGCTGCCGGATGCGGCGGGACGGGCACGGCCTCTGACGCCGACACTTGCGTGTCCTATGCTGTCGCAGCATCGGGAGGGACCTTCCGTTTTGCCCAGGGGACACAATGGCGCCCCTGGAATGGGATGAGCCATCCGAGAATCGGTGGCCGCCGCGTGAGAGGTGCAGCAATGGGGGCCCGGCGATCAATGCGACTGGGTGGCGAGATGCGCCGGCTACGGAAGACCTGCGAGCGCCGGCTGGCCGATCTTCCGCTTCCTGCCACTTTCAGCCTTGCGGGTTTGATTGCCGGCATGGAGGCGGCCCGGAACTGCAGTATTCACCTTGTCCCCGTGCAGGAACCGCACGGGGACATGAGGACGGCCTGCGGACTGCACGTCACACTGGAGCGAACGAGAACGACGTTCATCCTCTTTCGCCCACGCCCCACCCCGAATCAGACCGAGCACATAATTTTCCATGAGCTTGCCCATTTTTGGCTTGGTCATGGGAAAAGCCTCACGCGGGACGACGAGGAGCACCTGCTCCCTTCCCTGTTCCAGGACTTCCTCGGCGCGCAGCGGGACGAGGAGATGGTGGTCCACGCACGCGCCCACTATGCGATGCCCGAAGAGCGCCAGGCCGAACTGTCCGCGTGCCTCATCAAACGGCTGGCCCGTAGGCGAACAGCCCCGGCTGGCACCGACCTCATCAGCGTGATGGAAGCCAGCCTCACCCATCCGCTGGCACCGCCCCGACGCCTGCCGTAGTGACATGCAGATTCTGATTCTCATCGTTTCGGTGGCGATGACCGTGCTAGCGCTGTGGCGTCTGCCGGGTGCCCGCTACGGCGACCCTCTGCGCCGGACGCTGTGGGGGTGCAGCGCCGGCTTCGCCGCCGCGCTGTGGACTCGCTTCACCCCGGTCAGCGATGCGTTGGGCGAGCTCGGCGTCACCGACCTCGACGCCTTGGTGAAGTACCTGGTGTCGCTCGCCGCGTCCCTGTCTCTGCTGAACTTCGCCGTGACCAGCTATCTGCTCGCCGGGGACGACGCCCCCAGACACATCGCCATCTCCCGGAAGGTCGCCCGCATCGCACGGCGGTCCACCGTCTTCGTCGTCCCGCTCATGGGGTTGCTGTTCTTCCTCGCTGTTGACCGGACCAGGCCCAGCCGCGATTTCGCCGCAGACCATGCCGGTGAATGGGGCGCTGCTGCCTTCATGACGTGCTTCTACCTCTATCTGGTGGCGTCCGCCTGGACTGTGGCCTATCAGTGGACGCATGTGAGCCGCCGGGCCGAGTCGCTGGTGCTGCGCACCGGACTGGCCCTGGGTGCGGCAGCGACGTGGCTCTACGCCCTGTACGCAGTGGTGCGTTTGATGTACATGTGGGTCGCGATGTTCGTCCCCACTTCCCCGGGCATCAGCCGACCCATCCGGAGCCTGAGCGACGGGCTTAACGTGCTGGTGGCGATCCTGTTCGCTGCCGGGGCGAGCTTGCCCACCACCAACGTGGCGGCAGACCGTCTGCGGACCTGGCGGTCGCTGTGGTCCCTGCACCCACTCCGGCGTGACCTGACCGCGGCGTTCCCGGAGGTCGCGTTCCAGCCTGCCGGTTCACGTCTGCGGGAGATGAGCAGGCTGAATCCCCCTGCCGACGTGCGGTTGGACGGATGGATCCAGGAGATCGGCGATGCCGTCGATCTTCTCCGGCATCACGCCGCCCCCCAGTTGTGGCAGGCCGCGGAGGAGACGGCGCTCGGCCATACCGACCCGGAGCCGGCGGCGGAGGCGCACTGGATCAAGGCCGCGCTGGACTCCGTCGCGCACGGGTGCCGATCGGCCGTTCCGGCGGGGCCTTTGCCGGAGAAGCCGTTCGCCACCAGCCAGGGCGAAGCGTCGTGGCTGGTGCGAGTCCAGGTGGCCTACGCCGGAATCCGGCCGCATCAGACGGCGGAGTTGCTGACCGCGGCAGGCAAGCCCTGCCGGGCCGTGCAGGGCACGTGTGCGGTGCACGCCGTTTGACGGCGCCCCTCCGCTCCTGCCCGGCAGGAGCCCGGGTCGGAAAGCTGTGCCGCGGGGAGGCGGCGCCGAAGCGGCGTGGGCTGCCGTCCCGTGCAGTTACTCCTCGTCCCTGCGGGCGTCTTCATGCCTCACCAGCACCTCACTGAGAGTAGCCAGCATCTCGGCGGAGACACCTCGGCCGGCGCCGCGGGCTGCCACAGTGATTCCGTCGCCGCGCCAGAAGTTCAGAAAATGCAGCCGGTCAATGATCTGCCGCTCGATTTCCTCGCGCGTGTCGAAGAAGTAGGACTGGACGCCGAGCGCGTCCGCCAGCCCTGCGAACAGGCTGTCCGGCGGCAGACCGGCCCGCACTTCGGCCGAGCCGCTGTCGGTGCGGAGTGCCTGGATACGCTCGGCGTCAACAGCAGGGAACCCCGCCCTGGCGTTGACCGCATCGGCAAGTTCCTGGTCCGACAGAGCCCGCTTGCGCTGGAGGAGGTAGGTGATTTTCTCCCCGAGCGTCTGAGGCATGCGGCCGGCGGCCGCGGAAGTGGTGGAGCCGCTGAATGATCTGCCCTGAGCGGCTTCCAGCTCTTCTCGGCTCACCTCGTACAGGTCGGCCAGTGGCTGCACGTACTTCTCGTTGAGCCGGCGCTTGCCTCCCTCCGCGTTGCTGAGCGGCAATCGGCTGATGCCGAGTTTCACAGCTGCTTCCGCCTGCGTGTAGCCGGCATCACAGCGCAGGTCCTTGAGATCCGGCGGGCCGATCCGAGGGAAAAGCACGTCGAGGTCCTGCCCCAGGACCCGGGCGATGGCCGGAAGCCGGTCGGGAGGGGGTGCGCTAAGACTCCGTTCCCATTCGCTGATGGGAGTCTTGCTCAGTCCGAGGCTCTTACCCAGCTCGTGCTGCTGGAAGTGGGCAGCCCGCCGTGCGGCCAATAGACGCCGTCCATCGAACTGGCGAACCGCCACCGGGACTCCTGACGCTGAAGGTTTTGTGAGGGGCTATTTTACCCCCCTCTTGATACGTAAGCCTGCCTAGCGTAGGTTTACGCATCAAGGCCGGTCGGGCCTGCATCCCTTTGGAGTCACGCATGAGTTCCGCCCCGCTCACCCCTCGTCGCGAAATCCTGTCTCGTGGCAGTCGCGCGCGAGCAGGGGCAGCGGAAGCGAATGCGTCGTGACAGGCACCGCACGAGGGCTTGATTCCTCTCGGCTCCTTCCCCGTACACCGCCGTCCGACAGTGCCTTATGCCGGTCAATGCCCCCGCGCACGCAGGTTCCCTGCGACGGATCCGCATGAAGATCAGCGGCGCGCCGCGTCCATGAAACCTCGTGGCCACGGCTGACGGGTAGTTGCGGCGACCCTTCAACGAGTTGTGGAGAGTTGTAGAGCTATCTCTGGATCTTGACGCGGCATCCGCATATGTTCGTCGTCGCTCACCGGGCAGCCCGCCCGGCAGGGACGACAGCACGGAGAGTGATATGCGGACTGCTCGAATCAACCTGGCCAGTTAGGCCCGGAATCAGCGACGGCGCCTGAGAGAGGCAACTCTCAGACGCCGAACGCACATGGAACTCCCGCCCAGGCAAGGGCCGGAGATTTACCCACCATCACCGCACCGGCCCTATCCACGGGGCATACCGGCGCGGGATCACTTCAATGGAGAGTGTCGCATGCCGACTGCCCTGCGCAAAAGGCCGAAGGTCCCGGCCACCAACGCCCAGGAGCCGGCGCCCCTTTCGGGCCCCGTTCGGCGGCACGGGGGCGGTGCCTGATGGCGCGCATCCGCACGGTCAAGCCCGAGATGTTCGAGTCGGAGTCGCTGGCCGAGTGCTCGGTGACCGCCATGCTCACCTTCATCGGGCTGATGACTCAGGCAGATGACTCCGGCCGCCACCGTGACCACCCGGCGATCATCGCCGGACGGTTGTGGTCGCTGCGTCCGGAGCACACCGCTGCCCACGTCGCCCAGGACCTGGAGGAGCTGGCCGCCGCCGGGCTGATCTGCCGGTACACCGGCTGTGACGGGCGTACCTGGCTCCACATCGTGACGTGGGACCAGCACCAGAAGATCAACAAGCCCACGCCGTCGCGGCTGCCCCTGTGCAGCAGCCACCAGGCCGGCCAGCTGTGTGGGAAGTGCCAAAAGACGGACTGCTCCAGGACGCAGCCGGAGGTCACTTCGATGGCCTCCGCAGCTCCTGCTGGAATGCTCCGGGAGGATTCCGGTAGTCCGCACGGAGGGCTCCGTCGCCCGGATTCGCCGAGCGCCGACCCTCTGGAAGATGCTCCCGCTCCCGCGGAAGCGCCTTCGGTACCAGTCGGTGACCGTGCAGGTGCCGCCGCAGCGCCACCCGAGAAAACCGCAGGTCAGGCGGCATTCCCGGAGGGCTCCCGGAACACTACGGGAGGAGTGCGGGAGGAGTACGGTCCTGGATCTAGGATCTTGGATCCTGGATCTGTACCTACGGGGCGCGAGGCGCCCGCACCCGATGCCGTCTCCGAGTCGGTCACCGCGAAGCAGCTGGTGACGGAGTACGTCCGGGGCTGCAAGCGCCGCCCGCCGGAGGACTTCCTCGGCCACCTGGGGCGCAGGACCAAGACCTTGCTGGACGAGGGCTTCGCCCCGGACGACATCCGCATGGCCATGGAGCGGCTGCGGGCCAAGAGTCTGAACCCCAGTGTCCTGCCGAGCCTGGTGAACGAGGTCGTCAACGCCTCGCCGCCGTCGTCCGCCTCCGGCGCGGGGCCGTGGGCCAGCAGCGGATCCGCCTACACCCCGTACTTCAACCCGGCCGCTCCCGCTCCGATCACGTTTGGAGGCCGACTGTGACCCGCGCCCGCCTCGCCGATCCGCAGCCCGTGGTGTCCGACCGGCTCCGTGCCCGCCTGGGGGCCGCGCTGGCGGCACGCGGCATCGACCTCGCCGAGCGCCCGCTGTCCCCGGCCCCGGAGCCGGTCCCGGCCCTGGAAGCCGCCCAGCGTCGCATCCCGGTCGACTACCGTGACGCCGTCGCCGAGCACCCCGACGTCGCCAAGTGGGTGCGCATGATCGCCGACGCCGCTGTGGTTCCGCACGCCGACGCGCTCAACCCGCACTACGGCAGCGCCGGACGCCGCATGATCGCCCGCGGCCCCTCGCTGCTGCTGTGGGGCGCGACCGGCACCGGCAAGACCCACCAGGCGTACGGGGCGATCCGTTCCCTGACCGCGGCGGGCTGCGCAGTGCGCTGGCATGCCGTCAAGGCCGCTGACCTGTATGGCCAGATGCGACCGCGCCCCGGCGTAGACGTCGAATCTCAGCTCCGCGACGTCGTCCGCATGCCGCTGCTGCTCCTGGACGACCTCGGTGCCGCCAAGAACTCGGAGTGGACCGAGGAGCTGACCTTCCGGCTCCTGGCCTGGCGTGGCGAGAACCATCTGCCGACGCTAATCACCACCAACTTGCCGCCGGTACGCACCGAAGGCACGGACCCGCGCTGCGAGGTACTGCGCGACAAGGTCGGCGACCGGATCCTGTCCCGCCTGTCCGGCATGTGCGACGCCATCGAATTCACCGGCCCGGACCGCCGCTTCCAGCGGCGCTGAGCCCCACCACCTTCACCGCCTGCGGTGCGGCACTCCGCCGCTCCCCTGCCCCGCCTCGCCGCCAGGCCGCCCACACCCGCTCGCCGCCGGTGTGCCGCGCTGCTCGCCCGCCGGCCTCACGAGGCGTATCCGGAGAATCCCTTGCGCTACATCACCACCAACGCTCCGCTCCCGGCCCTGCGTGGGATCGCCGACCACAGCTGGCACGTCCGTGGCCTGTGCCACGGCATGCCCGCCGAGGACGCCGACGAGCTGTTCTTCCACGCGCCCCGTGACCACGAGGCCATCACGGAGGCCAAGTTGATCTGCGGCCGGTGCCCGGTCAAGAAGGACTGCTTCACCTACGCCCTCGACAACGAGATCCGTCACGGCATGTGGGGCGGGCTGACCGAGACCGAGCGCCGCCCCTGGCACGCCAAGGTCAGCAAGCGCCTGGACTACAGCCGCGTACGCGCCGCCTTCCAGGGCCGCGACGTCCACCTCAGCAACGCCGAGCGCGAGGCCGTCACCCGCCACGCCTACACCCGTGGCTGGAGCCCGGAACGCCTCGCCGACAAGCTCCGGCTCGACCTCGACTGGGCCCGCGACCTGATGCGCAACGCCGCCCACGCTGTCGCCGACCGCGACCGGTACTGGGGCTTGTACGACGAGGCCGACACCACCGACGACGAGCGCCCCCAGGACGAAGACGAGGTCACCACCTCGCCGGTGCCCCGCCAGGTACACACCCGCGCCCTGATCATCGCGCTCGGAAAGGCCGCATGATCCACCCCATCGCTATGCCCCTGGCTGCCGCTGCCTTCGAGCCCCCGCCCCTTCTCGCGGTCGTCGCGCTGCTCGCGGTCGCCCTGCCGCTGGCCGGAAGGCTGATCCGGCGGGGCCGTGCCCGGACGGGCGGAGCGCGGTCCGGCGCCCCCGCAGTCCGGGTCGCTGCCCTCGCCGCCGTCTGCTGCACCGCCTACAGCGCCGACACCAGCTGGGCTTTCGCCGCCGACTACCTCGACATGGCGGGCACGACGGAGCGGGTCACCATGTTCGGCGCTGCCGAACTGGGGTTGTTCGCCACCGCGCTCATGGCCCGGCAGAACCTCAACGGCCCGCAGAGGGCGCCGGGACTGCCAGGGATCCTGGTCTGGGTGATCACAGCGGTACAGATCATCCCGGCATTCGCCGAGTCGGGCCTGGTGGGCGGAACCGTGCGCGCCTTCGTCGGCCCGATCATGGCGGCGCTGCTCTGGCACCAGGCCATGGGCATCGAGCTGCGGCTGCGCAAGCCGGAAGCCGCCTCTCGCGGTGTCCTGGCCACCCTCGGCCGGGAGGTACGCGAGCGCGTGCTGTCCCGCCTCGGGGTCGCCGAGCGCGACCGCGACGCCGCCCAGATCACCCGCGACAGGGCCACCGTCCAGGCGGTGGCCCTGGCCGCCCGCCTGGCGGAGCGGTCCCCGAAGCGGCGTGAGAACTGGCGGAGCCGACGAATCGCTCACCGGCTTTCGAAGGCCGTCGCACGGGCCTGCGTGGGCACCGATCTCCAACAGCGGCGAGACCTTCTGGACCAGCTCGCCGCCCGCCGACATGCCACAGCTCTGATCACCGTCGATCTTCCCTCGCCCTGGACGGAGTCCACAGGGGACCAGGAGCAGGGCGGCGGGGACCGGCCGGCTCTCCACCTGCTCGTCGCCGATCGATTGACGGTCGGGGACCACCCAAGTCGCTTGCTCCGCACGGTCCCCGATGCCGGTCCCGAGGCAGACGGTTCACCGATCGGGGACCGTCCCCAAGGGGACCACGCGGGACCAGGTACGGGGACCGAGCCCCACATGCGCCGGAAGCGTCCCCACACGGTCCCCACCAACCGGGACCGAACATCAACCGGGGACCGTACCGACACAGAAGACCCGAACCGGGCCGCCGGGACCGCCGAGGCCACCAACGGGGACCACGACAGTACGGTCCCCGGGACCGACAAGGCCGGGGACCGCGCGGCCGGAAGCGCTGACCGCGTGCACGAAACCACTGCTCAGGGCGCCACACCGCCGTCCCCCACCCCGGTCCCCCGCGACCGGGACCAGAACGGCTCCGTCCCCGAAATGGGGACCGAGCCCCACGAAAGCCGGGACCGTCCCCACACGGTCCCCACCAACCGGGACCGAACATCAACCGGGGACCGTACCGACACAGAAGACCCGAACCGGGCCGCCGGGACCGCCGAGGCCACCAACGGGGACCACGACAGTACGGTCCCCGGGACCGACAAGGCCGGGAACCGTCCCCGCCCGGTCCCCACAGCGAAGGGGACAGGGGACGGGGATCCGTACCGAAGGGTCCCAGACCAGCAGTCCGGGGCCAGGCTCTCCGAAGACGAACTCATCGCCCGCGTCCGTCCCCATATCCCGGCAGCGCTGGAGCACGACGGCAACGGCACCGTCACTCGCGTCCAGCTGCGAAAGATCCTGCGCGCCCAGAACATCCCCATCCGAAACGACCGCCTGACGCCGGTCCTACAACGCCTGCGCAGTGAGACGGGCACCACCGCGAAGAGGAGCAGCACCCGATGAAGACCTGCCCGCGCTTTGCGCGCATCAAGTCCGGCTACGAGCAGGACATCCGCTTCCTGTGCAGCTACGCGGAGCGTCACCGGGGCACTGGCCCCGCGAAGGCGAGCGAGAGGAACGCGTTCACGGTGAAGCGGAGCATGGCCAGGGCACTGAACCGGCACATCGACCGCTGCCCCGAATGCGGCTGAGACCCGCAACGGCGCACGTCAGCGCCCGTACCCCACTTCATCGACGCGGGACCCGGCACAACGCTGGGTCCCGCCCACCGCGGAGGTCACGCCATCCACCCCCGTCACGCTCATACCACCGCGGCAACCGCCGCCGAGGCCGGCGCCTGGGCAGACGTCCTGGTCCGGTTCCAGCTCCTGCACACCGCCTTCCCGGCACCGAACGGCCAGTGGCTCATCCAGCACACCCCCCAAGCACCGGTCCGTGTCCTGGCCGGACCAGCCGCCATGATCGAACTCGCCGCCGAAATCCAGCACCGCACCCGCGCCACAAGGACCCGTACACGATGACGAACCCAAACACACCCCATCCCCACACGCCGGATGGTCAAGGAACCAACTCGACCGCAACGCGAGCAAGTTATCGGCCAAGCTACTCTTCCCCGTCGGGGAAGGCAGCTTGGCCCTCTCCCGCCCCAGGGGTGGCGGGAGCGGGCCAGCACCGGGGGGTGCTGGACCGTCAGGCAGCGATCGAGGGCGGATCGCAGCCAGAGGCGGAGAAGCAGCAGCGAAGCCATGCCAACGCCGCTCCAGCATCCACCGCGCGTAAGCGTTCCCCCCAGAAGAACAAACGCGCACGCATCTGCAACATCCGTCTCAACGACGACGAGTGGAACCGGCTGACCACCGCAGCACGTACGTCACGCAAGAGCCTGCCCGCCTACCTCGTACGTGCCGGTCTCGCTGCCTCCGACGACTCCGAGAACACAGCAGCGATCATCGCCGGCCACCGAGACCTGATAGCCGAGCTGTTCGCCGCGCGCCGTCATCTCGGGCAAGTCGGCAACAACTTGAACCAGGTCGCCCGCGCCATCAACAGCGGCGGACAGCCCTCACTCGACGCCGTCGTTTCGGCCGTTCAGCGAGCGGTCGCACGTGTGCAGGCGGCCACTGACCGGATGCTCGAACAGGATTGACCGAGCCGCTCAGGCGGACCACGAGGCGCTGCCGGCCAGCAGCCCGCGAACGTCGCGCCGGACAGCCACCTGGAACCGGTCGCGCAGGATTCCGACCTCATCCTTCATAGCGAGGAGCCCCGGAGTGTCCCGCAGGTCCGCAATCGCGACGTAGTCACTGGCACGCCGTAGAGCCCGAAAGACTTCGTCGGCCGCCCGAACGACATCGAGCGGAGCCAGGACGTGGATCCGCTGCCGCGTGCCGCCGAGGTTGAAGCCGGCGAACGCCACCTCGGCTGCCGTCTCGCGTTCCTCGCCCGCCGTGGTCCGCAGCACGCGCAGGAGGTCTCTTCCCGTTTCCTCCATCGCGATCAGGTACTCGGCATACAGCTGCGTACGCAACTCCAGCAGCCGCGTGACCGCCTCTCGACGCCACCGCCGACGATCCGCCAGCGCCGTCGCACCAGCACCCAGCAGAACGCCCAGCAGCGCGGCAAGAGGAGATATCCAGCTCATCCGTGAGCACTTCCCGCCCGACGCACGTGGAACGCCCCCTTCCCGGTACCCACCCCAGTTGATCAATTGGTCGAGGACAGCAGCATGATTCCCCGGATCCAGAAGCGCGGACAGCGCACCATCGGCCTGCTCTATTACCTCTACGGACCGGGCAAGTTCGAGGAGCACACCGACCCCCACCTCGTCGCCTCTTGGGATCACAACGCTCCCGACCCCGGCCGCGACGCCACCGCGACCCTCAAACAGCTCCAGCAGCTCCTGGACCAACCCGTCGAGAACATCGACCAGTCGCAGCGCCCGAAGAAGCATGTGTGGCATCTATCCGTACGCAATGGCGGCGCGGACCGGATCCTCTCGGATGAGGAATGGGGCGCCGTGGCCCGCCGTATGGTCGCCGCTGCGGGGATCGACGACCCCGAGGCAGGAGCGGGCTGCCGGTGGGCGGCCGTGCGGCACGCCGACGACCACATCCACATCATCGCCACCCTCGTCCGCGAAGACGGGTACAAACCTGACCTCGACAACGACGCCAACCGTGTGCAGGCCCAGGCCCGGGTCCTCGAAGCGGAGCTGGGTCTACGTCGCCTCAACAAGGGAGACGGCACCGCGGCGAAGCGGCCCACCAGCGCCGAACGCCACAAGGCCCAACGCCACGGCAAGGAGCGCACCCCGCGCGAGGAACTACGCGAAACCGTGCGGCGCGCGGTGGCCGGCGCCACCAGCGAGCCGGAGTTCTTCGACCGCCTAGCCGCGACCGGTCTCCTGATCCGGCAGCGAGTCGCGCCCTCCGGCGATCTGCTCGGCTACAAGGTCGCTCTACCGGACGACCACAACGAGGACGATGAGCCGATCTTCTATTCGGGCTCCACGCTCGCCCCCGACCTCTCCCTGCCTCGCATCCGCGCCCGCTGGTCCCCGACCGCTGGGCCGGACCAGAGCAGCGATGCGCCGACGGACCGCGCCTCCCGCCAGGCGCCAGACCGCCCGGCCGCTGCACGGCGCAGGGCGGCCTCGGCTGCCTGGCAAGCGGTGCTCGTCATCGACCACGGCGACGACGCCCAGATCGCCGCGCACATCGCGGCGACCGGCGAGGTCCTCGACGCATTCGCCAAGACCTCCGCCGCGCACACCCGCAAGGAGCTGCGCGAAGCTGCCATCGCGTTCGAGCGGGCCTCACGCTCCCACATACGGGCAGAACACGGACACGACCGCGCCCTGCGCCAGGCCGCCCGTGACCTCGTCTACAGCGGCCCGGCGCTCGGCCGCGGGGAGGACGGGGCCACCACGGCGATGCTCATCGACATGGCGTTCTTCCTTGTCACCGCCGCCGCGCACTGGCACGGCAGGAAGCAGCATGCCCAGCAGGCCGCCGCCGCCCAGCAGGCCGCAGAGCACCTGCGCGCCGCCTACCAGGCAGCCGCGCCCGTCCCCCTGGGCGCTCTCTATCAGCGCGGTCGGCGTCTGTCCCAGCCCTTGCGGCACAAGCACGTCGCCTACCTGCGCCAGTCGGTGCCCGAACTGGCCGAGCAGATCCTGGCCGAGCCCGGCTGGTACGCCCTGGCGGCCACGCTCGCCGACGCCGAGAGCGCCGGCCACGACGCGGCCGAGCTTTTGGCCGAGGCCGCTGACCGCAGAGAGCTGGACACCGCGGGGTCGGTCAGCGACGTGCTCGTGTGGCGACTGCGGCGCATGGCCGATCTGCCGGCCGACGCTTCCGCAATGCCCGAGCACGGCACCACCGCGCCCCAGCCCCCACAGGCATCGCCCGGCCCTCCACGAATCGCAGCGACCGCCCCAACAAGGCCCGGGAATTCAAGAACTTAAGAGTTGCGGCAGGTCAGAGACTCGGGCATTCTCCTCGTGCCCGCAAGACGACAGAGACGGAGACGGCATGTTCCGACGCACTCGCGCGAACCGCGAGTTCCGCGAGGCCCAGCGTGCTGGCCAGGCGCTGCTGGCGATGCACACCGAGTGGCCGCTGCCCGACGCCCCTGCCCCGGCAGCCACTTCGGCCCCGGCCACACCGGAGACGGCGGTTGCGCCCGACTTCCTGCCGCCGGACTTCCGGGCACCGTCCCGCGAGGATGTCGCCGGGTTCATGATGCGCCGGGACCAGCCGCTGGTCATCGACGGCGAAGTCCGCCAGTGCCCGGAATGCGGCGCGTACCGGAACTGGATCGTTTTCAGCATGCGCGACGACTCGATCTGGCTGCGCTGCCGGGCCGGCCACGAGACCAAAGAGCGGCGCCTGGACACCGCCTGGTACAACCGCAACTCCGGTCCGGTCGGCTGCTGGCACCGCACCCTCGACGAGGGCCTGCGCCACCTCGGCCACTAGATCCCCCGAAACCCCACTCCCCTATTCCCACGTATCGCCGGCGCCCGGAGGGCCGGCCCTGTCAGACCGTCCGCTCCGCAGACACCTAGGGGTTTCACATGCGCCTTCACACCATCACCGCCTTGGGCCTGAGCGCCCTCGCCGTACTTGCCCTGGCGGGCTGTTCCAACGGCGGCGCCCCCACCGACGCCCCGGCCTCTTCTGCCTCCACCTCCGCGAGCCAGGAGGGCAAGAATCCCCCGGTGCCCGCGTCGCTGTCCTCGGTCGCGCTGAGCAAGCGGCTCCTGAACGTGAGCGACCTGGGCGAGGGCTACACCCTCAAGGCGCAGCGCACCGCGCAGCACGACGACGTCACGGTGATCGGTTGCCCGGCGCTGGAGAAGCTCGGCGGCGACGCGGCTACCGGGTCCAGTCTCGACTTCCCGCGCAAGGCGAAGGCGTCCTTCACCTACGCCGGCGGCAGCGACTCCGAGGTGAGCGAGGAGCTGTACAGCGACAGCGCGACGAAGCTGTCCAAGGGCACCAGCGAAATCTTCGACGCGATGGCCTCCTGCCCCACATACCAAGTGACCTCGGGCAGCACCGCCATCGACGTGGGCACCCAGAAGACGGCCGCACCGGACCTGGCCGACCAGCAGTGGAGCCAGGTGCTCACCTACACCGCCAGCGGTCAGCGCAGCGTCGTCAAGCAGACGGCGATCCGCACGGGCAACGTCCTGGTAGTCCTCTCCGGCTCGCCGGGGCTCGTGGACACCCACGTGGACAAGGCGCTCGCCAAGGCCCAGGCTGCCCGCTGACCCTCCCGCACCCCGCAGTGCCCTCTGCCTTCCGGCAGGGGGCACTGCCGCGTTCGATACCCACGGTGCCCTGACAGCTCTCCAGTGCACGTCATAGCAGATGACCGGACGTGGTATGTCGAAAAGCCCCGAGAGTTCACGATTTCTGAAGGTGTCACGGGGTGAACTGTAGGTGTGGTGCGGATATTTGGGGCTCCGTGGCAGTGGGTTCGACGTGTCCTGCGGCAGCGGGGCTGGACTGATTGCCACCGAAGTTGGACCGGTGTCGGCTTGTCACGGCGAAGACTGATCGGCGTAGGGCAGCGGGCCAGGCTGACTGTGCAGTCCCAGGACTTGCTTGACCCGGGTGTCACGGGACTCGTTTGACGGCCGCGGGAGGTTCTTGACGGTAATGGCACATCCGTGACGAGTGGCGTGTCACCGTGCGGGCCATGGACAAGGCAGCGCACCGTGACGGCCTGGATGGTGAGGAATGGACGGTGAGCATGCGGTGGTGAACCTCGATACCACCCAGTATTCCCCCAAGGTCCGTCATGGACCGATGCCGGCGGCCCGCCACGCCGCGAACAGGTCGTCGCGCGCGGAACGGAAGTCGTCGTCACGCTCGCCCTTGAGGAGCAGCGTGATGGACACCGTTTGGACTGCGGAAATGTCCAACGACAGGACGGCCAGGATGCGCTCCATGTCGGTAACCACATCGTCGACACGGCGCGGCGGAAGGAAGCAGCGCATTGCGTAGTCGCGAATGAGCTCCAAGACCTCGGTGGCGTCCCCGTCCGCGTCCCGTGCACGCCGCAAGACGCCCAGGGCCTGCCACAGAGCCTCCAGTTGGAATGCTGGCAGGACCATCAGATACATGGCGTCGTGACGAGCGGGTGGCATGTCGGATCGGATCTGGCCTATGGTGTCGGCCGCGACCTGGAACGGAAGGTGCGGTAAGACGTACTTCTCGGGGTCTCCGTAGTCGTGGGCGACCGCCGCTGCGGCAGCAAGGGAGGCGAGGATGTCCTGCACGTATCGGGCATCGCGGATCCAGGTAGGGTCTCCCGGCAACACACAAGGGTAATCCGCTCGTTGCTTCGTCACCCACTCACCCTGCCCGTGCGGAGCACCCGCATAACTCGCTGAGCTGTGTTCGACTGTTCCGTCGCGGGCGAGGACGTCCAGGCGATCGGCGACCTCGCCCGCCGCGCCCTGCGGGCACTGCTGTCCTTCACCACGGACGGGGACGACCCGGTGGAGTATTCGGTTGCAGGGGCGGAGCGCTGGCGGTAGAGAGTCGGACATCGTCCCAGACTGGCGTCTACATGAGGCAATTCCGCCCCAGCACAGCTCCGACCCGAGGGGGAAACACATGTCCACATCCGCATGCGCCCAGACGGCTCCCGCCGGCGTCTCTCAGCCCAGTGAAGCGCCGGTCGTCATCGCGCTGGCCACCCGCCAGGGCACCGACGGCGACATCGCCGACGCAGCCGCCACCTACACCGCCGCCGACGGCACCGTGGCCATCGCCGTCATCGACGGCATCGGCCACGACCCGGACATCGTCGCGCTCGCCCCCGTGCTCGCCGAAGTCGCCGTCCGCGTCGGCGCGCAGCGCGGTGCCCTCGTCGGCCTGCTCACCACCGCCCTCCTCGTCGCCGACGAGGGACCCGGCGGCCGAGGCCCGGACGCAGTGGGCGCACTGGCCGTGCGCAGCCCGGGGCGCCCCACCGTGGGCGTGTGGGCGGGAGACGCCCGCATCTACGGCCTCAGCCGGGACGGGCGCCTGCGCCAATACAGCACCGACGAGACTGTCGGCCAGCAGCTCCGCGACCGGGGCATCCCCGTGGACGTGGCCAGCCAGGGCGACCACATCATCCGCACGCCCCTGTCCCGCACCACCGCCGCCACGGTCACCGAGGTCCTCATCCCCGCCGACGAGGTAGTGATCATCACGAGTGACGGCGTCCACGACCAGGTCGGCCCCGAGCGCCTGGAGGCCCTGGCAGCGGAGCACGGTGATGATTTCCTGGCGTTGGCCGACGCACTCGTGGCCGCCGCCCAGCCCGACCAGGACGGCTACCGGGACGACGCAACCACCATCGCGCTGGCGCGCGGCAATCGGCAGACTAGTCCCGGCTGATGCTACGGCTCAGCCCACGGTCTTTGCGCCGAGCGGACGGTGCCCGCGCACGAGGAAGTGCACGTGTCCGCTCACGGCGTCTCGCAAGTCCAGAGCGTGCCATGTGGCTTCCGATTGCGATTCTCGATCGCCCCGAGGGACGACCGCCAGCAGGGACGACAACCGCGAGCGCGGGCAGCCCCAGGGCGTTGCGATTCTCGATCGCCCCGAGGGGCGACCGCCAGGCCCGCTCCCGCTGGGCGTCGGCGTTTCCCAGGGAGTTGCGATTCTCGATCGCCCCGAGGGACGACCGCCAGTGCTGCCTGATGGGTCCTGGGTCACGTTGACGATGCGGTTGCGATTCTCGATCGCCCCGAGGGACGACCGCCAGGCCGGAGCCGGAGGACGAGCCCAACGAGGACGAGACGTTGCGATTCTCGATCGCCCCGAGGGACGACCGCCAGCCAACGCGTCCTGGCGGCTCTCGCCGACGCCGCGAAGTTGCGATTCTCGATCGCCCCGAGGGACGACCGCCAGCAGCAGCCACCTCGACGAGGGCCCGCTCCAGAACATGTTGCGATTCTCGATCGCCCCGAGGGACGACCGCCAGCGTGTGCGCCATCGACACTGGGGCGTGGGAGCGGAAGTTGCGATTCTCGATCGCCCCGAGGGACGACCGCCAGATCCTCCGCCTCCCTGCATGCGACAGGCATGCCCAATCGTTGCGATTCTCGATCGCCCCGAGGGACGACCGCCAGCGCCTGCCCTCGTCTCCACCGACCGGATCCGCGAGGGTTGCGATTCTCGATCGCCCCGAGGGACGACCGCCAGGTCGCGGGCGTACTCGTCGTCGTCGGGGTCCTCATCGAGGTTGCGATTCTCGATCGCCCCGAGGGACGACCGCCAGGAGGTGGAGGCCATCGCCACGGACGACCGGACGGAGCGTTGCGATTCTCGATCGCCCCGAGGGACGACCGCCAGCCCCAGCCACGACGGCGGGTCGCCTCGGAAACCAAAGTTGCGATTCTCGATCGCCCCGAGGGACGACCGCCAGACGATGGCTGAGCTCTACCAGCGCGTCGGCCGATGTGTTGCGATTCTCGATCGCCCCGAGGGACGACCGCCAGCCACCCGGGAGCCTGCACGCGAGTGCTGCTCTTGTGGTGTTGCGATTCTCGATCGCCCCGAGGGACGACCGCCAGCACATCGCCATCAGCGACTCGTAGGCCGCGCAACTCAGTTGCGATTCTCGATCGCCCCGAGGGACGACCGCCAGCAGGCGCCTGGAAAGGGCCCGCCACCTGCGTGGATGTGTTGCGATTCTCGATCGCCCCGAGGGACGACCGCCAGCGGTGAGCTTCCCGCGCCTGCTCTTGTTGTTGGACAGGTTGCGATTCTCGATCGCCCCGAGGGACGACCGCCAGCCCGCAGTGTGTGGACTTCGTTGAGGCCGTTGTGGGGCAGTCGGTAGATGCGGACGCTGTCGGAGTCGGCGTTGATGATTTGTTCTATGCGGTGAAGGAGTTTGAGGAGGTCCTTGTCGTCGGCGACGATCTCGAAGACCGACTTCTGGACGCGTAGTCCGTGTCCTTCACAGAGTTTGGCGACTTTGCGTAGCCGGCGTCGGCCTTCGGGGGTTGTCGTGTCAACGTCGTAGGTCAGCAGGAGATCCATCAGCTGGCGGTCCAGGGTAGGTATCCGGGGAGTTCTCCGCGTAGGTGCCTGGCTAGGAGTCGGGCTTGGACGACGGGCAGAAGTCCGGCTGGTACGTCTCTGCCGGCGAGCGGGTGGGGCCACGGTTGGAGTTTCCATTCCTGCCAGGCGCTGATGACGGCCTTTCGTCCGTCTTCGGTGAGGTGGACGGCGCCTCCTGCGAGGTGGTCGAAGTGTTCGGTGCGGAGTTGGCGGCGGTTGAGGAGGGTGAGGGCGAAGCGGTCGCCGAGGACGGGGCGGAACTCTTCCATCAGGTCGAGGCTGAGGGCGGGTTTGGCGGGGCGCAGGCCGTGGAGGTAGCCGATGTAAGGGTCGAGTCCGATCTGTTCGGCGGCACCGTGGACGAGGCCGCGGAGCAGTCCGTAGGTGAAGGAGAGCAGTGCGTTGACTGGGTCGGTAGGGGGCCGGCGGTTGCGGTGGGTGAAGGTCGGGATGCCGTCGGCAGGGCGGAAGGTGTGCTGGAGTGCGGTGAAGTAGTCACGGGCTGCTTTGCCTTCGATGCCCATGAGGGTGTCGAGGGATTCGGCTGTGGCGGTCGCTGTGAGGGCGTCGGCAAGGGTGGCTGCGGCGGTGCGTATGTGTTCGCGGGGGGTAGTGGCGGCGTCGCGGGCGGCGCGCAGGAGGATCCAGCGGCTGTTGCGGATTTTTCCGGCGACCATGTTGCGGGCGATGGCGAGGCGGATGTCGGGGTGGTCGTGCATCTGGTGTTGGGCGTGGCGGAGGAGGACGTTGCCGCGTGTGGCGCCGTCGAGGCGGGCGAGGTAGCGGCCGCTTCTGCTCATCCAGGTGATGGGGCGGGCGTCTTGTGCGCAGCGGGTGATGAGTTCGGTGGAGAGGTTGATGTGTCCGTAGAGGACGATGCTGTCGAGTCGGCGCAGGGGCAGTGTCTTGCGTCCGGGGGTGTCGGGGAGGTGGACGCGGAGCGTGTCGTGTTCCAGTCGCAGGTCGGTGCCTTGGGTTTGGACGTAGAGGGTGTTGAGGAGTTCGGTCGTCACGCGTCCTCCGTGGGGTGGTGGGGGCGGTAGAGGTCGGTGAGGGCTTGTTGGTAGCGGCGGGTGCCGGTGAGGAGTTTGGGCATGCAGCCGGTGGCCATGGAGCAGTTGCGGCAGCGGGTGTCAGCCACGGGTGGGGGCAGCTGCGTGGTGCTGAGCATGACGCGTACGGTGCGGGCCAGTTCCACGACTCGCGTGCGGAGGGTGTTGTCGACGGTGATGGGGTGGCGTTTGCGGTCGGCGGCGGAGTAGACCGCGGCGTCGGGTACGGGGCGATGGAACATCTCTTCGAGGCACATGGCTTGTGCGGCGGCTTGGATGTCGGCGGGCCCGCCGGGGTGGTAGCGGCCGGATTTGTGCTCAATGGGCAGGATGCGGCCGTCGGCGTGGAGTTCGACGGTGTCGCAGATGCCGGTCAGGCCGTAGCGGTCGTGCCAGACGGGTAGGGCGTGCAGGGTGCGTATGGTGTGGCGGCCTCGGTTGCCCGGGGTGTCGACCCGCTGGTGCAGGAGGGTGCCGCGGACGGTGGCGGCGTCGTCCTCGAAGGCGTCCTCTAGGAGGATGAGGCCGCACTGGCGGGGGCAGTAGGCGTAGTGCTCCAGGGCGGAGAGGGAGACCTGGACAAGGTCGCTCTCTCCGCCCTGGTGCGTGTCCGGGGTGTTCACCCGAGGGTCGGGGCGGCGGAGATGAGGGTGGTGAGGGTGAGGCCAGGGGGCAAACCGGTGTCCTGGACGTCGATAGTGCCGTAGTCGGTGAAGCTGCGGGCGCTCGCGTCGCCGCGGGGTTTGACAGCGACGCGCTCGAAGAGTGTGTGGGCGGGGGCGCGCCCGAAGGCGTCGTCATGAGTGAAGACGTACAGTCCGCGCAGGGCGAGACCGGTGCGGGCAGCGGCCCGGTCGTGTTCGAACATGAGGGTGAAGGCGCGCCAGAAGGCGGCGAGGTCGTCGGAGGTGACGCCCGTCTTCGTGGCGAGGGGGGCGCTGAAGTGTCCGGTGCCCTTGTACAGGCCGTAGGGGACGACGTGCTTGGAGCCCATTTCGGTCTCCTTGCCCTTCCTCTTGCCGTCTTCGCCGTCCTGGGAGTTGTTCCAGGCGTCAACGTCCTCTTGCTTGGTGGGGGTGACGCGGGTGATGCCGATGTCGAAGGGGGTGACGGGGTCGATGGAGCGGGCGAAGCCGATCTGCACCGGGCCCTGGACACGGCCGGCCCGCTTGTCGCGCTTTCCTGTGGACATGACGGCGCCGAACATGCGCACGTCGAAGAACGTGGTGCACATCCATGCCTGGGCGGACTGCTTGTCAGTGGCGGTGTCGGCGTAGGCGCGTTCGTGCTGGGCGTTGAGGGCGGTGCCGGCCTCGACGTAGATCTCGTAGCCGGGCTTGTTCTCGATGCTGTTGATCAGGGCGATGGTGTTGCGGATCTTCCGCTTGATGGCGACGTCCGTGATCAACCCCTGGCCGGTGATCGGGTCGGTGCGGGGGATGCCGCCGTTGTCGGGGTCGCCGTTGGGGTTGGAGTCAACGGCCTCGATCAGGAAGACGAAGTCGTGCTTGCGGGCTGGGTCCAGATGCGCATCGTTCACAGGAGCTCTCCTTGGAGCGGGATGAGGGAACGGGCGTTCGGGGTGCGTTGTTAGGCGTCGCTGTCCTGCGTCGGCCGCGCGGCGGCCTTGGCGTCAGTGGCCTTGCGTTTGTCGGAGAGGTCCTCGGCGCGTTGGTGCTCGTAGCCGATGACGAACCGGCCTTGCTGAACCGGCGTGAGATACGCGGGCAGATCCCCAGTGATCTTGGTGTACAGCCCCGCGAGCCGCGCCTCCAGCGCATTGTGGGCGCCCCGCTTGTCGCGACGAAGCCGCTTGAGGTGTGCCATGGCGCCGAACCGCAGGTTCGCCAAGGTCGCCTGGGGAGCGGTGGCGGCGGTACGGAAGTGCTTGTCACGCAAGGTGGTGTTCAGATCGGGCAGCGCCTCGTGCTGGATGGCCTCAAGGACGGCGAAGAGCCGGCCGGCCACATAGGCGGGATCGGTGCTCTCGGTGTCCAGCTTGGGCATCACGTGGTCCCTGGGGTCGGCGGAGCGGTTGAGGATCAGGCGCAGCAGAGCGATGCGCGCGGTGTCGATTCGCTGGTCGGCGTGGATGCGCTGCAACACCAGCGGCAGGGTGCGGGCCGGCAGCGGCTCGCGACGCAGCGCCGAGCGCAGGAGTTCGGACTCCAGGCCCTGCGGGGCGCTGTCGGGGGCGTATCGCTCGCCCGCCCACCGCCCGCAGGACAGCGCCAGCAGCCACAGCGGCACGTACTTGGTCTGTCCTGTCCAGCCGTCGAAGACGCCGTGGTCCTCGTACCAGGCACCGAGGGCGGCCTTGATGCCTGCGAGGGGAATGTCGAGCCACTCGCGGACCACGAGCCGTGCCTTGTTTAGGCCCAGGGAAAGGGCGTAGAAGTCATCGCCGTTGGTGCGCCCGACGGTGTGGGGGCGGGGCTGGGTGTGGAGGGTGTTGATGAGTGAGGCGATGTCCCGGGGGTCGGGCTGGTCGTCGAAGAACATCGCCAGCACGGAGTCGTCCCCTGCGTTGCGGGTCCACCACAGCAGGACACCATCGTCGCGGAAGCGGCGGCTGTGCGCCGGGGACGCCAGCAGGTGGTTGAGCACCGCCATGGCCCGGCCCCCACAACGGTGGCAGATGGGGGTGTTCGCCAGCTGGGTGACACCACCACGGCCCTGCGCGGCGGTATTGATGCTGACCAACTGTCCCTCGTTGCTGCCACCAGCCGTTGGGATCGCTCCCTTCTTCACCGGCTCGGGGATCGTGGTGAGCAGCTCCCGCTGCTCACCACAGACCAGGCACACCCCCCGCCGGCCTCCTGCGCCGCCCTTGCGGGCCCGGACAACCTCGCCCCACAGGCGCTCGACGGACGACGCCGCGTGCAACCACCGCGCACCCACCATGACCGCGACGGTGTCCTTGGCCTCCACCCCCTCGGGCAGCTGCACCAGAGCCTCGACACCGCCACGGGAGAAGAAGCCGCACACCGCCTTCGCCGCCGCATCCCCGTGCTCGGCCCCGGCCCACCGCAGCGCCAGCTCGCGGTAGGCGGCATGCCGCCGTACCGCCTCCTGGCTCGCCTTGTCGGTAGCGGGCTGGTTCTTCTCCGTCTTCGGCACGCCGAGCACGAACTCGGCGGTGTCCACCAGCAGATAGGGAGGCACCTTCGTACCGGAGCGCTGCACGTACGGCACGAACTCGACGAGAGCGGCATCCCGCTGCCGTGCCGGTACCCGCCTGTCGCGCACCACGGCGCCTGAACCGTCCTCGGCGATGTCCAGGACCCAGTGGATCTGCTTGGCTCGGTAGAACTCCGCCGGCAGCTCATCCGCCACCCGCTCTGCATACTCGGTCAACCGCTGCAACAGCACGCGGATCACCCCCTGCCGTCAGCGCGCCAGGGCGCCTCGGGCATCGCCACCGCGTCGTCCGGCAACGCCTCGGGCGGCACCTCAAGCACCCCCGAATTCACACTCGCCCGGAACCAGCGGTAACGCTCACCCTCAGGCGTGTAAGCGATGGAATGCAGCATCACCCCCAGCTCCTCCGTGTGCTCCAGCACCCGCCGCCCCGGATCCGCCGGCCCGAAGAACGCCGTGAACTCCCGGCACCCGAAGAACGGCTGGGAAAAGCACGCCCCCCGCTCAACCCGCCGCCGCAATTGCTCGCGGAACTTCTCCTGCGACACCGGCGCAAAGCCGGCCGACCCCTTGCGTGCCTTCGGTGAGACCACGATCTGCGCATGGACGCGGTAGCGTACATCCCGCAATGCCATCGTGCTGCGCTGGTCCCTGTCCTCCTCCGCGTCATACCGAGCCCGCCGGTCGGCCCGCAGGGCCTTCACCCGCGGCGCGGTGACCACGCTCTGCACCTCGTTGCGCCGCACCCGCATCCAGCGGATCGGCTCCAGCACCTCGATCCTGCGGATCACGTACCGGAACTCCGGCTTCCAGAAGATCGACTTCAGCAGTCCATCAGCCGCTGACGGCGTCATCACCTGATAGCTGACACGCTCCGTCTTTAACTCCGGCCGCGTGAAACAGGCCAGCTCCCCCCACGTCTCCACCACCACATCGGGAAACGTCCACCCGCCGTTGCCCCGCCGATCCTGGCCAGGCGCCACCGTCGTGCTCACTGAACTCCCTCCCCGACCGCCCACACCATGGACGATCAGCCAACACGGGCTACAGCAGCTGCCGTTGCCCAACGATGACGGCACCATAGGGCCGCCCACTGACAATCAGCCCGACCAGCACAAACGCACCTCAGAAGACATAGCCGCCACGGTCCTCGGGATCGTCCGCATCCAGGCCGCGGACGCTGTCGTAGTGCCCCAGCCACAGGACCAGGTCTCCCACGACCGGCTCGGCGAGCCCCACACGAACGGCCGCGGACACCTCATGACGCGGAAGAGTTGCAAGATGCGGTTGCAGACGCCGCAACGGCTCCGGACCGCACGGGAGGCAACTACGCAGCGCGGCGATGCCCGCCTCGATCAGCTCCCGTTCCCGCGGCGACGCCTCCGGCCGGATGACGACGACCGGCTGCGCATACCGGTCATCGATCATCTGGAAGGCGTCCGCCACCGCCGGGAAGTCCAGGGCCTGGCGCAGCCGCTGGATCTCCTGCCCCATGGCCCGGCCATCCGTGCCATGCGAGGCGTAGCGCTTCGCGTAGTACCGGGACAAGGCACCCAGGTCATCGGGGTCAGCGACCCCCGGACCGAAGAACTCCCCAGTGGCATCCAGCGCCGCACGGTAGATCGGGTCCTTGGGCACCCCACCGTCAGCCGGACGGAAGACGACGACCGCCCCCTCCTGCAAATGACCGTCCCGGTTACACCGGCCGGCCGCCTGTTGCAACGACTCCGCCGGCGCCCACGCCCGGTACACCCGCGGAAAGTCCACATCCACCCCGGCCTCGATCAAAGACGTCGACACCACATGCACCGCCGTACCGTTCTTCAAATGGCGCCGGATCGCGCCGATCGCCTCCCGCCGGTGCTCGGCCGTCATCCGAGTCGACAAGTGCAGCACCGGAACACCCGCCCCCTCCCCCGGCACTTCTCGGTGCTCCCCCCGCCCTGAAGACGACAGACGCTCGGTCAGCAACCGATGCAACCGAGCCGAGTCTCGCGTCGTGTTCACCACCGTCAAAACCCTGTCGCCTCCCTCAGCGACGATCTCGTCCGCCACCGACTCCCACGTCACCTCCGCGCCCAGCCGCCACTCATAACGCACCCTGCTCAACGCCCCGAACAGTCCCTTGACGTCCCCCACCATCACGCGCCGAGCCAGCCCCTCCATCTGCGGCAGCGTCCAGAACTCCGGCTGCGTGGCCGAAGCCAGCACCACCGTCGCCCCGAAGTGCTCGACCAATCCCCGAAGCACGCTCAAAATCGGAACCAGCAACCGGTCCGGCAGCGCCTGCACCTCGTCCAGCACAATCACCGACCCCGCCAGCCGGTGCACCTTCCGCATCTGCGACGGCCGCCTGCCGAACAACGACTGGAACAACTGCACCGTCGTCGTCACCACCACCGGCGCATCCCAGTTCTCCGCCGCCAGCCGATCCCACCGACCGGCACCGCCCCCCGCCTGCCGCCTGCCCTTTCCCTCAGCCTCCTCATCCTGATCCAGCCTCACCCCACTGTGATGCTCCAGCACCACCGGTTCCCCCTCATCACCCTCAGGATCGAGAAGATCCCGGTACACCTGAGCATTCTGCTCAGTGATGCTGATGAACGGCACCGCGAACACCACCCGCCGAAGCCCGTGCACCGCCGCATGCCGCAGCGCAAACCCACCCGCCGCCATCGTCTTGGCACCACCGGTCGGCACATGCAGCACATACATCCCCCGCTCCCCCGCCGCCGCTGCCACCGCCTCCTCAAAAACCCGCTCACGCACCACGTCCACTTCCGACGCCCTCCGTGAACCCCTGCGCAGCGCCTTCTGCCCCGCGAGGTACTCCCCGCGCCTCATCGCATACCGGGCAGCCAGCACCCCCATATCCACGTCGCCCGCCACCCGCGGGGCCGTCCCATCGAAATGAGCGGCCGTATCCAAGAAGTCGGCATCCACCAGACAGCTGAACACCATCCGCACCAGCAGATCCGTCCCCAGCCCCACACCTGCCTGGCCGCCCCCACCCAGATCCAACAGCCAACCCGGCGGCATGATCCGCCGCTCCCGGAAAATCTCCGGAACCAGCACCCCAACCGCCTCGATCGCCTCACGTGCATCGCCAGCCTCAATACCCTGCCCACTCAGACACGCCAGCACATCTCTGACCTTCTGCTGATCAGGAAGCCCCCCGTGATGCCCCTGCACCACCGCAGCAAACGGCCGCCCCGCGAACCGCGCGGCCATCTGCACCCCAGCCCCCTTGTGCGGCACACCCACCGGCGCCCCCGCCGCCTCCGCACACCGAAGCAACCCCTCTTGCCACGCACCACAACCCTTACCCACGTCATGCACCACCGCCAGATACTCCGCCAGCTCCCCCGCCCCGAACACCTCGCCAAACCGCCGCGCCAGCACAGCCGAACCCCGAAGGTGGTCCACCAGCGAATGCCGCACCCCATCGCGGTTGACACTGTGCGCAATCAAGGCATCCCCGGACACAAATCCCCCTCGCTCATGCGCTGAAGGCCCCCAGCCGACAGACCCACATGACGATAGAAGCCACCCCTGACACCCACCCCCAAACACACAAACCGCACCGCATCAGAAGCAGAGGTGGTATATACACACCTACATCCCGCTCATGCGGCAGACAGCCTCTCAGCACGACTGAGGATCACAACAGGCCAAGCGCCGCATGCGCGTTGATAGGCCCCGCCCCACGGCGACCGCCAGGTAGCTCTCGGCAACACTCGCCGGCATGGCTACGGCCCTCGGTCGCCGTCAACGGCATATAGCCCGGAGCAGCTGGTGTTCACCTTGATGCTGCGATTCTCGGCCGCCCCGGAGGACGACCGCCAGCGGGGCCGAACGCGTGCCGGTTGCCACCCAGATAGTGAATTCCCGCGAGCGCTTCGCGGGCGATCACCGGGCGAACCACGTGCAGGAAGTGCCGTCCCGGTCCGGCATCTGCGATGACGTCCACCATCGCGGGCCGTCCACGGAGCAGGGGTGAAGACGAAATGAGGGTTGATCTGTCGCGTCGGCTGGCTCCGGACGAACTATGGGGGCCGACCGCTCCGTTGTTGCCGAGGTTCATGTCCCGTCCGCAGGGCGGAGGTTCTGCTCCGGTGGATGAGCGGGCGGTGTTCACGGCTGTGGTGTACGTGCTGACGAGTGGGTGCGCGTGACGGTGTCTGCCGGAATCGTTCGGTGTCTCGCCGGCCACCGCGTACCGCCGGTTCACTGCGTGGACCGAGGCCGGGCTGTGGGGCAGTCGGGCGGTGCTGGACGAGCTTGGTGCCAGGGGTGAGCTGGACCGGACGTCCGTCGGTGCCGCGTCGGTGCGGGCGACAAGGGGGGCTCGCTGACCCGACCGAACCCGGTCGGTCGCGACAAAAAGCACATCGCACTACATGTGTTGTCCGAGGCTCAGGGTCTGCCGTTGGTGGTCGCGGTGTCAGGTACGAACCTGCATGACAGTCAGGCGTTCAGGCCGCTGGTCCTCGGCATCCCGCCATACGTTCCCGGCGCGGGCCGTGACGGCGGCGAACCGTCATGATCCTTGCGGACAAGGGGTATTACTCCGCCGAAAGCCTCCCCCAGCTTCGGGGCCGGAACTTCATCCCACAGATCGCACGGCCCGACATCGAGTCCGGCGAGCGGCTCGGCCGGCACCGCTGGAAGACCGAGCGGTCGATCTCCTGGCTTTTCGGCTACCGCCGCCTCAC
Source organism: Streptomyces sp. x-80 (assembly GCF_046549095.1). Taxonomy (NCBI): domain Bacteria; kingdom Bacillati; phylum Actinomycetota; class Actinomycetes; order Kitasatosporales; family Streptomycetaceae; genus Streptomyces; species Streptomyces sp. x-80. Next base: position 45,129 of record NZ_JAJPWM010000004.1, read on the forward strand.
CACTTCCTCGCCTTCCTCGACCTCGCCGCAGCCCTGACCCGCTACAAGAGGCTCGCGAAGCTCACCACGGTGGACATCCTCTAATAAGTGTTCGCTGGGCCGGTGTGGGCATGTCAGCTGGCGGCGGTGTCGGCTCTCCTATGCCCGGATGGGGGCGCTCGGAGGCCCACCGCGGCACGCTGGAGAACCGGCGTTGGTGGCGAAGGGCGATCGGGCATGGCCGGCACTGCTGGGTCTGGGGCGCATCGCGCAGTCGAGCCCGTGGTGCCGGACTTTCTCGGCCTACGCCGGACCGCGGGACACGCAAATGAATTCGATCAGCTAATGCGGAAAGATGGCCGCGGCATGGAAATTGCCAGGGCGGCGACGAAAATATCAGGGTCTCCTCGCGTTATGTACCCCGCGCGTCGCGAAACCAACCCCGGGCGCTGTAGCGTCCATTGATGCGCCCCGGCGGGCGGCTAAGCAGCGCCGGGGCCCTTCCAGCCGTCGAGCTCAGGAAAGGATTTCGAGTGGACGACCAGTATGTTCGAAGCGCTTTAACTCTCACTTCGAACCGAATTGACAGTAGCAACACACGGCCTCCGCGCGGGGAAAGTGGCATGGAAATTGCCTGGAGTGTCACGCACCTTGGCTCTCTCCTGGCGCTGGTGGCGGTGCCCGTGCTGCTGGCCGCTCAGGCATGGAAGACATCCGGGGGAGCTTTCGCGCTGACGTATCTCACGGGATTGTCCATGCACTCCTGCACCGGCTACCTGCGCGCTCGCTGGCGCTGACCCTGTGGCGGTCCGGCGCTGCGCCACTGGGGCAGCGCCGGACCGCCTGTGGGAGTGGCCTCGTTGCGGTGCCGGGAATGCTCCTTCGCCAGAATTCGAGAAGAGCAGCGTTATCGCAGGAAAAGAAAACAGGGAGGGGCTCCCGTGAGGGAACAGCTGAGCACGTGCTGCGTGTGCGGGGTCGGCATCGTCCAGACCGAAGGACCAGGCCGTAGGAAGAAGTACTGTTCGCCAGCGTGCCGACGCAGGGCCCGTCGGGCGGGCAACGGTGATTTCGTCGGAGTGCAACCGAAGCGTCTGGGCCTGCACATGGCGGAGAGGCTGCCGCGCCTGGCGCGGGAACTGCTCGGGGGGGAATACACCGGCGAGGATCTGGCGACCCTGCTGCGACGCGCCAGGGAACTGATCAAGGAAGTCGAGAACTACAGTGCCGGTGCCGTGCTCGATGCCCGACGCAGAGGAGCGAGCTGGGACAGCGTTGCCCGGGACGCGCTGATCAGCCCCCACACGGCGCGCGACCGCTGGAGCGAGGCGGAGACCGAACGCCGGCTGTCCCGACAGCTGGACGAGCACGCCGCGCATGCCTTACGGCTCCCGACGCAGCCATCGACGCGACTACCACCTTCATCTGTGGCCAGTGCCTCTTCGATGCAGGACGCAGTGGGGTCTGCGGAACGCGCAGCACGGCTCCTTGCCGACGCCTTGTGCTACCTGCATGAATCGAGCGGGATCGCACCGAGGGACGTGGCCGACTCGATGGGGGTGTCACCGTCCTATGTCTCCCGCATCCTGAGTGCCAACAGACTGCCAGCATGGCCCGTGGTGCAAGCCATGATGGAACAGTTCGGCGAAGACCCGGCGATGCTGCGGCACTTGTGGGAGATCAGCCACGGGCTAGTGCCTGCCGCGCGCCCGTCGGTCACGCGGGCTGCCGACCGCGTGTTCCACGCCCTGCGGGGCCTCTACACCGCGGCCCGCCGGCCGGACCCTGACGCCCTTCACCGAGATTGCGCCGAAGTTCTGTCGCCGGCAACGATCGAGTTGGTACTCAGCGGCGGCTGCATGCCGGACTGGCCCGAAGTCAGCGTCCTCGTGACGGCTCTAAATGGCGATCCGGAAGACGTGCGTCCCCTGTGGGAGGAGTTCCACTACGTCTGGCTGCACACCTTCGACCAGTCGCTGGCTGTGAGAACTGACGGGCTGGCCGACAGCGAAAAGGACGGTGAACTCCACTGAAGGCGATCACGACGCGGCCTTCCGCCCCCTGCACGAAGGCGGTGTTCGCCCCGAGCCCACATCGTTCCTGGCCCCGCTTCGCAAGGGCGAGGAGGATCCCGATCCGACTGCCCGCGGATTACACGGTGTTCTGCTGCACCCACCGGCCCGTCTACCTCCAGTACAGCAGGGTCCGGCTGAAGAACGAGCACGCGAGCCGCCTGGCGGTGGCGTGTGCCCTCGGTGACCTGGCCTTGAAGTGGACCGCAGCGCTGAGCAGCCCCAGCCTCCCCGCCGTAGCGTGGGAGATCCTCACCGCCCGTGTGGATGCAAGCGTCCGCCACTGGGACCCCCTTCGCAGCCTGCTCCCCGACCAGCAGGCCGATGCAGTGATCCTCCGCCATCGACTGGGACTTCGTGTCCGCGACGTGGCCCAGATCATGGGGGTGCCTCAACCGGTGATCACCGGCCAACTTCACTGGGCTCGAAGTGCGCTGCAACATTCAGTAATTGCCAGGTGAGACGCTCGGACACCCTGTTGCCTGACCTGCTTCGCTTGGCACATGCATATGCCCTCTGGCCGGATGGCAGGGGGCACGCACCATTCGTTACATCGCCGCTCCACGATCGCCTGCACCAGTGCCTAAAATGAGCGCTTCCCGTATCGGAGCGTGACTGTCACGGGCACGAGGTGACATATGAGCCAGGGGGAGCCATCCCAACACGAACAGCGGCCGGTCGACACCGACACCCCTAGCGTCGCGCGAATGTATGACTACTATCTGGGCGGACGCAACAACTACGCCGTCGACAGGGCCGCATGCGCGGAGTTGTCCGCCCAAGCCCCAAGCACCGAAATCCTCCTGCGGAACAATCGCAGATTTTTGCGTCGCGTTGTCCGCGTACTTGCCGCTGAGTATGGTGTCCGCCAGTTCATCGAACACGGCTCAGGCATGCCCACGCAAGACAACGTGCACGAAGTGGCACAGCGAGCACAACCCGATGCGCGGGTCATCTACATCGACAACGATCCCATCGTCACCGCCCACGGCAAAGCCCTGCTCAAGACAGACACGAACACCGACGTCATAAAAGCCGACATCCGCGATACCGACTACATCTTCGCGCACCCCAGCGTCAGAAAGCTGATCGACCCCAGCCAGCCGACAGCGGCACTGTTCGTCTGCGTCCTGCACTGCATCCCGGATGAGGATGACCCCGCCGCGCTGATCCGCCGGGTTGCCGGCAAGCTGGGCGCCGGCAGCTTTCTGGTGATCTGCCAGCTCGTCAGCGAGAAACCGCATGTACGGACGTGGGTCACCGAATTTATGAGGAAGAGCACCGGAGGAAACTGGGGAAGAGTGAGGAAACACCACGAGGTCGACCACTACTTCGACGGCCTGGAAATTCTCCCCCCCGGACGACTGATGGACGTCTCAGACTGGCGGCCTGAAGACTCGGCACCCAAACAGCCCGGCGACGAATGGATCGACTACGGAGGCGTGGCCCGTATCCCCGAGTGACAACACGGAGGAATGGTTCACGAAATGTTCTCGAACGACTGCACCGCCTTGCCCAAGAGCGCGGGAATCTCTTCTCCGTCAAGAGCTGAGCTGACGAGCCTATCGATCGTCTTCTTGTGTCTCTCGACCGCGTCAGCGTCGTCGTAATACGTGGCACCCGCGGGGCTTTCCGTGTAGACCTTGTCCGAAATTCCTTCCAGGTTGAACCGGAGGTACGTGAACGAACCGCTGGGACGCGAGACACCCGCGTTGGTCGGCAGGATCTGGACCTTGACTTGCGGATCGCTCTCCGCCAGGTGCTTGAGATGCAGCATCTGTTCGCGCATGACGTGCCGATCGCCAAACTGCCGGTACAGCACGCCTTCTTCGAGGACCACCCACACAAGAGGTCCGTTCCTGCGGAAAACCTGCTCCTGCCGTGCCTTCCGCAACCTCAACCTGCGTCGGGCCAGCGACGCAGCGCCCATTGCGTCCCCTTCGACAATGGCCTGCGCGTACGAATCGCACTGCAGCAGGCCCGGCACTGCCCGCGTCTCGAACAACCGGATCTGACGGGCCGCAGACTCCAGGCCGACGAACAACTCGAACCACTCGGGGAGCACGTCGGGGCGGAAGCTTGCGGTCCACTCGGGCTTGGCAGAGGCACGCAGAAGCCTCCGGGCGAGATGGTCCTCCTTGGAACCCACGCCATACGTGCGGAGCGCCGCTACGAGGTCCTCTTCATTCCAGCGCCGCTTCCCGCTCTCCAGCCGGCTCACCTGCGAGGCGCTGACCCCGATGGCCTTCGCAGCAAACGAGGAGGATACGCCAGCTTCCTCGCGAAGCTCTTTCAGCCGCTTAGCGAGCATAAGCCCCAGCGCAGTCGGACTCTGATCGACGTCCTCCAGATACTGCTCTATCGACGTTACGTTCGAACGCATGCTGACTCCTCGGTGGATACGTCGTTTGACAGTATCCACCGAGGAGTCGACTGCGTGCCAACAACCGCAACTACGAGCCGAGTTCTGCCACGCCCTACGCTACGAGGTAATCGAACTCGTTGCCTTTCACCCCATCGATGAAGGCGATCATCTCCTTGCGGGTGTACACCAGTGCAGGCCCGTCAGGCTCGCGAGAGTTGCGGATTGCCACACCACCCCCGGGCAGCGCGGCTGTCTCCACACAGTCCCCTTCCTCCATCGTCTTGCGGCTCTTCTTCCAGACCACGTTCGGAATCGAACTCGCTCGAACGCCGTTGCTGAGCTCCTGCATCTTTCCCTCTTTCGTGCTAGCCGTTCGAATCTCTCGGTCGCCCTCAACTCAAAAGTTCACAGGCAGGCATCTGTCCGATGCCGCCGTGGCAATTTCCATGGAAATTGCGCGAGCGCCTGAAAGTGAGAATAGTCAGGGCCCTGGAGCTGTTCGACGTCCATGACGAAACGTCCCCCGGGGGGATGAATAATGTGTAAATCCGGCAGCGGGGAGGGGGCGGCCTCAGTGGGCCGCCAGCCCTCACACGAGGATGTGTGGCCCATGGACGTGGCGGGTGTCCTCAGCCGTGGACAGCACGACTGGGTCGACGGCCTGGGGTTGGCAGCCGGGGGGCTCGTTTCGCTCCGCTACGACGGGGACGCCGACGGTCTCACCCGCACGCGGAGGGTTCTGGAGGAGGTGCTCGGCCGATGGGAAATCCGCTCTGCCTTCGACGATGTCGCCTTGGTCGTGACAGAGCTGGTCGCCAACGCGATCCAGCACGCCCTCGCCGACCGCGGGTGGCTGACTGTCGGCATGAGGGGCACAGGAGTGATCTGTGCTGTCACGGACCCTTCGACCATTCCGCCCGTTGTCAGGTCTCCGCTGCCTGGTGAGGAATCGGGGTACGGGCTCCGGATCGTGGAACAGCTGAGTGAGTCATGGGGGCATTCACTCGTGGCCGATTCTGGGAAGGCCGTATGGGCGCGGATTCCCGTGGACGTCAAGTGCGGTAACACGAGATGATCTCCGCGTGCATTCAACGAACAGCCAACTCGACTAGCTGTGCCGGACGTTGAGGTGGCAGTGTGCCGGCCCGGTAGTTCGGCTGATGGGTGGTTCAGCAGACTAGCGGGCTGACGGGCACGAGTTCGGTGCTGTGCTCTCATCGTGTGGGTCGTTAGGCGGCTGTGCCCGCCGCAGCCTAGCCCACCCTGACGAGATCGCCTACTACCTCTTACGACCTGGTGCGTATGAGCGACCGTCGTGCAGTGCGAGGTCGGTGGCCCGCGTGGAACGCGCCCGCTGTCAGCCGCGGCGGACGATGGTGAGCCGTTCTTGTGCGCTCTTCGGCAGCGTGCGTCGTGGCACCGGGGCCGGTGAGGCGAGCGAGGAGGCGAACGCGGCGACTAGATCGTGGGGCACGCTCGCGCTGAAGCCGGCGCACCACAGGTACGGAGCCCCTAGGACGGGCTCCGCCCACGCCTGCCACCCGAGAAGGTCATCGCGCGGGTCCGCATCATGGATAAGCGGCGGCGACATCTCCAGGGAGACGCTGGTGGAGAAGCCGGGATCCGTGGCGGTGGTGCGCGGACGGTCCATGTCGCGCAGCCAGCCCCGTGCGCCGAGCGCGGTGAGTACCGTCTCGGGGCTCGCGAACCCGATGTCGGGGGCCTCGCGGGCATCGAGGGCGACCAGGAGGTCGGTGAGCGCTTCGTGCGGGACAGCGGCAGTGAAGTACGCGTTCCACTCCGTCATGGCGGAGTCGGCATGAGGGCGGGCCGACAGTTGCCAGGCCACGGGCAGTCCGCCGAGTTCGAACGGGTAGCTGGCGAGGATCCACTCGGCGCCGCGCAGCTCGTCCGGGCTCACATAGAGCAGGGTGCCGCGAGAGGTCGGCCACATACGCCAGCCGAGCCCGCTGAGAGTGTCGCCGATCCGCTCGGCGAGCGCGTCGTCGTTACCGGCTAGGTGGCGCGGGGTGACCCAGTACACCGGGTCCGGCGAGTTGGGGTGGTGCGGGTGCAGAGGCACCTCCGTGGGTTCAGGGGTGATTCACTGGCCGCCGTTCGGCCCGGACACGCCGCGTCGGCGGCGCGAGGGCGCCTCGGCCGGCGGCTGCCAGCTGAGGGCGACAGCGACATCGGGCGGCAGGTAGCCGAGCTGCTCGGCGTCTTTGGCCTCGGCGATGAAGACCACCGGGTTTCCGCCCTCGTCCACCGTGGCGATCACCTCGCCCAGGCGGTGGGCCATAGGAAAGAACGGGTTGATGGCCAAGCGCGCGGGTGCATTCCGGTCGCAGGCGGACAGGCGGTCGACGAGTTCTCCGACGGTCATCTCGCGCGGGTGTGGATCCAAAGTGCTCTCCAAGCAGCAGCAGGTGGGGGTGCCCAGCAACAGGGCAAGGTACGCGTTGCGCACGAACAGCAGGGCGGGCGAGCAGATCACAGGGGCCGAGAAGTGGCCAGCACCTGGGCCACAGCAGCGGCGATGATCCCCGCTGGAGTCTCGGTGTCGAAGGACATCCGGTACCCGGGGGCCGTCTCGGTGCCGGTGACAGCGATCACCCAGCCTTCGCCAGTCACCCAGTCCTTCTCGTCGCCGACGGGCCGGCCGGTCGGGAACCAGCCGAGGTAGAACCGCCCGTCGCGGGAGTTGATGTGGACATCGCCCCTGTCGTCTACGACATGCTTGAAGTCGGCGTCCGTGAACTGGTCGATCACCTGCCGCGGCTGGCCGGGGCCGAGCTTCCAGGAGCGGAGTCGCAGTGCCTCAACCGTCGTGGCAAACCCGAGTGTGGTGACATGTATAGCCACCGGCATCACCTCTCTGACCTGGGGTTTTCCAAGAAGATCTCTACGTTGACATGCTCCCGCAACCGTTGGCCAGTCCTTCTGGGGTCTTTGCTGTCTGCCGCCGGCGAACTCGCAAAAAGCGACGGAATCGTCCCTGTGGCTGAGGACATAGGCTCGCTAGGACGAACGGGGTCCTCTCTTGGCTGAGGCACATCGACGGCACGGACGACGGCTTCATTGTCTCCATCAAGTAACTACCGTTGAGCAGGGGGCCGTGGCCCTTTGCCCATTCCCCCCGCAACCCGGGCTGGACCGTCGAGAGCAATCTTGAGGAGACGGGCCTGGCGAATCGCGGGTATCCCCGGCAGCAAGTCGCCCGGGGTGAGCACGACTGGGTGACGGCCTGGATGTCCGAGAAGACGTTTCATGTCGCGTGCAGATCCGGCAACCTGACCGAGGCGCTCGCGCTGTTCCGCACCTGGGTGTCCGAAGGCGCCCCGTAAGTGCAGCGTCCGGAGGCCGTCCCGTTCTTCCCGCTGCGGACACATGCGCTCGCGGCGTTGGCCGCAAGGACGTCGAGGTGGGGGGCATCCGAGTTGCGCCAGCGCAGCCAGACGTGCGTGAGGCCCTGGGAACCCAATTTGGTTCCCAGGGCCTCATATCAGGGCGGATCTGGCTGTGTCAGCTGTCGTTGTGGCCGTCGGCTGATCGGCGTCGGCGTGTGGCGATCACCGCGCTGCCTCCAGCGGCGAGCAGCAGGCCGGCGCCGCCGAGCAGCCATGGAGTGGCGTCGGCGCCGGTGTGAGCGAGGCTGCCGGACGGCGGCGGGGTGTCCGGCGTGTGTGGGACGGCCGGTGGAGTGGTAGGCGGTGCGGGCGGCGGGGTGGTGGGCGGTGCGGGCGGTGGCGTGGACGGAGGAGTGGCCGTGTCGGTGAGGGTGACGGTCACGGCTGTGCCGGGCTTGGCGGTGAACTCCACGGGAGTGTCGTCGAGTTGATAGCCGTCGGGTGCTTTGGTCTCGGTGGCCCAGTAGTGGGTGCCGGCCCTCAGTGTGACGTCGAGTTTGGTGGTGGCGGTGCCGTCCTTGCCGGTGGTCAGGGAGAGGACCTGTTTGCCTGGGCGGTGCTTGCCGGACGGGGTTGCGATGTCTTCGCTGATGTTGATTACGGCGCCGGGCAGGGGCTTTCCGGTGGTCTTGTCGGTCTTGCGGACCAGCAGGTCGGCCTGCCGGTAGGGGTCGATGACCGTGAGGGGGTTGGCATGGGCGGTGCGACCCGCTGTGATGGTGACGTCCTGGTCGGGCACCAGTGCATGGACCGTGTCGCCGGTCGAGGTCTCCTTGAGCCGGTAGACGCCCGGGGCGATGCCGTCGAGGATGAGCACGCCCTGGGCATTGGTCGCGCCGGCGGCGACGACGGCGCCGGTCTTGGTGTCCCGCAGTTGGAATGCGGCGCCGGTGATCGTGTCGCCTGCCGGGTCCTTCTTGTGGATCTCCACGCCGCCGGGTGCTTCCTCGACGGCGATGGTGGCAGAGTCCTCGGCGGTGGTGGTATCCCCGGCAAGCAGCATCCGCTGGGCAGCGGTGTTCTGGGGGGTGAGGACCTTCAACTGAGTGCCGGGCAGGCCGGTAGCGCTCGCCCTGACCGTGGCCTTGCCTGTCGCGGCGGCCGTGAACTGCCAGCTCGCTGTGCCGTCTTCACCGGTAGTGACCCTTCCGGTGGCGGTTTTGGGGCCGGTGCCGGATTCGGCGAGCGTCACGGACACGCCGGGTATGGTGGCGCCGGTGAGGGTGGAGGTGACCTTCACGGCGACGGTGACCTTCTGGCCGGTGTGGGTCGTCTTCACCGATGGGGTGATGTGCAGGGCGTAGGGGCCGGCGTAGCGCTTGGCCTCGTTGATGTAGCGCAGTGCGAGGGTGCGGGACGTGGGGGAAACCACCGGGTATGCCAGGCGTTGTGCGCCACGCTGTCCGTTGATCGCGTAGGTGCCGCCGGCGAGCCACTCGTAGACGGTGGCATCGACAGCGGCGGCCTGGGCGGCGTCATGGGTCTGTCCGTAGCGGCCGATGACGTAGCTGGCGTAGGCGAGGTTCGCGGCCGGAACGGTCTTGCCGGTCACCGAGGAGGTCCAGGACGCGACCGCCGTCGGGGCGCTGTAGCGACCGGCCTCGGCCGGACCCTTTCGGGCAGGGTCTGCGCAGTATGTCTCGGAGTCGCCCCAGACCTTTTGGCCCGGCGGACCGTAGGCGCCGATGTGGCTGGTGCCCGGATTGTTCTGACTATCCGGGATGCTGAATCCGGGGCCGAATGTGTCGGCCTGCGGGGCCGCGTGGGCGGGCGTCCAGGCCAGCGTTCCGGCGATGCCGGCGGCGACGGCCACGGCAAGGACACGGGAGGTGCCGCGGACGAGCGTTGCATGCAAAGGGGTCGTACTCCTAGTCGTTACAGATGGCCGGACGGGTCGGCCGGAGCAGGGGTGGTGGCGACGCGTGTGGAAGGGGACGTCCCGCATCGCGCGGGTAGGCGGTGTGTCCGAGACCATGGAGGCGGTGAAGGCCGCGACGTAGGTGTGGGTGTGCGGGCGCTGAAGGATGCCCGCCAATCCGGCTCGGAGGTGTAGGCGGCCGATGCGGCCCAGACCGAATGGTGGGTGTGCCGCATGGGCTTAGCGATGTTGCAGCATGCCCCCAGGGTGTCCGGGCTGCGGAAGACCTGCCTTCCGTCCGTTGGATCCGATCCCCCGTAGAGCAGCGGCAGGGACGCCGCTACGGGCGTGGTGTCGTCGGCACACAGCAGGTCATGGTCGAAGGGGAGGGCCAGCCGTCCGGGGGTCCTGATTGCCGGGGCCTGCCCGACGCCGCGTCAGGACGTGGACCGTGGCATCGGCTTCGAGCCCGTCGACTGGATGGGAGGACACGCGTGCCCTTCGTCGGCGAGGGTGGTTCGCGGTCGAGGTCTATCTGCCGCCGCGGGCAGCGGTCCCTCGCCCACGGGAGGCGCGGGGAGGCAGAGGGGCCTGGGTCGGCGCCGACACTCTGGTCGACGCTGGGACAGACGCGCCGGCGGTGGGGAACCAGACCTGGGCATAGCGTTCGATCGCACGGCGGAGAGGGGTGAAGTCGCCTTCTTTCCAGGGTGGTTCGTTGTCGTGGGGCCAGTCGCGGAAGACCCCATAGCCGTCGGGGCCGGGGCGGCGGCGCAGGCGGACGTCGCGTGCGCGGAAGACCTCGTGGTCGGCGAATGACACGACTGCGGTATCGGTCGTTCCGTTGGCAAGGTGGATGGCGTTCAAGCGCAGCCCGTCGTACTCGCCGCTGTGGAAGTTGATGCGCAGCCGGAGCGGCGAGCCGCGTTCGGGGGCGGCGTAGTAGGTGTTGGCGACAATGGTGCTCTCATATGGCAGCGCGAGGGTCTGGGTGAAGAATTTCTCGGCGAACGGGGCCAAGACAATCGCCTTCTGGCGTACGGGTGAGCGTGTGGAGGGGTGTCCTCAGCGGTGCGGGCCTGGGCGGGTTGTGGGTCCGGCGGGCGGGAGCGGGGTGGTGGTGCTCCAGCGTGCGACGCTGCGTGTGCCGAGGGACGGTGCTCGGCGGGTGGTAGTGCGCTGTACGTCGAGCGGTGTCGGCACCAGAGGCGGCGGTGGCGTGACGGGGGTGAGGTGAGCGTGGTTGCGCAGGGAGATGGCCATCGTGTCCTCCCAGCGCGGGAGCGGTGCGGGGTCGCAGACGCTGGTGGTGATCGCGGTGACCAGGCGTACGGGGGTGTGCGAGGAGGCGGTGGCGTACCAGCGCGGTCCCTTCGGGGGCCCGCCCCACAGGTGCCAGCGGGCCTCCAGCGTCGTCAGCTCCGCTTCAGGTTCGATGCGGCCGGCGGTGTACTTCAAGCCGGCCATGCCATCGGGGGCCTTAAGTTCCACTCCCCAGCGAAGGTGGTGTGGGGCGAGTTTCCAGCCCCGGTTGATCAGCGGCGCCACGGCGGCGAACTCTGACTGGTCCAGGTCTTCGGTGTCCGGGCGGGCGAGGTAGGCGTCCGGGCCGTCGGTGTATGCCTGGGCCAGGACTGTGGTGAAGGCGGTGACGAACTCGGTCGGGCACCTGTCGTTGAAGCAAACCCCCCAGTTCGGTTGGGCGAAGGCATCGGCGTAGGCGTTGATCCGCCACAGGCCGTCGTCGTCGCCCTCGGGGAGGTAGCCGAGGCGGATCTTGTGGTCGGGAGCGGTGACGAAGACGTTTGCCAGTTCGTCGTGCCGAAGATCCCAGCCGAGAGCGAGCAGGGGTTCAAGGGCCGGGTCGCCGGTGAAGGTGCTGTCGGCGAGGTAGACGTCCCCGTCGATCGAGTCGGGGTCGGGCATGGGCATATCCAGTGTCGGGGCAGGGCGCGGTGTTCAGCGGCTGGACGCAGGCCGGGCGACGGTCACGCGGCGGCGTGTACGGCGGGTGGGGTGACTTCGACGGTCAGCCGTCTGTACGCCTCCTCGGCCCGTGTCTGGGCGAGTTCGCCTGTGGGGCCGGTGGTGATCAGGAAACCAACGCGTGCGGTGAACATGTCGCCCGCCGGGGGCAGGAGGAGCTGGTCTCCGGCCTGGCGCTGGAAGTGCACACTCTCCAGCCACGGCTCCTGGGCCAGGAGGTCGTCGTCGAGGTGGCGGGTGGTGAGCGTGCCGGAGGTGTCGGGGTAGATCAGCCGGATCGCCGCGGCCTGGTGGCGGGTAGGGGTGAGGTCGGGGATGCGTCCGCAGGCGATGTCGGCTGCGGCACGCGGCAGGTCGATGCCGGTGGCGAGGCGGACGAGGTGGCCGATCATGTCGCCGGCGATCCTGGCGTTGACCTCGATCAGACGCGGACGCCCCTGCACCAGGCGCATCTCGACATGGCTCACGCCATCGGTGATGCCGAGGGCTCGGACCGCTGCCGCGGCGACGGGGGCCACTGTGGCGAGCAGCGGATCGTCTGCGTCGACCAAGTGGGCCAGCTCTTCGAAGTACGGCTCCATGCCGACGGACTTGCGGGTGACCGCGACCGCGGTGGTCTCGCCCCGGCAGGTGACGCATTCGACGGAGACCTCCGGGCCGTCGAGGTACTCCTCGACCAGTACCCCGGTGCTCTCGATGCCGAGGCCGGCGGCCTGCGCCGCAAATGCATACGCCTCGGCGAGATCGTCCGGGCCCGAAGCGCGGATGACGCCGACGCTGGCCGCGTGCGAGGCGGGTTTGAGGACGACCGGGTAGCCGATCCTCCTTGCTGCCGCGGCAGCCTCGCCGGTCGAGCGCACGCTGACGGAGGCGGCGGACGGTACACCGTGACGAGCGAACAGGTCGCGCGCGATGGCCTTGTTGCGGCAGACCTGCATCACCTCCGGCGCCACGGTGGGCAGACCAAGCTGCCGCGCGAGGCGGGCGACGGGGACGAGGTACCACTCCGTCCACGTCATCACCCCCGCCAGCCGGTGTCGCTCGGAAAGGACCCGCCCGGCGGTGGCCAGGGCCGACGGGTCCGCGGGATCGGCGACCTCGTAGTCGGTGACCAGGGGACGTTCCCAGGTCGGGTCGGCACCGGCGATAAGGACGACGTCGAAGTGGGCGGCCACGCTCTCCAGGCAGTAGGAGCGGTACGCCTTGGCCTGCATATCGGCGGCAGCGACGACCACGATCGCGGGACGATCGGACATAGGAAACTCCAGCAGAAGCAGACGGGCAACGGAGGTCGGGAAAAGGACGGTTCAGCCGCTGGCCGCGCGGACAGCGGGGTGGGCTCGCAGCCGTGCGAAGGCAGTGGCCAGGCCGACGGCCTGAATGACGGCGCAGCCGGTGATGACGTGGTCGAGCATGCTGGGCGGAGTCGCGGCGACCAGGAGGCCGGCGAGGGGGAAGGGCAGCAGGAGCAGCAGGATGGTCAGGGAGAGGGTGCCGGCGGCCTTCTCGGGCGGGATGAGGCGGGAGCGCAGGGTGCGCAGCACCACGGTCATTCCTCCCTCCCCCGCCATGAGGACGGCGATCACCATGAGGTAGGTGGCGTAGCTGTGCGCGGTAGCGACCGCCAGGCACGCCGAGGCCGCGATCAGCGCCGACACCGCGCCGACGGGCCACAGGCCGTAGCGGCCGATCGCAGTGCGGCAGAGGATGACGGCGAGCAGGGAGGTGACGGCGGCCGCCGACCAGACCAGGCCCACGTCGGCGCTGGAGTGCCCCAGTTCGGTGACAACGATGACGGGGGCGGCGGCCTGGAGCAGGCCGACCGCGAGATTGGACACGGTCAGCCCCGCCACCAGCCAGGCCAGGGCCGGCAGGGAGCGCAGGGTGGCCCAGCCGGTGCGCAGCCCCCTGACGACCGACAGTGGACCGGCTGGCGACGGCCGGCGTGGCTGCTTGGGGGCGAGGGCCGCGCCGAGCAGCGAGAAGCAGGCGATCGCGGCCAGCATCCCGGCAGCTCCGGTCCATTGCAGCAGCAGACCGGCGAGTGCGGGCCCGGCGAGGGTGGCGACCTGGTCGATCCCCAGCAGGACCGACTGCACCCGGTGGGCGCTCTCGCCTGCTTCACGACTGGCGGCGGCGCCCGCAGTCTCGGCCGCGAGGTAGCTGAACTGCGTGAGCGCGCCCGTCAAAGCGGCGAGCACCATCACGGTGACCGTCGTGCCACTCCCGTGCGTTTGCGCGGGGAGGACGAGGGCGGCGGCCAGGGCGACCAGGGCCCGCGCCACCGAGGCGAGCCGGAACACCGCCGTGGTGCCGTACCGGTCGACCATCGCCCCGGCCAGCGCGAAGGACGCAAGGCGCGGGATCCACTCCAGCGCGAACGCCAGCCCGGTCAGCGCCGCAGAGCGGGTGGTGGCCAGGACCAGCAGCGGAATCCCGTACGTCGCCATGGCCAGCGCCCCGGCGTCGGCGCTGCGCGGCAGGTAGATGCCGCGCAGCAGACCGGACACCGCACCGCGGCCATGTCCTGGCCCAGGGCCGGATCTCACGCAGCGCACTCCATGTCGTCCGCTGTGGAGTGGTGCACGGCTGTCGCAAGGAGGGAGGGGTGTGCCCCGATCCACCGGGACAACGATGCCCACGGCCGGTGCAGCCCCCGCACCGCATCGGCAGTCGGCAGCAGACCGGCGTCCACCACCCGCCCGGCCGCCCTCGTGTCGTCGACCGCACCGATCACGGCACAAAGGACCGGTCCCCGGCCGAGCAGTGTGAGGGTGTCCTGGACGCGGGTGACGAAGTCGCTTGTGAGCGCAGGGTAGTTGTGGGCTCGGGCCCAGCGGGCGGCCTGGTCGTAGACGTCAGCGAGGCCGGCGCCGCTCTCGGTGAGCAGGTAGCAGGGCCTGTTCTTGTGTCCCGCGCGTACCAGGCCGTGCTCCCGGCCGGCCGCGAGGGCATGGCGGACCTGGTGGCGGCCGAGGTCGGCGAAGGTGCGCCCCAGCATGCGGTGCCGAATAGGGCCGTTGTCGTCGATTTCGCTGACCAGCCGGATCAGACCGGGGTGGGAGAGCATGGTGACCGCGTGGGCCGTCTGCTCGGCGGTGGGCATCGGGATGTGGCTCATCGGCGGTGGCCTCCTGCCGGGGAAGGGGAAAGGGGGCGGGCAGGGATCTGATGCGAGAAGAGGTCACCGGCCTTCCAACGGGCGGCAGGCGGCTGCGTCGACAGCGCCGGGCCGGCCGGCACGGCCGGTGACGCGGCTGTCGGCAGGCGGGACTCCTGCGTGATCCACGTGCCCGGCCCGGCCTGGGACGGGGCCGGCCCCTGCCCCCACACCGGATGGGCGGCGGCCTCGGCAAGCGGGCGCCCGGCCGCCCACGCCGACACCGCCCCGTAGACGGGCGCCAGGGCACGGCCATGGGTGGAGAGCCGGACATCGAGGGTGTCGCGGATCTCGACGAGGCCGTCGGCGGCCAGCCGCCGCAGTGGCGGATAGACGGCGCTCAGGCCGTGGTCCGGCATCGCCATCGCTCTCACCGTCGCGGCGCTGGTGGCACCTGCGCGTGCTTGAAGGGCCCACAGAATCGGGGTGGCGTGGCGGGGCGTGAGCAGCATGATGGTGTCCTCGGCGTTCTGGGCCGGAGGGATGCGTTCGGGCCCCGCCACGCCGGTGGTCTTGTCGACGACGAGGTCTTTCTCCAGGTGCGTGTTGCCCCACGTGGCAATCACGGTCAGGACAGGTATCAGGGCGGCGCCGCGGTCGGTGAGGCCGTAAGTGACATGCCGCGGGGTGTATTGGGTTCGCTCGACCAGGCCGGCCTCGGTGAGCTTGCGCAGCCTGGGGTGGAGCTGGCCGTCATGGAGCCAGGGAAGACGAGGTTTGACCTCCGCGTAGCGCAGCGGCTTCGCGGACAAGGTCATCAGCACCCACACGCTCCAGAGCGGGCTGATCATCTCCAATGACTCGGTGACGCGCGAGAGATCGGCATCGGTGGCGGGAGGCAAACCGGTGGTGGCCAAGGGGGAACTCCTGGACGAGGGGCAGGGTAGGCAGGTCAGCGAGTACGGGCGGCGGCAGAGGCCGGAGCAGGAACGAGAGCAGCGGACGGGGCCGGCGTCGTCAGCGGGGTCTGCGGGACGGGAACGCGGTGCAGGCTCTGGAGGACCGCGCTCACACTTTTGGCGTGGGCGTCGCGGACGACGACGGATTCGGAGATGCGGCGCGCGCAGTCGGCGATGTGACCTGCCTCGTGGGAGCCGATCTGTCGTTCCTTGGCGGCCAGTTGCCGCAGCCGCTGGAGCTGGAAGTCGATGTTGCGCTCGGCGAAGGCCAGGTCAGTGTGGCTGCCGAGCAGGGCGGCCAGCATGCTCTCGCGGGGGTTGGTGTCAGCGAGGGCTTCGAGCTGGGCGAGTGGCGCTCCGTACAGGTCCTCGATGCGTTCGCCGATGGTCTGGGCGGTGGGGTACATCAATCAGCAGGGCTTTCACGGTCGGCGGGCCTGCGCTGCCCCGGCACGCGCGGGTGCCGGGGCAGCAGGGGCAGCGGGAGGCAGGGCCATGGTGATCTTCGGCTGGGCGAACTGCACGGGCCTGGCCAGTGCCGGGCCCGGTGGGGGCATGGTCCGCAGCAGCTCACCCAGGGCAACGCGGTAGTCGTCGCGGATGCTGAGGGCGGCCTTCAGCAACTCGGCGTCCATCCGCAGGTCATCGGCGGACAGTTCGCCCATGTCACGGCCGGCGGCGGTGGCCTCGTGGACCCGGTCGCGGACACGGGCGACCTGTTCCTCGGCCACGGCCAGGAACGAGCGCAGCTCCAGCGCCCGCCGCAGGGCCGCAGTCGCCTCGGGAACGGTCGCAGCCTCGTACAGGTCGCCGACGGGGGACCCGAAGACTCCTTCGAGCAGGCCGTCCTGGCTGCTGGGCTTGACGCTCACACTCACCGCGACACTCCCCGGACCGATGCAGCCGGGACGACAGGGCGTGCCGGGGAGCTGGTCTGCAACGCCGGCCCCCGGTGGGCGCTCGCGGCCACGTCGCGCCAGGCACCGGGACCACGCCTACCCGGGGCGTCCGGGTCGAGGAGGAACCGCACGACCATGGCCCGCCCGTCCCGTACGGTCACTGCGGCATTCACCTGATGCGCGAGAGCCATCGCGGGATCGTCGAGTTCACCGGTCTCGGTGCCGAGCACGGCGACGAGGGCGTCCTCGGCCTTCTCCAGTGCCTCCTGCGCCTGGGCGAGGTGGCCGTACCAGCGGACGGCTTCCGTGGCCTCGCGGTGGGCCTGCGGAGCCGCCGCCACGGCACGGCGCAATTCCGGAAGGCTCATGTGAAAGCGTCGCTCGATCTGCTCGGTGATGACGCCCATCACGTCGCCGACATCGTCAGACACAGCGAATTCCTTTCGTCTCCGGGGAAAACGGACAGGTACAGGCTCCGGGCCAGAAATAGCCACCCGCCCGGAGGGCCGCTTAGTGGAGGCAGGTGTAGACGGTGGGGTGGACGTAGATTCCGGAAACCCAGCCCTTCACTCCGGTCGTCTTGTCCGTGATGGAGACCCATTCGCCGTACTTGGTCGTCGTGTGGACCGTGAACTTATGGGACTTGTAGAGGATGCCGAGCGCCGTGGAGTTCACCGTTGCCTTGGAGCGGATGGTCACCGCGCTCGTGTGGACCGTGTAGGGGCCGACCTTGTTGCAGGATGCGGCTGTGGCAGTGGCTGGAGCCGCGGCGGTGGCGGCCGGGGCGGTGACGACAGGCAGGGCCAGTGCTGCGGTCACGGCGGCGGCACTGGCAATTCGGGAAAGACGCAAGGGAGTTCTCCTTAAAGGTGGGGTGAAATGGAGGATGCAGATGTCACTGCGGTGGCAGGGCTAGTCGAGGCGCATGCGGATCTCGTGGAGAATCGGTGCGCATAAGAAGGGCCTCCAACAGGAACGCGGAATGCGACCCGGGCAGATGCCGTGCGGGCCAAGTTCAAGAGTCCGGAGAATCCCCGGTTTCGCTAACCGGGCATTGGCCGCTATGCTCCGGCCGCGGCGCTTGTGGTAGGCCGCGCCAAAAGGTGTGCGCGAAATTCACCGCCCGCGGCCGCGGGGCGGTGTGGCAGGAATGGGGCGCGCCGGTGCGGCGGGCAGGGTGGTGCGGTGCCCGGATGGTGGTGCGGTCAGTGCGGGCGTGTCCTCGCCCGCCCACCAGTTCTCCCACCACTCGCTGGCGGCCTCCGCGGTGGCGAAGCCGCCTTCTCGCAAGGTGTGTGTCCCGTTGCCGAGGTCGGCTTCCTCCAGCAGGATTCGGAACGGAAGCGGTGTGCGTTCGTCGGTGGCTCGCAGGAGCACCGTGGTCTGTGGATTCGCGGAGGTGTCGTCGGTGTGGCTGTGCAGGAGGGCGAAGTGATCGCCCCGGTCGCTCATCAGCCGCTGTTCCAGGGCCCTGGTGGCGTCATCCGCCGCGGTGGTCATGCCCGGCCGGAGGCCGATGGCGTCCGGCGGGCAGCCGCGGGCGATCAGCCAGGACTGGGCCATGGACGGGAGCGGCAGAGTCGCGTGCTGGAAGCGGAACGTGCGGTCTTGCGTGTCGCGGTGCAGGTGGAGGGCGACGAGCGGGGGCTCGCCGGGGATCCCCCAGGTCACGGACCCGTCGTGGATGACGTAGTAGCTGTGGCGGTCACCGTCGGTGTGGTGCTCGGCCAAGGCGGTGAACGTGTCCCGGTTGATCTCGATGCTCTGCCAGAAATGTTTCTCGACATGAGCGGTGGCAGGGTCGTATCCGTCGAGGCGGAAATCAATTTCGGCTGGAGGCATAGGACCTTTCGGATCCGGAGCGGCGGACAGGCACGGACTGAGTCGCGGTCAGCGGCGGGAGTGGCCCTGGGCAGGCCAGGCACCGGCCCGCTGCGCGGGGGCGGTGGCACTCACGCTCGTGCGGCGTGAACTGGCGAGGGTGGTGCGGCCGGCGTCGGTGAGGGCGATGGGCTGCCCGGCGTGGACGGGGTGGGAGGCGTCACGCACCAGCAGGCCGGCCTCTTCCAGGCGCTGAAACTGGCTGTAGGCGACGCGGGTGCCGGAGGCAGTGACCACCGACAGGCGGTGGGTGAGCAGGTGCTCATGCAGCTTGGCGCCCTGGGCGACGGCCAGCAGCGCGGCAATGTCCGGCGCGGGCAGCTCCGGTGCCTCGCTGGGGCCCTGCGTGTCCACACCCCTCTCGATGGGCTCCAGCGCGGCCAGGACCTTCCCTTGGCGGTCGTCGCGAGTGGCCGCCGCATCCTCCAGCTGGCAAGTGGTGCGACCGATGCGTTTGAGGAGGGCTGCTTCGACGGGGACCTCTCCGGAGGTCAGGCGATGGAGCAGGACCCGGTAGAAGGTCACCGACGTCTCAGCCTGGACAAGGTCGCGGTGGGCATCGGCCAGACGCGTGCGCGGCGCGTCGAGGAGATCACGGTCGCGGTGCTCCCACAGCCGGTCGATGCTGTGGCTCACGGCCGCTTCGATCCGGTGATCGAGGGCAGTCGGCGCCTTCTTCGCCGCAGGCGGCGCAGGGGTGGAGGGCATGGAAAAGCGGTTCCTCTAGGTGGTGTCACGGCGGCCTGCGGCCTGGGCAGGAGTCCCGCGGGATGCGGATTTCGAAGTGGTGCCGTCGCGTGTGTGCCGTGTGGCCCGAGGCCACGGGGAGCCGGAACACCGGGCGGTTCGCTCCTGTGCGGGGCGTGACCCGGTGAGGCGGGTGGTCAGTGGGAAGGGGCCGGCAGGGCGGCGAGCAGTGCACCGCGCCGGTAGGACTTGCGGCGGCGTCCGTCGGTCAGAGTGATGTCCCGGGTGGAGACCTCGTACTGGGCCAGGAGCTGCGCGAGGCGGGGCTCGGTGAGGTCGGCGTAGCGCCAGCGGCCCTCGGCCACCCCCGGCAGATCCCGGAGTGCGGCAACAAGGTCAGCGGATGCCACGGCGTCTGGATCGCCGAGCTCGGCGAAGACCCGGAGGGTTGCGCGCACGATGCTGTCCGGCTGCGGGCGTTCACCGGGGCAGGAGGGGAAGTCATCGTCTTCGGTGTCGTTCTCACCGTCAGTGCTGGCGCAGCAGCAGGCTGTGGAGAGCAGTCGGGCGAGTTCGTCTCCCGCCGTGAGGCGTTCGACAAGTAGATCGGTAAGCGTCTCCAGCTGCTCGGTGGCACTGGCGCCGGGAGCGCCGGCGCGTTCCGCTAGGTCGAGGAGCTCCTGATCGAGAAGCTGTATGTCGGTGAAGGTGTCGAGGATTGCGCGGTGGTGAGGTATCTCCGGCGGCGGTTCGGTCTCCAGCAGGGCGGCGAGGGAGTTGAGGAGAGCGGGGAACGTCGTCATCGGAGGGGGCCCTTCGGTTTGGGGGAGGGTGCGGGGTGGGGCAGGCCGGGCATCGCGTAGGGCGGGGCTGGCTTGGGGATCGGGCGCGTGTCCAGTTGCGGGGAGCGGGCGCGGGCGGCGTGGGTGAGTGCGCTCACGGGCCGGCGGTTCATGCCCAGGCGTGCGGCGACCGTGTCGTATACGTCGTTGCGGGCCCTGGGCCGTACGGCCACCACGTGTATCTCGGTGGTGTGGGTGGAGGTCGCCGGGGCCGGGCGCTGGGTGTAGACGACGCGCCAGGCGTTGCGCGAGTCGACGTACAGCTTGCGCAGGCCGGACAGGTCGCCGGTGAGCTTGCTCCCGAACAGGTCGGCGTTGACGACGTCCTGGAGCTGGGCCAGGGCCAAGTCGCGGATGTCACCGGGGGCTTGGAGAAGATCGGTCAGGGCCCGGGGATCGAAGCTGAGACCGAACGCCGGCTGTCCTCCGGTCATGCCGCGGCCTCGCCCGGCTCCCCGTCCTCCGGCTCGTGGGCGCCGGTGCGGGAAGTCCGGGCGGACGGCTTCGGTCCGGGCAGCACACGGTGAGCGGGCCTGTCCGGGTCAGTCATGCACGCGGACAGCGGCCCGCCCGGGGCCCGGACGGTGGCCATGGCGTGGGTGAGGAAGTCGCGGTGCCACACGAACAGACCGCTGAGGCCGGCTTCGGGGTCCTTGTGCTGCTGGTAGGCCATCCACAGGGCGTGCAGCCAGGCCACGACGTCGTCGTGCTCCTGCCACTGCTCGCACCACGGCGCGGCGGTAGTGACCTCCGCTCCGTAGACCGCCATGAGGCAGTCGTCCACCCAGTCGCTGAGGGTGTCGAGTTCGTTCTCGTACTCCTCGTCCTCCAGCTCCAGGATGGGCCGCGGCTCCGGTGGCGCAGACTGCACCGGCATGCCCGGCAGCCCCGGCATGCCGAAGGCGGGGAACGGGGACGGCGCGGGCGCGAAAGCGAGGCTGTCGAGCTGCCGGGCCTGTTCCGCAGACTGGTCAAAAAGCTTGCGGACGCTCGCCTCGATGCTCTCCAGGCTGGAATCGGGCAAGCGGATCGGTTCCATTGTCCCGTCGTCGCGGGGGTCTATGGATTCAGGCACGAATGGTCTCCTTACAGCCGCAGCCTGTGTGGGGAAATATGGCTTCAACCATCCGGACGATCCCCGGTTTCGCTAACCGGGGATTTCCTGCTATCTAGCCCCGGTGCCGGGAAGGGGCGGGTATCCACGACGCATCTGCCCGCCCCTGATGCGCGGCGAAGACGTTTAGGCGGACAGGACGAAATCGTCCTGGGAGAGGGTCTGTTGAATGGTCTCGGTGAGCCGGTCGGCGGCAATCTCTGCGTAGTGCCGGGTCTTCTCGACGCCGATGAAGTCGCGTCCCTCCAGCAGAGCTGCCACTCCCGTCGAGCCGCTGCCGGCGCAGAAGTCGAGCACCGTGCCGCCGTCCGGGCAGATCTTCACCAGTTCACGCATCACTTCGACGGGCTTTTGCGTGATGTGCTGCCGACTCTTGCCCGAGGGCTGTGAGGCGCTGTAGAGGCCGGGCAAATAGACCGGGTTACGGGAGCCGTCGATGCCGCCGTTGGACGCCCAGACGACGAACTCGCAGTTCTGGGTGAACCGTCCCTTCTGGGGCCTGGCCTGCGGCTTGTGCCAGGCCAGGACACCACGCCACAGCCAGCCGGCGGCCTGGATCGCGTCCGTGGTGACCGGCAGCTGACGCCAGTCGGTGAACAGCAGCGCGGTGCCGCCGGTCTTGGTCAGGCGATGGGCTTCGGTCATGATCTGTGTCAGCCAGAACCCGTAGGAGCGCTGGTCCATGTTCTCGCCCGTGAAGTCCGGCAGGGCGTGCCCGGCGTCGGCGGAGGTGTACTTCTGCCGCGCGGTGCGGCCCGTACGTTCCTTCGCGGTCCGACCGCCGGAGTTGTACGGCGGGTCGGTGATGACGGAGTCGACGCAGTCGTCCGGCAGTCCGGCCAGGACGCTCAGCGCGTCACCCTCGTGCAGGGAAAAAGGCAAAGGTGTACCCCAATTCGGGTCGGGAGGTGAGAGAGAAGCACTCCGGCTCTCGCGTATGGTCCCCGCGACTGAAGGCGGGCAGGATGAACCCGCGGGCCGTATGGCGGGGTGCGAGGGGAGGTACCAAAACAGTAGGCCACGAATGCCGGTTGAGCAGTGTCGCCACCGAAGGCCCTCGGATCACGAGGTCATTACCGGCTATTTCGCCAGCCGGGAATCGTCGCCTACTGTTTTGGAACTGCCCGGCGAACACCGCCGATGGCGCTCCCCGCTCATGCCCTGGAGGCAATCTCTGTCCCGGTACACCTGACCCGCCACCCGGCTCGCGGCGCGAGAGGCAACTCGCGCCCGCCGCCCGGCCCCGATTCACCCACCACCGGCCGCCGCACCCTTTCCACCCCTGCATATGCGCCGCCGGGCTTCACTTCCAAGGACACCCGCTGTGACACGCCCCTGCCCTCCCCTGCCTGAATGCCGACCCGCAGCCAACCGCCGCCTGCCGGGAGGCGGAAGGGATTGAAAGGCGCGGCAGCCGTTGTCGGCATCATCTGCCTTTCCTCTCTCCTCCTCGCCGGTACCGCCGCGATGGCCTCGGCCGGAAGCAGCGCCGCCTCACACACCGCCTCCTGCGCTACGGGCGCGGGCATCGACACCGGTGCCGTCGCCAAGCAGGTCGCCGCGATCCTCGGCGGCAAGAGCGCCGACAAGAACGTCCATGTCGAGGGCCTGGACCTGCCCGCCGAGCAGATCCCGAACGCCAAGGCCATCGTGGCCACCGGCATCTCGCTCAAAGTGCCCGACCGCGGCCAGGTCGTCGCACTGACGACCGCGATGCAGGAATCCCGCCTGCGGAACCTGAACTACGGCGACAGGGACTCGCTCGGTCTGTTCCAGCAGCGCCCCAGCCAGGGCTGGGGCACCGCCGAACAGGTCCGCGATCCGGTCTACGCGAGCACGAAGTTCTACACCGCCCTGCTCGCCGTGCACGGCTGGCAGCAGCTGACCGTCACCCAGGCCGCACAGATGGTCCAGAAGTCGGGATTTCCCGATGCCTACGCGCAATGGGAACAGCTCGCGCGGGCCTTGCAGAAGGCCATCGCCGCGACCCTTCCCAAGAGCGACACGGACAAGCCCGGCGGTAGCGAGGGCGCGGCCGGCGTCGGCGGCTGTGCGCCGGGCGAGGACGGCTCCGGGTACGGGCCCATCCCCGAAGGCACCGTCCCCAAGGGATACAGGATCCCGGGGAGTGCTCCGGCCACGGCCCGCACCGCTCTGACCTGGGCAATGCACCAGCTCGGCACCCCGTACCAATGGGGCGGCCACTGCACCGACTCCCATGGCCCCGACCCCATGGGCCGCTGCGATTGCAGCAGCCTCATGCAACAGGCGTACGCCCACGCCGGCATCAAGCTCACCCGCACCACGTACACGCAGGTGGGCGAAGGGAAGGCGGTCTCCCCGAAGGCCCTGCAGCCAGGTGATCTCCTGTTCGCCCGCGGCACCGCCGCCCGGCCCGAACACGTGGGCATGTACATGGGGCAGGGGCTCGTGATCGAGGCGCCGCGCACATCCAAGCCCGTCCGGATCACGCCGATCAAGGACTGGGCAATCCTCGCCGCCCGCCGCGTCATCTGACGCCGTGCCCGCCCGGACACCGTGCGGCCGCCCCCTCTTCTTCCCCCTTCCTGCGCATGCAAGGAGTTCCCCATACCCATGTCTCTCGCAGACCGCGTCTACCTCGCCTTCGACCCAGGCATTTCGCCGAAGGAGGGAGGGCTGCCCGGCCTGTCCGTGCTGAAGAACGTCGTCAGCAGCGTCAACCTGTTCGGGATCGTGGCCGTCGTCGGTGCCCTGGCCATCTCGCTCGGCGTGTGGGCCTGGGGCCACCACACCGGTGGCCACCAAGCCGAAGCCAACGGTAAGAAGGGCGCACTCGTGTCCGCTGGTGCCGCACTCGGCTTGGGCGCAGCAAACGGGATCGTGGCCTTCTTCTCGGCCATGGGAACGCAGGTCCACTGATGCCAAAGCGTTCGCGCCCCTCACTGTCGGGCTTTGGCGCCCGGTGGTCGGCCAATCAGCGCATCCTGATCGTCGCGCTCGTCGTCGCCGTGCTGCTCGTCGTCGCCGGACTCGCCGCTGTCTTCACCGGCCGCAGCGACCAGCGTGACAAGCCCCCCGCGCCCGCCACTACGGCGGGCCCCACGCCGTCCGAGACGGCGCCGAAGCCAGCGCCGGGTTCGGGCTCGGTGCCAGGGCCTGCGCGGATCAGCGAGCCGGTCGCCTATGCCAAGGCCGCGGCCGCCATGCTGTGGTCCTACGACACCCGCGACACCAGCCGTGACCAGCAGCTTGCCGGCATGACCGCGTGGATGACGAAGGAGACCAAGTACACCGACTGGTCCTCCCTCTCCGCGCAGGTCCCCGACCCGGTGCTGTGGTCGCGGATGGCCGACAACGCGCAGCACGCCACCGCGACCGTCACCGAGGCGCACTATCCATCGGCATTCCAGCAGGCTCTGGCCAACGATCCGTCCGCGCTGACCGAGGCGTACATCTACGCCGTCACCGTCACCGGCAAGCAGCAGATCGTCTGGAAGAACGGCGGCGGCGGAGCGGAGGACCGGTCCCTCACCCTCGCCGTCCAGTGCCGCCCCTCTCACGACTGCGCCCTGGTCTCCCTCGCTCCCCGCGTCGCGCCCTGATGCGCCACTGACTCAGACAAGGAGGCATCTCCGCAGTGGACTTCTGCTCCATACCCGTCGCGGGCAAGCTCTGCGACGCCGCCGACGCGATCGACTTCGTCACCGACCCCGGCAAGGCTATCGGCGCCTGGATCGCCAAGAGCAGCGGCGAGCTAGCCGCTACGGCGGCAGACCTGGCCGCCAAGGCCGTCGACGCCACCACCAAGGTGGACCTGAACGCTGGCTGGTTCCGCGACAATTACGCACTCATCCTGCCGATCGGCTTGGTCCTGCTGGTCGCCACCTTCTGCGCCCAGCTCATCCGCGCCGCCGTCCGCCGCGACGGGCAGGCCCTGGCCCAGGCATTCACGGGCACCGCGGGCGGAGTGCTCTTCGCCTTCGCCGCCATAGCGCTGACCACCGTCGCCATCGAAGTCGTCGACGCTTTGTCTGCCGGGCTTTTCAAGGCCGCGGGCAGCAGCATCGAAGAAGCCGTTCGGCGCATCGTCCAGGTCTCCGAGATCGGCTTCATATCCGGCCTCGGCTGGATGGTGACCTCCATCGCCGCCATCGGCGCCGCCATCGGCGCCGTCCTCTACTGGTGCGTAATGATGGTCCGCAAGGTCGGCATTCTCGTTCTGGTCACCCTCGCCGTGTTCGCCGGCGCGGGAGGCGGCTGGGAAGCTGCCCGCCGCTGGCGCAAGGGCTGGATCGAAGCCACCGCCACCCTCGTGGTCAGCAAGCTGCTGATGACGATCGTATTTCTGCTCGGTATCTCCGCCATGGGCCGGACCGAGGCCAAGGACGGACTCGCCGCCCTGGCCGATGTGATGTCCGGCATCGTCGTCATGGTCCTGGTGCTGCTCTGCCCCTACGCCACTTTCAAGTTCGTGCACTGGGCGGCTGAGGGATCGGACGGCGAATCCCTCCACCGCGCCGGTGGAGCCGGTGCCCAGATCGCCAAGCAGCACGGCGAACGCGCCGGCCGCAAGGTCGCCTCCATGGCCGCCACCGCCGGAAGCGGCGGCGCGGCAGCAGGAGCGGGCGCCGCTCCCCAGGGCCCCGACTCGGTACCCGGTGGACAGTTCCCCGGCGACATCGCTGCCAACCCCACAAGTGGCGGCCAGGACAGCAAGGAGGGCAGCGGCTCGGGCATCTCGCCTGGCGGTGATGCGCTCAAGACCAGTCTGGAGAAGGTCGTGCAGCCCCCGCCGACCAGCGCAAGCCAGGACACCAGCAGTCAGTTCGGCGGCGCTCCCGGACAGGGCAGGCCCGCCTCCGGATCCCCGGCCAGCCAGGGCGGCGAATGGATCTCCCAGCCTGCGGCCGACACCTCGGCACCCCCGCCGCAAGGCGCTCCCCCGGCCCCGGACTCGGCTGGGGGCCCCTCGGTCCCGCCGCCTGTGCCCACCGGCATCTGATCTTCCCGACACCGGGCGGGACTCACCACGCCACTGCTGGTGTGTCCCGCCCCGGCCACCGCCCGCGCCTTACGGAACAGCCCTCTTGTCTGAACTCTCCGTCACACCCCTCACCGTCAAGTTTCCGCACAGGTCCCGACGCGGCATCCTTCTCGGTCTGTCCCTTCCCCAACTCGTCTTGGCCTCAGTCGCGTTGGCGCTGCTCATGGTCACCGTCGTCAGCACCGGCATCCTCGGCGCGCTCACCCTCACCCCCCTGTGGGCGGTGGTCGCCGCCCTAGTCGTGATCCGCCGTCACGGACGCTCCCTGATCGACTGGGCCCCGATTGTCGTCCGCTACGCCCACCGCCGGCGCACCGGGCAGACCATGTGGCTGGCCCGGCCCGCGTCCCGCCCCCGCCACGACGGCCTGCTGCACCTGCCCGGCACCAATGCCTCGCTGCGAGTTGTCACCCCCGGCGACTCAGCGACCCAGGCCGCCGCTGTCCACGACCCGCACCACCAGACCCTGACCGCCGTCGCCCGCGTCTCCTCCCGTGCCTTCGCCCTTCTCGACCCGGCCGCCCAAAACCACCACGTCGCCGGATGGGGCCGGGCCCTGGCAGGCATCGCCCGCACCGGACACGTCGCCACCGTCCAAGTGCTGGAGCGCACTGTCCCCGACTCCGGTGACACCCTCGCCCGCCACTGGGCCCAGCAAGGCCGGCCCCAAACCCCAGTCGCCGGAAAGGTCTACGCCGACCTCGTCGCCTCCGCCGGCCCAGCCGCCGCCCCGCACGAGACGTATCTGGCGATCTCCCTCGACCTCAAAGCCGCCAAGCGGCTCGTCTCGCAGGCCGGCGGCGGACTCACGGGCGCATTCACCGTGATGCAGCAGACCACGTCGTCGATCGCACAGGCAGCACGCGGTGCCGGGCTGACGGTGACCGGCTGGCTCAGCGCCCGCGAGATCGCCGCCGTCATCCGCACCGCATACGACCCCAAGGCGCTCTCCGGCCTCCAGCAGTGGTCCCAGACCGGCCGGGCCGAAGCCGACCCGGCGGCGGCCGGGCCCGTCGTCCAGGTCGAGGAGTACGACCGAGTGATCACCGACTCAGCCCGCCACACCACCTACTGGGTCGAAGACTGGCCACGGACCGAAACCAGCCCGGGGTTCTTGCACGGGCTGATGTTCACCGCCGGGGTACGACGGAGCCTGTCCCTCATCTATGCGCCACAGGCACTTGAGTCGGCGCTGCGCGATGTCCAGCGCAAGAAAGCCACCATCATCGCCGACGCCACCGAACGGCGCCGCCGCGGCCAAGTCGACTCCGAAGCCGACAGCATCGAATACTCCGACACCAAGATTCGCGAACGCCAGCTCATCGCGGGACACGCCGACGTCGCACTGACCGGACTTCTCACCGTCAGCGCGGAGACCGACGCCCTGCTCTCCGCGGCCTGCGCGCAGATCGAAACCGCCGCCGTCACCGCCCAAGTCGACCTGCGCCGACTCTACTTCCAGCAGCCCGATGCCCTCACCCTGGGCGCCCTCCCCCTCGCCAGAACCGCCCTGTGACCCACAGCTTCCGCACATCAACGAGGTCCAGCTGCTTGATCCGCTGCGCACGCAGCCCCCTCCTAGGGGCGGTGGCGGGTGGAGATCCGCAGTCCACAAGACACCGGCCCCACGCGACGCGGACAACGTGACCGGCCAAAGCCACCCAAGCCCCCGCACGCCGCCAACCTACGTCGGCCTGCGGCACGAGCAGGCCCGCACCCTGGCCACCCGCACCGCCTCCGCCGACGCACCTCTCTCCCGGCCGGCCCCGCATCACGCCCGCGCCGCTCGGGCTGCCCCTGGTTGGACCGACCGTCACTGCCCCTGCCATTGCGGCAGGAAGGATCCCCCTCTTGTCCTCTCCCTCCCCTGCCGGTGACGCGCACCCCTATCTTCGCGCCGCGACCGCCGGCCTACGCCACCACGCCCGCTCCCTGAGCACCGCCGCGCCGTCACCGCCCCGTCCCGCCGACCGCGTCCATCTCGATCTTCTCCATGCGCACCTCACCGTGCTGCACCAGCTGCTCGACCAGCTCGCCGCAGCGGCTCGGCCGCCACACCCAGCAACCGGTCGGCACTTGGCCACCGCGCACACCCGGCTGTGGCAAGCCACCGCCGCCGTCCACGACGCCTTCCACACCCAACCGACCATGCAAGACCAGGAGTGCCACCCCGAACGGCTGCCGGAAGGCCCGCCAGTACTGACCATCTGCCAGCGCCACCTCGCCGTCAGCCATACCGTCCGCCGCAAAACCACCCCCACCGACCTCAGCAGCCCCCTCCACGGCCACACCACCACCTGCACCGTGTGAGCGGACCGCCGCCGAAACGAGCCCTCGATGACCCACCGGCCCGCGCGCCGCGCCCGACGCGCCAGCGCCAGCCCGCTGTTCACCCCGCACGGCACCGACCGCGCCAGCCGCAAGGCCGCGCGCAAACAGCTCGTCGAAGCCACCGTCAAGGCCCGCGTCGAGGCCGCCGCACCAGCCGGACACGAATCAGCCGAAGAGGACATGCCACTCGCCCTCTACCCGGCAGCCGGCCGCCCCGGACCCGCCTCCGCCCGCGGCAACAAACTCAAGCTCGCCGCCCACCGCATGACCACCGCCACCGCTTCCGGGGCCTACCCCTTCCTCGCCGAAGGCGGCCTCGGCGCCGACGGCACCTACATCGGCCGCGACGTCCACGCCGAAGCCGCCTTCTGTTTCGACCCGTTCGCGCTGTACGGCAAGGTCGAAGGCTTCACCAACCCGAACGTTTTGCTGGCCGGGGTGATCGGGCAGGGCAAGAGCGCGCTCGCGAAGTCCTTCGCGCTGCGCAGCGTGGCCTTCGGCTACCGCGTCTACGTCCCGTGCGACCCCAAGGGCGAATGGACACCGGTGGCCACCGCGCTCGGCGGCACTTCCATCGCGCTCGGCCCCGGCCTGCCCGGCAAGCTCAACCCTCTTGACGCCGCCCCGCGCCCCGCGTCGGTCTCCGAGGCCGACTGGGCAGGCGAGATCCGCAAGCGCCGCCTCTTGCTGCTCGGTTCCCTGGCCCGCACCGTCCTCGGTCGCGACCTCATGCCGATGGAGCACACCGCCCTCGACGTCGCCCTCGATGCCGTCGTCACCCAGGCCACCGCCACCGCCCGCACTCCGTTGCTCGGTGACGTCGCCGCCACCCTCAACAACCCCGGAGCGCTGGATGCCGCCGGCGGAGCCATGTCGGGACGCCTGGGCGACGCCGCCCGCGATCTCGCCCACGCCCTGCGCCGGATGGTCCACGGCGACCTCGCCGGGATGTTCGACGCGCCCTCGACCGTGGCCTTCGACCCCCACTCACCGATGCTCACCATCGACCTATCCCGCCTCGGCGGCTCCGGCGACGACACCGCCCTCGTCCTGGCCATGACCTGTGCCTCGGCCTGGATGGAATCAGCGCTCACCGACCCGAACGGCGGCCGGCGCTGGATCGTCTACGACGAAGCCTGGCGCCTCATGCGCCACCCCGGCCTCCTTCAGCGCATGCAGTCCCAATGGAAGCTCTCACGCGGCCTGGGCATCGCCAACCTCATGGTCATCCATCGCCTATCCGACCTGCTCACCGCCGGCGACGCCGGATCCCGCGGACGGGCCCTCGCCGAAGGGCTCCTGGCCGACTGCTCCACCCGCATCGTCTACCGGCAGGAAACCGACCAGCTCCACGCCGCAGCCGCCCTGCTCGGCCTCACCTCCGTGGAAACCGAGGCCATCGCCCACCTCAACCGGGGCCGCGGCCTGTGGAAAGTCGCCAGCCGGTCCTTCATCGTCCAGCACCTTCTCCACCCCCACGAAAGTCACCTCTTCGACACCGACGCCCGGATGCATTGAGCCCCCCGTGAATTCACGAATCCCGACTTCACGATCCCAATGAGTCCAAAGGTCAGCGAGTTCGCCTATGCCCAACATCACCCACCCCGACTCCCCCTCGCGCACCCGCCCCGAGATCACGGTCGTCATCGCGACCCGTCTGCGCGAGGACCGTCTCGGCTACCTCACCGCCATGCACGCCAGCCTGACCCGGCAATCGGTCCCGTGGGAAGCGGTGATCGCCGTCGACGGCGCCGACCCAGACCGCCTCCCCGCCCCGCTCGCCGCCGACGATCGCGTACGCACCATCGCCCTGCCGCGTCCGGTCGGCGCCTCCTGCGCCCGCAATCTCGCCCTCAACGAAGTCCGTACCCCGTTCGTGAACTGGGCGGACGACGACGACGTTTTCCCGGATCACGCGATGGCTGCACGCCTCGACACCCTGCAGTCGACCGGGGTGGGCTGGTGCGCCGGCTGGAGCGAGGACCTCCACCCCGACGGCACCACCACGCTGTGGCGCTGCCCGACGCCGCCCGGCCGGCACGAGGCCGGCGACGTGTGGACGTACTGGCCAACGCCTGCCGACACCATCCCGATCGGACCGACTACGATCCTCGCCCGCACCGAGCTGGTACGTGCCGCCCCGATGGGCGGACTCGTCCAGGGCGAGGACTACATGACCGCGGTCGGCATCACCGGCCTCGCCCCTGGCATATCGCTGCGCCTGCCCGTCTACCGCTACCGCAAACATGCAGGTCAGATGACTGCCCAGCCTGAGTTCGACCAGCTGGAGGCTGCCGTCCGCGAGCACGCCTGGCAGTACGGACGCGCCCTGCGTTCCGCCGTCCACCGGATGCCGGCACACCTGGCGCTCGCCCCGCACGTCCCCGCCGAAGGAACCGCTCTGTGAACCTCACCGAACTCGCCCTATCTGCTGCGTCAGGTAGAGGCGACGCCGGACAAGCCTGCGAGATCACGCTGTTCACCAGTGCCCGCGACGGTGTCATCGCACTCGTCGACGGCGACAACTGGCGCTGGGCACGTACCGCTCTGGACGTCGCAGGGTTCGAGAAGTCCACCGACGGCAACCATGCTCTCCCGCTGAGGGACCTCGACCGCGCCCGAGAGGCCCTGCTCACCCTCGGCGTGGTCGCCCAGACGGCCCAGACCAAGATCACACCGAGCAGCGAGACCTACATCGGCGACTTCGCCCGCGACCTGGCCGAGCACCTTCCCGGCCAGTGGCGCGTGAAGGTCGAGAGCTACGCGATGCGCGTCTGGCAGGAGGACCTCGCCGACGGCATGTGGAGCACCGGTCCCATCGCCGCCACGCTGCATTCCTACCGTGTGCGGTGGGCGGCCGTGCTGCTGCGTGACGACGGGGCCGAACTCGCCATCATCCGCGACCCGCAGCACGACCTGTACCACGTCGGCGCAATCCACCCCAGCAACCTGCTGCCCGACGGGCTCGTCACCCCTCCCGCAGGCGTGACCGTCCAGCCGATGCCGGGCACAGCTGCCAAGCACATCCGCTCCCACCTGCTGCCCGCCTACACGCGAGCCGTGCTCCACTGTCAGGTCAACTCCCTGGAGGAGGACCTGGCCTGGACACACAAGGCGTACGCGTCGGGCGCGGTCCCGGAGCCGCCGCCGACGGATCTCGTCGACGCCTTCGCCCGGTTCACCACGACGGCGCCGCACGTCACCGCCGCTGTGCGCGCCCTGGCCGCACTTAACGAGGACGACGCCGCATTCATCCAGCGGGTGGACGATGTCATCGCCGCACCGGCGCAGACCACTGACGCGACCACTGCTGCGGTCCCCCACGCCGATCCGATGACCTGGTGGTTCGCCGACGGCGGCGCGGGCCTCATCGACCTGGCCCGCCGCGCCGTTCCCGACAGCGAGCCGCCCGCCACCGAGGCATCCCTCCGAACTTGTGCCCCCACACATGCCCTGCCGCCCGCACCAGCCCGGCGCGCCACCGGCCCTCGCCACTGACCTGCGGCGCCCTCACCGGAAGGAGACTCTTCCTCTTTGGATCCTGACACCCACTTCGTTATCGGCACCCACCCCCAGCACGGCTACGTCGCCGCCTTCAACTCCTCGATTCCCACCCATCTCGCCGACTGGTTCCTCACCCGGGTTGGGTTCGAGTCTGTCCCTGGTGAGCCGGGCCTGTACCGGCTCACCGAACCCGAGTACGACGGTCCGCGCCGCGCCCGCCAGGCCGCCCAAGCCCTGAGCACGCAGAATTACGCCGTACACGTCGACGCCGATGTCGCCCACGCACCGGCCAGCCCACCTCGCTCGCCCCGGCCGAGCGGAGTCGCCGAACACCGCAGCCGCATCGCCCAGGCTGCCGCCGGCCGATCGCCCCAGCTCAGTGCGGCGCCGACGACTCCGTCGCCCGCCACGCGCCCGATTCCGCCGAAGCCTACTTATGCGCCCACCGTCCACCTCACCGCCTCTGCTGCCGGACGCAGCCGATGAGCCCCGCTCCGGGGCCGATCCTCATCACCCGGGGGCAAGGCGGCGAGGTCGACGTCGAAGGCGCCTTCGACGCCTTCGCCGGACAGATCCTGCTCCGGGCGGGCTTCCTCTTTGAACCGTCACTGCGCGGCCACTGGGTCCGGCTGCCATTCGACATGGGACGAGCCTGGGAGAACGAACGGTCGACCTGGGCCGCGGAGATGCTCACCACCGCCCGCTACCCCGTGCACCTCGACCCGGGACTCGACACCCGTCTCACCCCACCCACCACGTCCTCGGGCCCGATCCGTCCGCCCGCCCGCGATGACCGACCAAACACCCAGTTGCGAGCATCACGCCGCTGAACCCGACCAGGAGGACCCGATCACCGACGCCCCCGATCTGTCAGACATCCGCGAACTCATGGCGAAGAGCGGTGACTTCCGGGTAAGGATGGCACTCCTAGACCGCGAGACCGAGACGGCGCTCGACGCCGTCCGAGACCGGTACGGGCGCACCGTCCGCCCCCAGGAAGCAGCCGCGATCCGCACCCGCCGCACCCAGGCAGCTCTCGCCGGCTACCAGATCGACCTCGCCTCCTCCGCTGGCCCCCTGCTGGCCGCGGCCCGCAACGCCCTCGACGCGATCCCGGCCACCGCCCACACCCAGGCGTGGCGCGACGTCCTCGACTCCCTCGCCACCTCGCACACGGAGATCCTGCGCGCCGCCGGCCAACCCACCGGGCGTGAGCAGCAGGCGGTGTGGGCGCACCTAGCGCACTGGGCGGAGCACGGCTCGATCGCCGCCCACCTCGCCGACCAGCACCACCAGTGCGGGCCCGAATTCACTGCCGAGGACCAGCAGATGTGGACCGTGAAGGCCCGAGCGGCGCGGGGCCGAGGTGAGCTGGACCTGATCGAGTCCTGGTACGCGGCCGACGGCCGGCGCATCACCCTCGCCTACCTGATCCAGGACGACACCTCCGAAGTGATCGCCCTGGCCGGGGACCCCGACGCACCCGGCTGGTGCGTGATCGGCCGATACGACAACGAGTACGTCGCGGGAAAGGCGCTGCCCCGACCGGTACCGCCCGGTGTCCTTCGCCCCGACGGCGCCTCCCGGTTCGGCCGCCCGGAGCCCGCTCCAGAGCTCCCCGTGCAGGAACTGCTCCGCGACGTCGCCGAGGCACGCTGCACGGGGGACGTCTCCGAGGCCCTGCTCGCGGCCACCGACCAGGGCCACGCCCCCGGACCACTGACGCACCTCCAGCACCTCGTCAGCGATGCGGCCGACTTCTCCCACGCTCTGGAAACCGTGCAAGGCCAGCGCATCGGCGCCCGGCTCGACGCCCTCGGCCGGCAACTCGGCCTGCTCGCCCGCGAGATCCACGACGCGGCAGAGGACCTCGGCGCGACCGTCGCCGTCCTGCCCCCGCACCGCACCCCCAAACCGCCCCGGACCCGCTCGCGCCCCGCCCTGGAGACGACGCCTCCGACCGCACCGCCGCAGCCCACCACGACGAACGCGCACCGCCCATAGCGGCGGCCCCCGTTCCAGAATGCTCCCGTTGCCCCTGCCCCTCGACGGCCCCGTCACCATGCATCACCTGCCGCGCGATGCCGGGCAGCCCCCACGTCTCCCGCCCCTCGGGGGCACCCTCACCGGCCGCCTTCCCAACGGCATCGCACCGTTGGAGGCCGGGCTTCGGGCCTCGCGGCCGAGCGTGCTCCCCGACCGCAGCTACCGCACGCCGCCCTCGCCTCCACGTGCAGCCCTGCTATCACCACCGCCGCCCTTGGCCTGGCCAGCACCCTCATCGTCGTGACCGCGCCACCGCAGTCACCACCGCCGTACCCACGCCTGAGCAGGCACCCCAACTTCCCGTTGCCGTACGTCATTAAGGAGAGATTCATCTATGGCTGTTGTTGGTACACCCGGCTATCAGAACGTGCGGAAAGGCAAGTCAGGTAGCTGCGGGGCGGTGAGGCCCGCCCTGGAGCGTGTCGGCAGTCATTGCCCATCGTTCGTGGTCCAGCCACGCACCGTTGATGTGCTGGAAGCTCCGGGCCCGCCTCGCCTTCGCCCAACACCCCACCGCTTTCCCGCCACCACCGATAGGAGATCCGCCTTGCCCGACGCACCAGCAGAGCCGTTCATGACGATCCGGCACACCATCACCGGCGAGATCACCACCACCGGCTACAACGCCGCTGCCCGGCGGATCCTGCTCCAGGCCGGCTTCGAAGAGACGCCAGGCTGCGCCTGCCGAGCGACGGAACCCGGTACGGAGCGGACGCACGGGCCTGCTCGGCAGCCAGCGAGCTGCTCGTCGCCGGCCATCCCCTGCACCTGGACCGAGCCCTCGGTCGGCCGGTGAGCGCCGACGGTACGCCCCGGTTGGCCCGGTCGCCGATGGCGGCACAGTCCGTGATCCGCTCCGAGAGCGGCCAGCCTCTCCAGCGCATCGCCAACCCCGCCCGCACCCGCACCTGTTGAAGGGGCCTCGTTTTGACCACGCCCGGAACGCCTACCAGTCCAGCCCGCACCAAGGGCGGCGAACTACGGGCCAAGGTGGCCCGACTGCTGGCCGACCGGCCGGCGGACACGCTCACCATCGGGGACATGGCCAGGCAGCTGGGCCACTCCCACGGCGCCGTCCGTAACGCCGCCCTCACCCTGGTGCGACGCGGCGAGGCCGACCAAGGCGGAACCGGACAACCGGAGTTCCGCGCGAACGCGAAAACCGCCGCAGCCGCGCAGACCGCTGTGATCAGCCCACCGGGCACCCATTCTCCCCGCGCCCAGCCAGCCACGGCCCGCACGACCATTCCCGCAGCAGCCACGCCCAGGCAGACCGGCCCGATCCGCCGCGCGGGGGGCCAGCTCTACCACCCCCGGGAGCTGGCCGATCTGCCCGACGTCGAGGCGTTGAATCGCTTGCGCGACGCCGACGTGCCGGTGCTGCTCTACGGCCCTCCGGGCACCGGCAAGACGAGTCTGGTCGAGGCGGCGTTCCCGGACCTGCTCACCGTCGCCGGTGACGGCGACACCACGGTCGGCGACTTGATCGGCGAGTACACACAGGACGACGCGGGAGCCTACGTCTTCCAGTACGGTCCGCTGGTCACCGCGATGACCGAGGGCCGCGCCCTGCTGATCGACGATGCCACCTTGATCTCACCGAAGGTCCTGGCGGCGCTGTATCCCGCGATGGACGGGCGCAGGCAGATCCAGGTCAAGGCCCACAAGGGCGAGACCATCAAGGCCGAGCCGGGCTTCTACGTGGTAGCGGGCCACAATCCCGGCGTCCACGGGGCGGTTTTGACGGAGGCGCTCGCGAGCCGGTTCAGCGTGCAAATCCAGATCGGCACGGACTATGACCTCGCCCTGGCGCTGAGGGTCGATGCCCGGGTGGTCCGGGTCGCCCGACACCTCGCCCACCAGGTCGAACTCGGCGAGCTGGGCTGGGCCCCCCAACTGCGAGAGCTGCTCAGCTACCAGAAGACCGAGGCCGTCCTCGGCACCAAAGCCGCGCTCGCGAACCTGGTCGGCATCGCTCCTGTGGAGGATCGCGACGCCGTCGCCGCCGCCGTCATCAAGGCTGCCGGCGTCAAGAAGGTCGCGCCCCTCACCCTCGGCAAGCAGCTCCCCGCCTCAGCCGCCCGGCAGCCCCCGGGCAGCACCGGCTCCGCACACCGGGGCCGCTCGCGATGAGCGCCCACCACCACGTCCAGTCCCCCGCCACCACGCCGGACGACGACGCCGACCTCGCGCGCTGGGACGACGACGGCGCCCCGCCCGCGCAACCCCGTTCCTCCCCGGACGCGTGGCTGCGCGTGGGAGCCGAACTCGGCGATCGGCTGGTCGCCCTCTCCGGCCGCCAGGACCTCCTCGTCACCTGCCGCCCCGGCACGCGCAGCGGCGCACCGGCCGCGTTCTTCCCCACTCTGGGCGAGGTCGAGTTCGACGCCGGCCTGTTCGCCCCGCTCCAGCCCCACGAGATCCATCCGCGGATCGTGGGCGACGAGGAGCGGTATCCCGCCGCCTGGGGAGTGTTCGTCCACGAGGCCGCGCACGCGGCCCACTCCGTCTGGACGGAGCCTGCCGGAGTGAACCCCCGTGTCGTCGAGGCCGCGCTCCTGCTGGAGGAGAGCCGTGTCGAAGGCGCACACCTGATCACGCGGCCCACGGACCGCACGTACCTGCGCACCAGTGCCCGAACCCTGGTCATGCCCGACATCGCCCACCCCACCCTCCAGGGCATCGAGCACGCCGCCGCCGTGGCGGCCCTGGTCCTCGGCCGCCGTGACGTCGGCATCCTGGACGCCGGCGAGACCCGGGCCGTCGCCGATCTGTGCGAAAAGGTGCTGGGCGCAAACCTGCTGGCCACACTCACCCGCATCTGGACCGCAGCCCACCAGTGCGCCGACCACGACGCCACGACCATGCTCGCGCACGCTCAAAAATGGTGCGACGCTCTGGACACCGCGGCCCCCGCCCTGCCCGTGCCGGAGAACCTCACCGATCTGCTGTCCGGCGCCGTGGGGGTCGTCATGGACAGCACGGCAGCCACCGACGCCGCCGACCTCGCGGCACAGGCCGCAGCGACCAACGCCATGGCCGCGCAGTCCAAGGCGCAGGCTCAGGACCGCGCCCAGCGGGCCGGCCAGCGACGCAAAGCCGCCGCCACCGCCAAGTCGGTCTTCAACGCCCGTGGCACCACCGTCACCCCCGACGGCACACCGGCGCCCCGCGGCAACCCGGTCACCGGCACCCGCAGGCCCACCGCCGCCGAGCAGAGTGCCGCCGCGCGCCTGAGCCGCGCCCTGCGTGCCGCCGCCTACCGCGAGCGGACCGAGGAGCGGACCACCAGCCCCACCCCGCCCGGCCGCCTCAACATGCGCGCGGCCCTCGCCCGCGACGCTCAGCGCGCGGCCGGGTCGGTCCCCACCGCGGAACCGTTTACCCACACCCGCCGCCGGAACTCCCCCACCCCACCGCTGCGTGTGGGTATCGCCGTCGACGTCTCCGCCTCCATGCGTGCCGCCTGCGCGCCCGTCGCGTCCGCTGCCTGGATCGTGGCACGCGCAGCAGCCCTGACCGACCCCGACTCCCTTACCGCCACCATCGCCTATGACATGCACCTGACCGCATTGACCCGACCCACCCACCGAGCACCAGAGCGCGTGACGACGTTCGATGCCAACGGCCGCCACCACAACCTCGGCGACGCCATCGACGCACTCGACCACGGCCTCGAACTCAGCCGCCCCGGCGCCGGCCGCCTCCTCGTGATCGTCACCGACGCCCGGTACGGCAGCGACGAAACCGCTCAAGCCGTCACCCGCGTCAAGCAGCTCACGACCGCCGGCTGCGCCGTACTCCAGCTCACCCTCACCGCCAAGTCCCACCACTTGCCGGGGACCACCTTGCTGCACCTGCCCCAGCCCTCCAGCGCTCCCGTCGCCATCGCCACGGCGGCCACAGACGCCATCCGCAGGACACGCTGAGACGACGCAGAAGGCGGAAGCGTCCCCGAGACCACCGCCAAGCACTCCAGACCACCTCCGTCCGCCGCATGAATCGTGCATCTGATGCACGACCCTCCGCAACGACGCAGGCCACCACCCCAACCGCCAACGAAAGGCACTCGATTTGAAGCCCCAGACCAGCAGCCCGACCTCGAACGTAACGCCCATCAAACGGAATTCCCCGGGGGTCCGTAAGCAGTGGACCGTCGAGCACCCATGTGGCCACGCGATCGTCCATGACCTGTCCGACCGCCCCGCCGACCGCCGGGCCGGATTCGCCCGCTGGCTTGCGACACGCGACTGCACCGACTGCTGGAAGGCCGCCCGCGACAGCGAGGGCGCCAGCAAGGAGGAATGGCTCGCCGCAAAGCGCGCCGAGGAGCAGCAAGCCGCGAAGGAGTGGGCCCAGCAGTTCGACATGCCTCCTCTGGAAGGGCCGGAGCGCGCCCTGGACTGGGGCGAGCGCTCGCGCCACCAGCTGGTCACCGCCGCGCACACCGCCCTGGTCATCGAGGGCAGCTGGGACGAGGCGGACTGGTCCGGCCTGGAGGAAAAGGCCCGTGCTCTCATGCAGGCCGGGTGGTGGATCGACCAACGGGAAGCCGATGGCGCTGACCTGCTGGAACTGCTCGACGCCGCGACCGACGACGACCGCGGTACGGAGAATCCGTACCGGTAGACCGCCCGCTCGTAACCGACGATCCCCGGTTAGCGAAACCGGGATTTCTCCGGACTCTTGAATCCTCCCCACCGCCAACCGCGCTGTTCATGGAAGGACTCCCTCTGTGCCCGACGGCCTCATTCGCCCGCCGTACGTCCCCGTCGACGTCCTCACCCCCGACCGGGACATCGTCCACGGCCATTTCACGCCCGGCGACCAGGTTGTGATCCTCAAGGGCGTGGCCGGCGGGGAGTTGTGGGGCGACGCCATGACGGTCGTTACCCCCTCGTGGCACACCCCGACCGACGAGGACGGCTGGCGGCTGCGCGACCCCAACGGCGGGGAGCGCACCTACGTCACCGGCCACCCCCGCTACCTCGTCCACCTCTCCCGCCGCTGCCCCGACTGCCTCATCTACCTGCGCGCCATGGAGGACTACCTGCTGCCCAAACTCGCCGACACCGCCCGTATCGACTGCGGCTGGTACAGCCTGACCGCTCTCGACCAGCTGGTCCACGTCAACGACGCCCGGAGTGGCCGGTGACATGCTCCGGCAACCGCCCGGATCGTGACGTGGCCTTGGAGAAGGTGCGCGCCACCGCCTGTGCCTCGATGGCCTCTGGCGAGCACTGGCCACGGAGGCTGGCGGGCCTGCTCGGTGACGTCGGTGCCACCTGGCAGGAGTCCGCCGAGGTGTGTGCCGATCTTGCCTGGCGGGCACGCGCTGAGGGACACAGCGCGCTGTTGCTGCTGGAGCCGGACCAGGTGAGCCGTGCCGACGCGGACCCGGTTACGGCGCGTACGTATCGGCACGTGTACGCGGGAACGCTGCGCTACGACTTCCGCTGCCGCAGCATCGAAACCCTCTTCCACAACATGCCAGGCGTGGACCACCTGGACTGCTACAGCCGCGCACTGTGGGCCTTCGCGTTGCTTGGACAGTCCCGTACCGCCGGAGTCGCTCTTGAGCAGCGGGTTCTCGACGAAGCCGGCGACCACCCGAAATCCCTGCACGTGCTGCTGCACGGACTGTGGCTGGGACACGCCCTGCCTGGCCGTGAAGAGCTCATGCTCCAGGTGCTGTCCAGGCCGCCGTTCGCCGCGCGCACTGACCCGATCGCCCTGTTCCGCGAGGCATCAGTCCTGCGTCGCTTGGGCCGCTACCGTGCCGCGCTGGCATCGATCAACCGTGCCCTGGACCTGCTGCCGCCCGGCGACCCCGCCGTGCACACCGACTTTGTCCGCGAGCGTGCGCTGGTCTGCGCCGCCGACGACCTCGCCCGGATCAGCGGTCACGGCGCGGAAGGAGGCCCGGCGTGATTGCGCGCGTACGTGCCCGGGGCATCGACGCCACCGAGACCCTTGCCGAGGCCCTCGACCGACCCGTCTCCGACCAGGAGGGCCTGGCCGAGTACACCGTGGCCGCGCACTGGCCCGGCCTCGACTACTACACCCCCGACGACGAGCAGAGAACTTGGCTGTCGACCGACTGGGCCGACCACCTGGACGATCCCTCCTGGCAGCACCCTTACGTCGCCAGCCCTCAGGACGACCGCCGCGCCATCTGGCACGCCGACGTATGCCTGGACCTCAGCGACCGCACCCTCACCGGCCTCGAATGGTCCGAGATCGCGCACCGGCTCGCCCGCACCGCAGGCATCCACACCCCCGGTGACGAGAACGGTTGCCGCTGGATCGCCGTGCAGGCCCAGACCGGCCGCCTCGACCTGATCGCCAACCTGATACGCCCTGACGAGACGTGGACACAGCAGCCGCACCGGCTCGGTCAGCTCCTGAGCGACGAGTGCCGCCGCATCGAGAGCGACCTCGGCCTCATCACGCCTCGCACCGGCCCCGACCCTGCACAGGCCGCTCGCTTCGCTGCCCGCCACATCGCAGGCCAGGACGAGCCCTCAGCGGAATCCGTCGAGGCCGCCGCACAACTGGGCCAGCTATTGAAGCGACTCGCCGACGAACACACCGGGCCACTGGCCACCGTCCGCGGCCTGGTCGAACACGCCGCACACCGCCTCGACCGTCTCCCGCACGCCTACGGCCCAGCAGCCGGACACCAACTGGAGCTGATCGCTCGCCGGTTGCACGGCCTCCAACTGGACCTCGACGTCACCGCCGCGGCCCTGCCCACAGCCACACGGACGCCGCCTCCCGTCGCCCGGCCCCCCGCAGTCGCCGCGGCCGGCCGAGGCCGACTGCCCCGCTGACCACCATCAGAGAGAACCACCGACTTGGCCCTTGCCGACCGCACCCTGACCCTGCGGCGCGATGTGCACTCCGAGGAAGTCCTCGCCCGCGGAGGGGACCCCGAAGCCCACAGCATCCTTCAGCGCACCGGCTTCGTCCCCGTCGTCCGGTACCACGAGACCTACCACCGCCTGCCCACCGGGCTGGAC
Source organism: Streptomyces sp. x-80 (assembly GCF_046549095.1). NCBI lineage: Bacteria > Bacillati > Actinomycetota > Actinomycetes > Kitasatosporales > Streptomycetaceae > Streptomyces > Streptomyces sp. x-80. The sequence continues at coordinate 86,210 of NZ_JAJPWM010000004.1, forward strand.
GCGGCCGAGGAGAAACGTCTCGCCACCCGGGTCGTGGCCCGCCTGCGAGCCGTCCGCTATCACGTCGGCTGCGACGACGCCTTCGCCACCGGTCTGCGCGAACCGCACTACATCCCTCTCGGCACCCGAGTCGCGTACCTCGCCGAGCGCATCCGCGAAGCCGAGAGCACCGAAGACGTCGCCGATGCCCTCACGGAGCTGACCGCCGCCCACGACGGCATCCTGACCGCTTTCGCCGACGTCCTCACCGCCACGTCCGGCTTCTACCAGGACCTCGGGCGCAAGGCCGACCCCCACATTGCGGAGCGGCTGCGATACCTCGCCGCCGAAGCGCTCGGCGTCATCACCTCCGACCTCCGGCACACCCGCAACGAACTCGCCGACCGGCACGAGGCGCACCCGCGACGCACTACGTGCAGCGGTGAAGTACCGCCCCGTGAACGCGAGGCGTCCGCCGTCTGTGCCTGCCCACCCCCGCCCTCCCTGCGCCGTCGCCCGGACGCCGGCGCTGAACTCCCCTGCACCGAGGAGACCATGCCCGCCCTGAGAGACAACCGCGACCTCGAATCGTTCGCCGCCGCCCTCGCCGACGAACTGCCAGGCCAGTGGCACAGCCAGTACCGCCGACACACCGAGTATCGCGACCAGTTCGCCCTCGTCGAAGACGTCTGGGACATGAACATGGTCGCCCACGCCATCGTCGACGGGGTCCTGGAACACGACGCCGTGCTGACCCGCGACGACGGTGCCCGCCTGTATGTCATCGGCCGACCGCGCCACGACAACGAATTCCTCGTCGGCGCCATGGCCCCCGGCTTCGCCCCGGAGGCATTCCGGGGCGTGCGCGAGCCGGACGGCATCGCCGTCCCCGACGACCCGTACTGCGCGGCGGACGACATCACCGTCGATCTGCTGCCCCGCTACGACAAGGCCGTCGCGAAGGTCCAGCACAACGCCACCCACCCCACGCCGCCCGCACCGGCACCTGCTCCAGCCCCGGAGCACGTGGTCCTGACGTGGTTCGGCGACGGACTCCTGGCCGCAACGACCAAGAGCCCGGAAGCGGCGAAAGCCCTGCACGACAACGGATTTACCTGGGATCCCCGCGAAATGGCGTTCGTCCTGTCCGGCGACGACACCACCCACCAAGCCCACTGTGTGCAGGAGGCCGGGGCGCAGCTGGCCCGCCACGGCATCGGCGTCATCACTCGCCACCCGCCGACCCGGTCCGCGCTGGAGACCACAACTCCGCCCGCGCCACCGCACCTCAAGCCAGCCTCTCACAGCCGATGAACACCGGCAATGAATGACTGCTCTGCGACGTCACCATCGACCGAGCGCCGAAGCCCACGACGTCGCGGCGTACCGGCGAGATCACCGCTCCCATGACGGACTGCTGCCCCACCCAATCCAGACACTGATCGCCGCCTGGACGCCCTGAGCGCAGCACCCGGGCGGCCCAGGGCGCGGACGGGGCCTCGCCCAGCAGCTGATGCACACCGCCACCCGTCCTCCCATGCCGGCAGACCGAGAAGATCCGCAGCCAGCGGTGCCGAAGAGCGCCTGGCCGCCTCAGCCCCCGCACCACGCCTTCCACGGGCGATGGCCCGAACCACGAACAGGAGCCCACGTGGGAACCCGTGCCGACGAATACGGCACCGACGTCGAGATCTACCGCAAACCTCTGACCTCCACCCTCCACGCCGACACCGCCACCGGCGCCCCCGAAAAGCTCCTCGCGCTCCTCGACAGCCTCGGACTGGAGCGCAAGACCGTAACAACCGCTGGACCCGTCTACGTCTGGCACGAAGCCCCCGAGCAACTCACCGAAGCCGAGCAGAACAAGCTCGTCAGCCGCGCGGTCCCCTCCCTGCTCGTGTCCGGATACCTCGTCAACATCTCCTCCGACGCCTTCGACCCAGACGCCTACAGCGAAGCCGCCGACGAGGTCAGAGCCAAACGCTCCGGGGCGTCCACTGCGGCGTCCTCCCCGGCTGCCGTCCAGCCCCCCTCCACCAGCCCAGGGCGCTCCCGCCGCAGCGCCTGACGCCGCGCCGTCCCGGCCTCGTCCGAGCCGGGGCGGCGCCCTACCACACACTCCTGGAGCACCCTCGATCCCCGAACCCCACCGCACACCACCCCCGATCACGGCTACGCGCCGGCCCCGCCTGGCCGCCTTCCTCTTCCGCCACTACCTGCACCCCTGCGCCGTCGGAAGCAGCACACACGCCATGTCTCTCGCCGCCCGCCGCCGCGGCCTCCGTTCCTGACCCTTCGCCCTCCGGCTGCCTCGATTCCTTGTCCGGGAGGACCATGATCGACACCACGCCCTACCCCGTACGCCTCGCCCACGACATCGCCCGCCTGATCGACACGCTCGACGATCACCTCGTCCAGGCACCGGCACAGGATGCCGCTCTCATCCTCGGAGAGGTCCTCGACGCCGAAGACGGCGTCCTCGGCCGGCTGACAGCCCTTCTTGCCACGGGCTCCTACGTCACGATGAACCACGCCCAGCGCGGGACGCTCCCGCCCGAGATGGGCCCGGCTCTCGGCCGCGCCTCCAACGAACTGTACGACCTGTGTCTCAACCTCGAAGAGCACGCCGCCACTCTGCGGAAGCCCCCGGCACCAGCAACCACCGCGACCAGCATGCCGCCGACGCCACCGGCACCGGCTACCGAAGCCAGGCGGCGTCGATGAAACGGCAGCAACGGAATAGCTGGGGTCCCACCCACCAGCAGGCCGAGCAGCACTACCTCGTCGAGCCCCGCCACCTCGCGGGTGGCGGCGACCTACGGCACGTCACCGAATACCTGCGCGCCTCCGGGTGGAAGGACCGCTCCAAGTCCCGCGGTCCGATCGTCTTCGACAGCCCCGACCGCATGGTCCGCGTCGGCTTCGACCCCACTACCCCACCCGGAGGCTGGGCAATCCGCGCAAACGCCACCAAGTACCAGGACGCCTGGCACGCGATCCTCGGCCCGCAGGTTCCCGTCGAGATCGTCGCCGGTTTCACCGACGCCCTCACCAAGCCCCGCTCCGCGCATGCCCCCGACGTGTGGGAGCCGTTGCAGCAGCGCGGCTGGAAGACCAAGCAAGGAGCGCACTTCACCGCTACCAGCCCGGACGGCAACGCATTCATGCAGTTCCATCGGTCCGCTCCCGGCCAGGCGCACTGGTGGGCAGGGGCCCGCACCGAGCATGGCCGGACCTGGGACGCGACGTTCACCCCGACCACTCCGATGCATCTCCTCCAGAGTTTCTCCGCCGCGCTGGCCGACCCGCAGCCGGTCATGCGACCGCGCGGACACGTCCCGCACAGCACCCGGATCCGCACGACCTCCGTGTCCGTGCTGCCCTCCGAACTGGGCACCTGGCAGCAGGCTCGTATCACCGCCGCCCGCGCCGCCGCCTGGGCCCGCACCGCCTGGGCCACCACTCAGCCCCGCAGGGCTCCCGCCGCCAGCGCGTACGCCTCCCGGACCGGGAGCGCCCGGTGAGCCACGAACACTTCTACTCCCGCACCAACGGCCCCACCATCCACCGCATCAACCAGGTGCGCTACCTCGACGAGGTGGCCCCGCGACACCTCGCCGGTGGCGGCGACCCACGGCACGTGACCGAGTACCTGCTCGCCGCGGGGTGGAGCAACCACTCGGTGCCCGGCTACCCCCACGTCCTGCTGGAAAGCCCAGACCGGCAACTGCACCTCACCCTGGAGCCCACCGCGCCCGAGGAACGCGACACCTGGTGGCGCGTCCACCCCGCCGAACGCACCAGCTGGTCCGCGCATTTCGGCGGCCACACCCCCGTCGAGATCATCGCCGGCTTCACTGATGCCCTGGCCCACCAGGCGCCACGAGCGAGGACGGAGACGACCGACCTGTGGCACATCGCCGCGAGCCACGGCTGGCCCAAGCAGCTGGAAGGCACCAACCAGGCGGCCCTCTCACCCGATGAGACCGCAATCCTCGCGCGAGTTCAGGCCCCGGGTCTCCACGACACCTCGACCTGGCGGTGGAAAACCGAAGTCTCCGTCCCCCTCGCCGAGCAGCGCCGCCGGTGGCTGTGGGGGGCCTCCATCGACGACACGGCCCCCGCCGCGGCACTCACCGGATTCGTCACCGCCCTTACCGATCCCGCGCCCCTGCTTCGGGACGAGGGCCAGACCACCGGCCACACCTTCGGATACCTCAATTCCACCAGGAGTGCCGTCTCACCGGAGCACAACCGCCGGCTCCACCTGCAACGGCTCGAAGCCGCCCAGCGCTCCAGGCCATCCCAGCCGCCCCCGGTCGGCCGGATCTCGCCCCCGGGACCGGCACACCGACGCAAGCGCCGCTAGCCGAACTTCCGGACCCGACGGACCGACACTCCCCATCGCACAAGGACATTGATGCCCAACACCCCTGCACCCAGCCCCGAGCAGGTCGCGCAGGCCACGGACACCCTGGCCCAGGTCAAGGACTACCTGCGCGCCGGCCCGCCCCTGGCCGACGTGCTGCCGCTGCTCGCTCCGCTCCTCGACGAGGACACCGGCGTGCCCGTCCTGCTCGGTGACGTCCTGCGCGGCACCGCCCACCTCGTAGCCCAGCAGGCCACCCGGCCCCTGACCGACAAGACCCGCCGGATCATCGACAGCCTGCTGGAATCCTCCCGTGACGTCACCGACTGGCTCATCCTGCACTATGACGTGCAGCGGCTGAACGCCCAGTCCGTCGATACCGCCAACGCATCGGACAACCGGTGAGCGACTTTCCGGAAGCCCCCATGCCTGCGCCTGCTTCTTCCCCCGCCCCGCGTGCGCCCAGCGCCACCGAGATCTCCAAGGCGCTGGACGTCCTGTATTACGCCGAGCTGTATCTGCGCGAGCCGACGTCCGTCCCTGATGCGCGGGCGGTGCTGGCCCAAGTCCTGGATGAGGAATACGGCGTGCCCATGGCGCTCGGCAACATCCTGCGTTCCGCTGCACGTCTGATCGAGGGGCACGCGCTCCTGCCATGGCCCGTCGAGATCCGCGACATCATCGCCAGGCTCAGAGCAGCTGCCCCTGAAGTGACCGACTGCCATGACCTGCACTGGGACATTCACCGCCTCGGCGGTCTGCCGTTCGACTCCATAGTCCCGTCGAGCAGCGGCAAGTGAGCCACCCGTACATCTCCACTCGCGCAAACGAGCCGCACCACACCATCTGGCTCGAGACTCATCCTCGGCACCTGGCCGGGCGCGGCGACCCTCGGCGGGTCACGCAGACGCTGCGGGCCGCGGGGTGGAGGAACCACTCCGACCCGGACTATCCCCACGTCGTCCTGGCCAGCCCCGACTACCGGCACACCCTGGTACTGGAACCCGAGCCGAAATCGTACGCCTCCTGGTGGCGGATCTGCGGGCAACACGAGGACCGCCTGTGGTACACGGAGTTCGGCGCCAACACCCCGTCGAAATCCTCGCTGCCCTGACTGACGCCCTCCGCGGACCGCAGGGCGAGCAGCTCGCCGCCGCCCACGAAGCACGTCTCAAGACCGTCCGCGCCACCGCCCGCAAGGCCCGGCGGACCGCAGCGCTACAGACCAGCGACGCCCCGGTACCCACCGCCGCATTCGCCACGCCCGCCCGGAACCGCTAGCCGCGAGCTGGGCGCCGACGGCGCCCAGCTCGCCTCCCCCTGCCCCGCCGGGCCCCGCCTTCCGCGAGAACGCCCTCGCCAAGCACCACGCCAACTGCTGGGACTCCCTCGATGACTGGGCCACCCACGGTCATGCCCTCCGTGAGATCAGCCACGCCGCACGACATGCCCCCTCGCCCCTGGCCCCGCCGCCGACCCGGCCGGCCATCCCCGCCCCCAGCCGGACCGTCTCGGTGCGGAGGTGACCGTGCCACAGTCCCGCTCGACCGTCGAGGTCTCCACTTGCCGACCCGAGCCCGCTTCCGCGTACCGGCAGCCCGAGCAGCCTCCCCACGCTCAACCCGAATCTCGTCACCCACACATGGCGGGAAGTGACCGCATTCCAGGCCGTCTTCGACCCGGAAGACCACATACGCGCACTCGCCACCCGCCACGCCGCCCTGCCTGCAAGGCCGAGCGCACCGCACCGGCCGCCAGCCAGCCCCAGTCGCAGCCGCTGCTCCCTTCGCCCCCGAACCGAAGCACGTAGCCCTTTGCCTCCTTCCTCCACCAACAGCACCGACGGGTACGACATCGCCTTCCGCCTCCTTCTCGGAGTCCTCGCTGTCGTCGTCCCCCTGTCCCACCTCGCCTGGCTGTCCGGCAACATCACCGCGCACTTCACCGGAGCCGCCTGGGCACCCTACGAGCCCACCACCGCCCTGCTCCACCCGAACCAGCTCTGGCCTCAGGCCGGGGAAACATCTCTGCTGATCAGCACCCGCATCGTCCCTGTCACCGTCCTTCTCGCCCTCGGCGCCGCGGCCGGCCTCCTGTGGGCCCGCCACAAGAACCACAGCGGCGGCCGGAAGAAGATCGCCGGGATGGCCAAAGCCCGAGACATCGAACCGCTGATGGCCAAGGCGATCACCAGCAAGGCCCGGTCCCTGCGTCCGAGTCTGAAGAACGCCAAGTACATCGACGCGAAGGACACGGGCGTCCTCCTCGGCAACCTTCAGGAGACGAAGCACGAGGTCCGCATGGGGTACGAGGACGTAGCCGTCGCGATCATGGCCCCGCGGTCCGGCAAGACCACCTCCCTTGCCATCCCCTCGATCCTCAGCGCACCCGGACCGGTCGTGCTCACCAGCAACAAAGCAGCAGGCGACGCCTACACCGCCACCCTCGACGCCCGCAGAGCAGTGGGACGGGTGTGGTCGATGGACCCGCAGCAGATCGCTCACGCCACCCGCGGCATGTGGTGGAACCCCCTCGCCGACGCCACGAGCCTCGACGGCGCCGGCAGGTTGGCAGGGCACTTCCTCGCCGCCTCCGTGGACGCCTCACAGCAGGGCGACTTCTGGTCCAAGGCCGGCAGCAACATCCTCTCGCAGCTCTTCCTCGCGGCAGCGCTCGACGACCGGCCGATCACCGACGTGATGCAGTGGCTCGCCTTCCCCGCCGACCGAACCCCACTGGACATCCTCCGCGACCACGGCTTCGCCGCCGTCGCCTCTCAGCTCAAGGGCACCGTCGAGGGGCCGCCGGAGACCCGAGACGGCATCTACGAAACCGCCCGCCAGTACGCCGCAGCCCTCCTCAACTCCGACATCGCCGCGTGGGTGACTCCGCAGAAGGATGTGGAGGAATTCAGGCCGAGAGAGTTCGTCACCTCGACGGCCACCCTGTACTTGCTGTCGAAGGACGGCGGCGGCGGCGCGGCGGCACTGATCGCGGCATGCGCGGACAGCGTGATGCGCGCCGCGACTGCTCAGGCCGAGCGTGCCGGCGGACGTCTGGACCCGCCGATGCTCGCGATCCTCGACGAGGCCGCCAACGTCTGCAAGATCTCGGACCTGCCGGACCTGTACTCCCACCTCGGGTCGCGCGGCATCATCCCGATCACCATCCTGCAGTCCTACCGCCAGGGCCAGAAGGTCTGGGGCGATGCGGGCATGGACGCCATGTGGTCCGCTTCGACCGTGAAGGTCATCGGCTCCGGCATCGACGACCCGGATTTCGCCGACAAGCTGAGCCGGCTGATCGGCGACCACGACGTAGAGACCACCTCCACCTCGCACTCCGAGTCGGGGAAGTCGACCTCGGTGTCCATGCGACAGGAGCGGATCCTGCCCGCCGACGCAATCCGTGCCCTGCCCAAGGGCACCGCCCTGTGCTTCGCCACCGGCATGCGCGCCGCCATGCTCGACCTGCGCCCCTGGTATCTGGAGCCCGGCTCGGAGGAATTGTCCGCCGCGTCCGCCCGCGTATCGGAGGCGATCACCGCCCGCGCCCTCGCCAAGCACACGCCGACCCAGTCCGACTTCGGGAAGGCCGCGTGAGCGACAGCAGACGCGGCCACCCTCCGTGACGACCTCCGGACATCGCGCCTCCAAGCGCATGGGTGCCTCGATAACGCACTGCACACCCGCGCCCACCGGCCGACACACGAGTCAACACCGACGGCCTTGCCGAGGGTTGCCGGCCATCCACCGCACTACCGGGGCCGCTGACCACCTCACCCCGCCATTGGACCTGCCACGTCATCCGCTCGCTTCCTCTCCCCCTCCCTCGTCCTCGTCTCACCGCTGCACGCCGCTGGCGAAGGCGCCAGCCTCGGCGTTTTCAGAGCGATCAAGAGCCAAGCCCCCAACTGGAGTCACCGGTCACACTCAGGCACCGGGGAGATCACCATGAAATCCCCGGACGGCGCCACGACGCTCAGCTACCACATGCTGGCTTCCGGCCCGGCTCCCCGCTGGACCGTCGCCCACACCGGCCCCCGCCCCTGGACCGCGAACGTCTCATGCAACACACCACGCGAGCTGGCCCACGCCCTACTGAGGCCGATGACACGGCCCATCTCTCAACCCATCAGTGATACCCGCCCGTTGGAAGATCTGGCCGACGACCTCAACAGAGCACGATGGAAGCGCACCGCGTACGGCACGCGGACGGTATATCTCTCCCCCGACCGCCTGTGCATCCTCGCCCACACCCCCCACGAGGAGACCGCCTGGCAGATCGTGACCCAGGCACCGACCGGCGACGGCTCCGAGCGCTGGAATCTCTCCCTGAGCCAGGATGCTCCGCCGCATCTCGCCCGCAGCGCCGTCAGCCAACTCGTGCGCGACGAACCGGTATTGCGTCGTCTGCGGGAGATCCCTCGCCCGCTGCACCGCTACGCCGGCATTGCCCCCATCGCCCACCTGTCAGGGCCACCGTCTCCGCCCGATCCCCCCAAACCCCCACCGGGCCGGGGCAGATGAGACGAAGGACCCTCATTTGGCGAGCCCCAACCACGACCTGGAGACGCCCTGCATACCTACGAACCCATAGACCTCGAAGACATGTCCCCGAGCCAAGCCGTGGACGCCGTGATCGCCGACATCCGCGATCACCACATCACTGCCGATGAAACCGGTCTGTTCAACGCCATGCGGCACATAGATCGACCTACTGTGCGATCCGACCGCCCGCATGGCCGCAGACGTCGAGCACCAGCTCCCCCCTGACATGAGCGGCCTCCAGCCTGCCGAGCCCCTCGCCGAGACGGCCGCCCACCTCAGCCGGGCCGTCATCCACTACGCCCAGGCCCTCGCCCCGCTCATCACCCTCACCACCGGCCCACAGGACACACTCCAGCAGCAGCTCGACTCGCAGGACCACCACAGCCGTCTGCGTCTGCGGGTCCACCTCGACGGCGCCAGCCGCGCCCTGGCAGCAGCCCGCACCGCGCTGGAGGCGCCCCAGCCCCCTGCTGTCCCGAACGCGCCCGCCCCGGCGCCGGCACACGCCCCGGCCGCCCGCCGTCGCACATGACGACCACCTCTGTAGCCGCACCCAAGGCCCCTGTGGCGCAGGGTGCGCGCCGGTGGCTTACCCCGCGCCTAAAAGCCCCGCCCTTCTCGTCCCCTTTCTCGGAGTCGACCATTCCCGCATACGAACCCCACGACCTCGACGACCTGACCAGTGCCGAGGCCCTCGACGCCGTCCTCGATGACCTCCGCACCTATCGGGTTAACCCAGGTGCCGGCGGCCACTTCAACGCCCTGCGCCAGGCCGACCTCCTGGGCCACCTGGCTCTGCGGTTCGCCGGCGACGCCTACCACACCCACACCGGCGACATTGAGTCCGCCAACCCCACCCAGGATGCCCTCACCGCGCATCAGACAGCCGCCACGATCGGACGGGCCTTCGCCCACTACACCCAAGCCCTGCCCGCCCTGACCAAGGCCAGCGACCCTGCCAACCAGAGCACCCTCAAAGGGCAGGTGGAGGCCCTCACGCACCACTCCGCTCTGCGCCGGCACCTCGACGCCGCCCAACGCACGCTCGATGAAGCCCGGCACGTATTCAACGGCGTCACCCCCCTGCCGACGAACAGCCCGGCCCCAACCGTCACGAAGCCGCCTGCACCGCCCAACCCGCCGCACGGTCACGGCCGGTAGAAGGGTGCTGGATGTAGGGATATACGTGCCGGGGAAACGGATGGAACGGGGAACCGATCGCATATATCGACACTATTTTTGCATTCCCTGGGCTGAAGGGGTACTTGGCCGTGCCCAACGGGAAAGGGCAGCGACCAATGGGACTGCCGCGCAGCCGCGTCGACATGTGGCAACTTTTCCACTACCGCCTATCGACTTCGGGAGCTGACAGCCCGAAGAGCCTTCCACGTGGAGTTCAATTGAGGGGTTTGCCGCCCTCGCCTGTTTCCCTAACTGACATCGAGGTCCGGATCGACCGAGCCTTCGAGCCCCCCAGCGATGAGGGTTCTTCATGCCCGGATTAGGAGACACACCATAGCCGCGACCGCCGCACGCGGCCCGATCCGTTGGCTACATCTCCTTGGAGTCACAACGCCTTCCGACACCCCGACAGCGCACGACCTCGCCCGCGCCCTCGCCGACCAGATCCACCCCGACGCCGCGCCCCGTGACGTGATCGTCAGCTTCCGCGTCCGGCCGCAGGCGGCAGCCAAATTCGGCCACCGCTCCCGAGGCGGACCAGTCACGGTCTTCGCCCAAGCACTGCACGCCCACCTCTTCGGCCTCCCCGCGGACACCGGCCCGCTGCCCACGGCCCTCGATGCGCTCCTGCAAGCCACACACGCCGCGACCAGCCCAGAGCAGAAGACCGCGATCCTGCAACAGCTCGCTGACCAGCTCCGCAACGCCATCGCGATCATCCAGGGCTACCAGTACGCAGCCCAATGGGACCAACTCCCCAACGACATCGCTGAACAGCTCCGCCACGCCCACGACCAGGCCCAGCAGGTCGCCGAAACCCTCGACCGCGTCGCGCCCGCCCTCAGCAGCCGGCCCTCCACGGAAGCCTCACCCGGCCCGCAACCGCAACACCCCCACGTCCTGCGCGCCGCTACCCCCGCGACCGCCCTGGCTCCACCGGCCGGACGCCGCCGCTGACCTCCGGCGACAGCACCCCGGGAAAGCCCCTGCCCTGGCCGCCTCGTTCGCTTGGGCCCTGCACCCGACCGTCTTCGCAAAGACCCGTGCCTGATTCCCTCGCACCGGCCAAGGCCCTCTCCCACCTGACCATCGGCGGACTTGCCTGGGACCGTGCCTGCGGACCACGCACACACGCTGACTGCTCGGATCACCGACGCACAGGCCCTCGCTCGTGCCGCCCTGCGGCTGCTCCTCGACCTCGCATGGGGCCAGCCGCACACGCTGCCGGGGACCTGCTGCTCCTCGAACGCGTCGCGCAGAGCGCCAAGGCCGGCCAGGACGCGGGCGCCGAACTGACCGCAGCCCTCGCCCGCGCCGTGGCGAACAACACCGCTGTGCCGACGCCGCATCAGGGCCGGTCGTCCTCATCGGCCCCTCACCCCAGCAGTTCATCGAGTCGGCCGCCGACCTCCTCGACCGCATCCCCGCCCTCTACCACGCCGTACACCGCGACCGGCTGATGCCGCCAAATCCCTCACCACGCCAGCCGCTTTGAGGGCGCGCCTTCCGTTTCCCCTACACCAGGACAGACCATTTCAGATCAGCCTAGATTCCGTGCCCTTTCTCTGGGTGCGGGAGTTCAGTCCAGCACCCTCCTCGCCCTGTCGGCCAACGGCGTCCTACCGAAGGCCGATTACGCGATCTTCGCCGACACGGGCTGGGAGCCCAAGGCGGTTTACGCGCACCTCGATCGCCTCGAACGCGAGGTAGCCAAGCCCGCAGGCATACCGATTCTGCGCGTCTCCGCCGGGAACATCCGCAAGGATGCCTTGGACCCGGATCACCGTTTCGCCTCCATGCCCCTTTACGTCCTGAACAAGGATGGAAAGTCCGGGATGATGCGACGGCAATGCACCGGCGAGTATAAAATCAAGCCCATCAAGAAGAAGACGCGGGAAATCCTCGGTTACCCCTATCCCATGCGTGTCCCTCGGAGCGTATTTATCGAGCAGTGGGTCGGCATCTCGACCGACGAATTCCACCGCGCTAAGGACGCCGATGTCAAGTACATGCGCAACTGTCACCCGCTCATCGACATGGGCTGGTCCCGTGGCGATTGCGTCCGCTACCTCACGTCGCTAGGGCTGGCCGACACGCCGAAATCCTCGTGCCTTGGCTGCCCCTTCCACGGGAATGCGCAATGGCGGCATATCCGCGACACAAGCCCGGACGAGTGGCGCGACGTCGTCGAATTCGACGACGCCATCCGCAAGGGGAACGCCCGAGCAAACGCCGGCGGAAACACATTGCTGGGCGAGGCGTATCTCCACCGCTCCCGAGTGCCGCTGGCCCAGGCGCCGGTCGACCACGTCACCGCCGCCGAGCGGGCTGCCCGCCAGGACGAGCTGACGGATACGGACGAGGCGGAGCTGGGCGTGGTGGACGGCTGCTCGCCGTGGGCCTGCCGCGGTGAAGTCCAGGCGCAGCAGGACGACTTCGGGCTGGCCGCTTGATCCTCGACCTCTTTGCCGGACCGGGGGGATGGAGCCACTCACTGACCATGCTCGGGGTACGGGACGTGGGGCTGGAGTGGGATGAATGGGCCTGCAAAACACGCACCGCGGCGGGCCAGTTGACGATTCGGACCGATGTGGCGATGTATCCGACGTGGCCGTGGGTCGGCCGGACACAGGGATTGATCGCCAGTCCGCCCTGCCAGGCATGGTCGATGGCCGGCAAACGCCTGGGGCTGGTGGACCAACCGCTGGTGCACCAGGCGGTCGACGACCTCGCCGCCGGACGCGACACCCGCAGGCACCTCCTGGCCGCCTGCCGGGACGAGCGGTCCCTCCTGGCCGCCGAACCCATGCGCTACCTCCACGCCCTGCACGGAGGCGGTGAGCCGGAATGGGTCGTCATGGAGGAAGTACCACACGTCCTGCCCCTGTGGAAGCAATACGCGGTCATCCTGCGCAGCTGGGGATTCTCCGTGTGGACCGGCATCCTCAACGCCGCCGACTTCGGCGTACCGCAGACCCGGAGGCGGGCGATCCTGCTCGCCTCCCGGGTTCGCCCCGCCGTGCCCCCGCCGCCGACGCACGCCAAGGTCGCCGAGCCGGAGTCACTGTTCGGTCCAGGCCGAGCCCGGTGGGTCAGCATGGCGGATGCTCTGGGCTGGGGCGCTACCGACCGGCCCGTGCCCACCGTCTGCGCCGGCGGTGGGCCAGGCGGCGGGCCGGAGCCCTTCCCCTCCGGCTCCCGCCAGGCCCTCGCCGCCGCCCGCAACCATGGCCACTGGCAGCCCCAGCAGGACGACACGCACCAGGTCATCGAATCGCAGACGCGAGGAGCGGGCTGGACCACCCGGCACGGCCCCCGGGCCCCCACCCCCGCACACGCGCCGACGCACGCCCTCCCCAGCAAAGCCACCCAGTGGAAGTGGTCGCTGCGCAGCAACAACCAAACCAACGCCACTGTCAGGAGGTTCGACGAGCCGGCAGGGACCTTGTTCTTCGGGCACCGCGCGAACGAGTGCACCTGGGTCGCCGAACCCGCCGGCACGCTGAGCGAGGGGGCAGCCCGGACCGCGCCGGATCCGATCCGGATCACTGCCCGCGAGGCCGGTCTGTTGCAGACGTTTCCGGGTGACTATCCCTGGCAGGGCACCAAGGGCCGGCAGTTCGCCCAGATCGGCAACGCCGTCCCCCCGCTGCTCGCAGCCCACCTCCTCGCCCCGCACCTTCGCCGCGACGACTTCGCCCTGGCCGCCTGATGCCTCCCGTACCCGACCCCGGCGAGGACGCCCTCGACGTCCTCCCGTCGCCGACGCCGGGGGACTTCGCCGAGCAGGCCCTCCTCGGGGCCCTCCTCCTCGAACCTCAACGCCTGGGCGAGGTGGCCGAGATCGCGCCCGACTCGTTCGCCACTGCTGCGCACAGCGCCCTGTTCGGCGCGATCAGCTCCCTGCCGGCCCCCGCCCCAGTCGAGCACGCACAGAACACCATCTGGTTGGACAAGGTCCTCACCGTCGCCCGAAAGCAAGCCCGTGGGCTGAGCGCCTCCTACCTCCACACCCTGATCCAGGTCTGCCCACGGCCCCGGCACGCCCCCACCTACGCGCGGATGATCGTGGCCGAGCACTCCCGCCGTACCCTGCGCACAGGCGCCCAGCGCCTGGCGCAGACCGCCCGGGACCTCTCACTCCCCCACCCGGTCCCCGCCACCCTCACCGCCGCCGACGCCCTCGCCACCATCGTCGACGGCCTCGCCGCGACGTTCCCGCTACACCCTGGCCCCCTGCCCCGCACACCCCCACAGGCCCTGACGACAGCACACGACGACGGCGACGAAGCGGTCGACGAGGAGCGGCTGCTGCTCGCCACCGCGGCGGCACACCCCAGCGCCGCCGAGGAGATGCGGTGGCTGACCGCCTCGGACTTCACCCGCCCCGTGCACGCCGGGCTGTGGCAATCCCTGACCGCCCTGACCCGGCGCCGCACCCCCGTTGACCCGGTCACGATCCTGTGGGAGGCCCAGCAACGCGGCCTGCCGATTGCCGGCAGCGAACCCGCGGAACTGCTCGGCCTTCTCGGGGCACCGGCCGCCGACGCACCGCAGTACTGGGGCGAGAGGGTCCTCCAGCGCTCCCTCCTGACCACAGCACACCACGTGGGCCGCCGCATCGAGGCGTTCACCGACGACCCAGCCACCACGCCGTACCAGCTCACCGTCGGCAGCCGCCGCGCGCTCGCCGACCTGTCCGCCGTGCATACCCGATGGCAACACGCCACCTCACCCGAGCCGACGAGCAGACCCCCGCGCACCAAAGCCACAGCTACGCCCCGGGCCAGCCCCCCGCAGACCACCGCTCCACCCGCCGCACGTATCTCCCGCTGACCCAGAGCCCACCAGTGGCCGGCCCCATAGCCCGGCCGCCGCCAGAAAGGAGCCCTCTTGGCGACAACTCCCGCCATCAACGCGCACGTCCACCTCGACACACACCTCACACACCCCAGCGCCGTAACGGCCACCCTCACGGGCTCCCAGGCCCACATCCCCCTCCAGGGTCTAGAAGCCGCCGACTGGCACATCGTGGCCGAGAACACGCTGGTCCTGGCCCGCATCGACCACGAGGAGCCCTACTGGGCCGAGAAGGCCGCGCAGCACCTGGCCGCCGACGGGATCACCGTCGAGATCACCCCCCGGCTCCAGAAAGCGATCGACGAAGAATGGACGTGGGCCGACTACCCGATGCCCTGGTGCACCCGTACCGAGATCCGCGAAGTCTCCGTCGAGGCCCAGAAGATCTACGACGACATCCGTCACGGTCGCCTCCTCATCCACGCCCACGCCGAGGACAGCCACACCACCGTCGCGGTCGGCACTTACCTCGACAGCGGCAAAAGCGTCCACCTCCACGGCGAGAACCACCTGCGGCAGGTCACCGAAACCTTCGACTCGCCCGCCCGGGCTCTGGTGTCCTTCGAACGGTTCCACGGCGACACCATGCGCCTAGGACCCGCGCCGATGACCGACACCGAGCGCGCCGCTACGGAAGCCCGGACCTCACTCGGCGCACCGACCACCGCGCCCGAGCCACCCGGCCCGGGACCGGAGACTGTGCCCGCCTATGCCGCCGACCCCGGCGACCACGACGCCCTGCTCGACGAATTCCTCGGCACACACGGCAACTGAGGGAAGTGGCGCACCTGGTCCGACGACACCACCCACGCCATCCACGAATCCCAGACCCTGCGCATCGAGCTCGTTCACGAAGCCCCTACCCACGAGACCGCCTGGGTCGTGGCCGCGTACGAGACGCCCGTCTCGGACCACACGTGGCACCTCACCGCGACCGGCGCAACGCCCGCCCCCGTACTACAGGATCTGCTGGTTGACCTTGCCGACGGCGACGAGTGGAACATGGCCGGCGCCGCTCCCGTGGACGAGACGACTGTCGCCGCCGCCACGATGCCCCTCGCCGACGCCGGATGGAAGCACACCGCGGACGAGCGCTGGATCCGGTGGACATCCCCCGCCAGAGATGCGGGAGTCCAGTTCGACTCCTTCGTCGCCCAGTATCCGAACCAAAGCCTCGCCACCTGGACAGTCTGGGCAGGTCCGAGCCTCAACCGCGCCACCTGGATCCTCACAGCATCTGCCCACACCCCCAGCTCGCTGCTGGCCGGCCTCTACGAAAACCTCGCCCACGGAGACGGCACCCGCCGGCACAGTTCCGGCACGCGGCACAAGCCCCTTCATCTACCCACCGCACCGCCCGCGGTCACTTTGCCCGTCCCCGGAACCCGGCCAGGCCCACACCGCTGACCGGTGCTGACCCACAGCAGCCCAGCTCACGGACACGGATTCTGTGAGGCGGGCGGGGTCCGTGGGCGCCACTCCCACATCGGGGCTCGAAGCCCGGGGATAGCCTCGGGCGTACCACGGTCCGCCCGCCTCCCCCGCTCTGGCCGAGAGCGGGGGCCTTCACCGCCATACGGTGAACGCCTCCGGCATCGGCCTGGGGTGGGCGGTTTTTTCGTCGGGCTGTTACCGGGATCTCGGTCGGCCAAGGACGTGCCGGTAGATCGTCTGCGTGCTGACTCCGAACGCCCGTGCCGTTGCGGTGACGCTTGCCTGGGGGGCGGCAAGCATGTCGCGAGCGCGCACGATCTCCTCCTCGCTAAGCGGTTTCGCCCTCTGAAGAACAGGAGCATTGCGCGAGGAAGGGTCGTAGCCGAAGGCGATGCCATCGTCGTACGGCACATCGGAGGCCATGCAGTAGTAGAGGGAAAGGATCACTTTGCGTCCCAGCTTGCGCAGCGCCGTAGCATTCGTGTCGCCTGCGTCGCGACGCCGCCGGTAGTACGCCTGTGCGCCCGGCGAGTGATTGGCCATGGAGAAGGCGACCGTATGCATGGTGCTCCGTAGATGCGCCGATGACGCGCGACGGAACGCGACACTCACCGTCTGACCAGATGCCCAGGTGACAGGAGCCACTCCCGCATAGGCGGCGAGGGAGCGTCCACTGCCGAACCGTTCGACCGGCCGATCCCCTATCTCCGCAAGGAGATAGGCACCAAGGATCGCGCCGATCCCTGGAACGCGGGAGACCAATGCGTGATGCCGGTGCGCGGCGTAGCGATCAGCCAGCTCCGGCGCCAGGGCATCGGACCGCTGGACTGCCTGGTCCACGGCTGCGACAAAGTGCCTGATCCGTACGGCCTCAGCGGCTTCAACCTGGGGGTCGAGAAGCATGGACGGACGGCAGAAGATCAAGTGAAGCCGCTCCGCCTCGTCTTCCACTGCCCTCGTCCGGCCCGCCTGAGTCAGCAGTGCCGCCAAGCGCTCGCGGCCGAGGCCGGCTGCGGCGCTGGGGCTGGGGGAAGCCGCGAGGACACCACGCGCCTGGGCGCTCAGCAGCCCGCCGACGCTCGGCGGCCATGCGGACACGGCCGCCGGCCAGAGCCGGACGAGAGCTGCCCGCAGAGCGTGTGCCGCTTCGATACGGTCGGCCACGGCCGCCCGGTGGGCGTGCGCTACCACCCGAAGCGCTTCGGCTGCGGGTGAGTGTGAGACAACCGGGCGGCACTCTCCCGCCAGGACCAGGGACGCGATCAGCCGCGCATCGGCGCGATCCGTCTTGGGAATACCGCGGGCGGCGCGGTGACGGGCCGCGCGGGTGGGGTCCACGTGAACCACCGCCATTCCCGAGGCCGCCAGAGAGCGGGCGAAATGGATGTGAACGTCCTCGATTCCGAGGAGGGTAGCTCGCCACCTGCGCCCGAGCGGCGCCAGGAATTCCTTGTATCTGGCGACCGGATCCGGGCTGTCGGCGTAGACGATCCGCGTTTCCCCGAGAACTGCGCCTGACCGATCGAGGACAGCGATGTCCAACCATCGGTCTGACCAGTCGCACCCTGCGTACAGCATTCCCCACCCCCACGGTAGAAAAACCTACCATCGGTAGGAAAATCTACCACCATGGCGAGTACGGCAGGCGCTTCGGAGTCGGAGAGAATGGACACGTACATGCGGGATCAGCCGACGAGGACGACAGGGGCCGAGGTGGCACAGGAGGTCATCCCCCGGGAACACCTGGCCGACGGCGAGTGGCCAACCGGCACCCTCAGCCAGGACGCGCCTCTCGGTGCCTACCTGGGTCAAGCCATCGCCCGCACGCTCATGAACGCCGCCAGCGCGCAAGGGCTCAGCAGTGTCCGAGCACTCGCGCGGCGGGCGGGCGTCACCCATCCCACGGTCAAAGACATTCTGGAAGGGAAGAGGCTCCCGACCACTCACACCCTCCTCCTCCTGGAAGCCGCGGTGCAGACGCCGCTGTACCCGGCGGATCTTTTCCTCCAGGCAAAGAACTGACGCCCCAGCGGAGGCAATACGCCCCTGCTCGGCCGCTTACTACTCGGCCGCCAGGGCGTGCAAGGGTCAACCCCTGCGCTACCCAACAGGCACCGTACGCCCGACCACACCGCGCCCCTGCGGCATGGCGGAATCGGTCGGGATCCATGACAGACAGCGAACGGCGGGCACCGGCGTGCATCCTGGCGCTCTTCACTGACTTCGCAGATCGGGTGGACGGGCCCGGTTCGCCTGCGCGCCAACCACTCGCCACACTCGGCAATGCATCGGACTAGGCGGCTCTGCCCGGGTGGGCACTGGAATCCGCAGAAAACGGAGCGCCTTGGGAAGGCGGCAATCTAGCCATGGAGCCCCGGTTAGCGAAACCGGGGCTCCATCGGATCATTAATGGTCCACCGCCATCCCACGTCCGCGCGTCGAGAGGAAGCACCACGCCACCACCCCACAACTGCACAACCCACCCGGCCGTACGATCAGAAGAAGAGCAGCTACGCCGCGGCGTAGCTGAGGCGGAACAGGTCCCGGGCCCGCTCCAGATCCCGCTCGGTGCGCAGTTGCACCTCCAGGTCGCCGGTGCCGTGGTGGCCGAGCCCCGTCACGTCCCGGGTGAACCCGGGCATGAGGTCCAGCCCCTTCGGATCCGCCTTCAAGTAGACGAGCACCTTGGTTTGCTGGGGCGGGATGACGCAGGCGAAGTTCCGCAGCCGCTGGTAGGCCGCGTACTGCTTGCGCTGGACCCTGGTGACGCCGGCCCCGAGGCTGAGGAGCATCTCATCGGCGGCTTCGGCCAGTTGCGCCATCGCCCCGGCCTGCCTACGGGGTGATGGCGACCCGGCCGCGTGGCGGCGTGCCCGCCTGCTCGCAGTCGACTTTCCGGTGACCGAGGCCACGACCTCAAAGCCGATGTGGTCGTTGCCGAAGAACCGGTAGCGGATTAGGTCGATGCTGCGCCGGTGCTCGCGCACGGCGTGGGCGTCATAGCGGGTGAAGTCGCCGGCAACACAAATCAGCCTGGGTGCGCTCCACAGGACCTGGGCCGCCGCTGATGCCCCGAGCCGGTCGCGGACCAGGCTGTCGAAGGCGCTCCTGTGCGCCGTGAGCCACGACATGTAATACAGGCCCTGGTTGATCACACCGGCGTCGGTGCCACGCTTGTACTCGACGACGACCGGTGCGCCGTTCTCATCAATCCCCAGCGAGTCGATCCGCCCGCCTTCGACGCAGTCGATGACGTACTCGCTCGCCAGGAACCGCACACCCAGCATCGTCTCCATATGCGCCTCGACGAGGTTCTGCACATCCGCCTCGACCTCAGCAAGACGCGGCGTGACCTCAGTCACGCCGCACTTCGTATAGAACAGCTTCAGCCCCGACACTACCCCTCCCTGATCTTGCGGTGCCGAGGCGCAACGTCGCAGCCGGTGGGATTATTTCCCGGCCGGACGCCATAGGGTCATGGGGTCTAGGCATACCACCCTAAGCGGACATATGAACACATTCCGAGTTGTGGGACATGCGTGGGACCGTGCACCTAACACACCGTCAGATAGGTCCGTGACCTGCGAAAACAGCTGGGACACCGACGGCCTCCGGAGCCGTGTGCGCAGGTTCGAATCCTGCCGGGGGCACTTCGATGAAGTGCCTGAAGACCCCGCACTCAGCGAGTTCGCTGAATGCGGGGTCTTTCTGCATGTGCAGGCGAGTGCGGTTCGCCGCCGTCCGCGTACGTCACCGTGGCCAGCGGTTCCCGCGCCTGACGAGGGTTGGCGGCCGGCCGGCGGTCAACCTCCTGAACCGCCCGCTCGCTCCGCTTGCGGCTCTCCCGACTCGGCGGGTTCGAGGGCCGTATCTCCAACTCGACGCCGTATGCAAGGACATGGCAGACCACCACGCGCCGCCGCCGGTACGTCCGCGTGGTGGCAGGCCCCTCGTCGAGCTTGCGCGGAGGGCGATGGCCGTGGGTGGGCGCATATCGTCCCGGTCGGTCCTGACCGTGAAGGGTTCTCGCAGGTCGGCGCGGTGGCCGCCGACGACGCGTGCGACGGCCTCGGCCGGATGGTGCAGTGCAGCGGATGCCGGGCATCGGCCGCTTGCCGGGACTGTGGAGCGCCTGCGCAAGCCCTGTCTCGGAAGGCAGCGGCGTGGTCGCGGCAGTCGATCCGCGCCTCGGGATGAGCCCGCGGTCATGCCGCGGAGGTGTGCGCGGTGCGGTCCGCGAGAGCGTCGATGGGGCGGTGGGTGGTCATGTCGACGGGGATCGCCGCGTAGGTGCGGCGAGCTCGTCGGCCCCGGCGTCGAGGATCGCCTTGCGCGGCTCGTCCTGCCCGACGGGGCCCTGGCCGACGGGTATCTGCTCGCCCGTCGCCCGTCGCGGCCGCTGCCCGCCGGTGCCGGACGCGACGCGGGGTGCCCACGAGGATCGGTACGGGGGCGGGCCCGAGGAGAACGGCGGGGGCGTCGGAGACACCGTGCCGTTCCGCCGCTGGTCGCGGGAGGTGTTCTGTTCGTCCCGCGCCGCCGCGCTCGGGTGTTACTGTGACGCCCGATCGATCTCGATCGCAGGATTGTTACTCCCTGAGGACGTCACCGTCGTCGCCGCGTGCGATGCCACGGCGACGTGCCGCTTGAGGGGAGGCAAGGCCTGGGTGGCGCCGTGTGCGCGACCCGGGCCTTTTTTGTTGCCCGGATCCGGGCGTGAGAGATCGCGGACCGATGCAGGACGGCAAGAACCGAAGGATGCAAGGACGCATCATGAACACACCCGCACCGGGCCCCGACGCGCTGGCGGAGAAGATCCTCCGCGACGTCGGCGGACCCGAGAACATCGAGAGCCTCACGCACTGCGCGACGCGGCTGCGCTTCCAGCTCCATGACGGGGAGAAGGTCGACCAGGCCGCGCTGGACGCCCTCGACGGCGTCATGGGCACGGTGCCGCAGTCCGGCGACCGCTTCCAGATCGTGATCGGCGGAGCCGTCGCGAACGTCTACGCCAGGATCATGAACCAGCCGTCGATGGGCGGTGGCGGCAAGCCCCGCCCGCAGTCCGACGCCGAGGTCAAGGCCGCGATCCGCGCCAAGAGCCGGGGCCGCTTCGCCTGGCTCGACAACTTCTTCGAGTACCTCTCCGACTCGTTCCGCCCGCTCATGGGCGTGCTGCTGGGCGCCTCGCTGATCATCGCGATCGCCTCGGTCCTCGACGCCGTGGGCGTGATCGACTTCCGTGCCACGGACAAGTCCGCCACCTGGGTGTTCGTCGATGCGATGTGGCGCTCGGTGCTGCACTTCCTGCCGATCATGGTCGCCTACAACGCGGCCAAGAAGCTACAGATCGACCCGTGGGTGGGCGCCGCCGTGATGGCCGCGGTGATGACCCCGAACTTCACGAGCATGATCGGTGCGGACTCCAAGATCCCCGGCATCACCTGCACCACCAACGCGACGCTGGGCGCCGAGCAGTGCGTCGCGAGCGTCTTCGGGCTGCCGATGCAGCTGAACGACTACAGCGGCCAGGTGTTCGTGCCACTGCTGATGGTCGCCCTGCTCGCCCTGCTCTACAAGGGGCTGCAACGCATCTTCCCCGAGAACGTGCAACTGGTCTTCGTCCCGTTCTTCAGCATGCTGATCATGATCCCGGTGACCGCCTTCCTCATCGGCCCCCTGGGGGTCTGGGCCGGCAACGGCATCGGCGCGGGCCTGGCGTG
Source organism: Streptomyces sp. x-80 (assembly GCF_046549095.1). Taxonomy (NCBI): domain Bacteria; kingdom Bacillati; phylum Actinomycetota; class Actinomycetes; order Kitasatosporales; family Streptomycetaceae; genus Streptomyces; species Streptomyces sp. x-80. The sequence goes on from NZ_JAJPWM010000004.1 coordinate 108,307, forward strand.
GCTGAACGGCAACGCCCCGATCATCTTCGCGATCTTCATTCCGCTGCTGTACCCGTTCCTGGTGCCGCTGGGCCTGCACTGGCCGCTGAACGCGCTCATGCTGCAGAACATCAACACCATCGGCTACGACTTCATCCAGGGCCCGATGGGTACCTGGAACTTCGCCTGCTTCGGCGCGACCGCCGGCGTGCTGCTGCTCTCGATCCGCCACCGTGAGCAGATCATGCGCCAGACCGCCACCGGCGCCCTGGCCGCGGGCCTGTTCGGCGGCATCTCCGAGCCGTCGCTGTACGGCATTCATCTGCGCTTCAAGCGGATATACCCGCGCATGCTCGTGGGGTGCCTCGTGGGCGGTGTGATCGTGGGCGTCCTGGGCGGCGTGGACACCGGGGTCTTCGCCTTCACCTCCCTGCTGACCATTCCGGTCTTCTCCCCGATGGGCACCTACGTCATCGCGATCGCGGCGTCCTTCGTCACCTCGATGGCGCTCGTGTACCTCTCCGACTACCGCACCCCGGAGCAGCGCGCCCAGGCCAACGCCGAGCGCGACGCCGCCGAGGCCGCAGCAGCCGCCGCTCGCGGCGAGGCCGCGGCGGCCGATGACCGCGCGGTCGCGGCGGCCGATGACCGCGAGCTCGTCGGCGTCGGCGCCGCCGCGGGCGCCGTCGGTGCTTCCGCCGGCTCCGCCACGGGGTCCGCCGCCGCGGCCGCTGCTCCCGCCGCTGCCGGGGCGGGTTTCGAGCTCGCGGCGCCGGTCGCGGGCCGTGTGATCGGCCTCGACGAGGTCCGGGACCCGGTTTTCGCCTCCCGCGCGCTCGGCGAGGGCGTGGGCATCGAGCCGGCCGACGGCCATGTCGTCTCCCCGGTCGACGGTGAGCTGATCACCGTCGTCGGCACCGGCCACGCCTTCGGCATCCGCACCGTGGACGGCATCGAGGTGCTCATCCACATCGGCATCGACACGGTGCAGATGAAGGGGAAGGGCTTCGACGTGCGTGTCGAGTCCGGCCAGCAGGTCTCCGCCGGCGACCACCTCGTCGAGGTCGACCTCGACGCCGTGCGCGCCGCGGAGCACCCGACCGTCACCCTCATGACCGTCACCAACACCGCGGACCTCGCCTCGGTCGAGCCGCACACCGGGCAGGACGTCGCCGCCGGCGCCCCCGTGGTGACCGTGCGGCGGTGACGATCCGCCATCGATCCGGCGCGCGCACGCGCCCCCATGCGGGACGTGCGCGCGCCGCGTCGGTCCGGGAGCACGGACGGCGGGCGATGCGGGATCATCGGACAGGATCGGACCACGGACGGGAAGGCGGGCCGGCGGTGAAGGCGCTGCGTGTCCTCAACAACAACGTGGTCCTCGCGCGCGACAAGAAGGGCCAGGAGGTCATCCTCACCGGGCGCGGCATCGGCTTCAGCTCCCGCCAGGGCAAGCCCATCGACCCCGCGCTGATCGTGCGCGTCTTCGTCCCGGCCGATGGCCGCGACCCCGACCATCTGAGCGAGGCCCTCGCGCTCATCGATGAGGAGGTCCTGCGGGCCGTCGTGATCGCCCTCGGCGAGGCCGGCATCGAGGGGCGCGAGTCCACTCGCCCCACCCTCGCCATCGCCGTCGCCGACCACGTCGCCGGCGCGCTGGACCGGGCCGCGCGAGGCATCGTCATCGAGTACCCGCTGTGCGCCGAGGCCCGGACCCTGTACGCCACCGAGTACGCCCAGGCGCAGCTCCTGCTGGCGGCCGTCAACAAGCGCGTGAGCCCGCAACTGGCGGCCTCCGAGGCGACCGCGCTCGCGTTGCACCTGGTCAACGCGGGCTTCGCCTCGGGCGACCTGTCCTTCACGTACACGATGACCGGGGTCATCCAGCAGATGCTCGCCGTCGTGACGGAGCGGTACGGGCTGGACGTCTCCCAGGAGTCCATGAGCGCGGCGAGGTTCATCACCCATGTGCGCTACCTCTTCGTACGGATCCAGCAGCATCGGCAGCTGACGGGCCAGGAGTCCACGATCGGCAAGGGCATCCGCCAGCACTACCCGGAGGCGACCCGCACCGCGCAGCGGCTGGCGACGATCGTCGAGCTGCGTCTGGGGCAGCATCTGAGCGAGGACGAGGTCTCCTACCTGGCGCTCCACGTGGCCCGCATGACCATGGAGGCCGACGGCACGGCCGCGTGAGACCGCGACGGGCGCCGCAGGACCCGGTGTTCCGCTCAGTCGGGGCGGGCCGGGAGCCGCATGCGGACGCGGTAGCCGCCGCCGTCGGCGGGGCCCGCCTCGAAGGTGCCGTGCAGCATGTCGGCGCGTTCCTTGAGACCCACCAGGCCCTGCCGGGCGCTCGGGAGGGAGAGGGACGGCCGGGTCGGCGGAGTGTTGGTGACGGTCACCCCGATCTCGTCCGTGTCGTGCCCGAGTGCGACGCGGGCGGTGGCTCCGGGGGCATGTTTGCGTACGTTTGTCAGGGCTTCCTGCACCGTGCGGTAGAGGGCGCGTTGCGCGGGTGTGCCGACGGTGGCGGGGAGTTCGCCGGTCAGCTCGACGGGGATGCCGCTGGTCTCGACGAGCCGGTGCAGGTCGGCGAGGGTGGGCTGCGGGGTCAGTTCGGTGGCGGCGCCGCCGGAGGCGCGCAGCAGCGAGACCATGGTGCGCAGTTCGTCGAGGGTGCCGACGCTCAGTGCGCGGATGGTGCGCGCGGCCTCGACGGTGTCGGTGTCCTTGGCGGCGACCTGCAAGGCGCCCGCCTGGATGGCGATCAGGCTGACCTGGTGGGACACCACATCGTGCATCTCGCGGGAGAGCTGGGCGCGTTCGCGGGCGAGCACCGCCTGTGCGTGCAGTTCCCGCTCGTGGTCCTTCGCCTCCTCGATCTCCACCAGCCGCCGCGACAGGTCCCGGCGGGCCTGGACGAGCTGGCCGAGCAGCACGGGGGCGGCGGCCGTGGCGAGCGGGTAGCCGAAGTAGACCAGGGTCCAGGGCCGGGCGTAGGCGTCGGCGACGTCCAGGGGGGAGGGGACGGCGGTGGCGATCGCGGCCAGGGCGGCGCAGCCGGTGAGCAGCCGGCGGTCGCGGGAGCGTACGGCGAGGGTGTACAGGGCCGCCAGCGGGGCCACGATGACGTCTTCGAGCAGGGTGACCGGCAGCGTGAGCAGGAGGACGGTCAAGGGGAATCGGCGGCGGAGGACGAGGGCGGCGCAGGCGACGGCGGCCAGCACCAGACCCTGTGATGTCTCGTTCCACAGGTTGAGCCGGACATCGAGCGCGGCGAGTGCGACGAGCCCGGCGTCGGCCAGCGGCGCGGGGATGCGCTCCCGAAGACGCTGCCACCGTCCGGCCGTCCCGGCCGTCCTCGTCATCGCCCGCCGCCCGGCCGTGCCCGGTCCGCCTCCAGCAGGCCCGCCCGCTGGGCGAGCAGCGCGGCCTGCACCCGCCCGCCCACGCGCAGCTTGGTGAGGATGGCGCTGACGTGGTCCTTGACCGTGCCGGTGCCGAGGTGCAGCCGGGCTCCGATGTCCGCGTTCGACAGCCCCTCCGCGACGTGTACGAGCACGTCCCGCTCCCGGTCGGTCAGCCGCTCGACGCGGGCCGACTCCTCGTCGGCCTCGGCGGCGGGTCCGGTGCCGGGATGACCGCGCAGGAGGGTCCGGGACGCCTTCGGGGACATCACGACACCGCCCGCGGCCAGGCTGCACACCAGGTGGGCCAGTTGATCGGGCTCGGTGTCCTTGAGCAGGAAGCCGGCCGCGCCGGAGTGCAGCGCGGTCAGGACGTACTCGTCGGTGTCGAAGGTCGTCAGCATCGCCACCACGGGCGGATCCGGCTGCGCGCGCAGCTCGCGCAGGACGGCCAGCCCGTCCACGTCCGGCATCCGGATGTCGAGCAGGACCACGTCCGGGCGGTGCTCGCGGACGGTGGCGACGGCTTCCGCACCGGTCGCGGTCGCGACGACCTCGATGGCGTCCGACGCGTTGAGGATGAGTCTGAAGCCGGACCGGACCAGTGCCTCGTCGTCCACCACTACCACCCGGATCACGTGTGCTCCGCCTCGTCACTGTCGTCGGGGTTGCTGTCGGGGTTGTTGTCGGGATGTGCTGTCGGGGTTGTTGTCAGGGTTGCTGTCGGGTCGTGCCGCCTAGGGCCGGGGGGGTTCCCGGGCCCCGGCCCTAGGCCCTGCACCATCAGTGTCCTTGCCGTGCTCGCCGACTTTGCCGACTTTGCTGTGCTTGCTGTGCTTGCCGTGCTTGCCTGCCCGTCGGTCGTGCGGCCCCGGGTTCCGGCCCGTACGCCGATCGCCGTCCCACCGAGCCTAGAGTCCGGCGCGGCCGGGGCGTCGGCGCGTGCGGTGTCTCCGGCCGTCCGGAGGGGCTGTTCCGGCCGGGCGGCGGGGGCGGCCCGGCCGGACGCCGGATACCCCGTCCACCAGCGCTTTTCCAGTCTGGAGGCATGTCACAGCACACAGTCACCGCAGCGCCTCCGCCCGAGCGGACGCCGGCCGTCGTCCCGGACAGCGGGAAGGCTCCCCTGGGCCGGCTGGTCGGGGTGGATCTGGCTCGCGGTCTGGCGGTCTTCGGCATGTACGCGGCACATGTCGGACCCGACCCGGACCGGGGCGGCGGCACGGGCTTACTGATGGAGCTGGCGCACGGCAGGGCCTCCGCGCTGTTCGCCCTGCTGGCCGGCTTCGCCGTCGTCCTCATCACGGGGCGCACCACGCCGAAGACCGGACGGGCCGGCCGCCAGGCCGTCGTCAAAGTGGTCATCCGGGCCGTCATCCTGCTGACCCTGGGCACCGCGCTGACCCTGACCGACACCCCGGTGCAGGTGATCCTCGCCTTCTACGGGCTGTACTTCCTGCTCGTGCTGCCGCTGTACCGGCTCGGCGCCGGGCAGCTGGCACTGATCGCGGCCGGTGCGGCGCTGGTCTTCCCTCAGGTGCTGTACGCACTGGAGCGGGTGTTCGGCGACGATGTCCTCCGGATACCCGGCGAGCCCGCCGGCCTTGCCTCGCTGCTCTTCACCGGCCTGATCTCGCTGCTCTTCGCCGGTACCTACCCGGCCCTGACCTGGCTTCCGCTCGTCCTGGCCGGTATGGCCATCGCCCGCCTCGACCTGGCCGCCACCACCGTCCGCATACGCCTCGCCGTGACCGGCGCCGCCCTCGCCCTCGCGGGTTACGGGGGTTCCTGGCTGGCCCTGCGCCTCTTTCTCGGTGCGGCGACGCCGGCCTGGTGGTCCGACACCGCGGATTTCCCGTCCGCCGGCACTCCGGGCCGGCTGCTGGTCGCCTCCCCGCACAGCGAGACGACCCTGTCGATCCTGGGCAACGCGGGCGTGGCGATCGTGGTCCTGGTCGCATGCCTCGCGGGCATGGATGCCTTCCCCCGCCTGCGCCGCCTGGCCGGGCCGGTCGTCGCGGTCGGGTCGATGTCGCTGACGGCGTACGTCTTCCACATCGTCGGCATTCAGCTCCTGGGCATCGAGGAACTGCCCGGCTCGCCCCTGCCCGTCCTGCTCGGCTTCATCGCGTCGGTCACCGTCTTCGCCACCGTCTGGTCCCGCTTCTTCCGGCGCGGGCCGCTCGAATGGCTGATGAGCAAGGCGACGGAGAGCGCCCGGCATGTGCGGTGAACCGGCTTGGGGATACCGGCTGTCGGGATACCGGCGTGGGGATACCGGCTGTACGGATACCGCCGGTACAGGGGCATCGGTACCGCCGGTACAGGGGCATCGGGGTTCGTGCCGTGCGTCGGCGCGCGGCGGCCGGCGGGCCGGTCCCCGGACCGGGGGCCTGCGCCTGCGGCCTGGGCGGTGGCGCGCCGCGGCTCCGGTACGTGCCGGGCGGGCGGTCCGGCACCCCGCCGACGCGCCGGACCGGTGGAGCGGTGGAGCGGCGGAGCGCCGGACCGGCGGACCAGCGGACCGGCGGAGCGGCCCGCCGCCTCGTGGCGGCTGTCCTGTGCGTACGGGGGGGGGAACGAACCGGACGGGCCGTCAGGCGGCGGACGGCCCGCCGATTCGGTCCGTTCGGCCGTACGGCGCTGCCGCGTTGCCGCGTTGCCGATCCGGCCCCGCCGTGCGGGGGCACCGAGGCGCGGTGTCACCTAGGGGCGCGGCGCGCGGCCGCCCGTACGCCGTGCCCCGCGACGCCCCCGGCCCCACCCGCCCCGTTGCGGCTCTCGCTCGGCGGCGGAAAGCGACGACCGGGCACGCGGCCATTCGGCCAGGTGCCCGGTCGTGGGGTCGTCGCGAAAAGGGGCGGTCAGCCGTCGAGGCGTACCGGCAGGGACTCGATCCCGTAGACGATCGACAGTTTCCGGAATGCCAGCTCCTCCGGTTTGGCGTCCAGCCGCATATGGGGGAACCGGCGTACGAGCGCGGGATAGGCGGCGCGGAGTTCCATCCGGGCCAGTTCCGCGCCGACGCAGCGGTGGATTCCGTAACCGAAGGCGAGATGCGAGGGAACGTTGCGTGACGGGTCGAACCGCTCCATCTCCGGCCCCAGTTCGCCGTCCCGGTCCGCGCCGCTCAGGGAGCACAGCACCACATCCCCGGAGGCGATCTGCACGCCGCCGATCTCCAGGTCCTCGCGCGCGAAACGCGGGAACGCGACCTGTACGACGGTCAGGTAGCGCAGCAGCTCCTCGACATAGCGCTCGACCACCTCGTCGCCGTCCTTCAGGGCGGCGAAATGCTTCGGGTCCTGGAGGAGGACCAGGGCACCGAGCGCCAGCATGCTGGCCGTGGTCTCGAAACCGCCGGTCAGCACGCCGTCGGCCAGGCCCGCCAGTTCCTCGTCGCTGACCGAGTCGCCGTGTTCCTTCACGATCATGCCGAGCAGACCGTCGCCCGGATTCTCGCGCTGCTTCTTGACGACGTCCCGGAAGTAGGAAAGCGATTCCGATATGGCGCCGAAAGAAGCGTTCGCACCGCTGAAAAGGTCGAAGCGGGCGGCGCTGAGCCGCTCGAAGTCCGCACGGTCCTCATAAGGCACACCGAGGAGTTCACAAATAACCAGGGAAGGGATCGGCAGCGCGAAGGAATGGACGATGTCCACCGGTTCGCCGTTCTTGCCGGCGCGCTCCATGGCGTCCAGACGCTCTTCGACGATCTCGTGGATACGCGGCGTCAGCCGGCCGAGCCGGCGCATGGTGAATTCGGGGGTGAGCAGCCTGCGCAGCCGGGTGTGTACGGGCGGATCGGCGAAACCGAGACCACCGGGATTCTGGTCGGCCCCGGCACCGGCCTTGCCGACAAGGTTGGTGAAATCCGAGCTGAAGGCGTTGCCCTTTCCCAGTACCGCCTTGACTTCGTCGTAGCCGGTGACCAGCCAGACGTTGGCGGCTATCGGCACCGGGAGCTTGGTGATGGGTTCCTTCTCCCGGACGGCCGCCAGCTCGCCCACCGGGTCGAGTCCATCGCGCCGCAAAGGCATCAGGACAGACTCGGGCAAGAAAGACATTCGAGACAGGTCGAAGCCTTTCTTCTGTGTTCTCGCCAGATACATGCGGCCGGCCCAGGCGATGATCCGGGAGCGGAGAGTCGTCATGACGTTAATACTGCCTTTCGTCGAGGGAGATGGTCGCCCGCACCCGGTACCCCAAGGAAGCCGGGACAGCGCGGGACCTCCGCTCGGCGTGTATTGATGTGACGTATGCCATAGCCCCTCGCTCGCGGCGGTCATGGTCCAGGCCCATGCCGTCGACCGGTCGTCGGTCGTCCGCATCCAGCGTGACGAGCTCGGCCTTAGTTCTTTTCGTTCTGATGGAGTTTACAAACTGCCATTGCCCGCGATCACGGAACAACCCTTGGACGCCCCTGGGAAGACCCTGAATCATCCCCTACGACTCCCGGCGAAACGTCTACGAACGACTACGACTTCCGACGCAGACCCCGCCCCGCGACCTCCCCGGCTCCCCCGGCCTCCCGCACCGCCCCGTGGCCGGGGGATGGCCACCGCCTCCCGCCACACGGCCGCCGCACCGACCGGGAGCCGGCCCGCGCGCCGCGCCGCCACGGCATCCGACGGCGCCCGAGCGCGCCCGCACCGGGCGCGAACGCCCTGATTTTTCGGGCCTGACACTCTCACGAACAGTGATGAGTTGCGAACTCTCCGTTGCCTCCTTACCGTGAGGCGAGCAGGACAGGCAAAACACATCAAAGCGACACAAAATCGCACACGCGGCCGAGCTTGGGCGCAGATATCGCGCCAGCAGCGACGCCGCCCCGCCCCGTCCGTCACCCGGCGCCCGGCGACCTCCACTCGAACTCATCCCCCAGGGATCTTCCCCTCCGCAGGAGGAAGCGCATGTTTCCGAAGTCGAAGTCCGGCAAGCTCGCCCTCTGCGTCCTCGCGGGCGCACTGACCTCCGCCGTCGTGACCGGTCCGGCCCTGGCGTCCGGCGACGACGGCGAGCACGGCCGGTTCCGGGGCCGCGTCGTCGCCAGGGGCGGTCTGCTGGTCCGCTCGGGTCCGAGCGAGCACCACCGCGTGGTGGGCCACAACCGGTACGGCCGGATCGTCCGCATCGAGTGCAAGGTCACCGGCGAGAACGTGCGGGGCAACCGGCGCTGGTACAAGCTCGCCGACGGCAGGTACGCCTGGTCGTCCGCCCGCTACATCGTGAACATCGGCGAGCTGCCGCACTGGTGCTGACCCGGTCGTCGGGCGGGCACCGGCCGGACCCCCGCCGGCGCCCGCCCGACACCACCACCACGAACCGCCCGCCCGGCCCCACCGCCCCCGCCCATCGGGCCCGCCCTCCCCCACCCCGAACGCCACAACCTCCGCAACCGCCAGACCTGCATAACCGTCATAACGGAAATATGGGCCGCCACTTGCTACGTTGCCGGGCATGACGTCAACGGCGACGGCGGCCATCGCGACCCCGGCGGACACTCCCCCGCCGACCCCGCCGCAGCCCAGCCGGCGCGGCGTCGAACTGGCCCTCCTGGTAGGCGCCGTGCTCATCAGCGTCTGCGGCTATCTCGGTGTGGGCCTGGTCAAACAGCACGCCGTACCGGCCGACGCGGCGGGCTACGGCGCCGGGCTCGGCAGCCTCGCGCTCCTTGCCCACGTCGCCGTCCGCCTGCGCGCCCCGTACGCCGATCCGCTGCTGCTGCCGATCGCCGTGCTGCTCAACGGGCTCGGGCTGGTCTTCATCTTCCGGCTCGATCTGGAGACCCCCGACGACCAGGCCGCGCCCACCCAGCTGATCTGGTCCGCCGTCGGCGTCGCGCTCTTCACCGCCGTCGTGGTGCTGCTGCGCGACCACCGCGTGCTCCAGCGGTACGCCTACCTCTGTGCGGCCCTGGCGCTGCTCCTCATGGTCGCGCCGGGCCTCTTCCCGGCCGTCAACGGGGCGAAGATCTGGGTCCGGATCGCGGGGTTCTCCCTCCAGCCGGCCGAGTTCGCCAAGGTGCTCATCACCGTCTTCTTCGCCGCCTATCTGGCCGCCAACCGCAGCGCGCTGGCCCATACCGGCCGCCGGGTCGGCAGGCTGCGGCTGCCCGCCGGCCGGGTGCTCGGCCCGATCGTCACGATCTGGCTGCTCACGGTCGGCGTCCTGGTCCTGGAACGTGACCTGGGCACCTCTCTCCTCTTCTTCGCGGTCTTCGTCATCCTGCTGTACGTGGCCACCGGGCGGACCGGCTGGATCGCGGTCGGCCTGCTGCTCGCGGTGGCCGGCGCGGCCGCCGTCGGCACCGTGGAGCCGCATGTGCACGGCCGGGTCGAGGACTGGCTGCACCCCTTCGCCGGTATCGAGGCGGGCAAGGGGCCCGGCCAGCTCGCCCAGTCGCTGTTCGCCTTCGGCGCGGGCGGTGTGCTCGGCACCGGTCTCGGCCGGGGCGGTTCGCCGCTGATCGGCTTCGCCATGAAGTCCGACTTCATCCTGGCGACGTTCGGCGAGGAACTGGGGCTGGCCGGGCTGACCGCCGTCTTCCTGCTCTACGCGCTGCTGGCGGCCCGCGGCTACCGTGCCGCCCTGGGGCTGCGGAACCCGTTCGGCAGCCTGCTGGCCGTCGGCCTCGCCGCGCTGCCCGCCGTCCAGGTCTTCGTGATCGCGGGCGGGGTGACGGGGCTGATCCCGCTGACCGGCATGGCGATGCCGTTCCTCGCACAGGGCGGCTCGTCCGTCGTCACCAACTGGATCATCATCGCGCTGCTGCTGCGCCTCAGCGACCGGGCCCGCGCACCCGTGCCGCCGGACCGCGACGGAGCCGCCGCCGGCCACCCGGGCCCCACCGGCCCCGGCCCCCACGGCGACGGCCCCGGCCCCCTCTCCACCGTCGGCGGCAGCGCCGCCGTCCCCGCCGCCCGCGAGGCCGGACGGTGATCCGCGGCATCCGGCACGCCGCGGCCTTCTCGCTGCTGCTGCTCGTCGCCCTGCTGGTCAACTCCTCGCGGGTGCAGGTCTTCATGGCCGACGCGTACGCCGGGAACCCGGCCAACCGCCGTGCCGCGATGGCCCGTTACGGCCAGCCGCGGGGCGCCGTGCTCGTCGCGGGCCGGCCCGTCACCGGCTCCCGGGACAGCGGCGGCCGGCTGCGCTACGAGCGCACGTACACCGAGGGCCCGCTGTACGCGCCGGTCACCGGCTACTCCTCGCAGAGCTACGGCACCTCCCTCGTCGAACGCGCCGAGGACGGCATCCTCGCCGGCACCGACGGCCGGCTCACCACCTTCCCCTGGTGGGACGAGATGACCGGCGCCCGGCGGCCCGGCGGCAACGTCTCCACCACCATCCGGCCCGCGGTGCAGCGCGCCGCGTTCGACGGGCTCGGCGGCAAGAAGGGCGCGGTCGCCGCGGTCGAGCCGCGCACCGGCCGGATCCTCGCGCTGGCCAGCACCCCCTCGTACGACCCGAACCTGCTCTCCGGCAACGGCCGTTCGGTCACCGACGCCTGGCGGCGGCTGACCGGTGCCGCGGACCAGCCGATGCTCAACCGGGCCATCCGGCAGACCTATCCGCCCGGCTCCACCTTCAAGGTCATCACCGCGGCGGCCGCGCTGGACAGCGGCACGGTGCCCGATATCGACGCCCCGACGGGCGCCCCCGACCCGTACGCCCTGCCCGGCACCACCACCCGGCTGGACAACGCGGCGGGCGACTGCGCGGACGCCGGCCTCAAGGACGCCTTCCGGGCCTCCTGCGACACCGTCTTCGCGCATCTGGGTGCCGAGATCGGGCTGCCCGGTATGGTCGCGGCCGCCCAGCGGTTCGGCTTCAACGACGACCGGCTGCGCATCCCGTCCCCCGTCGCGCGGAGCAACTTCGACACCCGGATGGACACCGCGCAGGTCGCGCTCTCGGCCATCGGCCGGTACGACACCACCGCCACCCCGCTCCAGATGGCCATGGTCGCGGCGGCGGTCGCCAACGACGGCGTGCTGACGCCGCCGTATCTCGTCGACGCGGTGACCGATGCCCGGGGGCACGCCGTCGCCAGCGCCCCGCACCGGCCCTCGCGCCAGGCGGTCGGACCGGCCGCCGCCCGGCAGCTCCAGGAGCTGATGACCGATGTCGTCGAGAACGGCAGCGGCGCGCAGGCCGCCATCGAGGACGCCGTCGTCGGCGGCAAGACCGGCACCGCCCAGCACGGCGCTCACCACGAGGGCACGCCGTACGCCTGGTTCATCTCGTGGGCCAGGGCGAAGGAGAACAGCGAGTCCGCGGTGGCGGTGGCCGTGGTCGTCGAGGACGCGGCGGCCGGCCGCGCGGACATCAGCGGCGGCAGCGCGGCACCGATCGCCCGCGCGGTGATGCGGGCCGCACTGCGCTGACGGGTCGTCAGGATCCACGCGTCACACACCACGCACCGGGCGTCGCCCCCGTCACGGTGTACGTGCCCGGCGCCCGCCGTGACCTCGCGGCACAATGGCCGCATGGCCGACACGACCCCGGACCCGCTCCCGCCGACGCCCCCGGCGCGGCCCCCGTCGCTCTCCCTCGCCGAGGTGGCGGCGCTGGCCCGGCGCGCGCATGAGGGCCGGACCGACAAGGCGGGCCGTCCGTACGCGGAGCATCTGGCCGCGGTCGCGGCGGGGGTGCGCGAGCGCGGCGGCAGCGACGAGCAGATCGCCGCGGCCTGGCTGCACGACGCCGTCGAGGACGGCGTGCTCGCTCCGGAGTGGCTGGCCGGCGCGGCGCTCACCGGGGCGACCAAGGCCATGATCACGGCCGTCACCAAACGCGCGGGCGAGCCGGCCGAGGAGTACGCCGCCCGCATCCTGGCCACGCCCGGCGCACTGCTGGTCAAGGAGTCCGACCTCGCGCACAACGCCGATCCGGCGCGGCTGGCCGTCCTGGACGCGCCGACGCGGGCCCGGCTGACGGCGAAGTACGCGCGGATGCGGGCGCTTCTCGGACTGGCCTGAACGGCCGGGCCGGGGAACGGATCCCACGGGCCGCGGCGGCGACGCCACGCCCGGCGCGGCGGGCCGCACGGACCATCGGCCGGCCGGGCCACCTGCCGCGCGGCCCGGTCGGCCGACCGGGCCGGGGGCCGGGGCAGCCACCGGCCAAGAGCGTCGCGGGCCGAGGAAGTCGCAGGTCGAGCCGGTCACAGGTCCAGGCATCGGACGGCCCGCACAGAAAGGTGCCGTGCACAGCTACCCTGCGCCGATGCGCCCTTCGCACCCGTCGCGGCCCCCGGCCGCAGCACAGCCGTCACCGCAGCCGTCGCAGCCGTCGCAGCCGTCAGAGGCTTCCCGGACACCGGAGCCGCGCGCGGCCCGGGTGATCGCCGCCCTCGCCGGCGTCGGCGTCCGGCGCCACGCCACCGGACAGGTCATCCTCGACGCCGTCGACTGGACCGTCCGGTCCGGTGAGCACTGGGCGCTGCTCGGCGCGAACGGTGCGGGCAAGACGACCGTCCTGCGGCTGGCCGGCGCGCTGATGTTCCCCACCGTCGGCACCGTCGAGGTGCTCGGCCACCGGCTCGGCTCGGTGGACGTCCGCGAACTGCGCGCCGCCATCGGCCTGGTCTCCGGCGCGCAGCAGGTGCCGCAGGGCGCGACCGGCCACACCGTCGTCCTGACCGGCGCCACCGGGACCGTGCAGCCGCTGTGGCGGAAGTACGACGACGCCACCCGCGAGCGGGCCCACGGACTCCTCGCCGAGCTGGACTGCAAGGAGCTGGCGGACCGCCCGTTCGGGGTCTGCTCGGGCGGCCAGCGGGCCCGGATCCTGATCGCCCGCGCGCTGATGGCCGAGCCCTCGCTGCTGCTGCTCGACGAGCCGTTCAACGCGCTCGACCTGCCCTCCCGCGAGGACCTGATCGACGCGCTGCACCGACTGGCCCTGGGGCGACCGGAGTTGGCGACCGTGACGGTCACCCATCACCTGGAGGAGCTGTCGCCGGCCATCGGCCACGCGCTGCTGCTGCGGGACGGCCGGGTGACGGCGCGCGGTCCGGTGGCCGAGGTGCTGACCGGTGAGCGGATGACGGCCTGCTTCGGCCGCCCGATCGAGGTCTCCCGGCACGAGGGCCGCTGGCTGGCCCGGTCGGGCAGGCGCTGAGGTCGGCGGCGCCGACCGCGCCTCCTCAGCCCGCCCCCTCCTCCGCCGCGCCCTGCGCGATCGCCGCCGCGACCTCCGCCGTGCGGGCCTGTTCCTCGGCGGCGAAGCGCTGGGCGTCCAGCTCTTCGGCGAGTTCCTCGTCCTGGGCCATCAGCAGGTCGAGGTTGGCATCGCCCATCTCGTAGACGCCCAGGTCGGCGTAGGCGCGTTGCAGCCGCTCGCCCCAGAGGCCGATGTCCTTGACGCACGGCACGATCCGGCTGAAGAGCAACTTGCGGAAGAGGTGCAGGAATTCGGAGTTCTCGGTGATCTCGGCGGCCTCCTGCCGGGGTATGCCGAAGTTCTCCAGGACCTCCAGGCCGCGCAGCCGGTCGCGCATCAGATAGCAGCCCTCGATGACGAATTCCTCGCGTTCGCGCAGTTCGGCGTCGGTGAGCTGGCGGTAGTAGTCGCGCAGCGCCATCCGGCCGAAGGCGACATGGCGGGCCTCGTCCTGCATGACGTAGGTGAGTATCTGGCGGGGCAGCGGCTTGGTGGTGGTGTCGCGGATCATGCCGAAGGCGGCCAGTGCGAGGCCCTCGATCAGCACCTGCATGCCCAGGTACGGCATGTCCCAGCGGGCGTCCCGCAGGGTGTCGCCGAGCAGCGCCTGAAGGTTGTCGTTGACGGGGTAGAGCATCCCGATCTTGTCCTGGAGGAAGCGGCTGTAGATCTCGGCGTGCCGCGCCTCGTCCATGGTCTGGGTGGCGGAGTAGAACTTCGCGTCCAGGTCGGGGACGGATTCCACGATCCGGGCCGCGCACACCATCGCGCCCTGCTCACCGTGCAGGAACTGGCTGAACTGCCAGGAGGTGTAGTGCCGGCGCAGCTCGCCGCGGTCCTGCTCCGTCAGCTTGTCCCAGTACCGGGTGCCGTACAGGGCCATCGACTCGTCGGGGGTGCCGAGCGGGTTCCGGGGGTCCACTTCGAGGTCCCAGTCGATCCGCGTGGCGGCGTCCCACTGCCTGTCCTTGCCCTTCTGGTAGAGGGCGAGCAGCCGCTCCCGGCCGTCGCCGTACTCCCAGCTGAAGCGGGCCGAACCGGTGGCGGGCACCGTCCACAGGGCGTCGCCGGGGCCCTGCACATAGAGATCTCGGGTCGACACGAGCGCCTCCTGATTCACCGAACCCCTTGTCACGGGCGGTCGTTGGCAGGCTCACACGCTTCTTACCGGCGGGTCAATAAGTCGCACACAAGGGATTGACGTCCTTGCTGACACGCAGTCTCATAATACGTGACCGCGGGTAACCCCACTAGCGAGGTACCACAGCCATGACGAGTGTGACGACGACGACCGCGATGACCGTGCCGGACACCGAAGTCCTGCGGGACGCCCTCGGGCTGCTCAAGGACCGGGAGCAGGTGGCCGAACGACTGCTGGAGTCCTCCGCCAAGCACTCCTACGACCCGGACACCGCGCTCGACTGGGACGCGCCCCTGGAGGACGGCAAGTGGTTCTGGCCGCCGGAGCTGGTCTCGCTCTACGACACCCCCCTGTGGCGGCGGATGTCACCGGAGCAGCAGCAGGACCTGTCCCGGCACGAGGCCGCCTCGCTGGCCTCGCTGGGCATCTGGTTCGAGATCATCCTGATGCAGCTGCTGGTCCGGCACATCTACGACAAGCCGGTGACCAGCGCACACGTCCGCTACGCGCTCACCGAGATCGCCGACGAGTGCCGGCACTCCAAGATGTTCGCGCGCCTGATCCAGCGGAGCGGCGCACCGGCGTACCCGGTCTCCCGCCTCAACCACCAGCTCGCCCGCGTCCTCAAGACCGTCTCCACCACCCCGGGTTCGTTCGCCTGCACCCTGCTCGGTGAGGAGATCCTCGACTGGATGCAGCGGCTGACGTTCCCGGACGAGCGGGTGCAGACCCTCGTACGCGGGGTGACCCGTATCCATGTCGTCGAGGAGGCCCGGCACGTCCGCTACGCGCGCGAGGAGCTGCGCCGCCAGATGGTCACCGCACCGCGCTGGGAACGGGAGTTGACCCGGATCAGCTCCGGCGAGGCGGCCCGGGTCTTCTCCGTCGCGTTCGTCAATCCGGAGGTCTACGCCCGCGTCGGCCTGGACAAGCGTGAGGCCGTCGCCCAGGTGAAGGCCAGCGGCCACCGCCGCGAGGTCATGCGGACCGGCGCCCGGCGGCTCACCGACTTCCTGGACGAGATCGGCGTACTGCGCGGCGTGGGCCGCCGGTTGTGGACGAGCTCGGGACTGCTGGCCTGAGGGCGGACCGGACGGCCGGCGCGCGGGCAAGGGGCCCGGACGCCCGCGCCGGGACGGGTGCGCAGGCGCGGCCCGGCCCGGCCAAAGGCCCACCGGCGCGTACGCGCACCTGTGCGAAGGGAAATCCGGGGCGGTTACGCTGCTGTCCATGAACGGCAGCGGCACCGCCCCAGCAGTACCCCGACCCGCCTACCGCAGACTGAGCGTCGAGCAACGCCGCAGCCAACTGCTCGGCGCGGCCCTGGGCCTGTTCGCCCAACGCGCCCCCGAGGACGTCTCGCTGGACGATGTCGCGACCGCCGCCGAGGTCTCGCGGCCGCTCGTCTACCGCTACTTCCCCGGCGGCAAGCCGCAGTTGTACGAGGCCGCGCTGCGCAGCGCGGCCGAGGACCTCGAACGCTGCTTCGCCGAGCCGCAGTCCGGTCCGCTCACCCAGCGGCTCTCCCGCGCGCTGGACCGCTATCTGACGTTCGTCGACGGGCACGACACGGGGTTCAGCGCACTGCTCCAGGGCGGCAGCGTCGTGGCGACCTCCCGGACGTCCGCGATCGTGGACCAGGTGCGGCGCGCCGCCGCCGATCAGATCCTGCGCCATCTGGGCGAGCCGGAGCCCGGTCCGCGGCTGCGGACGGCGGTCCGCATGTGGATCACCGCCGTCGAGGGCGCCTCGCTGATCTGGCTCGACGGCGGCAAACAGCCTCCCCTCGACGAGCTGCGCGACGGGCTGGTCGACCACTTCATCGCGCTGCTGGCCGCGACCGCCGCCCGCGATGCGCAGACCGCGCGGGTGACCCGGGCGGCGCTGGCGCTGGAGACCCCCGACGGCCCGGTCGGCGATCTGGTCCGCCGCCTGCTCCCGCTCGTGCGCGACGCGTCCCATCTGCTGTGAGCCACGGCGTCAGGTCTGTTGCGCGGTGCGGCGGCGGACCCGCCGCAGCCCACGGTGACGCGCCCGCCGCCCGCCGCGCCCCCGGCCCGCGACGTGGCGGTGCGCCCCGGCGGCGCGCGGCCCCGCCAAGGGCTGTCCCGTCATACCTGGTGGATCAGCGCGCGGCGTCAGATGCGGTGCATCGCAAGGCGGAGGAGCGTCCGCATACCGGGTGTATGTGGACGTTCCGACAACGCGGCGAGGTGCCGTAGCTGTCGTCGCGCGCCCGCCAGGTATGACGGGACAGCCCTTGGGCGCACGCGGGGTGTGACACTGAAGGCGTGAGAAGCGAGAACACCCCCTTCGTCGGCGGACCGCTGGACGGCCGGGTGCTGCCGGTGCTGCTCGGCGCGACCGGCCAGCCACCGAAGACGTACGAGATCCCGGTGCCGAACGACGACGGGCGGCCGCCGACGCTGTACCTCTACCGGCGCGCCCCCGGGCGGGTGGGACGGCTGGGGCTGCCGAGCGGCTGGAAGTACGAGTACGACCCGGAGGGCAAACCGCCGGGCGGCCCCAAGTGGCCGTGGCAGAAGCGGAGTTGACGGGGCCGGAGACCGGCGCCACGGTCATCGGCGCGACCGCCGCCCCGGCCATCACCTCGGCCGTCGACGCGTCTGCCGCCCCGTCACCACCACCGGTGAGCCCCGCGGCCACCGCCGCACCCACCACCGAGTCTGGTCCGGACCATTGACACTAGTGGTCTAGTCCTGTTTGCTGCCTGCCCAGGGGAGCCGCCCCAAGCCTCCCTGGCCGGCCCCAGCCCGCAGGGGCGGCTCCCCTCCCGCTCGGCCCGCGCACCCCCCACTCCAGCGCCGTCGACCGAAGGAGCAGCCCCCATGCGTCTCCGTTCCCGCCGCCCCTCCCCCACCGGCCCCACCCGGCACTCCCGCCGGCACCCCCGGACCCGGCCCGCCGCGCTGGCCGCCGTCGCGCTGGCGGCCGTCCTGGGGCTCACCGCCCAGCCGGGGACCGCGCGCGCCGCCGCGGCCCCGGAGACCGCTCCGGCCGGCGCCCGGCCGGGGACCGCCGCGCTCCCCGCGCACACCCTCGTCGGCTACCTCCACACCAGCTTCGCCAACGGCTCCGGCTACACCCGGCTCGCCGACGTTCCCGACAGCTGGGGGATCATCGATCTGGCCTTCGGCGAGCCGACCTCGGCCACCTCGGGCGATATCCGCTTCGCGCTCTGTCCGCAGGCCGAGTGCCCGGGAGTGGAGTCCGAGGACGAGTTCAAGGCCGCGGTCAAGGCCAAGCAGGCGGCGGGCAAGAAGGTGCTGATCTCCATCGGCGGGCAGAACGGCCAGGTCCAGCTCACCACCACCGCGGCCCGCGACGCGTTCGTGCGGTCGGTCGGCGCCGTCATCGACCGCTACGGCCTCGACGGCCTGGACATCGACTTCGAGGGCCACTCGCTCTCCCTGGACGACGGCGACACCGACTTCAAGAACCCCACCACCCCCGCCGTCGTCAACCTCATCTCCGCGGTGCGGACCCTCAAGGCCGAGTACGGCGCGGGCTTCACGCTGACCATGGCGCCGGAGACCTTCTTCGTCCAGCTCGGCTACCAGTTCTACGGCTCCGGGCCGTTCGGCGGACAGGACCCGCGGGCCGGCGCGTACCTCCCGGTCATCCACGCGCTGCGCGACGACCTCACCCTGCTGCACGTCCAGGACTACAACTCGGGCCCGATCATGGGGCTGGACGGGCAGTACCACACCATGGGCGGCGCGGACTTCCACATCGCGATGACGGACATGCTGCTGACCGGCTTCCCCGTGGCGGGCAACAAGGACAACGTCTTTCCCCCGCTCCAGCCGTCCCAGGTCGCCATCGGCCTGCCCGCCTCCCCCCTCGCGGGCAACGGCTACACCCCGCCCGCGCAGGTCACCGAGGCGCTCGACTGCCTGACGAAGAACACCGGCTGCGGCGGCTACCAGCCGCACGGCAGCCGGCCCGGTCTGCGCGGTCTGATGGCCTGGTCGGTCAACTGGGACCGCTACAACAACGGCGAGTTCCAGAAGAACTTCGACAGCTACTTCGGCGGCAGCTCCGCCGGACGCGCCGACCGCCGTTCCGGCGGCTGACCGAGTGATCCGACCGCCGCGCCCCTCGCCCTTCCGCCCCCATTCGCCCTAAATGTATGACTGTCATGACACGATCCGGATCGCGGCCGGCCGCTCGGCCGGACGGTCGGTCAGGTGGTCGGTCAGACGGTCGGACGGTCCGGGTACGGAGTACGCGGCCGGGCGGCCACGGGAGTCGGAGGTGGGCGTGTGTCCGGACGGTTCCCGCGCTGGGCGGGCGCGCTGGCGGTCGTCGGCGCCGTGACCCTGACGCTGCCCGCGTACTCGGTGCTCGCCGAACCGGGACCGGCGCCACCGCACACGGGGGCACCGGGCACCTGGGCCACGGACACCGGCGCCACGGCCGGCGGCGCGTCGGGTACCGGGCCGCCGGAGACGGCGTCGCGGGACACCGGCGAGGGCGGCCTCGGGCGGGTCACCGAGGGCGTCGACGGGGGCGGCACCGAGACCCGCACCGGCACCACCACCGGCACCGCCGCGGGACCGGAGACCCGTACGGGCACCCGGCCGGACCCGGACGCGGGGGTGGACGCGGAGCGGGAGACCGGGGCGGACGCCGATCCGGACGCCGGCGCCGAGGACCGTACCGGGGCCGGTACCGGCCCCGCCGTCCGTGACCCCGGCGCCCTGCTCGGACGGCTGCGGACGCTCTACCGCGCGAGCGAGGCGTCCGCCGCGGCGTACCGGGAGAGCCGGGCGGACCTCAGGACGGCGCGGCAGCGGGCCGAGGCGCTCACCGCCCGGCTGGCGGCGGCGCGTGCGCGGCTGGCCGGCGGGCGGGCCGACGTGGGACGGCTGGCGCGGCAGCAGTACCAGGGGGCGGGGCCGGGCGTGCTCGCGTCGTATCTGCGGATCCTGTGGGCCAGGGATCCGCAGCGGGCGATGGACCGGGGCCAGGTGCTCCGGCAGGCGGCCGGCGGGCAGGCCGCCGTCGTCGCCCGGCTCACCGCGGAGGAGCGGCGGGCCGGCCGGCTGGCCCGCCGGGAGCGCGCCGCGCTCGCCGAGCAGCGGCGGCTCACCGACCGGTGCAAGGAGCGGCGGAACGCGGCGCGGGCCGGGCTCAAGGCCGTCGAGCGGCTGCTCGCCGGGCTCTCCGAGGAACAGCTCGCCCGGCTGGGCCGGCCGGGGGCCCCGGTCGCGGACGGCCGGGGCGCGGCGGAGATCAGCCGACCGGCTGCCCGGTGAACGAGCCGAGGTAGGCGTTGGCCTTGTCCGGGTCGTAGAAGAAGTTCTCGAAGTCGGCCGGGTTGTTGAAGCCGTTGGCGAAGCGGTCGGCGACGGGCTGGAGCTGGCCGGCCGCGCCGATGATGTTGAGGACGTGCTCGGGCGGCGGCGCCAGCATCGCGTTGGTCCACTTCGTGACGTGCTGGGCGGTCTGCCAGTAGCGGTCGAAGGTGGCCTGCATCCACTCCGCGTCGAACGGCTGGTCGCCGCGCTCGACGATGGAGGCGAGGTAGGCGGCGGCGCACTTGGAGGCCGAGTTGGAGCCCTGGCCGGTGATCGGGTCGTTGGCGACGACGACATCCGCGACGCCGAGGACCAGACCGCCGGAGGGCAGCCGGCCGATGGGGTGCCGCACGGTCGGGGCGTAGCGGCCGGCCAGTGTGCCGTTGGCGTCGGTCAGCTCGACCTCGGTGGAACGGGCGTACTCCCAGGGCAGGAACCGCTTCAGCAGCTCCAGGGTCATGGCGAGGTGCTCGTTCGGGTCCTTGATGCCCTGGAAGGCGTCCAGCGGGCCGCCGGGTACGCCCTCCCAGAAGAGGATGTCGGCGCGGCCGGTGTTCGTGAGCGTCGGCATGACGAAGAGCTCGCCGACGCCAGGGACGAGGTTGCAGCGCACCGCGTCGAACTCGGGGTGCTCGGGGCGCGGGCCCATGCCGTGGACGTAGGCGACGGAGAGCGCCCGCTGCGGGGCGTCGTACGGCGAACGCGACGCGTCCCGGCCGAACATGGAGACCAGCTCGCCCTTGCCGGCCGAGACCAGCGTCAGGTCGTAGCGGCTCGCGAAGAAGTCCAGGTCGGAGACGGCCGCGCCGTGGATGACGAGCTGGCCGCCGCGCTGCGCGAAGGTCTCCATCCAGCCGGCCATCTTGACCCGCTGGTCGACGGACTGCGCGTAGCCGTCCAGTTTGCCCACCCAGTCGACGGCGCGCGAGGCGTCGGGGGCGGCGACCGAGACGCCCAGGCCCTCGATGCGCGGGGCCTGGCTCTCCCAGAAGTTGACGCCCAGGTCGCGCTCGTGCTGGAGGGCGGTGTGGAACATGCACTGCGTCGACATGACCCGGCCGGAGCGGATCTCGTCGGCGGTGCGGTTGGACATGAGGGTGACCTCGTAGCCCTTGGACTGGAGGCCCAGGGCGAGTTGGAGACCGGACTGACCGGCTCCGATGATGAGTATCTTCCGCATGGCGGCGCTCTTCTCTGCTTACTGTGCTGCTGCTTCAGGGGGGTGGCGTCGTGGGCGGGCCCGCCCCGCGGCGGGCCCGGCGTGCTCGTGGGGCGGCGGCCTATTCGGGCGTGACGTCCAGGGCCTGCCCGACCAGCGCGAGCAGCGCCTCGATCACCGTGGCCCGCTTGCGCGCGTCCATGATCACGATCGGCACGTGCGGCGGCACCGTCAGCGCGTCACGGACGTCCTCCGCGGCGTACGCGGGCGTCCCCTCGAAGTGGTTGACCGCGACGACGTAGGGCAGCTGGCAGCTCTCGAAGTAGTCCAGTGCCGGGAAGCAGTCCTCCAGCCGCCGGGTGTCGGCCATCACGACCGCGCCGATCGCACCGCGCACCAGGTCGTCCCACATGAACCAGAAGCGCTGCTGTCCGGGTGTGCCGAACAGGTAGAGCACCAGTTCCTGGTCGAGGGTGATCCGTCCGAAGTCCATCGCGACCGTGGTCGTGGTCTTGTCCGGGGTGGCGCTGAGATCGTCCGTGTCGGCGCTGGCCTGCGTCATCAGCGCCTCGGTCTTGAGCGGCGTGATCTCCGAGACCGATCCGACGAACGTCGTCTTGCCGACGCCGAAACCGCCCGCCACCACGATCTTGGTGGCGACCGGTGCCTGCGTGCGGTCCGTCTGCCAGCTCTGCAACCCCGCCTCGGCGGCCGGTGCCACGGCATCGGCCCGGCCCACGGAGCCGGTGGTCGACGCCGGCCCGGCCGGTATCGTGTCAGAGCCGTTGAAGTCCACTCAGCACCCTTTCGAGCAGCGCGCGGTCCGGCCGGCCGGTGCCGTGCCCGGTGCCGTAGACGCGAATCTTTCCCTGGTCGGCGAGATCGCTGAGCAGTACGCGGACCACGCCCAGCGGCATCTTGAGCAGCGCGGATATCTCCGCGACCGAGCGCATCCGTCGGCACAGCTCGACGATCGCGCGCATCTCCGGCATCACCCGGTCGCCCCAGCCGCCGGACGTCAGCTCGCGCCGCTCCTCGGGGGCGTCCAGCGCGGCCACGAACGTCTCGACGAGCAGGACGTGGCCGAACCGCGTCCGGCCGCCGGTGAGCGAGTACGGCCGGACGCGTGCGGGTTTCCGGTCCCCGCCGCGTACGGGGAGTTTGGCGGTGGGGCTCACTGGGCGCTCTCCATCGACTTGCGCAGCTCGCTGCGGAGTTCGGGGGTGAGGACATGGCCTGCCCGGCCGACGAACAGCGCCATGTGGTAGGCGATGACGCTCATATCGCAGTCGGGGGTGGCGTGGACGCCGAGCAGTGAACCGTCGCTGACGGCCATGACGAAGAGGCTGCCCTCGTCCATCGCGACCATCGTCTGCTTGACGACTCCGCCGTTCATCAGCTTCGCGGCGCCGTTGGTGAGGCTGCCGAGCCCGGAGACGATGGTGGCGAGGTCGGCGCTGGACCCCCTGGGCCCGTTGTTCTCACCGGTCTGCGCCGCCTCGTCCGCCCGGTCGGGGTCCGAGGACAGCAGCAGCAGTCCGTCGGAGGAGACCACGGCGACCGAGCGGATACCGGGCACCTCGTCGACCAGGTTGGTCAGCAGCCAGTGCAGATTCCTTGCCTGACTGCTCGGACCGCGTCCCTGAGCAGTGGGCGCTTGCGCGTTCAATCGCGTGCCTCCTCGACAACGTGGCTCTCTCCCGGGGCCCCCGCGCCGTCGGTGTCCTTCTGTGGGATGGTCTGCTCCGCTGTTCGCTCCGCGATCTCCGCCTCCACCTCGCGCCGGCCGTCCCGGGCCCCTTGCTGGAATCCCCCGAGCCGGCGCCGCAGTGCCTCGGCGTGCGCCGCGCCGCTCTTGCGCGGCGCGGCGGCCGGCTTCTGCTGCGCCACGACCTTGGGGGTCCGCTTGGGCAGTCCGGTGACGGTGGTCCGCCGCTGTCCCTGCTCCGGTACGGCGGCGGGGGCGTCGGCCGGCCCGGCTCCCGGGACCGCGTCGCCCGCGGCCGCGTGGGCCGGTGCGTCGTCCGGTGCCGGTGCCGGTGCCGGTGCCGCGTCGGTCGCGGGACGGCTGTGCTGGTCCGGTCCGACGGCGTACGGGTCGGACGCGGCGGGCCGGACCGGTGCGGCGTGCCGGCCGCCGCCGGGGGCCGGGGCCGCCGGGGCGTCGGCCGGGGCCGTCGCCTCGTCGGGCCGGGTGTGCTCGGCGGCGCCGGTGGCGTACGGGCCGGACGACCGCGGGCCGTACGGGCTCGGGTCGGGCGCGGCATGGGTGGTGGGGCCGGCCGGCCCGCCGAGACCGGCCGCGTCGATGGCCCGCTCCGCCGCGGCGACGAGGGGATCGGTGGCGGGGGTGAACGGCCGGCCGGGGGCCGGACCGGTCCCCTGGCCGGTGTCCTGCCCGCCGTCCCGGTCCGGGACGATGACCGGGAGCTGGATGGTGGAGTCGTCGAAGGGCGCGGGGCCGGGGGCCGGGGCCTGCGGTGCGGCGGGCTCGGCGGGCACGGCAGGAGCAGCCGGTGCGACAGGTGCGGCCGGTGCGGTGGCCAGGTCGGCGCCACTGTCCGCGGCCGCACCGGGGCCGCTGTCCGCGCCGCCGTCCGTGCCGCCGGGCTCCGTACGGTCCGCGGTGTGCGGTGCGTCGTCGGCGTCCGCGTCGGGCCGGCCGGTCGCCGGATCGGTCCGCGGCATCCGCGTCTGGAGGGTGTTGGAGTTCGCCTCGGCGACCGAGCCGGGCAGGCTCGGTGCGGCGCCCGCGGCGGTGGACGCCGCCGGTCCGCCGACCGGGTCCGGGGCGGCGGGCAGGATCGAGCCGGGCAGCACGACGACGGCGGCGATACCGCCCTGCTCCTGTTCGCGCAGCTGCACCCGTACGCCGTGCCGGGCGGCCAGCCGCACCACGACGTACAGTCCGAGGCCCAGCGCCTCGTCGATGGTCTCGGCGGCCGCCGCCCCCGCCGCGTCCGCCAGCCGGGCGTTGAGCTCCGCCATCCGGTCCGCGGTCATGCCGATGCCCTCGTCCTGCACGGAGAGCATCACCTCGCCGGTCTCCAGCAGCCAGCCGGAGAGCTCGACATGCGCCTCCGGCGGCGAGAACGAGGTGGCGTTCTCCAGGAGTTCGGCGACCAGGTGGCTGATGTCGTCCGCGGCGAACCCGGCGACCTGGGCGTGCGGCGGCAGGGACCGGACGCGGACCCGCTGGTAGCGCTCGATCTCACTGATCGAGGCGCGCAGCACGTCCAGCAGCGGTACGGGACCCGGGTGGCCGCTGCCGTGTTCCGCGCCCGCCAGGACGAGGAGGTTCTCGCTGTTGCGGCGCATCCGCGCGGCGAAGTGGTCCAGCTTGAAGAGGGTCTCCAGCCGCTCCGGGTCCACCTCGCTCTCCTCCAGCGACTCGATGACGCCGAGCTGGCGCTCCACCAGGCCGAGGGTGCGCAGCGAGAGGTTGACGAACTGGCCGTGCACGCCGGTGCGCAGCGCCGTCAGCCGCTCGGTGAGGTCGGCCAGTTGCTCGGTCAGCTCGGCGCGCTGCCCGGTCAGGTCGGCCAGCTGCCCGGTGAGCTCGGTCAGCTGCCCGGTGCGGGCGGCCAGCTCCCTCTTGAGCTCCACCCGCTCGTCCTGGAGCACATCGCGCTCGGCGACCAGCCGCTGCCGGCCGCCGACCAGCCGGGTGCGCTCGCCCTCCAGCTCCCCGGTCCGCACGGCCAGCTCGCCGACCTTGCCGTGCAGCGCGTTGACGGACCGTACGGTGGCGGCGAACTCGTCGTTGCGGCCCTTGAAGGCGATGGGCTCCTCGTGCGACGGGTCGGCGGCGACCCGCTGGGCGCCGAGCCGCAGCGCGGCGAGCGGGCGGGTCATCGAACGCGCGGCGGAGACACCGGCGCCGACCGCGACCAGCAGGCAGAGCCCGGCGAGCGCGATGCGGATCTCCAGTGCCGTCACATCGTCGTCGCGCAGCCCGCCGAGCCGCTCGGTGTCGGCGGTGGCCATCGCGGACTCGACACCGCGCATCAGCCCGACGCGGGCGGTGAGGGCGGCCCGCACCCGGTCGCGGCCGATCGTCTGGTCGGCGGTGTCCAGGCGCGGCTGGGCGGTGAGCCGGGTCAGGTAGTTCTCGGCGTTGGTGACGTCGGTGCCGTTGACGGTGCGGTCGTAGCGGTCCCGCGCGCCGGCGCTCGCGGACTGCGCGAAGTCGGCGAGCGCGCCCTGTTCGCGGGTGTGCGCGAGCTGGGCGGCGGTGGTCAGCTTGGTCTGCGGGCCGCCCGCGCCCAGTGCGGCGAGCAGCAGACCGCGGGTGGCGGCGGCCTGGTCGGTGGCGCGGCCGAGGGCGGGCAGTGCGCGGGTGTCGGCGTCGGCGCCGTTCGCGCGGGCCGGCAGTCCACGGGCGATATCGGCACTGATCGCGCCGAGCGCCTGGACGGCCTTGGTGTACGCGGTGAAGGTGTCCTCGGCCGATCCGGGCCCGGACAGCGCCTTCTGACGGGTCTGCGGCAGTGCGGTGAGGAGGGTGTCGGCGGCGGTGAACACCGCGCTCTCCCCGGCGGTGCCGTGGGACTTCGCGCGCAGCTCGGTGATCTGCCGGTCCACGCGGGCGCGCTGGTCCTCCGGGACCCCGGCGCCGGACTTGCTGCTGCGGCCGCCGGCGACGTAGGCGGTCATGGCGTCGCGCTCGTCGGCGAGGGAGTGCGCGAGCGTGATGGCGCGCGCGTTCAGCTCGGCGAGGTCGACGAGTTGCTGGCTGGTGTGGGTGTTGTCGACGGCGGTCATGACGCCGGGCGCACCGGCCCCCAGGACGGCCACCGCGACGACGGCGACGGCCCCGACGAGACGGTTGCGCACCCGTGCGGCGGGGCGCCCTCTGCGGTCTCCACCGCTGCCCGCCGTCCCCGGACCGGGGACCGGACCCGTGCCCGGTCCCGAGACCGAACGGGCCGGTGATCCCGGCTTCCCTGCGCCGCCCCGAAGCCGCTTCTTCCGCACCGCTGCTCGCATTCCTGTCTCGCCTGCCCACGCCGTGTGGCCTCGCGGACCCGGCTCGCTCCTCCGCTCGCGGGGCGGATCTGCGCGGAGACCGCAGCAGCGCACACGTCCGCGAAGGGAAACAGCCCGGCTCTGCGCGTTGCGACGAACGTCCTGGCCCACCCCAATGATCCGGGAAACGACCATTCCACCGGCGCTGCGCAGTGGCTCGGCAACACATGCCCGACCACCTGAACGAGTGAACATCAATCCGAGTTTGACCATCAACTTCCGCGCACCGGCGGGACGGGCCGCAACCTCGCGCAACCCCCCGGCGGGTTTGGAGAACCGCCGCGGTCCTGAAAAGATGCGCGCCCGCATCCCGCCCGCCGCCCTGGTCCGGACTTTCCGTCCGCCGGCGGCCCGGCCGCCCGCCCGCGCCCGGGAAGCGTCCCGCCGCCGGGAGAATACGGGCGGCTCCGGCACACTCGTTCCCATGCGCATCGAACTCGCCACCGAACCGGGCGATCCCCAACGACCGAACGAGGACTACGCATCGGTCGCTCTTCCGGCCTCCGGCCAGGGCGGAGTCCTGGTCCTGCTGGACGGTGTGACACCGCCGGAGGAGGCGTACGGCTGCGTCCACTCCGTGCCGTGGTTCACCGCGCGCCTGGGGGGTGCGATGCTCGAACTGTCCGGTTCACGGCGGGATATGACGCTCGCTGAGATCCTTGCGGCGGCCATCTCCCGGACGGCCGATATGCATCGATCGACCTGTGACCTTTCTCACGTCCGCACTCCGCAGGCGACCGTGGTCACCGCGCGCTGGTGCGCGGACACCGTCGAGTACCTCGTACTGTCCGATTCCGTCCTCCTGCTGGAGCGGCCGGACGGCACGGTGTGGCCGGTACTGGACCCCCGGCTGGACGAACTGCCGCCCGCGGTCCGCGCCCGGGAGGCCGCGGTCCGGGCGCTGCCCCGCGGCTCCGCCGAACGCGCCGCCGCGGGCCGGGCGTACGGCCGCGCGGTCGAGGCGCTGCGCAACGCCGAGGGCGGCTTCTTCACCGCGGCCGCCGATCCATCCGTGGCCGCCCGCGCGGTGACCGGCCGCGTCCCGCGCGGCGAGGTCCGCTCGCTGACCGCCCTCAGCGACGGGGCGGGCCGCTGGGTCGAGGTGTTCCGCGAGGGCTCCTGGGCGGACTGCGCGGCTCTGGTGGCGAAGCAGGGACCGCAGGCGCTGATCGACCAGGTCCGGGCGGCCGAGGCGGCGGACCCGGACGGCGCCGCGCACCCGCGCGGCAAGGCGCGGGACGATGCCGCGGTGGTCTTCGTGGCGCCGTGACCACGGCCGCGGCCGGATGCCCGACCGGGGCCCCGTCCGCCGTCAGGGCCGGTGCCGGGGCGGCGGAGCCCGCTCCGGGCGGGCCGGCGCCGAGGGTACGGGAGGCCGGCTGCGGGACGGCGGCGTACGCGCGCCGCGGCGGCCCTCAGCCGTCCCTCAGCAGCACTCACCCTCCTGCTCGGCGTTGAGCTGGTGCAGCAGACGGGCCAGGTCGGCGACCTCGGTGCGGTCCCAGGAGGCGAGGCGGCGGGCGTACTGGGCGCGGCGTCCCTCGCGGACCCGGGAGAAGCGGTCCCGGCCCTCGTCGGTGATGCGCACCAGGACCGCCCGGCCGTCGGCCGGATCCGGTTCGCGGGCGACCAGTCCGAGGTCCTCCAGGGCGTGCAGCTGACGGCTCATCGTGGCCTTGCCGACGCCGAAGAAGCCGGCCAGGTCGGTGGCGCGCTGCGCGCCGATGTCGGCCAGCCGGACGAGGAGACCGTAGGCGGCCGGTTCCAGATCGGGGTGGACCTCGCGCGCCATCTCACCGGACGAGGCGCGGGCGCGGCGCAGGAACACCGCCAACTCGCGTTCCAGAGCCAGGAATACGTGATCCACATGATCTACGTGGTCCGCGTGCGGCGCGTGGTCCGTGGCCTCTGGCCCGCCGTCCGCCGCCGTACCGTCGGCTCCGGTGTTGTGCACGTCAGCGACCTCTCCCGCTTTCCCGAGAATGAAAATTTCCTGCCGCCGCGACAGAAACCGCAGCTTGGCCAGTATTTCGCAGGATTAGACCAACGACAGCCCCGCGACCCTCTTTTGTCACGCCGGTCTACGCGCGTATCGTCATTTCTGGCATGACCACACCAAGTTCCAGAGGCTCCACCAGGTGCCCCGCACACCGCACCGTGCCCTCGCGCCGGTGCACCCCTGCCGTCACCGCCTTCCCCCCTCAGGTCAGCTCACCGAGCTCTTCGGAGGCACGCATGCCCGCGTCCAGATCCGGCTCCCCCCACCGCCCCGCGCGCTCCCTCGCGACCGCGGCCGGCATCCTCCTCGCGACCCTCTCCCTCCTCCTCGGCCTGCCCGGCGCCGCCGGGGCCACCGCCGCGTCCGCGCGGCACGCGCCGGAACCCACCCACCCCGGCCAGGACTGGGCCGGTTCCCAGATCGCCGCGCACGAGGGCACCGCCCCGGGCGCCCCGCCGCCGGCCGCGCTCACCGCCTCCGTCGAGGGCGTGGACGTCAGCGGCCACCAGGGCAACGTCGACTGGCAGTCGCTCTGGAACAGCGGGGTCCGCTTCGCCTACGTCAAGGCGACCGAGTCCACCAGCTACACCAACCCGTACTTCGCGCAGCAGTACAACGGCTCGTACAACGTCGGGATGATCCGCGGCGCGTACCACTTCGCCACGCCGGACACCTCCAGCGGCGCCGCGCAGGCCACCTATTTCGCCAATCACGGCGGCGGCTGGTCCAAGGACGGCAAGACGCTGCCCGGCGCGCTCGACATGGAGTACAACCCCTACGGCGCGACCTGCTACGGCCTGAGCGCGACCGGGCTGGTCAACTGGATGAAGGACTGGTTCGCCACCTACAAGGCGCGCACCGGCCGGGACGCCGTCCTCTACACCTCCACCAGCTGGTGGTCGCAGTGCACCGGCAACTACACCGGGTTCGGCACCATCAATCCGCTGTGGGTGCCGCGCTACGGCTCCTCGGCCGGCGAACTCCCGGCCGGCTGGGGCTTCCACACCATCTGGCAGTACACCTCCACCGGCCCCGCCGTCGGGGACCACGACCTCTTCAACGGCGCACAGGACCGCCTCCAGGCACTCGCCAACGGCTGACGACGCCCGGCCGCGGGCCGCGACCGGCGCGGTCCCCGGCCGGCACCCGCGCGGCCGGACGTACGGCGGCGCCCCGCCCGCACGAGGTGTGCGGACGGGGCGCCTGCCCGGTCCCGGCCGCGTCCGTCACGCCGCGACCGGAACCTCCGGCGCCGCGCCGGCCGCGGTCACGGCCGGTGTCAGCGCCAGCTCCAGGACCTGGCGGACGTCCGCGACCGGGTGCACCCGGAGGGCCTCCAGGATCTCGGCCGGCACCTCGTCCAGATCGGGTTCGTTGCGCTGCGGAATGATCACGGTGGTGATGCCGGCCCGGTGCGCCGCGAGCAGCTTCTGCTTGACGCCGCCGATCGGCAGCACCCGCCCGGTCAGCGAGATCTCACCGGTCATCGCCACGTCCGGCCGGACCTGCCGGCCCGACAGCAGCGAGGCCAGGGCGGTGGTCATCGTCACGCCCGCGCTCGGCCCGTCCTTGGGGACCGCACCGGCCGGTACGTGCAGATGCACCCCGCGCTCCTTCAGATCGGCGACCGGCAGCTCCAGCTCCGCGCCGTGCGAGCGCAGGAACGAGAGCGCGATGTGCGCGGACTCCTTCATCACGTCGCCCAGCTGTCCGGTCAGCTGGAGGCCCGACGCACCGGTCTCCGCGTCCGCGAGCGACGCCTCGACGTACAGCACGTCGCCACCGGCACCGGTGACCGCGAGACCGGTCACCACCCCGGGCACCGCGGTCCGCCGCCCGGCCGGGTCCTGCGCCGACTCGGGGGTGTGGTGCGGGCGCCCGATCAGCGGGCGCAGCTGTGCGTCGCCGATGGTGAACGGCAGCTCCCGCTCGCCGAGTTCGTGCTGGGCGGTGACCTTGCGCAGCAGCCGGGCGACGGCCCGTTCCAGGTTCCGCACGCCCGCCTCGCGGGTGTACTCGCCGGCCAGCTTGCGCAGCGCCTCGTCCGTCACGGCCACCTCGCCGGGCTCCAGACCGGCCCGCTCCAACTGGCGGGGCAGCAGGTGGTCCCGGGCGATGACGACCTTCTCGTCCTCGGTGTAGCCGTCGAGCCGCACCAGCTCCATGCGGTCCAGCAGCGGTTCCGGGATCGCTTCGAGGACGTTGGCGGTGGCCAGGAAGACCACATCGCTCAGGTCCAGTTCGACCTCCAGATAGTGGTCCCGGAAAGTGTGGTTCTGCGCCGGGTCGAGGACTTCCAGCAGCGCCGCGGCCGGGTCGCCCCGGAAGTCGGAGCCCACCTTGTCGATCTCGTCGAGCAGCACCACCGGGTTCATCGACCCGGCCTCCTTGATGGCCCGGACGATCCGGCCGGGCAGCGCGCCGACGTAGGTGCGCCGGTGGCCACGGATCTCCGCCTCGTCCCGGACGCCGCCGAGCGCGACCCGGACGAACGAGCGCCCCATGGCGCGTGCGACGGACTCGCCGAGCGAGGTCTTTCCGACGCCCGGCGGCCCGACGAGCGCCAGCACGGCGCCGCCCGCCCGCCGTCCGCCGCCGTTTGCGGCACCCTCGCCCGCCGCCCCCGCGGACGGCCCGCCGACCAGCCCGAGCCCCCGGTCCGCCCGGCGCTTGCGGACGGCCAGGTATTCGGTGATCCGCTCCTTGACGTCCTCCAGGCCCGCGTGGTCCGCGTCCAGGACCCGGCGGGCACCGGCGATGTCGTAGGCGTCCTCGGTCCGCTCGTGCCACGGCAGTTCCAGGACGGTGTCCAGCCAGGTCCTGATCCACGAGCCCTCGGGGCTCTGGTCGCTGGACCGCTCCAGCTTGTCGACCTCCTTGAGGGCGGCCTTGCGGACGTCCTCGGGGAGGTCGGCGGCCTCGACCCGGGCGCGGTAGTCGCCGCCCTCGTCCTCCGGGTCGCCGTTGAGCTCGGCCAGCTCCCTGCGGACCGCCTCCAGCTGGCGGCGGAGCAGGAACTCCCGCTGCTGCTTGTCGACGCCCTCCTGGACGTCCTTGGCGATGGACTCGGCGACGTCCTGCTCGGCGAGGTGTTCGCGCAGCATGTCGGTGGCGGACTTCAGCCGGGCGACCGGGTCGACGGTCTCCAGCAGCCGGAGCTTCTGCTCGGTGGTCAGGAACGGCGAGTACCCGGAGTTGTCGGCGAGCGCCGAGACGTCCTCGATCTGCTGCACCCGGTCCACGACCTGCCAGGCGCCGCGCTTACGCAGCCAGCTGGTGATCAGCGCCTTGTACTCGGTGACGAGCTCACCGACCGCTCCCGGCAGCCGGTCGGGCACCGGTTCCTCGACGGCGGTGCCCGCCACCCAGAGCGCGGCACCGGGCCCGGTCGTACCGGAACCGATCCGCACCCGTCCCAGGCCCCGGATCAGCGCCCCGGGATCGCCGTCGGACAGCCGCCCGACCTGCTCGATCCGCCCGAGCGTGCCGATGCCCGCGTAGGTGCCGTCGACCCGGGGCACAAGCAGCACCTCCGGCTTGTTACCCCCGGAGGCGGCCGCCTGCGCGGCCTCCACCGCGGCCCGTACATCCGCGTCGGACAGGTCCAGCGGCACCACCATGCCGGGCAGTACGACCTCGTCATCGAGGGGCAGCACGGGCAGTGTGAGCGAGGTGGACGTCGAAGCCATGATCTCCCCTTCGGCAAGCAAGTTGAGCTGTACTCACTCAATGCGGAGGGAGGGGCGGATGTTCCCCGGAGCGTGTTCGCTGTGAGCGATCGGCGGGACCGGCGGGACCTGCCGGAACCGGGGACCGGCGAACCGATGGACGGGCGGACCGAGGGATCTGTGGACCGGCGGATCGCGGAGGTGTGGGGCGGGCGGCGGCGGGGAGCTGCGGCCGGGCACCGCGGGCGGTGGCTCGTCGTGGGCGGTGGCTCGCCATGACCGGTGGCTCGTCGTGGCCGGTGGGCGTCATCTGACGGTCGTTGAGGTCCGGCGACGCGCGAACCGGGGTTCACCACGGCACCAGCGAAGGCCGAGGAAGCCGATGGAGTGGCGGGAGCCGGTGAAGTGTGGAGGGAGCCGGTGAAGTCGGTGAACACGGCCTGCCGCACGCTTCGTCGGCAGGCCCCTGTCCGGCCGCGCGAGGCCGGTCGGCGGCGGCACGGACCCGGGCGAACCGCGCGAACCGGATTTACCCGCCGGGGGCTGTCGCGTCACCGCCGGAACTCGCCCGGGGCGCCGGGCCGGCTACCAGTGTCCGGGGCGGCCGAGGGCCGACGGCAGTCGGGTGCTCAAGTCGCCCTTGGCCGCGTTGAGCTGGGCCTGTGTGAGGAAGATGCTGCCGGTGAGGTCGGCACCGCTCAGGTCGGCGCCGCGCAGATCGGCACCGATGAGGTCGGCCAGGCGCAGGTCGGCGCCCGTGAGGTCGGCGCCGATCAGGTAGGCGCCACGGAGATTGGCGCCCCGCAGATCGGCCTTCCGGAGCCGCGCCCCCATGAGATCGGCGCCCCGCCGGTTCTTCTTGCGGCCGCCGGTCCCGGCCCGGACGAGTTCACTGGTGCGCAGCAGCAGGGTGTTGACCTCACCGCGGTGCGCCGCCACGTCCAGTTCGGCCAGTTCCGGGGCGCTGCCGCGGGTGAGGCGTTCGGTCCGCTCCAGGGCGCGGCGCAGCTCGTCGTGGACGGGGCGGGCCGGCGGCAGGGTCAGCGCTTCGGTCAGGTACCAGAGGAGTTCGTGGAGCTGCCGCATGACGGGGAACACCTCCGTCATCTGCCGGACGGTGCCGGGCGCCTGCCGCCAGTCCCGGCCGCCGAAGGTGACCTGGGAGACCTTCTGGCCCGCGCCGAAGCAGTCGAAGACGGTGCAGCCGGTGAAGCCGCGCCCGCGCAGGTCGGCGTGGATGCCGCAGCGGGAGTCCGTACGCAGATGGTGGCAGGGCCGCCCGGCCTCCTTGTCGTTCGCGAAGTCCGCCGAGGCCGCGAACGGCAGCACGACACAGCACAGTCCGAAGCAGCTGCCGCAGTCGGCGACCAGATCGAGCCGCCGGCCGGGGTCGATGGCGTCGGGAATCGGGGGTTCGCGGTCCTCGGACACGGTGCGGGCACTCCTGCGACGGGGAGGCGCCGCTGCTCAGCGCACTCGGAAGGGGGTGCCATTCTCCCAGGCACGGCACTCGGCCCGCCCCCGCCCGGCCTTTTCCGCGCGCGGCGCCGGCCGGCCCGCCCGCTCCCCCGGCACTGCCACCGGCCCCGCCTGCCATCCGGCCCGGGGCATGACCGGAGAGTACGTACGGGTCACGGCCGCCGAGCCCGGCCGGGCCCCCGGTGATCCCGGGTGGGCGCCCACCACGAACGGCTGCGGCCGTTCTTCCGCACGACCGCGCACGATGAGGGCGGGATGCTCATACGGCAGGGACTGCGGGGACGGCGGGGCCAGCCGGGACTGCGGGGGCGGCGGGGACACGGGACAGCGGAATCGAGGGACCGGGGGTCAGGAATCGGGGGAGCCGGGGGATTCCGGGGATTCGGGGAAATGGGGGACCGCGGAATCAGGCGACCGGGGGACCGGAAAAAAACCTGGTTGGCGGAATCGGGGAGAGGCCACGGCCCCTGCGCCCCGCCACGACCGCAGCGCCGTGACACGTCCGCAGCGCCGGTGCCCGGCTCCCGGGCGGCCGCCCCCGGATCTCAGCGCGGGCGTCCGCCGCGCAGTGCCGGATGGCCCAGATCGCCGAGGAGCGGTACGGCCGAGGTGCGCCGGTCGCGCCAGCGGCGCAGCAGTGGCCAGCTCGCCACGCCGAGGGTGAGGGAGAGCAGATGGCCCCAGTTGGTCATCGGGTCGGCGTAGGCGAGCAGATCGGCGACGGCCACGTATCCGGCGCCGAGGACCAGCGGCCAGCGCAGCCAGGCCGGGAGCAGCCCGGCGAGCGCCCCGGTGCAGGTCATCACGCCGAAGCTGATGCCGTAGTCGAGGCGCTCCAGGGAGCTGTCCGGCAGCCCGCCGGCGGCGACCGAGAAGCCCACGGTCAGTTCGGTCGCCACGGTGGCCAGCGCATGGCCGCCGAAGAAGACGGCGGCGGTGCGCAGCCCGCCGATGCGCCGTTCGAGCGCCGTCAGGACGAAGACGAAACCGAGGGCGTACGCGGAGGTGAGGCCGCCCGCTATCCACAGGGCGCTGGCGACGAGCACCAGCAGCGGGGCCTGGGCGAGATGGACGACGTCCGTGCTGGAGCCGCGGAGCAGCTCGGAGACGAGCGTGGGGTCGGCGTGGTCGGCGAAGAGCGTGGTCGCCACGAGGAGGGCGGCGTAGCCGAGGGTGAAGGGTGTGCCGAGGGGGGTCGGCAGCAGCAGCCAGGGCCGCCCCCGCCGGCGGGGGCGGCCCGCGGGCGGGCCCGCCTCCGCCGGGCCGGCCGCGGGGGCGGCCGCCGTCGCGCCGCGCTGCCGGGGAATCCCCGCCAGACCGGCCGGCCGCACCTCGCCGTCCGGTGTGGTGTCCGTCGTCCCCATCCTGCTCACCACCCGAGGCCCTTTCCGTTCGATTCCTGTTCGATTTCCATTCGATCCGCCCCGCCGATGCCGCCGGTTCCACCGGCCCCACGGCCTCCGCCGCCGGCGCCGGTCCGGCGCCGCCCACGGCGTCTGGACAACGTGCGCGACCAGCCTGCGCGTTCAACCCATGAGCCAGCTGTGTGCGTGAGCTTCATCACACCGGACAACCTTCGCTGGGCGCGGCCGGTCGGTGACGACCGGCCCGCGCCACGGTCCAAATCGGTGGACCGGCGGACCCGGGCACGACCAAGATGACCGCATGGCTCCCGTACTCCCCTCGCACCCCACGGCCGGCCTCCCGGAGGCACCACGCACTCTCGACCGCCGGGAGGGCCCGTACGGCGAGGTGGCGCTGCGGCAGCGGGACGGGGGCCCCGGCGCACCGCCGGTCTACGAGATCATCGCCAACGGCTGCTTCCTGATGGACACCTCCGACGGCCGTTCCGAGCGGCTGCTGATCGACGCCGCGCTGGCCGAGCTGCCGGCCGCCCGGCCGCGGCCCGCCGTCCTGATCGGCGGTCTCGGCGTCGGCTTCTCGCTGGCGCGGGCGGCGGCCGAACCGCGCTGGGGCCGGATCGCCGTCGTGGAGCGGGAGGCCGCGGTCATCGACTGGCACCGCACGGGTCCGCTGTCGGCGGTCTCGGCGACGGCGCTGGCCGATCCGCGCACCGAGATCCTGGCCACCGATCTGGTCGCGTACCTCCGCGCCGGAGCGGACGGGGACACCTACGACGCGCTCTGCCTGGACATCGACAACGGGCCCGACTGGACGGTCACCGACGGCAACGGCAGCCTCTACTCCCCCACCGGTCTCGCCGCCTGCCAGGACCGGCTGACACCGGGCGGAGTGCTCGCCGTCTGGTCCGCGCAGCCGTCCCCCGGTTTCGAACAGGCTCTTCGAAATGCCGGGTTCAGCGGGGTACGTACGAAAGAGATCCCCGTTGTCCGAGGCGTCCCCGACGTGGTGCATCTCGCGCGTAAGGGCGCGTAGCCGACGGTCACATCATGCCCTTACGCTGCTGCCCAGCACTACGCGACCGGGCACACGGGGACATGCAGGGGCGGGCGATGGACCAGACTCAGACCAGCCAGGGCGGCACCGCCGCGGCCACGCCGGGCGCCCAGCGCCGGGTGCTGGTCGTCGAGGACGACCCGACGATCGTCGACGCCATCGCGGCCCGGCTGCGCGCCGAGGGCTTCCAGGTGCAGACGGCCACCGACGGCCCGGCCGCCGTCGACACCGCCGAGGCGTGGCAGCCGGACCTGCTGGTCCTGGACGTGATGCTGCCGGGCTTCGACGGCCTGGAGGTGTGCCGCCGGGTCCAGGCCCAGCGGCCGGTGCCGGTGATGATGCTCACCGCCCGGGACGACGAGACCGACATGCTCGTCGGCCTCGGCGTCGGCGCCGACGACTACATGACCAAACCGTTCTCGATGCGCGAGCTGGCCGCCCGGGTGCATGTCCTGCTGCGCCGGGTGGAGCGCGCCGCGCTGGCCGCGCACACCCCGCGCAGCGGCATCCTGCGCCTCGGTGAGCTGGAGATCGACCACGCCCAGCGCCGGGTGCGGGTGCGCGGCGCCGACGTCCACCTCACGCCGACCGAGTTCGACCTGCTGGTCTGTCTGGCGAACACCCCGCGCGCGGTGCTCTCCCGCGAGCAGCTGCTCGCCGAGGTCTGGGACTGGGCGGACGCCTCCGGGACGCGCACGGTCGACAGCCACATCAAGGCGCTGCGCCGCAAGATCGGCGCCGAGCGCATCCGCACGGTCCACGGCGTCGGCTACGCCCTGGAGACCCCGGCCGCATGACGTGGCGGTGGCGGGGGCCCGCGCGGGGGCTCTGGGCGCGGATCTGGGACGGGTTGCGGCCGCTGGACCCGTACCGCTCCGTCAAGGCGGCCCTCGGCGCGCTGGTCATCGTCTCGGTGATCATCACGACACTGCTGGTGTTCGTCGCGATGCACTCGGCGACCGAGCTGCGGGTGATCACCATCTTCTCGATCATCGCGTCGCTGCTGATCACCCAGTTCGTGGCGAACAGCCTCACCGCGCCGCTGGGCGAGATGACGGACGTGACGCAGTCGATGGCGCACGGTGACTACACCCGGCGGGTGCACTCGGCGCGCCGCGACGAGTTCGGTGATCTGGCGGACGC
Organism: Streptomyces sp. x-80; assembly: GCF_046549095.1. Taxonomy (NCBI): domain Bacteria; kingdom Bacillati; phylum Actinomycetota; class Actinomycetes; order Kitasatosporales; family Streptomycetaceae; genus Streptomyces; species Streptomyces sp. x-80. Next base: position 145,222 of record NZ_JAJPWM010000004.1, read on the forward strand.
CTTCAACCGGATGGCGGCCGATCTGGAGGCGGTGGACACCCACCGCAAGGAACTGGTCGCCAATGTCTCGCACGAGCTGCGCACCCCCATCGCGGCGCTGCGGGCGGTGCTGGAGAACGTCGTGGACGGTGTCTCCCAGCCCGACCCGGAGACGATGCGGACGGCGCTGAAGCAGACCGAGCGGCTCGGCCGGCTGGTCGAGCACCTCCTGGACCTGTCCCGGCTGGACAACGGCGTGGTGCCGCTGCACACCAGCCGCTTCGAGGTCTGGCCCTATCTGTCCGGGGTGCTCAAGGAGGCCAACATGAGCCGTGGCGCGGCGACGCTGGCCGGCTCGGGCACCCACACCCGGACGGACGTCCATCTGCATCTCGATGTCTCCCCGCCCGAGCTGACCGCGCACGCCGACGCCGAGCGGCTGCACCAGGTCGTCGCCAATCTCATCGACAACGCGATCAAGCACAGCCCGCGGCACGGCCGGGTCACGGTCCACGCACGGCGCGGCGAGGGCCCGGGGAGCCTGGAGCTGGATGTCCAGGACGAGGGCCCCGGTATCCCCGAGTCGGAGCGCTACCGGGTCTTCGAGCGGTTCAACCGCGGCGGACCGGGGACGTCCGGCCCCGGGAGCGACGGCGGTACGGGCCTCGGCCTGGCCATCGCGCGCTGGGCGGTGGATCTGCACGGCGGCCGGATCGGCGTGGCCGAATCCCCACGTGGCTGCCGCATCCGCGTCACTCTTCCGGGGCTGGAGCCAGCTCGGAGCTGACGGCCTGTGGCGTAGGGTCGGTGGTGGGAGCACTGATCAGGGGGTGCGACGGCGCCGCGAGCTGTCCGCACGCAGCCAAACCCCGTGTGTTTCCCGCCAAGTCATGCTCTGAAACCCACCGGTGAATGTGACGTGCACGACGAGTGACCCTCCCGGACTGCATTAAAGGTCCTGGGAGGCGTAGCCTTTATTCCCGCTGTCCACCACCTTAGGAAGCGGAAGAGGGCGGTTGCCGCCGTGTCGCTACAGTCCCCCAACAGCTCGAGCATCTCGACCGACCAAGAGGGGCAGGGAAAGAACCCTGCCGCCGCGTTCGGTCCCAATGAGTGGCTCGTCGACGAGATCTACCAGCAGTACCTCCAGGACCCGAACTCGGTAGACCGAGCCTGGTGGGACTTCTTCGCCGACTACAAGCCGGGCGGCGCCACGGCGCCGAGCCAGCCGACGGAGGCCATCGCCCCCGCACCGGCCGCCCCGGCGACCCCGGCCGCTCCGGCCGCCCCGACCAGGCAGGCCACGCCGGCCGGCCCCGCTGCCACGAGCGCTCCCGCAGGCTCCTCGGCGCAGCAGGGCGCGGCCCCCGCCGCCCCGGCTCCGGCGAAGCCCGCGCCGAGCGCTCCGGCGCCCGTCGCGGCCAAGCCGGCCGCTGCCAAGCCGGCCGCCGAGCCCGCCGCCGCGCCGACCGGTCCCGAGTTGGTCACGCTGCGTGGCCCCTCGGCCGCCGTCGCGAAGAACATGAACGCCTCCCTGGAGCTGCCGACGGCCACGTCCGTGCGCGCGGTGCCGGTGAAGCTGCTGTTCGACAACCGCATCGTCATCAACAACCACCTCAAGCGCGCCCGCGGTGGGAAGGTCTCCTTCACCCACCTCATCGGGTACGCGATGGTGCAGGCTCTCAAGGCCATGCCGTCGATGAACTACTCCTTCGCGCAGAAGGACGGCAAGCCGACGCTGGTCAAGCCCGAGCACGTCAACCTCGGCCTGGCCATCGACCTGGTCAAGCCGAACGGCGACCGCCAGCTCGTCGTCGCGGCCATCAAGAAGGCCGAGACGCTGACCTTCTTCGAGTTCTGGCAGGCGTACGAGGACATCGTCCGCCGGGCCCGCGACAACAAGCTGACGATGGACGACTTCACCGGGGTCACCGCGTCGCTGACGAACCCGGGCGGTATCGGCACCGTCCATTCCGTGCCGCGGCTGATGCCCGGCCAGGGCCTGATCCTCGGCGTCGGCGCGATGGACTACCCGGCGGAGTTCCAGGGCACCTCCCAGGACACCCTGAACAAGCTCGGCATCTCCAAGGTCATGACGCTGACCAGCACCTATGACCACCGCGTGATCCAGGGCGCCGCCTCCGGCGAGTTCCTGCGCGTGATGAGCCGGCTGCTGCTCGGCGAGAACGACTTCTTCGACGACATCTTCAAGTCGCTGCGGATCCCCTACGAGCCGGTCCGCTGGCTGCGCGACATCGACGTCTCGCACGACGACGACGTCACCAAGGCGGCCCGGGTCTTCGACCTGATCCACTCCTACCGGGTCCGCGGCCACGTCATGGCCGACACCGACCCGCTGGAGTACCACCAGCGCAAGCACCCCGACCTCGACATCATCGAGCACGGCCTCACCCTGTGGGACCTGGAGCGCGAGTTCGCGGTCGGCGGCTTCGCCGGCAAGACCATGATGAAGCTGCGCGACATCCTGGGCGTGCTGCGCGACTCGTACTGCCGCACCACCGGCATCGAGTTCATGCACATCCAGGACCCCAAGCAGCGCAAGTGGATCCAGGACCGCGTCGAGCGCTCGCACAAGTCGCCCGAGCGCGAGGAGCAGCTGCGCATCCTGCGCCGGCTGAACTCCGCCGAGGCGTTCGAGACGTTCCTCCAGACGAAGTACGTCGGCCAGAAGCGCTTCTCGCTGGAGGGCGGCGAGTCCGTCATCCCGCTGCTGGACGCGGTCATCGACTCCGCGGCCGAGTCGCGGCTGGACGAGGTCGTCATCGGCATGGCCCACCGCGGCCGGCTGAACGTCCTCGCGAACATCGTCGGCAAGTCGTACGCGCAGATCTTCCGGGAGTTCGAGGGCAACCTCGACCCGAAGTCGATGCACGGCTCCGGCGACGTGAAGTACCACCTGGGCGCCGAGGGCACCTTCACCGGTCTGGACGGCGAGCAGATCACCGTCTCGCTGGCCGCGAACCCCTCCCACCTGGAGGCCGTCGACCCGATCGTCGAGGGCATCGCGCGCGCCAAGCAGGACCTCATCAACAAGGGCGGCACGGACTTCACGGTCCTGCCGGTCCAGCTGCACGGTGACGCGGCCTTCGCGGGCCAGGGTGTCGTCGCCGAGACGCTGAACATGTCGCAGCTGCGCGGCTACCGCACCGGCGGCACGGTGCACATCGTGATCAACAACCAGGTCGGGTTCACCGCCCCGCCGGAGTCGGCCCGCTCCTCCATGTACGCCACGGACGTGGCCCGCATGATCGAGGCGCCGATCTTCCACGTGAACGGTGACGACCCGGAGGCCGTGGTCCGCGTGGCCCGGCTCGCCTTCGAGTTCCGTCAGGCGTTCAACAAGGACGTCGTCATCGACCTGATCTGCTACCGCCGCCGCGGCCACAACGAGTCCGACAACCCGGCCTTCACCCAGCCGCTGATGTACGACCTGATCGACAAGAAGCGCTCGGTGCGCAAGCTCTACACCGAATCGCTCATCGGTCGCGGCGACATCACGCTGGAAGAGGCCGAGCAGGCGCTCCAGGACTTCCAGGGCCAGCTGGAGAAGGTCTTCACCGAGGTCCGCGACGCGACCACGGCCCCGATGACCCCCGAGGTGCCGCAGCCGCAGGCCGAGTTCCCGGTCGCCGTGGACACCGCGATCTCCCAGGAGGTCGTCAAGCGGATCGCCGCCTCCCAGGTCAACATCCCCGACCGGGTCACCGTCCACCCCCGACTGCTGCCGCAGTTGCAGCGCCGCGCGGCCCAGGTGGAGGACGGCACGATCGACTGGGGCATGGGCGAGACCCTCGCCATCGGTTCGCTGCTGATGGAGGGCACCCCGGTCCGGCTCGCCGGCCAGGACTCCCGCCGCGGCACCTTCGGCCAGCGCCACTCGGTGCTCATCGACCGCGAGACCGGCGAGGACTTCACCCCGCTGCTCTACCTCTCCGAGGACCAGGCCCGTTTCAACGTCTACGACTCGCTGCTGAGCGAGTACGCGGCGATGGGCTTCGAGTACGGCTACTCGCTGGCCCGTCCGGAGTCGCTGGTCATGTGGGAGGCGCAGTTCGGTGACTTCGTCAACGGCGCGCAGACCATCGTCGACGAGTTCATCTCCTCCGCCGAGCAGAAGTGGGGCCAGACCTCCGGCGTCACCCTGCTGCTGCCGCACGGCTACGAGGGCCAGGGCCCGGACCACTCCTCGGCCCGGATCGAGCGCTTCCTCCAGCTGTGCGCCCAGAACAACATGACGGTCGCCATGCCGACGCTGCCGTCGAACTACTTCCACCTGCTGCGCTGGCAGGTGCACAACCCGCACCACAAGCCGCTGGTCGTCTTCACCCCGAAGTCGATGCTGCGTCTGAAGGCCGCGGCGTCGAAGACGGAGGAGTTCACGACGGGCGGCTTCCGCCCCGTCATCGGCGACACCACGGTGGACGCGGCCGCTGTCCGCAAGGTCGTCTTCTGCTCCGGCAAGGTCTACTACGACCTGGAGGCCGAGCGCGAGAAGCGCGGTGCGCTCGACACGGCGATCGTCCGTATCGAGCGGCTCTACCCGCTGCCCGGCAAGGAGCTCCAGGCGGAGATCGCCAAGTTCCCGAACGCCGAGAAGTACCTGTGGGCCCAGGAGGAGCCGGCGAACCAGGGTGCCTGGCCGTTCCTCGGTCTCAACCTGATCGACCACCTGGACCTGGCCGTCGGCGCGGATGTGCCGCACGGCGAGCGCCTGCGCCGCATCTCGCGCCCGCACGGCTCGTCCCCGGCCGTCGGTTCCGCCAAGCGTCACCAGGCGGAGCAGGCCCAGCTGATCGCCGAGGTCTTCGACGCGTAGTCACCGGCACCGGCAGTGACCGAAGGGCCCGTCCCCGCATCTCGCGGGGGCGGGCCCTTCGGGCCGGGTGCCGCACCTCGGGGCGGTACCGCCTATACGGGCTGCGGTTCGAAGTCCCAGTACGGGCGCCGGCGGCGCCGGGCGGACAGGGTGTGCGGATGCTCGGCGCCCAGGGTCTCGGCGAGCTGCTGGACGGCCTCCTGCTCCAGCTTCGCCGCCTCCTGGCCGCGGCGCAGGGCGCGCAGGTCCTCGGCGAGCGCCGTCTTGGCGGAGAGGGTCAGCGGATGGGTCGCGCCCAGCGCCGCCTTGGCCCGCTCCAGGGTGTCGTGGCTCAGCTCCACCGCGCCGTCCTCGTCCTCGACGCGGTTGCGGGCGGCGGCGGTGTTCAGCGCGCAGCCCAGCGTCCAAGGATGGTCGGGGCCCACGATCCGGGTCATCTCGCCCAGTGCCCGTTCGGCGATGGCCAGCGCCTCCGTCAGTTCCCCGAACGCGCCACGGACCAGGCCGGTGTTGCCCAGGGTGCCGATGGTGTACGGGTGGTCCGCGCCGGCCATGGCGCGGTAGCGCTCGGCGATCTCCTCGGCGAGGTCGCGGGCGTGCCCGAGGTCGCCGTGCTCGCGCAGGAAGGTGGCGTAGTCGGCGCCCACCATCAGCGTCTCGGGGTGCCGGGGCCCCTGCACCCGGCGGGACCGCTCGACGAGGTCGGCCATCAGGGTCTCGGCCCGCATGAGTTCGCCGGAGCGGCGCAGGCAGAGCGCGAGGTCGTGTTCGGCGCGCAGCGTCTGCGGGGTGTGCGAGCCCATCACCTGCCGGTGCAGCCGGGCGTTCAGCTCCTGGCTGGAGGTGGCGTCGCGGTAGCGGCCGAGCAGCCGCAGCATCCGGGCGTAGGAGGCGCCGGCGTTGAGGGTGAGGTGGTGGCGGGCGCGCAGCTCGCGCTCCCGGAAGGCCAGCACATCGCGGAAGGTGCCCAGCGCCTCGTCGTAGCGGCCGAGCAGGGCGAGGGCGGAGCCGAGGTTGTGCCGCGAGGAGAGGGTGCGGGGCGCCTCGGGGCCGAGCACCTCGGTGTAGGTCCGCCATACGGTGTCGAAGAGGGTGTACGCCTCCTCGTACGAGCCGAGCGCCATCAGCGTGCCGGCCAGGCCGTCCTGGGCGCGCAGCAGATCGGAGTCGGCCGCGGTGCGTTCGGCGGCGAGCTGGTCGACGATGGCGCTGCCGACCGCCTCGGCCTCGCGGTAACGGCCCATCCGGCGCAGCATGTTGGCGTGCTGGTGGGTGAGGACGAGCATGGTGCGCCGGGTGGGCTCCATGCGGGTGCTCCAGCGCGCGAGGAACTGTTCGCACAGCCGCAGGCCCATGCGGTTCTCGCCGCGCACCCGCAGGTATTCGATGCAGTTGAGCAGGAGTTCCTGGACGGCCGGTTCGGGGCTGTCCAGGACGCCGGCCGGCTCCAGGTGCGGGATGAGTTCGGCGTAGCGCTCCCAGTAGCGGGTGTCGGAGGGGTTCTGCGGGTCGGCGGTGACCAGTACCCGGCAGACCGTCGCGGACATCTGGTCGCGCTCGTCCTCGGTCATGTCGCTGCGCAGGAAGCGGTGGTAGAGCCGGTGCATCTGCGCGGTCTCGACGGCCGGGTCGGAGTCCTCGGAGACCTGGTAGTCGAGGCGGACGGCGGTGGATTCGGTCAGCCGGCGCAGCGCGGTGTTCCAGCTGATCGGCTCGGCGGCGAGGTCCGCGAGGTGTTCGGGCAGATCGCCGCGGCGGGCCTTGGCGAGCATCGGTACGGGGATGGCGTCGGGGGTGAAGAACGCGAACAGCTTGAGGAGTTCCACCGCGGCGGGGCTGCGTTCGCGCAGGGTGTTGAGGGTTATGGCCCAGCTGGTCTGAAAGGCCATCGGGTAGTCGGAGGAGATGCGGATGCCGACCAGGCTGGGTTCGCCGCGGCGGATCAGCTCGATGTACTCCTTGGGGGACATCGGGTTGGCGTCCAGCCAGGCGGCGGTCTGCGCGAGCAGCAGCGGCAGGTCCTGGACGGCCTCGGCGAGCAGGTCGGCCTCCAGTGGCGTCAGCCGCGGCGCCCGGCGCCTGGCGTAGGCGACGCTCTCGACCCGGTTGAAGGGCCGCACCTCGATCTCCTGGGCGCTGCCGGATCCCGACCAGTCGCGGGTGAGCGTGGTGATCAGGACATGGCCGCGGCCGTCGGGGACGAGGTCCTCGATCTGCTCCATGTCGTCGGCGCTGTCGAAGACCAGCAGCCAGCGGCGGTAGGGGCGGCCGACCCGCAGCGCCTCGTGGACGGCCCGGATGCGGTCCCCGAGTTCATGGCCCACCGGGAGGCCCAGGCGGTTGGCGAGTTCGGCGAGCTGTTCGCGGGCGGCGCCGCGGTTGGTGGCGCTGATCCACCACACCACGTCGTAGTCGTTGCCGAAGCGGTGGGCGTATTCGGCGGCGATCTGGCTCTTGCCGACGCCGGAGATGCCGTACAGCGCGATCCGGGTCTCCAGCGGCGGGCCGGCGCCGAGGCCGCCGTCGGCGAGCTTGTCGTGCAGCTCCTCCAGGACGTGGTCGCGGCCGGTGAAGCGGTTGTTGCGGCGCGGGACGTTCCAGACCTCGGGCGGGTCGTTGGGGAAGCGCGGGGCGGCGGGGGACGGTTCGCCGCGTGGGCGCCGGGCGGGGGTGACGCCGAGGCGTTGCAGGACGCGGCGGTTGGCCTCTGCGGCGTCCAGGTCACGCAGGTCGGCGGGGCGCAGCACGGCGGCGGTGGCGGGCAGCTTCTGGGTGGCGACGCTGACGGCGGCGAACCGGTCGGCGTGCGGCGTCACCACTTCCTGGAGCGCGTCCGTCCACTCCTCGTGGGACTTGGGTCCGAGCCGGAAGTACCAGTCGTCCAGCACCATCAGGAGGCGGCCCTCGGCGGCCAGCAGTCCGGACAGCTCGTCGGCGAGCGGGGTCTCCGGGACGGGGTCCCAGCGCAGCAGGGTGGTGCCGTGGCCCAGCTGCTCCAGCTGGTGGGAGATCCACGCCGCCCAGGGCCGGTTGAATCCGGCGTAGCTGATCGTGATGTGTTCGTGGGAGCGGGCAGGACCGGAGGTGCCGGCGGGACCCGAGGAACCGGAGGAACCGGAAAATGTCGGCTGATCGGCCATGCGACCGTCTCCCTGGGATGCGGTGGTGCGCGCGTGCAGAGGCTGTGCGTGGGCGGGCTGTTTGGCACGATAGCCCAAGTGTCGCTCCCTGTGACGACAGTGCGTCAGGCGATCTTGTGGGCAGTGCGGTGGGGCTACATCGCGGCGGCCAGCCGGGCGGCGATATGCCGGATCAGGCGTTCCAGATCGGCGCAGTAAACGGACGGATTGGCGAATCCGCTGGGGCCGGCGCGGTAGCGGTGCGCGTAGTTGCCGCCGCCGCACACCCGCATCAGGGCGCAGCTGCGGCACTGGGCGCCGAGCGCGTCCGGGCCGTGCCGGCGGGCGGCCATACCGGGGTGGGCGAGGGCCTCGTCGAAGCTGTGGTGGAAGACGTCGAGGCCGGTGGCGGCGGCGCCCTCGTAGGTGGATTTGAGCGAGTCGACCTGTTCGATGGCGCCGTCGGTGTCGACCACGAGGGCGACGACCGGGGAGAGGCCGACCGCTTCGCTGGAGCTGGGGCGGCCCAGGAGCAGTCCGATGATTTCGGTGAAGAGCCGCACCCGGGGACCCGGTCCGCCGTCCCACCAGAGATCGAAGACGGTGCACAGCCAGTCGCCGTACGGGGTGCGGCGCGCGGGGCCCAGGGGGGCGGGCGGCGGGCTGGACCAGTTGGCGTGCGGGAGGAGGAAGTCGAGCACGGGCGGGCCGAGGGCGCGCAGCGAGCGGTAGACCTCGGCCGGGTCGGTGGTGATGTCGATGGTGGACAGGATGCCGGCGAAGACGCCGGGGCGGTCGGCGAGCATCCGTACGGCGCCGGAGACGGCGGGCCAGGAGGAGCGTCCGGCGTGGTCGACGCGGCGGTGGTTGAGACCGGGGGTGCCGCCGTCGAGGCTGAGGCCGAGGCGGAATCCGGCGGCGCCCAGGGTGTCGATCAGCTCCGGGGTGAGCAGGGTGCCGTTGGTCTGCACCCCGAATTCGGCGGTGCATCCGGCGGGCAGCGCGGCGCGGAGAGCGGCGGCCTGGTCGAGGAGCGGGCCGGGTCCGGTGAGCAGCGGTTCGCCGCCGTGCAGGTCGATGCGGATCTCGCGCAGGCGGTGGGCGCGGGCGTGTTCGGCGATCCGCAGCGCGCTCTGGCGGAGGATGGCGGTGGGTACGAGCCGCGGGCGGGCGCGCCAGCTGCGGTCGGGTCCGGCGTAGATGTAGCAGTAGGTGCAGGCTAGGTTGCACCGGCTGTGCATCTTCAGGACGAACTGGCGGAAGGGCACGGTGGTCCTGCCGGTCTTCACAGCCACCACGGCGCGGTCCCCCTGCTCTCGTCGGCGTCCGGGACCCTCAACTCCCGCCCGTTGACTGATACATGGCACCACCACCGATCGAGGAATCGAATTGCCGCGACAACTGGCCGATTCCCTTGCGCGTTTGCCCAAAAACAACTGCTTCTGACCGTCAGTGCAAGAGTTTTTCCGGGCCGTCTTCGTAGTACGCCACCGCGTCCTCCGCCGACGGCCAGTTGCGCAGCAGCAGCGCCGCCACTTCTCCCAGCACCACGTGGTCCGTCCGCGCCGCCAGACCGGCCACGTCCACGCCGCCGAAGTCCGGCAGCGGTTCGGCCGACGGACCGGACGGGGCGGCCCCGGCCGGTTCGGTGCGAGGGATCGTCGCCACGCTGCTCTCCTCTGGGCCGGCTGGACGGGGTGTTCCCGAACTCCCGTCCACAGAAACACGTTCCGCCCCGCGCGACCAGGCGGCCGACGGGGCGCGGGGGCGCTCAGGCGGGGGATTCCAGGGCGCGCATCCGGGCCCGGGTGCGCTGGGCTTCCGGGCCGCTCTCCTCAGCCGCGTGCTGCCACTGCTCCCAGCTCTCGCGGTAGGCGAGCAGCGCCGGCTGGGGGCCCGCGGTGTCCTCCAGGACCTCGCCGCGCCGGTGGTGGGCACGGGCCGCGAGCAGCGGGCTGCCGCCCCGGCGGGCGTGCGTCGCGGCGCGCCGGTAGCAGGCGGCGGCCCGGTCGTGCCGCTCCCGGGAGCCGAAGCGGCGGTCCAGCAGCAGCTGGACATCGCCCACTTCGAGCCATGCCTCGGCCGCGACGAGCGGCGGCACCCCGGAGCCGCGGGCGGCCAGCTCCAGGATCCAGTCGGCCTCGTGCAGATCGGCGAGCGAGTGCTGGCGTTCGTGGCGCAGCCGCAGTGCGCGGCCGAAGGCCAGCCGGTGGCCGCCCAGCTCCGGATCCTGCGGCGCGACCCGGGCCAGCGCCTCCCGCAGGACGTGCACCGCGTCGTTGGCCAGCCGCCTGCCCGGTTCGGGGTCCGGCTCCAGCCGGGCCCGCAGCAGCAGCGCCGCGCCGCGCTCGGCGAGCAGCGCGCTGTGCTCGGGGGAATCGGGGACCGTCAGCCGCTGCGCGGCGGCCAGCGCGGCGATGGCCTCGTCCAGGGCGCCCGGCGCTCCCGTCCGGGTGTGCACGGCGCGCTGCGTGGCCGCGATCCGGCGCAGGCTGTCGGCCTCCAGGGCCGGTTCGACGAGGGCCTGCGCCATCGCGCGGGCCCGCTCCAGAGTGGGCAGCACGGACGGCAGTCCGGTGCCGCCGGTCAGCGAGCGGGCCGCCGCCAGATCGAGCAGCGTCTCGCAGACCAGCCGGTCGGCGGCGCTGCCGCGGCGACGCAGCAGCAGGGCGGCGGTGTCGAGGTCGTCCGCGGCACGGACGGCGAGCGCCTCAGCGGGGCGCGGCTCGGCGGGGCGCTCGCGGCCGGCCCGGCGGGCCCGGTCCAGCAGGACGCCGCCGCGCGCGGCGTACACCTCGCCGGGGACCTGTTCGCCGCTGGGCCACTGGTCGAGGAGGGTGGTGAGGGACCGTTCCGCCTCGTCCAGGGGGTCGGGCGGACCGGCCCCCTCGGGAGCGTCGGCCCCCTCGGGAGCACCGGGCGCCTCGGTGGCCGGCGGCAGGGCGGCCGTCCGGCGCAGGACCTGGGTCCGTAACACCGTGCTCTCCAGGAAGCGCGGGTCGAGCAGGCTCATCAGTCCACAGGCGGCGTGAAGTTGGCGCGCGGCGTCCACCAGCGCGGCGCGCTCCTCCGCCGGTGCGCCGGCGCCCGCGCGCTCCCGGGCGCGGGCGTACCGCACCCGGCCGAGCACGATCAGCGCCCGGATGCGCTCCGCCGCCCGGCCCGCGGCCTCCGCCGGCGCCGGCCCGTCCGTCGCGGCCGTCGCGTCGGTCTGGTCGTCGGCCGGGCCCGGCGGCGCGGTGGCCCGCTCCGCGGCGCGCACCGCGCGTTCGGCCTCCGCCAGGGCGTCGGGCTGGCGCCACTTCGCCCAGGCGTGCAGGAGGGCGCGGGCCAGGTCGGTACCGGCCGGCGGCAGCCGGTGGGCCGCCGCGCGCAGCAGCCGGACGGCCTCGATCAGGTCCCGTACGGCGTGGCCCTGTTCGTAGCGCTCCAGGAGGGCGGCGCCCTCGGCGGCCGGCCCGTCGCCCGGGTAGGGCGGCTGCTCGGGCGGCCGCAGCGCCGGCTCGAAGCGGCGCAGGACGTGTTCGGAGACCCGGGCGAACGGTTCGGGGACGGGGCGCCGGCCGGACTCCGGCTCCCGGCCGCTGCCGGAGAGCATCGCGACGGCGACGGCCGGGAAGTTGCGGGCGCCGCGGCCGAAGGTGCGCTCCACGTAGAGCGAGCAGTGCTTGAGGACCAGCGCGGCCTCGCCCGCGCTCAGCCGGCCGAGCAGCTCGTCCCGTACACCGGGCACGAAGTCGTACCACGGGCCGCTCGCCCCGTCCGCCTCCCCCGCCGGCCGGTCCGCTGCCGGGAGTTGGGTGACCAGGCCGCCGAGCAGCACCTCGGCCAGCTCGGCCGGTCCGGTGTGCGGCAGCATCGCGCGCTGTACGAGCTGGATGACCGGCAGCGCCAGCGGGACCGCCGACAGATGCACCGCGAGCAGCCGGGCGTCCGGTGAGGCGGACCGGTCGAACTCGCGGACCATACGGGCCGGTGCGGAGGGCGCCGCCGCGGCCGGGCGGCCGCCGGGCTCCGCGCCGTGGTCGGCGCGGACCACACAGGCGGCGCCGCGCAGCGACAGACCGGCATCGGCCGCGGCCAGCCTGGCCCAGGCGCCGAGCGCGGCGGGCGTCGCGGAGAGCACCGGGATGGCGCGGCCGCGGCCGGCGTCCGGCGCCGGTCCGGGCGCCGCGGGGGCCCGGCGGCGCCTGGCGGGCCGGAAGCCGAGGGCCTGGTACGGGCCCTGGCGGCGGATGAGGGTACCGGCGACGGCGGGCAGTTGGGTGCGCGCCCACATCCGCTGCGGCAGCGGCTGGACGACGGCGACCGGCGCGTCGGCCGCCCAGCGGTGGAGCAGCCGCTGGAGCCGGCCGTCCTGCCACAGCGGGCCCGCGCAGTCGCTGACGACGACGGTGAGGTGGTGGCCGGTGGGGTCGTGCAGCTGGCCGGCGGGGCGCAGCGGCCGGCCGGGGCCGGGGGCCGCGGCGACGCCGACGTCCGGGCCGTGCGGGTGGAGGTAGTGCACCGTGACGTCACGGAATGCGCCCACCCGCTCGCAGACCTGGCGCAGGTCGTGCAGCATCTGCTCCCAGACGGCCATCGAGGACGAGCCGTCCATCAGCAGCCGCAGACCGGCCTCCCGGCGGTGCACCCCGCGCAGCACCGGGATGACCGTCTCGGCGTGTGCGGAGAGTTCGGCGGTGGCGGGCTCGTCCAGCTCCCGGCGGACCGGCGCGACCGGCGGGTGGTAGCGCTGGACGGGCCGCAGGGCGCGCTGGAGCGGCAGCAGTCCGGGGAAGGCGGCGGCGATCGGGACGGCGACCTCGCCGAGCCGGTGGCGGTCCGCGCCGGGCAGCCGCCCCTCCCGGGCGGGCCGCAGCTCCGCCTCCTTGCGCCGGGCGCCGTCCCGGGACGCGTACGGGCCGCCGGGCTCCGGTGCGGCCGCCACGCCGGGCTCCACGGGTCCGGCCGGACCCACGGCGAAAGTGGCCGGATCGCTGCGGCCGGCGGCAGCGGAACCGGCCGCGCCGGTGGCGTCCTGGGCGGCCCGCGGATCACCTGGCGTGATCCACTGGGCGAGCCAGAGGGCATCGGCCATCCCCCGGGCGTCGGCGGGCAGCCCCGCCGCGGTCAGCCGGGCGACGAGCTGGTCGAGGGGTCCCGGACCGGACTCCCCCACAGCCACCGCGTTCACCTCGTCCGGTCAAGAGGCCGCATGAGCTCGGCCGTCAGGCGCCGTCGGGTCTCCTCCTCGTCCTCGTCCGTCCAGCCGGCCTGCTGTGTGAGGTGGATGGCGTTGAACAGCTGGTCGACGGCGCGTACATCGCCGGGCTCACGGTCCAGGAAGCGGTCGATCACCGAGGCGTGGCGCTCGGCGGCGCCCTCACCGAAGTGGGCCCGCACCATGGCGGCGAGCCGCTCCTTGTCCGGCACGGGGATGTGGAGGTGGATACAGCGGCGCAGCAGGGGCGCCGGGAAGTCCCGTTCGCCGTTGCTGGTGAGCACGATGAACGGGAAGGCGTGGCAGCGCACCCGGCCGTCGCGCACCGTCACCGGCGCGCCGTCGTCGCTGAGCACCCGCACCTCGGGGGCGGATCCGGCCAGCCGCTCCAGCTCCGGAATCCTGAACTCCCCCTCCTCCAGGACGTTGAGCAGGTCGTTGGGCAGGTCGATATCGCTCTTGTCCAGCTCGTCGACGAGCAGCACCCGGGGTCTGGCGGCGGGCAGCAGGGCCGTGCCCAGCGGGCCGAGGCGGATGTAGCGGCCGATACCGCCGCCGGGCTCGCCGGTGTGATCGGTGTCCGGGGCGGGCGCGGCGGCGCCCTCCGGGGCGTCCTGGCCGGTGGACGGCGGGGTGGCGCGGGCGATCTGGAGGTCCTGGAGGCGGCCGATGGCGTCGTAGGCGTACAGACCGTCGCGGAGCGTGCTGCGGCTGACGACCGGCCAGCTGAGCACCCGGCCGAGGCCGAGTTCGTAGGCGACCGAGTGGGCCAGGGTGCTCTTGCCGCTGCCCGGGGCGCCGGTCACCAGCAGCGGCCTGCGCAGATAGAGCGCGGCGTTGACCAGCTCGCGTTCGGTCTCGCCGGGCCGGTGGTGGCTGGCCTCCCTGCGCAGCACGCCGAGCCGGCGCTCGGAGGCGGGGTCGAGGGCGGCCGGCGGCGGTACGTCGGGCCCGCCGTCGAAATCGCGCCAGGGCGGGGGCGGCGGGAGCTGCTCGATTCCGTCGTGCGGTGCTCCCGCGCCGCGGTAGATGAGCCAGTCGCTCACGTCGGAACTCCTCGTCGCCGGCCAGCCGTCGGGCAGGGAGCGATGGTCGCGGCGGACCGCCCCGGAGACGGTGGCGTCCGCCCCGGCCCTTCCCCCACGCCCGCCACGCACACTCACGAATCAATGTCTCATGACGCTATGACAGGAGCGAGCCGTACGGAAGCTCACGGGGGCGGTTTCCGGTCTCCCGCACCGCCGCCCTGTGCTGCCAAGTGCCGCACAGCGGACGTGACTTGCGATATCCGGCGGCGCCGGTCCGGTCGCGGCGGCCGGGCGCATGCGGGGCGTACGGGCGCGCAGGGGCGTACACGGGACGGGGAGGACCAGGGAGGGCCGAGGGGACCGGGAGGACGGGGCGGACGGCGGACACCGGCCGCCGGCGCGGGCCGTTCCGGCGGCTGGGTCGCGGCGGCCGGCCGGCGTCACCGGGGCGACACCTGCGGCCGGGCCGCGAAGAGCTGCGGGATGGGGTCCTCGGGGTCGTCGTAGAGGAGCACCAGATCACGGGCCCAGTGGGCGCTCTCCTCCGCGGCCTTCGCCCGCAGCTCCCGGACCAGTTCGGGGAGGCGGGCCAGTGAGCCGGAACCCTGGAGCAACTCCCGTACCCCGCGGTGGAATTCCTCGCAGGAGGCGTCGCAGGCCCGCTCGCCGTGGCCGGCCGCGGACCACAGTCCGGCCGGGAAGCCGGTGTCCAGGGCGGCGCCGACCGCGTCCCGGCCGGACCCGTCGGCGACCGTATGGCACAGCGCAGGCACCGCACCGTCCGCCGCCACCTCCAGGAGCCGCCAGACCCCGCCGGCGGAGCCCCCCGCCGCTCCCGCGCCGCCCTGGCGGGGCGGCGGGACGCGCAGCGCGTGCAGTCCGGGGGCGGCGGCGACGCGCTGCCAGCGGCGCAGCCAGGCCGGGTCGATCTCCTCGCGGCGCCCCTGGTCGCGCAGGATCACCGCGCGCCCCGGGCCCACCGGCCGCGCCCGTGCGGTGCGCCGGGTCGAGGCCGCGACCTCCCAGCGGTCGGCCGGGGTGTGCCAGTGCCCCTCGGGGACGGCGACCTCCAGGCGCACCCGGGCGCCCGGTCCCGCGTCGTCGTCGGCGCGCAGCAGCCGGGCCCCGAGCCGCCGCACGACCTGCGCCCGCGCCTGCTCGAAGGGCACCCCGCCGTCCGACTCCTGGACGTCCACCCGCAGCCACTGCCCCCGGCCGTACCCCTCGCTGACCGACCAGTTGAACAGCTCGCCCCCGCCGTCCTCGTAGAACAGCGGCTCGAACTCGACGAGTACGGAGCGCGGGCGGCGCCGCACGGGACCGATCCGGCGGCGGTCCTGCGGCTGGAGCACCACCGCCTTGGCCTGGACGAACTCCGCGAGGTGGGCGGCGTGTTCGCGCACCTCGGCGGCCGCTTCGCCGGGTGCCTCGTGCACCTCGTCCGCGACCAGCTGCGCCACGATCCGCAGATAGTGCACGAAGGCGCGGAGTTCGGTGTACGGGTCGCTGCCCTGGTAGAGCGCGCCGTGGCCGTCCCGCCAGGTGCGCAGCACCCAGGCCCCGGGGCCCTCGCCCCGGTCCAGCGCCTCGCCGACGGCCGCCGCCACGACGAGCGGATCGCGCGGCGCGGGCAGCCGGGCGAGCAGGTCGAGCGCCTGTAACCGCTCCTGTACGCCCCACAGCCGGCCGCGCCCCGCCATGATGGCGTGCTGGGCGTCGAACCAGGTGGGCCCGCCGGGGCGGCCGAGGTCCTGCCCGCTCCAGTGCCAGCGGTCGTGCAGGCCCATCAGCGCGTGGTACGGGTCGGGGCCGAGCCCCGTGGCGCCCGCGACGAGGTGTTCGGGGCCCAGCCCGCGCAGCGCGGTGACCGGCACCGCGAGTCCGACGTGGTCCTGCTGGTGGCGCCCCTTGACGATGCCGACCACCTCGCCGCGGTCGCAGTCGAGCAGCGGCCCGCCGGACGCGCCGGGGGTGACCCGGACATCGCTGCCGAACTGGAGCCCCCGTGCGTCCCGGGCACCGAACCGGACCGCGATGAACGGATCGACGGCTCCCCCGGGCGCGCCCGGAGCGCCGCCCGCCTCACGTACGCCGCCCGCCTCGCCCGCATCGCCCGCCTCGCCGCCGCCCCCGTCACGTACTACGCGTTCGTGCGCGGCATCCGTACGGGGCGGGCGGTCCGTCCCGGGCCGGTCGTGTCCCCGGAAGATGTACGCGTCCTCCAGGAGCGTCGCCGGCTGGTCGCTGAGCCAGGCACAGGGGTGCTCGATGTCCGGGTCGAGCAGCCGGACCAGGGCGAGATCGGCGCGGGCGGCGCCCGGTCCGGCCGCCGGGTCGGGCCGGCTCAGGTCGTACACCAGCCGGGCGGCCGCCGGCCGCCCGCCGAACGCGACGCCGAACACCCCGTCGGGGCCGGTGTCGCGCCGCCGCCCGTCGCTCGCGGCGAGCACATGGGCGCAGGTCAGCACCCAGCCGGGGGCGATCAGCACACCGCTGCCCCACAGCCGGGTGTCCGGTGCGTCCGGTGCGGCGCGCAGGGCGACGGTGGTGCGTCCGGCGTGTTCGAGGAGTTGTCCGTACCTCGCCCGGTCGCCGCGGCCGTGGGCCCGCTCCTCCGAGGTCGCCATCAGCGGCCCGGGTCAGCCGGCTCCCGGCGGCCGGCGGGCCGGCGGGGGGCGGCGGACTGCTCGCCACCGGGCACGCTCCCGTCCTCGCGCCGCCAGGTGAGCGTCACCGAGAGGTTCGCCTTCGCCTCACCGTCCGCGAGGAGGGCGACGGCCTTGCCCGGTTTGGCCGAGACCTCCACGCCGAAGGTCACGCTGGTCTCGTGCGGTGCCACCCGCTCGGTGGCCTGCCGGACGCTGGCGGCGACCCCGCCGATCACCTCGCGGAGCCCCTCGACCCGGGCGCCGAGCGCCTCCCAGGCGCCGACGTCCTCGAAGTCGGCGTACTCACCGTCCGGCCCGACCGGATCGTCCAGCCCCGCGGCGTCCAGTCTGGAGACCCGGGCCCAGACCTCCGTACCGTCGGGCAGTGCGATGCGTTGCGCGCGATCTTGCATCACGGCCTCCTGCTCCCCGTTGGCGGCAATTCCCCATCACCGCAGGACCGTTGACAGGCGCTCAGGTTAGCTCCCGGGTGCCCGCGGCGCGAGAGCCGTGCGGGCCTGCCTATCCTGGCCGGAATGTCCCATGACCCCTGGTGGAGCGCACGTGTATTTCACTGACCGCGGTATCGAGGAGCTGGAGAACCGGCGCGGCGAGGAGGAGGTCACCCTCGGCTGGGTGGCCGATCAGCTGCGTACGTTCGTCGACCTGAACCCGGATTTCGAGGTGCCGGTGGAGCGGCTGGCGACCTGGCTGGCCCGGCTCGACGACGATGAGGACGAGGACTGAGGCGAGGGCTGAGGACGAAGGCTGAGGGCGAGGACCGGCGAAGGAGGCGTGGCGGCCCGGTACCGGCCGGGGCGCCGGCGCTCGGACGGGGACGGGGACGGGCAAGCGGCGCGGGGCCGGCGGTGCGCCCGTCACGGCACGGGGTGCGCTTGACTTCCCGAACCCGCGATATATCGTGTCTAAAGAAGACGCGATATGTTGCGTTGTCCGCCTGCCCGGGGAGGCCAGGAATGTCAGACCGGACCGAGTGGTCGATCTCCGCACCACAGAAGCTGGAATTCGAAGCGCCCGTCACGGCGCTGAACGTGCGCGTGATCGGCGGCACCGTCAACGTCGTCGGTACTTCGGACGGCAGCCCGCCCCGCCTGGAGATCAGCGAGCTGACCGGCCCGCCGCTGCTCGTCTCGTGCCGGGACGGCGTCCTGTCCATCGGGTACGAGGACGTCACCTGGCCCAGCTTCCTGGGCCGGCCCGACCCCAAGGAATGGGGCCGCGGCCTCTTCGACCCCAAGGAGTGGCGCCGCGGCCTGCGCGACCTCAAGGGCTGGAAGCTCACGGGATGGCACCGGAGCGCGGTGGTCTCGGTGACCGTCCCGGCCGCCACCCGCGTCGAGGTCGGCGCGGCCACCGCGAGCACGGTGATCTCCGGTATCTCGGGGCGTACGGAACTGCGCGGCGTCTCCGGTGACGGCACCCTCGCGGGGCTGACCGGCCCGGTGCGGGCCGACACCGTCAGCGGCCGGATCGAGGCCCAGGCCGTCACGGGCGAGCTGCGGTTCCACTCCGTCTCGGGGGATCTGACGGTGATCGAGGGCGCGGGCGGTTCGGTGCGCGCCGACTCCGTCAGCGGCGACATGGTCCTGGATCTGGACCTGCCGCCCGCCGCCCCGGACGGGACCGCCGCCGCCCGGACGGACATCAGCCTGACGACGGTCTCCGGTGAGGTCGCCATCCGGCTGCCCGACCCGGCCGACACCCGGGTGACGGCCAACACCACGAGCGGCACGGTCTCCAACGCCTTCGACGATCTGCGGGTCAGCGGCCAGTGGGGCGCCAAGCGGATCACCGGCTCGCTCGGCGCGGGCACCGGCACACTGAAGGTCACCACCGTCTCCGGAGGGCTGGCCCTGCTCCGCCGCCCCCACCGGCACCCCCACAGAGAAGAAGGTGCGCTGAGCATGCCCCCCGTCTTCGCCCACGGCCGCCTCCGGCTCTATCTCCTCAAGCTGCTGGACGAAGCCCCCCGGCACGGCTACGAGATCATCCGCCTCCTGGAGGAGCGCTTCCAGGGCCTGTACGCCCCCTCGGCCGGCACGGTCTACCCGCGGCTGGCCAAGCTGGAGGCCGAGGGCCTGGTCACGCACGCCACCGAGGGCGGCCGCAAGGTCTACTCCATCACCGACGCCGGCCGGGCCGAACTCGCCGACCGGGGCGGCGAGCTGGCCGATCTGGAGCTGGAGATCCGGGAGTCGGTGGCCGCGCTGGCGTCCGACATCCGGGAGGACGTCCGCGGCTCCGCGCGGGACCTGCGCCGCGAGATGCAGGAGGCCGCCCAGCAGGCCCGCAAGGAGTCCGCCGCGAGCGCCTTCGGGGGCGGCGCCAAGGGCGGGCGGAGCGGCGCCCCGCAGGACGGCGGCACCGGCCGCCCCTTCCCGGACGCCTCGGACTACATCGACGGCACGTTCGCCGACAAGGACTCCTGGCGGCAGGCGAAGGAGGAGTTCCGGCGCGCCAAGGAGGAGTGGAAGGAGCAGGCGCGGCGGGCGAAGGAGGAGAGCCGGCGGGCCCGGCAGGACGCCCAGCGGGCCCGTAAGCAGGCCCGGGACGCGCAGGTGTTCGCGCGCGAGGAGGTCCAGCAGGTCATCAAGCGCGTCCAGGAGCAGGCCCAGGAGCATGTCCGGTCCGGCGACTGGGCGGGGGCGGTGCGCGAGGCGCTGTCCGAGGTGTCCCGCGAGGTCGGGCGCTTCACGGGCGGGCAGACCGGCGCGGACCACGGCGGCGCCCGGGACCGGACCGGCCACGGCGGCGCCGACGACGACGCCACGCGGGTGACGGTCGAGCGCCTGGACCTGTCCAAGGAAAGCCCCGCGGGCGAGGCGGAGCCCCCGGCCCCCGACTGGGCGGGCGAGCCCGGCAGCGGCGATCCGGCCCGCGACTTCGACCGGCTGCTGGACCGCTTCCGCGACGATCTGCGGGACGCGGCGCGCGATCACGGCGTCACGGCGGAGCAGCTGCGGGAATCCCGCCGCCGGCTGTCGACGGCCGCCGCCCACATCGGCGCACTGCTGCGGGATCCGGGGCAGTACTCCACGCTCACCGATCCGGACGATTAGCCGGTCACGGCGCACCGGGACGGGCGGGACGACGGGGGATACGGGGAACAAGGGGACAACGGGGAACGGGCGGGGCGGAGTTCACCAGGACTCCGCCCCGCCCGTACGCGTTTCTTCCGTCCCCTCGGACCCGCCCGCCCCTGCCGTCCCCGCGGTGGAACCCCGCCCCACCCAACTGTCCGGCAATTACGTAGAGTTGCTTACGGCGGCCTGGGTTCACCGCACGTAATCGGGGAAGTCAGTCTTTCGCACGGCTTTTCGCCCGGCACCGGGACGTGGGGGCCTCAGCCGCCGGCTCCGCGGACCGCCGGCCGTGCCCTGGCCCCCGGACCACGGTCAACTCCCCCTGTCTGTAAGCATCGTGAAGGCCATGAGGTAAAGCGATGTTGGAATACCTTTCGGTCGCCCGCCGGATGTGGCACCAGTTCGAGCCACTGCACGCCACGCTCTACTTCGCCCCCGAGGCCCGTCAGGTCGCCGCGGGCCTCGGGTACGACGTCGCCTCCCGCTGGCCCAGCTACTTCGCCTGGCGGACGGCCCCGCTGGGCGCGGCCGGGCCCGAGCTGGTGGCCGCGACGTACTACAGCTTCAGCCCCCGGATGATCGCCCGCTATGTTCCGCAGATCTGGGCCACGGCGGACCCGGCCAAGGTGCTGGACGCGCGGCTGCGGGCCATGGACCGCGCACTGGTCCCCCTCATCGGCGGCCGGCTGAGCGCCACGCAGCTCGCCGAGGCGGCCCGGCTGGCCCGCCAGGCCGCCGAGAACACCGGCCTCGCGGCCCGCCCGCTGGCCGCCGCCAACCGCGATCTGCCCTGGCCCGACGCCCCGCATCTGGCGCTCTGGCAAGCCGCGACCATACTGCGCGAGCACCGTGGCGACGGCCATCTGGCGGCGCTGCTGACCAGCGGACTCGATCCGTGCGAGGCGCTGGTGTCGGTCGCCGTGGTCGGCGCCGCACCGGCCGCCGGCTTCGTCGGCCGCGGCTGGAGCGCCCAGGAGTGGCACGACGCCCGGCACCGCCTCGCCGCCCGCGGCTGGATCGCCCCGGACGGCACCGCGACCGAACTCGCCCACCGGGAGCGGGCGGCGATCGAGCGGATGACGGACCGGCTGGCCGCCGGCCCCTGGCGGGCACTGGGCCGCTGCCGCGCCGAACGGCTGGCCCAGCTGCTCGGCCCGGTACTCGACGCGGTCTTCGAGGCCGGTTACGCGCCCCGGCGCGGCACCCCGGGAATCGGCGCGGTGAAGGCCGGCCACCCGTAACCCGGCCACCCCCGCCCCGCGGACCCCGCCGCTCCCCCGTCCCCTCGGCCGGCCGCCCGCCCCGGTCCGCCCGTTCCCTCAGCCGGCCGCGGCCGCGCGCGCCAGCACCCGCAGCACGGCGTCGTGCGTCACGCCGTGGTCGGCGAGCACGGCCGCGGCCGGTCCCGGCCCGGCCGTCAGGGCGATCAGCAGATGCTCGTCGCCGATGTGCCGGTCGCCGCGGCCGAGCGCGATCCGCAGGGACCGCTCCAGTACGGATTTCGCCTCCGCGGTGAACGCACCGCGCGCCCGCTTCCGGCGCCCGCCCGGCTTCGCGGCCGCCAGCGCGCCGACGCCGTGCTCCCGTTCCACCCGCGCCACGATCTCCTCGACGTCGATCCCGAGCCCGGCCAGCGCCGCCGCGTCCGCGGACGAGACGCCCCCGCGGCGGCGCACCGCCGCCAGGGCGGCCACCACGGACTCCCGGCGTCCGTGGATGCCGAGCGCGCCGAGCGCCGCGGCGGCGGGCGAGTCCGTACGGTCCAACAGCGCGAGCAGCAGCTCCGGTTCGCCGACCGCGGCTGCGCCCGTACGGTCCGCGTGCGCGACGGCTCCGCGCACCACCGCGCGCGCGTCCTGCGTGAACTTCTCGAACATCAGCGCCTCCCGTGCTTCTTGTGGACCGCCTGCCGGCTGACCCCCAGCTCGGCGGCGATCTCCTGCCACGACCAGCCCTTCGCCCGCGCGCTGCGCACCTGCACGGCTTCGAGCTGCTCCAGCAGCCGGCGGAGCGCGGCCACGGCGCGGAGCCCGGTCCGGGGGTCCTGATCGCCCGCCCGCTCGGCGAGATCCGTTGCTTCGGTCATACGTGTCAATTTACGTTGACACTCGACAGGCGTCAACCCTCGTTGACGCCAGGATCGCCGCGCACCCTGACTCCCTTGACCTCAAGCGCACTTGAGGGGGAAGGCTTCCGAACAGCGGAAACCCACCGCAGAACGGAGCCCGCGATGCGCCTCACCACCGATTTCCCCGATATCCGGCGCGCCGACGCCGGCACCGCCCTCGTCAGCTCGTGGCTGGTGCCCACCGCCGGTCTCCAGCGCCCGGCCGCCGACGCCGTCCACGCCGAGTGGGAGCACCAGGAGCGCCCGGCCGCGATGCTCTCGCTCAGCACCTTCCTGAGCACCGACGGCGGCCGCCTGCTCCACTACGCGCAGTGGACGAACGACGACGACCACCGGGAGTGGGCACGCACCCGGCGGGATGCGGCCGTCAGCCGGATCGACGAGGCGGTGCCCGGCATCCGGCGCCCCGGGCTGGTGCGCTACCGGCGGTACCGCAGCTACGTACCCGAGCGGCCGGCCGGGCGCCGGCCGGGCCTCCTCGCCGTACCGGCGTTCGCCACGGACGGCCCGGCCGCCCAGCGCACCCTGGCCGACACCGTGCTCGGCGTACTGGCCCGGGAACAGGTGCCGGGGCTGCTCGGCGCCCACTTCCACCTGAGCCAGGACGGCACGAAGGTGCTCAACTACGCCGAGTGGGCGGACCTCTCGGCGTGGCGGGAATTCGCCGGCCACGGTGTGTCGGCGGAGCTGGCGGCGGCGATCCGCGCCATGGACGGCGTCACGCCCGTCCCCCCGGAGTTCCCGGTGTCCCCGGAGCCGCCGGAGTCCGGGGCGCCCCCGATGCACGCCGTGGCTCGTTACCAGCTGTACAGAAGCCTGGTCAATGTGCCCGTCCCGACCAGCACCGCACCCACGGCCACCGGCCGCGCCGCCACTTCCCCGCGAGGAGACTGAGATGACCTACCCCGACCCCCGCTACCTGGGCGACCACGGCGAGATCAGCGCCGTCCACCGCCCGGCGGACACCGCACCCGACATCGTCAGCGGCACCCAGCGCACCCACTACCTGGCGACGCACGCCGCCACCGGGGGCGAATTCGGCCTCTACCGGCTGGACATGGACCCCCGGGCGCCCGGGGCGGCCACCCACTTCCACCGGGCGATCTCGGAGTCCTTCTTCATCCTGTCCGGGGCGGTGCGGCTCTACAACGGCGAGCGCTGGACCACCTGCCGCGCGGGCGACTTCCTGTACGTACCGGTGGGCGGGCTGCACGCGTTCCGGAACGATACCGACGACCCGGCGTCGCTGCTGCTGCTCTTCGCACCGGGCGCGCCGCGCGAGGAGTACTTCGAGCGGGTCGCGGAGATGTCCCTGCGCGGCGGCCGGGAACTCGACGAGTTCCGGCTCCGGCACGACAGTTACTTCGTGGACGGAGCGCCGGACGGCGCGTCGGAGAGCTGACCTCGGCCGGGCGTGGTCCGCAGTGGGCGGCCCCGCGCTCCGGCCGGGCCGAGGAGGCGGTCGAGGTGGTAGTCGAGGATGCGCGACACCTCGGCCATCGTCCGGCGCCCGTGCAGCACGTCCAGGCCCAGCCCCGTGACACCGGACACCAGCAGATCCGCCTCGTGCCGGGGGCCGGTGTCCGAGGCCGCCCGCCCGGCCTGCCCCGCCGCCTGCCGGATCAAGGTGTCCACCAGTTCCTCCAGTGGGTGGCTGCCGTGCAGGAGGAGCGCGGCCAGCTCGGGGTCGGTCAGGCTGCGGACGTAGTAGGCGAGGAACACCCGCAGCGCCGTGCGCCGTTGCTCGTCCACCGGCAGGAACGTCATCAGGACGCCGCGCAGCACCGCGCGCGGATCGCGGGGGTCGGGCAGCCGCGCCAGCCGGTCGCGAGCGCGCCGTTCGTTCTCCTCGTGCAGCAGCCGGAGCGACTCGACCAGCAGCCGGCGTTTGCTGCCGAAGGCGTACTGGACCACCCGCAGCGACACCCCGGCCTCGGCGGCGACCTCGCGCATGCTCGCCGACTCCAGACCGCGCCCGGCCGCGATCCGCCACACCGCCTCGGCGATCTCCCGACGCCGCCGGGCCGCCGCGCTCGCGGCGGACACCTCGGTGTGCGGGGCGGCGGGCCGCGTGGTCGCCGCGCGCTCCCGCTTCCGCCGGCGGTACGCCTTCGCCTGACAGCTCCGGGAGCAGTACGCGGGCGGCCGCCCGCGCTCCGCCGCCGGCAGCCGCGATCCGCACACCAGGCATCCGCCCGTTCCCTTTTCCGCACGCACACAGCCAGCCTACCGCGCTACAGAGCGTGACGAATATCGGAGAATATCCCTGCTCGGAGACGGATCGGAGCTGCGAATACAGGCCCAAGACGCGCGCGGTGGAGCACCGGATCCCGAGCATTAATGGATACAGTCGTACCCCTTCACGCCGACAGTGCGACGACGGCCGCGACCCCGTCCGTCCCCATCTCGGCCGCCGCCGCCCGCGCCCCCGTGAGCCACACCGCGTCGAACCGTGCCAGCGCCACCACCGGCTCCCCCGGCGTACTCAGCCGCGTACGCCCCTCCAGCGCCATCACGAGCACGCCCTGCCCGGCGGACCGGCCGCCGTCCGGCCCGGTACCGGTCCCGGCCCCGCTCCCGGTCCCCGCCGCCACCCGCCGGACCCCGCGCACCATCTCCACCGTCGCCCGCGCCCGCCCCTCCCGGAGCATCACATTCAGATTGACGACCGGACCGTGGAGCAGCCGGCCGACGGTGGCCGCGCCGCCGGGGAAGGCGCACGGCCGGTAGCGGTCCGCGCGCAGCCCGGAGGTGCCCGCCACCGTCAGTTCCGTACCGGCGCCGGCCACCACGGTGAGGATGCGCCGGACGCCGGGCAGCGGCGAGTACGGCCCGTCCGCCGTCACCTCGGCCAGGCTCACCCGCCAGTCGAAGGTGTCCCAGCCGGCGCCCGGCGGGTGGACCGCCACCTCCCGGGTCACCCCACCGCCGTTGCGCCAGGCCACGGCGGTGCGCCCGGCCGCCCGCAGGATGCGTGACGCGTCCAACTCGCCCCCGGCTCCGCTCACTTGCCGCCCCCGCCCTCGCGTACCCCTCAGACCGTGAGGACGACCTTGCCGAACAGGCCACCCGCCGCCATCTTCGCGAAGCCCTCGCGCGCCCGGTCCAGCGGCAGCGTCGAGTCGATCACCGGCCGGACGCCCTTGGCGGC
This sequence comes from Streptomyces sp. x-80, assembly GCF_046549095.1. Lineage (NCBI taxonomy): Bacteria > Bacillati > Actinomycetota > Actinomycetes > Kitasatosporales > Streptomycetaceae > Streptomyces > Streptomyces sp. x-80. Next base: position 170,419 of record NZ_JAJPWM010000004.1, read on the forward strand.
GCAGAAGCTGAGCAGCGACGCCAGCTCCTCCTTGCTGCCCATCGTCGAGCCGACGATCCGCAGCTCCAGGAAGAAGATCCGGTTGAGCTCCGTGCGCTCGGGGTGGAAGCCGCTGGTGGCGCCGGAGATGACGAGGGTGCCGCCGGGGCGCAGCGACCGGACGGAGTGCGACCAGGTGGCGGCGCCGACCGTTTCGAGCACCGCGTCCACCCGGTGCGGCAGCCGCTCCCCGGTGCCGAACGCCGCCTCGGCGCCCAGCTCTTCGGCCCGCCGGCGCTTGGACTCGTCCCGGCTGGTGGCGAAGACCCGCAGCCCGGCGGCGGCGCCCAGCACGATGGCGGCGGTGGCCACCCCGCCGCCCGCGCCCTGCACCAGGACGCTCTCCCCGGGCCGTACGCCCGCGTTGGTGAAGAGCATCCGGTACGCGGTCAGCCAGGCCGTGGGCAGGCAGGCGGCCTCCTCGAAGGTCAGCTCCTTCGGCTTGGGCAGGACGTTCCAGGCGGGCACGGTGACCTGTTCGGCGAAGCTGCCCTGGTAGCGCTCGGTGAGGATGGAGGGCTTCTCGCCGGGGCCGACGCCGTGCCCGGTCTGCCCGATGACGGAGTGCAGGACGACGTCGTTGCCGTCCGCGTCGGTCCCGGCGGCGTCGCAGCCGAGGATCATCGGCAGCGATTCCTCCGCGAGCCCCACACCGCGCAGCGACCACAGGTCGTGGTGGTTGAGTGAGGCGGCCTTGACGTTGACGGTCGTCCAGCCGGGGCGTACCTCGGGAGCCGGCCGCTCCCCCAGTTCGAGCCCGTTGAGCGGCTGGTCACGGTCGATGCGGGCGGCGTAGGCAGCAAACATGATCCCAACGTAGGCCGCGGGTGCGCGCGACGGTAGCGCGCAGGCGTGTGACACGCGCCGCGCCCACGCGCCCACCGGTGGACCGGGCCCGTCCCGGCGCCCGGCCGGACCGGTCCCGGGCAGCAAAAAGGGCCCCGCCCGGGGTGTTCCGCACCGCCCCGGGCGGGGCCCTTCCGTCAGCCGGCGGTCAGCGGCGGGCCACCCCGTCGGCGCGGGCCGCGGCGGCCACGGCGGCGGTGACGGCCGGGGCGACGCGCTCGTCGAACGGCGAGGGGATGACCCGGTCGGCGGCGAGCTCGTCGGCGACGACGGCGGCCAGCGCCTCGGCGGCGGCGAGCTTCATGCCCTCGGTGATCCGCGAGGCGCGCACCTGGAGCGCACCGGCGAAGATGCCGGGGAAGGCCAGCACATTGTTGATCTGGTTCGGGTAGTCGCTGCGCCCGGTGGCGACCACGGCCGCGTACTTGTGCGCGACGTCCGGGTGGATCTCCGGGGTCGGGTTGGCCATGGCGAAGATCAGCGAGTTCTTCGCCATCGACGCCACCGCCGCCTCCGGCACCGTGCCGCCGGAGACCCCGATGAAGACATCGGCACCGGCCAGGGCGTCCTCCAGCGAACCGGTCAGCCCCGCCTTGTTGGTGAAGCCGGCCACCTCGCGCTTGATGTCCGTGAGGTCGTCGCGGTCCGCCGAGACGACGCCCTTGCGGTCGCAGACCGCCACATCGCCGATGCCCGCCTCGATGAGGATCCGGGCGATGGCGACACCGGCCGCCCCGGCGCCCGAGATGACGGCGCGCAGCGCGCCGAGCGGCCGCTCGGTGAGCCGGGCGGCGTTGCGCAGCGCGGCGAGGGTGACGACGGCGGTGCCGTGCTGGTCGTCGTGGAAGACCGGGATGTCCAGCCGCTCCTGGAGCCGCCGCTCGATCTCGAAGCAGCGGGGGGCGGAGATGTCCTCCAGGTTGATCCCGCCGAAGGAGGGGGCGAGCCGGACGACGGTCTCCACGATCTCGTCGGCGTCGGTGGTGGCGAGCGCGATCGGCACCGCGTCCACCCCGCCGAACTGCTTGAAGAGGATGGCCTTGCCCTCCATCACGGGGAGGGACGCCTCCGGGCCGATGTCGCCCAGGCCGAGCACCGCGGTGCCGTCCGTGACGACGGCGACGACCTGGGACTTCCAGGTGTAGTCGTGCACCAGCTCGGGCTGCTCGGCGATGGCGCTGCACACCTTGGCCACGCCCGGTGTGTACGCGAGGGACAGGTCGTCCGCGTCGCGGACCGGGACGGTCGCCCGGATGGCCATCTTGCCGCCGCGATGCAGCGCGAAGGCCGGATCGAAGGGCGCGTCGGGGCCGCTGTCCGGGCCCGCGCCCGACTCGGCGCCCGCGTCCGCGGCCACGTCCGCGTCCAGGCCGGTAGTGCTGTCGCTGCGAGGATTGACGATCTCCGCTGCCACTTGTTCAACCCCTTTATTCGTAAATCAGTTGAGGGTGTGACCACTCCCTGGTCAAGGGGTGGGCGGGCACCGCGTCCGCGCCCGGCGCGACGGATGGCCACCGCGCGGGGGAGGTACGGACGCCGGGCGCGCCGCACACGCGCCCTGAGCCCCGGATGAGGGGTGTAACGGTCCTTTCTACCCGACGGGCGCGGGCCCCGACGAGTCGGATTCGCGACCCCACGGATCATGGTTTCGACAATAGCGGCGAACTGCACATAAGCGCAGAAGAGTCACCCCCTGCTGTCCGGATGACGAGACGGCCGCGCTCCACCAGGGACTTCGCGCGCTCCAGCGCCGTCGGGCCCTCCTTGGCACACAAGGCCCGCGCACCGCTCGCGCATTCCCGTTATCCGATTTTGACCTCTTCGGCAGTCCGGATTCCGGTGTCCGGATGGCAGGATTCCCAAATCAACCGGGGGCTCGACAGTCGAATCCGGGTGCCCCGGTCGCTGCCCGTCAGCTACTCCCTCATCAGCAGGAGGAACAGCATGACCGCACGCACCAGCCGTCGCCCGGCCGTCGGCAGGTCTCGCTCAGCCGTGGCCGCCGCGACCGCGGTCGCGGCCTCGTTGCTGCTGCTCAGCGGCTGCGGGGACCAGACCGACGCGGCGATAGCCAAACGCGAGGCGCAGAAGAACCGGAACACCGGCGCGCCGCTCTTCAAGATGCTCCCCAAGGACATCCAGGAGAAGGGCCTGATACAGGTCGGCTCGGACATCACGTACAAGCCGGTGGAGTTCCGCACCAACGGCGTGGTCGAGGGCATCGACCCGGATCTGGCGGCCGCGCTCGGCAAGGAGCTGGGCGTCAAGCTCAACTTCAACAACGCCACCTTCGACACCCTCATGGGCGGCCTCAAGTCCAAGCGCTACGACCTGGCGATGTCGGCGATGACCGACACCAAGGAGCGCCAGCAGGGTATCGACGGCAGCACCGGCAAGAAGATCGGTGAGGGCGTCGACTTCATCGACTACCTCAACGTCGGTGTCTCGCTCTACACGCAGAAGGGCAAGACCCAGGGGATCGACGGCTGGGAGGCGATGTGCGGGAAGAAGATCGCGGTACAGCGCGGCACCGTCTCGCACGACCTGGCCAAGGACAAGTCGAAGGCGTGCGAGTCGGGCGGTGAGGCGGCCATCTCCATCGAGGCGTTCGACAACGACTCGGAGGCCCAGACCCGGCTGCGCACCGGCGGCGTGGACGCCGTCTCCAGCGACTATCCGGTCGCCGCGTACGCGGTGAAGATCTCCGGCAAGGGCAACGACTTCCAGATGGTCGGCGGCGCACCGCTCAAGGCGGCGCCGTACGGCATCGCGGTCCCCAAGGACAAGCCGCAGCTGCGCGACGCCCTCAAGGCCGCCCTGGAGAACGCCATCAAGAACGGCTCCTACGCCGACGCCCTCAAGAAGTGGGACGTCAAGGACGCCGCGGTCAAGGACGTGCAGATCAACGGCGGTTCCTGACCCGCCCCTCGGCCGTCCCCCCGTTCCCTTCGCGCCACTCCCGCCGAACGCTGAAAGGCAACACCCGTGTCAGCTGACGTCGACAAGCCGGCCCAGCCGCCGGCGGACGCCCCGCCGTCCCCACCCGAGCCCATCAGGGCGATACCCGTCCGGCACTACGGGCGCTGGATCGCGGCGCTGGCCGTCCTCGCGGTGCTCTTCCTGCTCGTCCGCGCCTTCGCCGCCGGGAACGTCAACTGGGACGCCATACCGGAGTACTTGTTCAACGCGGACATCCTCAAGGGCCTGCGCAACACCCTGCTGATCACCCTGCTGTCGATGATCATCGGCATCGTCCTCGGGGTGATCCTGGCCGTGATGCGCCAGTCCAAGAACCCGGTGACCTCGACCGTCGCATGGTTCTACGTCTGGTTCTTCCGCGGTACGCCGGTCTACGTCCAGCTCTTCCTCTGGTTCAACCTCGGCCTGGTCTTCCAGTACATCGACATCATGCCGATCTACAAGGACGAGTGGTCGGACTTCATGACCCCGTTCCTGTGCGCGCTGCTGGGCCTGGGGCTCAACGAGGCCGCGTACATGGCGGAGATCTGCCGGGCCGGTCTGAACGCCGTCGACGAGGGCCAGACCGAGGCGGCGCACGCGCTGGGCATGAGCCACGGCAAGACCCTGCGCCGGATCATCGTGCCGCAGGCCATGCGGGTGATCGTGCCGCCGACCGGCAACGAGGTCATCAACATGCTCAAGACCTCCTCACTGGTGATCGCCGTGCAGTATTACGACCTGTTGCAGGCCGCGCAGAACGTCGGACGCGACTCCGGTGTCGTGGTGGAGATGCTGATCCTCGCCGCCGCCTGGTACCTGATCGCCACCACCGTCCTGAGCATCGGCCAGTACTACCTGGAGCGCTACTACGCCCGCGGCTCCAGCCGCCAGCTGCCGCCCACCCCGTTCCAGCGCGTCAAGGCGAAGCTGTCCGGCGGCCCCCACCGCGCCGGAGGCACCGCATGACCGCCAGCAGGACCACCAGCACGACGGCCGGGCAGAAGGCCGTCCCGATGGTCCGGGCCGAAGGCGTCCACAAGTCCTTCGGCTCGGCCCACATCCTCAAGGGCATCGACCTCGAAGTGGCGCCCAAGGAGGTCTTCTGCCTGATCGGCCCGTCCGGCTCCGGCAAGTCGACGTTCCTGCGCTGCATCAACCACCTGGAGAAGGTCAACGCGGGCCGGCTGTCGGTCGACGGCGAACTGGTCGGCTACCGCGAGCGGGACGGCAAGCTCTACGAACTGCGCGACCGCGAGGTGGCCGCCCGCCGCCGCGACATCGGCATGGTCTTCCAGCGCTTCAACCTCTTCCCGCACATGACCGCGGTGGAGAACATCATGGAGGCGCCGATCCAGGTCAAGGGCGAGTCGAAGGCCGCCGCCCGGGAGCGCGCCACCAAGCTGCTGGACCGCGTCGGACTGGCCGACAAGGCCGCCAACTACCCCTCCCAGCTCTCCGGCGGCCAGCAGCAGCGCGTGGCGATCGCCCGCGCGCTCGCCATGGAGCCGAAGCTGATGCTCTTCGACGAGCCGACCTCGGCCCTCGACCCGGAGCTGGTCGGCGACGTCCTGGACGTCATGAAGGACCTGGCGGCGGACGGTATGACGATGATCGTCGTGACCCATGAGATGGGGTTCGCCCGCGAGGTCGGCGACTCGCTGGTCTTCATGGACGACGGCGTGGTCGTCGAATCCGGCCATCCGCGCGAGGTGCTCGGCGCCCCGAAGCACGAGCGCACCAAGTCGTTCCTGTCCAAGGTGCTCTGAGCGCCGCGCCCGCTCTCCCCGTGCCCCACCGGAAAGGCGGTACGCGGCCCGCGCGGGGCCCCGTACCGCCTTCGTCCGTACCCGGCGGCGTCAGCCGGCCGCGCCGCGCCCGGTCACGCCGCGCCCGGTCACGCCGCCGCCCGTCGCGTCCGCACCGGCCGCACCGGCTCCGCTCACTTCAGCGCCAGCACCAGTGCGTCCGACGGCGAGCGCCACACCGTCCGCGCCTCGCCGAAACCGGCGTCGCGCAGCGCCTGGGCGTGCCACGCGGCGGAGGGGGTGTCGCCGTCCGCGTGCTCGCCGTAGATCTCGAAACGCTCGGCGGTCGGCCCGGCCAGCCGCGGGTCGGCGGCGGCCAGCTGCCACCAGCCGGCCCAGTCGACCGCGCCGGCCTCCTTGGCGCGGTCCATCCGCCGGTGCCGGAACTCCCGCTCCGCGGCGTTGATCCGCGGGGTGGCCTCGTCCGGCATGTGATCGGCGTTCATGAAGACCCCGCCGCCCCGCACCAGCGAGCCGAGCTGTCCGTACAGCGTCCGCAGATCGTCGCTGTAGAGCCAGTGCAGCGCGGTGGCGGTCAGCACCGCGTCGTACGCATCGTGCGGCAGCGCCTCCGTCCACCGCGGGTCCTTGAGGTCCGCCCGGACGAACCGGACCCGGTCCTCGCCCTCGAAGTACCCTTCGGCGATGGCCAGCAGCGCGGGATCCAGGTCCACCCCCACGCTCTCGGCCTTCGGGAACCGCTTGAGCAGCCGGTCGGAGATGGTGCCCGTACCGCAGGCCAGGTCCAGCACCCGGGGCGCGGTGCCGACCAGTGCCTCGACCATGTCGAGCATCACCCCGAACCGCTCCTCGCGGTCGGGGAGGTACCACTCCTGCTGCCGGTCCCAGCTGTGCTGCCACGACTGCCAGTCGGTACCGGTGACATGCTCGGTCATCGCTTCCCCTTCAGTCCGTAATACCCTCTAAGGGATAACACCCATTACGCACGCTCAGTACGCACCTTAGACCGCCCCCCGTAAGGACTACAAGTGGAACTGGCCTATTACTCGGACTACGCCGTGCGGCTGGTCAACACCGAGCAGCCCGAGCGCGGCGGCGACACCCTCACCTCCGTCGAGGCGGTACGCGAACTCTTCGGCGTCGCCCAGCAGGCCGCCCGGCGCGCGACGGACAGCGACGTCACCCGGCTGCGCGCGGTCCGCACCCGGCTGCGCGCCGTGTTCGAGGCGGCCGACGCCGGTGACGAGGTGCTCGCCGTCGACCTGCTGAACGCGCTGATGATGGAGTTCCCGGTCAGCCCGCAGATCTCCGGCCACGAGTTCCGGGACGACGACGGCCGCCCCGACTGGCACATGCACATCGCCGACCACGCGGCCAACGCCACCGCCGGCTACACCGCCACCGCCTGCATGGGCCTGGCCTTCCACCTCACCGCGCTGGGCGTCGACCGGCTGGGCATCTGCGAGGCGCGCCCCTGCCGCAACGTCTACCTCGACACCTCGACCAACCGCTCCCGGCGCTACTGCTCCGACCGCTGCGCGACCCGCGCCAACGTCGCCGCCTACCGCGCCCGCAAACGCCTGGCGAGCGAACGGTCCGCCCGCACCGGCCGGACCGCCGACAGCACCCAGGAGAGCGCCGCGCGCGGCGACCGCTGAACCCCGTGCGGCGGCCGCACCCGGACCCAGGCGCGGGCGACGACCAGTTCGTCCGGCACCGTCCCGAACTCCCGGCTGTCGTTCTCGACGTACGGGTTGTCGCCCTGCACCCACCACCCGCCGTCGCGCCGCTCCACGGCCCGCTTGACGATCAGCAGGTCCTGCCGGAACGGATGCCGCAGCACCACCACGTCACCGGGCCGCACCGCCGCGCCGTACTGCACCACCAGCTGGTCACCCGGCCGGAGCGTCGGCACCATCGACGGGTTGTAGACCTCCGCCAGCCCGAACGCCCGCAGCAGCCCGCGGCGCCCCCGGTCCTCCTCCGGATCGTCCCCCCGCTCGCGCTCCGGCCCGCGCTCGTGCACCCGCTCCGGCATCCCGTACCTCCCCGTCCCGCACCGGTCCGACCCGCTCACCGGTCCATCCTCCCTCAGTCCCGGTCCGGCACCGGACTTTTGCCCTAAGCCTCCGGGCCACCCGAGAAAACCCTTCCCGCACCGAGTAATCTCGCACCTGAGAAGACGATCACGAGGAAGGATGGAACATGCTCTCCCGCCTGTTCGCCCCCAAGGTCAAGGTAAGCGCCCACTGCGACCTGCCCTGCGGCGTGTACGACCCGGCCCAGGCCCGCATCGAGGCCGAGTCCGTCAAGGCCGTCCAGGAGAAGTACCAGGCCAACGAGGACGCGGACTTCCGCACCCGGGCCGTCCTGATCAAGGAGCAGCGCGCCGAGCTCGCCAAGCACCACGTCTCGGTGCTGTGGAGCGACTACTTCAAGCCCCCGCACTTCGAGAAGTACCCCGAGCTCCACCAGCTGGTCAACGACACCCTCAAGGCACTCAGCGCCGCCAAGGGCTCCAACGACCCGGCGACGGGCCAGAAGGCCCTCGACCTGATCGCCCAGATCGACAAGATCTTCTGGGAGACGAAGAAGGCTTGATCTCTGGTTAGGCCGTCTGACCTGCGAGTCCGCGGGTCGCATCGCCTACCTGCCCGCACCCGGTCCGCAGGCCGCCGAACACGGCGTCCACCGCGGACCGGGTGCGGTCGTATGTCCGGGCCGGGGCGACCGCCCGGCCCGTCTAGGTCGCCACCGGCAGCGGCCCCTCATTGCGCATCAGCCAGGCCCGGTAGGCGGTGCTCGCCCAGGCGATCTCGCGGTAGGAGGAGACCAGGTCCGCGAAGAGGGCTTCGGCGGGGGCGGCGAGGGGGGTGTCGGGGCGGCAGGCCATGAAGAGGCGGACGGCCAGGGGGTCGCCGTGGAGGGGGCGGATGGTCATGCCGTGGCGGGGGCGGGAGGTGGGCTGGCAGGGGGTGACGACCTCGCCGGCGGCGACCAGGTCCGCGGCGGTGAGGTAATCGCCGTGCACCACCCGGGGGTTGACGCCGGCCGCGGTCCAGATGCGGCGCAGGCCGGCCCATTCGCCGTCCACCGTCGGGTCGACCATCCACTGGTCGCCGGCGAGGTCCGCCAGTTCGACGACCGGCCGGGCGGCCGCCGGGTGGCTGATGGGCAGCGCGATGAACTGGGGCTCGCGGGCGATGAGTTCATGTATGGCGAGGCCCTCGGGGACCCGTAGCGGTGCGCCCTCGACCTCGTGCACGAAGGCGACGTCGAGCTGGCCCACGGCGACCATCTGGAGCAGCGCGTTGGCGGAGACGTCGATCCTTATCGTCGGGTCCGTCCCCGGCAGCCGGGCCCGCAGCCGGCGCAGCCAGCCGGCCACGGCGCGGCTGCTGGTGCTGCCGATGTGCAGCCGGGTGTCCCGGTCCCGTACGGTCGCCGCGGCGATCTCGTCGATCAGCGCCCGCATTTCGGCCAGTATCGGGCGGGCCCGGCAGAGTACGGAGTGGCCCAGGGGCGTCGGCCTGCTGCCGGTCGTTTCGCGGAAGAACAGCTGGCCACCGAGGGCTTTCTCGATGCGGTGGAGCTGGGTCGACAAGGAGGGCTGGGTCATCCCCAGCTGTCGGGCCGCTTTGCGTACGCTGCCGGAGTCGGCGATGGCACACAGTGCGCGAAGGTGCCTCACTTCGAGCTCCACGCCGGGAGCATAACGACGTTCGCGCCTGTCACACCAGACTCTCAAACCTGCTCGAACACTCCTTTTTTGTCCGGGGTATTGCCTGGTGCTATCGCCACCTGACATCTCCGTCCCCCAGGTGAACTCCGTCCAGACTCAGCGGCACCAAGAAATCCGCAGGGCCCCGGCCGCCGCCCCACACGGCGACCGTACGGCCCTCGGAAATTAAGGAGCCCCCACATGAGATCTCCCAAGACGGCGCTGTCGGCAGCGCTCGGCCTGGGCCTCGCCGCCGCACTCACCGCCGCAGCACCGGTGTCGGCAGCCTCCCCCACCTCCCCCTCCCACAGCACGCGCGCCTCCATCGCCGCGTACACCGGTTCGGCCGCGGAGAAGGCCGACACGAAGGCGTTCTTCCAGGCCGTGATGAAGTCGGCCAAGGCGAAGATGAAGGCGCACCCGGGCCTGAAGACGGTCACCGTCACCTATGACGCCAGCGGCGCCCCCACGTTCGCCGGCGAGATAGCGCAGACCGCGCAGATATGGAACAGCGCGGTACAGAACGTGAAGCTCCAGGCGGGCAGCGGCGGCGACTTCCAGTACCGCGAGGGCAATGACCCGCGCGGCTCGTACGCCAGCACCGACGGTCACGGCTCGGGTTACGTCTTCCTGGACTACCAGCAGAACCAGGAGTACAACTCCACCCGCGTCGCCGCGCACGAGACCGGTCACGTCCTGGGTCTGCCGGACCACTACTCGGGTCCGTGCAGCGAGCTGATGTCCGGCGGCGGCCCCGGCACGTCCTGCCAGAACACCCAGCCGGACGCGAACGAGCGCGCGCAGGTCAACCAGCTCTGGGCGAACGGCCTGGCCGGCCTGCGCTAGGCCCGCGGCCCGGCGAAACCGCGTCCTTCGCCTGCGATCACACGGTGGGGCTCTTCCCGGGCCCCACCGTGTGCGCGTGTCCGGGGCCGCTTCCCGGCCCGGACGTACCCGGGGCACCCGCGCGCCCGGGGAGCGGCACCGCCCGGAGCGCGGCGCCGCCCGGCCGCCGGGTCACGGCAACGACCGGCTCCACGCCTCCCGGTCGGACCGCTCACCGGCCGGCTGCGGCCAGCCGGCGGGCTGCCAGCCCCATGAGCGGAACGCGGCCCCGGCCGGTGCGTTGTCCGGTGCGACCAGGGCGACCGCCATCGCGGCCGTACTGCGGATCAGCAGCGTCTGCTGGAGCCGGGTGGCCACCCGGGTGCGCCGGTAGGCGGGCAGCACCATCAGTTCCGCGATGATGAACAGCCGCCCGGCGGCCCCCAGTTCGCGCATTTCCTGCGGCACCTCGCCGCGGAAGTCGCGGCACCACTCGCCGTCGCGGTCCGCGGCGTAGCCGTAACAGCAGCCGGCCAGCGCCGGATCGCTGCCGATGACCATCTCGAAGCCGGGGCGCTGGATGTCGTGCTCGGCGAACCGGCGCAGGAACTCCTCCCGCCCCTCGCCGCCGTCGGCCGGCCCGCCGCGCCGCGCCGCGACGTACAGGTCGGCTACGGACTCCCGTTGGGTCTCCGCCTGCCACCTGGTCAGACGCCGTAGGAACACCTCTGCCATGGGCTCTCCCGATTCTCCCGATTACGCGAATTCCAGCGGTTCTGCCGGTCCCGCCGACCCCATCCGTCCCGCCGAACTCGCGGCGGGACTGCGCCGGAACCCGTGTCGGAGATACCCGCAAGTTTACGGGGTGATCGTTCGTCAGGCCCCGGTCGGAATCAAGCCGGTGATCAGGGACGGGGAGCATCGGCAGCGGGGACGGGTCGCGTCGGTGTCGAGGACGGCGTCACGTCGGGTGTCAGGGCAGGTTCAGGGGCGGGCCGGGGCGGTGTGGCACCGCGGCCGACCGGTGTCCGCCCGGCCGGATCAGCCCCAGAGCGCCTGGGCCGCCGCCGCGCCGGCGAACGCGGCGCCCAGGCCGGCGACCACGCCGGCCAGGACGTTGGCGACGGCGTAGAACCGGGCGCCGTCCTCGGCCAGCCGGAGCGTCTCGTAGGAGAAGGTCGAATAGGTCGTCAGCGCGCCGCACAGCCCGGTCCCCACGAGGAGTTGGACGTGTGCGGAGGCGGCGCCCGCGACGACCGCGCCGGTCAGCACGCCGAGGATCAGACTGCCGACGACATTGACGGTGAAGGTCCCCCAGGGGAAGACCGTGTCGTGCCGGGACTGCACGAAACGGTCGGCGAGGAATCGCAGCGGCGCCCCCACCATCGCACCCGCCACCACCAGCACCCAGTTCACCCGCGCCCGCCCTTCTCCGCTCCCCTGTCCGTACCGCCCGTGCCCGTGCGGGTGCCCGCGTCCGGGTGCGCGCCGCCCGCCGGGGCCGGGCCCCGGTAGGTGATGACCTCACAGGCTTCGAGGGTCACCAGGCCGCCGGTCACGAGGAGTTCGTCCACCTGCGGGAGGAAGGCGCGCACCCGTTCCTCCGTATCGACGATGACGACCGCGACCGGCAGCTCCTCGCTCAGCGACAGCAGCCGCTGGGTGTGGATCAGGGAGGCGGCGCCGAAGCCCTCGATACCGCGGAAGACGCTGGCGCCGGCCAGCCCCGCCGCGCGGGCGCGGTGCACGATCTCCACGTACAGCGGCCGGTGGTGCCACACATCGCGTTCGCCCACCAGGACGGTGAGCCGCAGCGCCGGGCCGTCGAGGCGGGCCGCGCCGCGCGCCCCGTCGTGCCGCACGTCCCGCATCGCGTCACGCGTCATACCGATCGCCGCCTTCGTTCGAGGAGTCCGCGGGTGACCGCCATCGCGGCCCAGACGGCGGTCAGCGCGGCGAGCACCGTGGCGCCGAGACAGGCCATGCCCAGGGCCGCCCGCCGGGCGTCCACCAGCCGCTGGATGTCCACCGCGTACGTCGAGAAGGTGGTGAAGCCGCCCAGGATGCCGGTGCCGAGGAACGGGCGGACCAGCCGGTGGGGCGACCACACCTCGGTGATCAGCACCATCAGGACGCCCATCAGCGCGCAGCCGGCGGCATTGACGCCCAGGGTCGTCCAGGGGAAGGTGCCGCCGGGCGTGGGCCAGATCAGCGAGGCGCCGTAGCGGGCCGTGGCGCCGATGCCGCCGCCCACCGCGACCGCGCCGATCACCGGCCACTGTCCGCGCCAGGGCGGCTGCCCGCCCGGTTCCTTGCTCATACGTCTCCCACTCGCCGCCGCGTCGCGTCGCGTTCCGGTGCAAGCAGGGACCGTTGGCGGCGGATGCGCCGCGGTTCGGGTACGGCGGGCCCCACCGCCGCGCGGCGGTCACGGGGACCGCCGACCCCCTCAGGCTAACCCCGCCCATTTGACAGCGCTAAACATGGGATGTTCCCATCACCGGTGGAATATCCATGCTGAGGAATACCTGTGCGGAGGGCATGCCCATCCGCCCGGGGACGCCATGGACGTGGCCGACGAGAGAGGGAGGACGGCGCCCGATGCCGCTGCGCAGCACCGCCCGTACCAGCCTGGTGGACCTGGTCATCGAGCAACTGGAACGGCTGATCGCCGAGGGCGAGTGGGAGGTCGGGACGAAGATCCCCGCGGAACCGGTGCTGGTGGAGCAGCTCGACGTCGGCCGGAACACCGTCCGGGAGGCGGTCCGCGCGCTGGTGCACACCGGGATGCTGGAGCCGCGGCAGGGCGACGGGACATACGTCCGCGCCCGCAGCGACTTCGGCGCGGCCGTGCAGCGGCGGCTGCGGCGGGCCGAGCACCTGGAGGCGTACGAGGTACGCGCCAGCCTGGAGCGGGACGCCGCGCGCTACGCCGCCGAGCGCCGCACCGACGCGGACCTCGCCGCGCTGCGCGGTGCGCTGGCCGAGCGCGGCCGGGCCTGGGACAGCGGCGATGTGGCCGCCTTCATCGACGCGGACATGCACTTCCACCGCACGGTCGCCGCCGCGGCGCACAACAGCGTGCTGGCCGAGCTGTACGAGCATCTCGGCGACGCGCTGCACGCGACGTTGCAGGCGGTGGTGCGGACGCCACTGCCCGACGCGGTACGCCATCAGCTCCACGCGCACACCGCCATCGTCGACGCCATCGAGGCACGGGACGCCGACGCCGCCGAGCGGGCGGCGCTCGCACACCTCACCGAGGCCATGGACGCACTGCGCGAGCCGGGCCCCGACGACGGCGCCGCCACGGCCGGGCACACCCCGGCGGCGACCACGACGGACACCACCACGGACAGCTCGGCGGGGACCTCGGCGGACAGCCCGGGGGACGGCTCGGACGGAGAGGGCGACCATGCCTGACGAAGGACCGATACCGACCGGTGGCCCGACGGCCACCGTCTCCCCCGCCGGCCCGGCACCTGCACCGTCCGGACCCGCGCCCGCCGCCGCCCCGTCCGGCGTCACCGGACGGCAGGCGCTCTATCTCGGCGTCGGCGTCATCCTGCTGGCGCTGAACCTGCGCCCCGCCCTGGTCGCCGTCTCCCCGCTGGCCGGCACCATCCGCGCCGACAGCGGGATGTCGGCCGCCGCCACCAGCCTGCTCACCGCGCTGCCGCTGCTCTGCTTCGGCCTGCTGGCGCCCCTCGCGCCCCGGCTGGGGCGGCGGCTGGGCATGGAACGGTCGCTGCTCGCCACGATGGCGCTGATCTGCGCGGGCACCGCGCTGCGGCTGCTGGACTCGGTGGTGGCGCTGTTCGCCGGGACGATCGTGATCGGCGCCGGTATCGCCGTCGCCAATGTGCTGCTGCCCGGCCTGATCAAGCGGGACTTCCCGGCCCGCGCCGGGCTGATGACCGGTCTGTACTCCATGTCGCTGTTCGGCGGCGCCGCGCTCGCGGCCGGTGTCACCGTGCCGGTCCAGCAGGCGACCGGGATGAACTGGCAGGCGACGCTCGCCTGCTGGGGCGCGCTGGCGGTGATCGCGCTGGTCTGCTGGCTGCCGCAGACCCGCGCCCGTACCCGGGTGTCGGCGGACGCGGCCCGGCAGGCGGCGCACCCCGTGCGCGGGCTGTGGCGCTCCCCGCTGGCCTGGCAGGTCACCGGCTTCATGGGCCTCCAGTCGCTGAGCTACTACGCGGCCGCCGCCTGGCTGCCGACGATGCTCAAGGACGCGGGGATGAGCGCGGGCGACGCCGGCTGGATGCTCTCCTTCTCGTCCCTGCTGGGTATCGCGGGCTCCTTCCTGGCCCCCGTCGTCGTCGGCCGGCGGCTGCGCGCCGGGACGCTGGCCACCCTCGGTACGGTGCTGTGCGCGGCGGGCTTCGGAGGGATGCTGGTGGCGCCGGTCGGCGGCGCCTATGTCTGGATGACGCTGCTCGGCCTCGGCCAGGGCGCGGCGATCAGCCTGGCGCTGCTGTTCATCGTCCAGCGCGCGCCGGACACCCGGCACACCGCCCAGCTCTCCAGCATGGCCCAGTGCTTCGGCTACATCCTCGCGGCCACCGGCCCGGCCGTCCTGGGCGCCGTCCACGACGCCTCCGGCAGCTGGACGGTCCCCCTCGTCGTCCTGCTGGTGCTGCTGGTGCCGCAGATCGCGGTGGGCTGGGGCGCGGCACGGCCCCGGCACGTGTCCGGACGGTAGGCGGGGCGGGCGGTGCGGCCGGGCGCCCCGCGCCTTCCCGCCGGTCCTACAGCCAGCCGTTCCGTTTGAAGCCGCGGTGGATCAGCCCGCACACGGCGAGGGTCACGGCCACCACCAGCGGATAGCCGAACGGCCAGTCCTTCTCCGGCATGTACCGGAAGTTCATGCCGTAGATGCCACAGACCATGGTCGGTACGGCCAGGATCGCGACCCAGGAACTGATCCGGCGCATGCCCTCGTTCTGGGCGACGGTGACCTGGGCGAGATGCGCCTGGAGTATCGAGTTCAGCAGTTCGTCGAAGGCCGTGATCTGTTCGGTGACCCGGTCGAGATGGTCGGCGACGTCCCGGAAGTACGTCGTCAGCCGCGGGTCGACATGGTCCATCGGCTCACCGGCCAGCGCCTGCACCGGCCGGACCAGCGGGGCCACCGCCCGCTTGAGTGCGAGGAGTTCGCGCTTGAGCTGGTAGATCCGGCCGGCCCCGCGGCTGCCCCGGACGGAGAAGACCTCGCTCTCGACGTCGTCGATGTCGTCCTGGACGGCGGCCGTCACGTCCAGGTAGTCGTCCACGACCAGGTCCGCGACGGCGTGCAGCACGGCGGACGGGCCGAGCGCCAGCTGCTCGGGCACGCTCTCCAGTTGCTCGCGGAGCGGGCCCAGCGAGCCGTGCCCGCCGTGCCGCACGGTGATCACGAAGTCGGCGCCCGTGAAGAGCATGATCTCGCCGGTCTCCACCACTTCGCTGACGTCGGTCAGCCGGTCGTGCTCGACATAGCGGACCGTCTTGAAGACGGTGAACAGCGAATCGTCGTAGTGCTCCAGCTTGGGCCGCTGGTGAGCGTGGACCGCGTCCTCCACGGCGAGCGGGTGCAGCCCGAACAGCTCGACGATGCCCGCGAATTCCCGCTCGGAGGGCTCGTGCAGCCCGATCCACACGAATCCGTTCCCGCACTCCCGGACCTGGCGGATCGCCACGTCGGCCGGGTGGTCGCCGGGCTGCCGTACCCCGTCGGCGTACACCGCGCAGTTGACGACGGCGGTGCCGAGCGGCGAGCGCGCGGGGTGGCTGAGGTCGACCCCGCGGGTGCGCGGCTGCGGCAGCCGGACGGCTCTGCGGAGGTTGCTGATCATCGACACCGCGCCAGTATCCCGCGCGGGGCGGAGCAGCGGTATGTGCCGGACCCGGCTTCCGTACGGGGCGGCACGGGGCCGGGGACGCGCGTCCCCGGCGGCGCGCCCCGCCCCCGCCCGGACCGCGGGCCGGCCCTCAGACCAGCGCCGGCTGCTCCCGCCCGGTCTCCGTCCCGGCCTCCGCCCGGCCGTCGGCCGCCGGCTTCGCCGCGCCCCGCGTCCGTGCCCGCCGCGGCAGCAGGAACAGCAGCCCGAAGACGAGGACCAGACCGCCCGCCACCCACCACAGGGCGTTCGTGGTGGCGGCGACGAACGAGGCTCCCGGGGCGGTCCCGGCGCCGCCCGGGTCGCCGACGGCTCCGAAGAAGGCCACCGACGACAGTCCGAGTCCCAGTGCCATGCCCAGCTGGCCGGTGGTGTTGAAGATCCCGGAGGCCGAACCGGAGTGCTCGGCCGGCACCTCGGAGAGCACCGAGTCGGTGATCGGGGCGACGATCAGGCCCATCCCGACGCCCATCAGGACCATCGCGGGCACCATCTGCCAGGACGCCAGCGCGGTGCCGTAGTGGCCGGCCACGCCGATGTAGAGCAGCGCGCCCGAGAGCATGATCAGCGCACCGGCTTGCAGGACCCGCCGGCCGAAGCGCGGCACCAGCTTCTGTACGGACAGCCCGGCGGCGGCCGAGCAGGCGACCGAGAACGGCACCCCGGTCAGTCCCGCGTGCAGCGGACTCCAGCCCAGCCCGAGCTGCATATGGAGCGTCCAGATCAGGAAGAACAGGCCGTTGACGGCGCCGAAGGTCAGCTGGACACCGCTGCCCGCCGCGAACGTCCGGACCCGGAAGAGGGAGAGCTCCACCAGCGGCGAACCGTCCTTACGGGCCTTGGCGCGCTCGTAGCGGACGAACACCGCGAGGACGAGCGGGCTCGCGGCCATCGAGACGAAGCCCCACACCGGCCAGCCCGCCTCGCGCCCCTGGGTGAGCGGGTAGAGCACCATCAGCAGGCCGACGGTGGCCAGTGCCGTGCCGACGAGGTCGAGGCGGAGTGCCCCGGCCGCCCTGGACTCGGTGATGAAGCGGCGGCCGAGCAGGATGCCGGCGAGTCCGACCGGCAGATTGATCAGGAATATCGGCCGCCAGGCGAGGCCGAAGAGGTCTCCCTCGGTGAGCAGGGCCCCGATGAGCGGACCGCAGACCGCGCCGAGGCCGATGACCGCGCCGAACATCCCGAAGACCTTGCCACGCTCGTGGGCCGGAAAGCTGACGTGGATGATCGCCAGCACCTGCGGGACCATCAGCGCCGCCATCGCACCCTGCACGACCCGCGCGCCGATCAGCATTCCCGGGCCCGCGGCGAACCCGCACAGCGCGGAGGCGAGCGTGAAGCCGCCGATGCCCAGCAGGAAGAGCTTCTTGCGGCCGAAGATGTCGCCGAGCCGGCCGCCGGTGATCAGGCCGATGGCGAAGGCGAGGGCGTAGCCCGCGGTGACCCATTGCAGCGCGGTGAAGGACGCGCCGGTGTCGCGCCGGATGCTCGGGATGGCGATGTTGACGATGGTCGCGTCGACCAGATCCATGAAGCTCGCGGTCAGGACGACGGCGAGCGCGATCCAGCGTCTGCGGTCGGCCGCCTCGGGTGGTGCGGACGGGGCGGTGGTGGTCAAGACGTTCTCCTGAGTAGCGGAAAGGCTGAGCGAAAGGGCTGCGCGGACCGGCCGGCACGGACCGGCCGCAGCAGACCGGCCGAACGGACCGGCTGCGGGCGGCACCGAGGACGGCGCCGCGGGTGCGCCGTGGCGCGCCGGGGTCCGGCGCCACTGCCGCGTGACGTCCCGACACTAGGTCCCCTGTAGGACGGCTTCGGTCCTATATCGAGGGGCATCATCGGTGCCATGAGTGAGACATCGGCACGCCTGCTGAATCTGCTGTCCCTGCTCCAGACCCCGCGCGAATGGCCGGGCCGCGAGCTGGCCGAGCGGCTGCGGGTCACCCCCCGGACGATCCGCCGCGACATCGGGCGGCTGCGCGAGCTGGGCTATCCGGTCCACGCGACGATGGGCGCGGACGGCGGCTACCGGCTGGCCGCGGGGACCGCCATGCCGCCGCTGCTGCTGGACGACGAGGAGGCGGTGGCCATCGCGGTCGGCCTGCGGTCGGCCGCGGGGCACGCCATCGAGGGCATCGAGGAGGCGTCGGTGCGGGCGCTCGCCAAACTCGAACAGGTACTCCCCGCCCGCCTGCGCCGGCGGGTCGGCACGCTCGGCACCGCCACCGTACCGATGCCGGCCGGCGACGACCCGACCGTCGACCCGGAGCATCTGACGGTGCTCGCCGCGGCGGTCACCAACCACGAGCGGGTGCGGTTCCGCTATCGGGCGGGCGCGGGAGCCCGCAGCGAGCGCCTGGTGGAACCGCACCGGCTGGTCGCGGCGGGGCGCCGCTGGTACCTCGTGGCGTACGACAACGGCCGCGAGGACTGGCGGATCTTCCGGGTGGACCGGCTGACCGAGCCGTTCCCCACCGGCGTACGGACCCCGCCGCGCACGCTGCCCGCCACGGACGCCGCCGCGTACGTCCGGGAGCGGATGCGCGGGATGCACCCCTCGTACCGGGCGGTGGCGACGGTGTACGCACCGGCCGCGGTGGTCTCCGCCCGGCTGGGCGGCCCGGCGGCGGGCACGGTCGAGCCGGTCGACGCCGGGTCCTGCCGGGTGGTCAGCCGACCCGATGTACTGGAGCGGCTGGCCATGCGGCTGGCCATGCTGGGCTGCGAGTTCACGGTGCACGAACCGCCGGAACTGGCCGCGTACCTGCGCGCGCTGGGCGGCCGGGCCACGCGCGCGGCGGAGCCGGACACCGGGGACGCGAGGGATACCGGGGTCACGGAGGTGACGGGGGTCGCGGGGCCGGACAGGCCGGCGGGCACCGCCTCGGGCGCCCCCGCGGACACCGCCCCGGAGACGGTCCCCCCGGCTGCCCCACGGGCGGCCCCCGGCGCGGCGGACGAGGAAGCCGGTGCCGTATGACGGACGCGTGGCGGGAATACCCCAGGGGGGTATATGGTTCTCCGTGATGGATGACGGTCCCGCTGTCGTCCGACGGCATACGGGAGTCTCGCGATGAGGAGTACGCCATGACGGCCCTGACCACCCCGGTGAAGCTCGGCGGCTACGCACTGATCCTGCTCGTCGTCCTCGCCGGCGGCTTCGGCCTCGGCCGCGCGGTCGGCGGCGACGAGCGGGCCGGTCCCGCACCGCACTCCCGGCCCGCCCAGCACTCGCAGCACTCACAGCCCGTGCTTCCCGTGCAGCCCGTCCGGCACTCCCAGCCCACCGAGGAGCAGTCATGACCACCGCGACCGGCGCGCACCGCGTCGAGCTGGAGATCGGCGGGATGACCTGCGCCTCGTGCGCGGCCCGCGTCGAGAAGAAGCTCAACCGCATGGAGGGCGTCACCGCCACCGTCAACTACGCCACCGAGAAGGCCGAGGTGGCGCTCGCGGAGGGCAGCGGGATCGAGGCCGCGGACCTGATCGCCACCGTCGAGAAGACCGGATACACCGCCGCGGTCCCCGAGCCGCCGGCCGCCCGCGAAGACGCGGCCGGCGCGGACCGGGACGCCGACGCGCTCGCCCCGCTGCGGCAGCGCCTGCTCACCGCCCTGGCCCTCTCCGTACCGGTGATCCTGATGGCGATGGTCCCGGCCCTCCAGTTCACCAACTGGCAGTGGCTGTCGTTGACCCTGGCCGCCCCGGTGGTGGTGTACGGCGCCTGGCCGTTCCACAAGGCCGCCTGGACGAACCTGCGGCACGGCGCCGCCACGATGGACACGCTGATCTCGATGGGCACCCTGGCGGCGTTCGGCTGGTCGCTGTGGGCGCTGTTCTTCGGCACCGCGGGCACGCCCGGTATGACCCACCCCTTCGAGCTGACCATCGCGCGCACCGACGGCAGTGGCTCCATCTATCTGGAGGCGGCGGCCGGTGTCACCACCTTCATCCTGGCCGGCCGCTACTTCGAGGCGCGTGCGAAGCGGAAGGCGGGCGCGGCGCTGCGGGCGCTGCTCGAACTGGGCGCCAGGGACGTCGCCGTACTGCGCGACGGCCGCGAAGTCCGTATCCCCACCGCGGAGCTGAGCGTCGGCGACCGGTTCGTCGTACGCCCCGGCGAGAAGATCGCCACCGACGGACGGGTCGTGGAGGGGTCCTCCGCGGTGGACGCGTCGATGCTCACCGGCGAGTCCGTCCCGGTCGAGGTCGCCCCCGGCGACCCGGTCACCGGCGCCACCGTCAACGCGGGCGGCCGGCTGGTCGTCGAGGCCACCCGGGTCGGCGCGGACACCCAGCTCTCCCGGATGGCGCGGCTCGTCGAGGACGCGCAGAACGGCAAGGCCGCGGCGCAGCGGCTCGCGGACCGGATCTCCGCGGTCTTCGTACCGGTCGTCATCGCGCTCGCCGTCGGCACCCTCGGCTACTGGCTCGGCACCGGCGAGGGCGCGGTGGCCGCCTTCACCGCGGCGGTCGCGGTCCTGATCATCGCCTGCCCCTGTGCCCTGGGCCTCGCGACGCCGACCGCGCTGATGGTCGGTACGGGCCGCGGCGCCCAGCTCGGCATCCTGCTCAAGGGGCCCGAGGTACTGGAGTCGACCCGGCGGGTGGACACCATCGTCCTGGACAAGACCGGCACGGTCACCACCGGTGTGATGACGCTGACCGGCGTCCACCTCGCCGACGGTGTGACCCGGGACGAGGCGCTGCGGCTGGCCGGGGCGCTGGAGCACTCCTCCGAGCACCCGATCGCCCGTGCCATCGCCGCCGCGGCCGAGGCCGCCGAACCGTCCGGCGCGCTGCCGGTGCCCGAGGACTTCGCGAACGTACCGGGCCTCGGCGTCCAGGGCATCGTCGACGGGCACGCCGTGCTGGTCGGCCGCGAGCGGCTGCTGAACGACTGGAGCCAGCAGCTGACGCCCGAACTGGCCGCCGCCAAGTCCGCGGCGGAGACGGCGGGCCGAACCACCGTCGCCGTCGGCTGGGACGGCGCGGCGCGCGCGGTACTGGTCGTCGCCGACGCGGTGAAGCCCACCTGCGCCGAGGCCGTCCACCGGCTCCGCGCCCTCGGACTCACCCCGGTCCTGCTCACCGGCGACAACGAAGCCGTGGCCCAAGCGGTCGCCACCGAGGTCGGCATCGACGAGGTCATCGCCGAAGTCCTCCCCGAGGACAAAGTCGCCGTCATCCAACGACTCCAGGCCCAAGGCCGCTCCGTCGCCATGGTCGGCGACGGCGTCAACGACGCCGCCGCCCTCGCCACCGCCGACCTCGGACTCGCCATGGGCACCGGCACCGACGCCGCCATCGAAGCCGGCGACCTCACCCTCGTCCGCGGCGACCTCCGCGCCGCCGCCGACGCCATCCGCCTCGCCCGCGCCACCCTCGGCACCATCCGCACCAACCTCTTCTGGGCCTTCGGCTACAACGTCGCGGCGCTCCCGCTGGCCGCGGCCGGACTGCTCAACCCGATGATCGCGGGCGCCGCGATGGCCTTCTCCTCGGTCTTCGTCGTCGGCAACAGCCTGCGCCTGCGCCGCTTCCGGGCCCTGACGTCCCGGCCCGCCGCGGCGGGCCCGACGGGTACGGCGGACACGGCCGAGCCGACCGACCCGACGCATACGACGCATACGACGCATACGGCGAGGGCACGCGGCTGATCCTCGGCACCGACGGGGGCGGTCCCGGCAGCACCAGCTGCCGGGACCGCCCCCGCACCACGACCACGAGTCCGGCGCGGAGCGGCCGCCTACGGCACCGGCACCCGTGCCCCCTCCGGCGCCGCCGCGCGCCGCACCCGGCGCGTCATCAGCCCGCCCGCACCGACCCGCCAGTGCGGGCCGCTCTCCTCGGGCAGCCAGCCCCGCTCCCGCGCGAAGCGCAGCGCACCGCGTTCGACCTCCCCCACCGCCTCGTAGTGCAGCAGGGTGGCCGACGCCAGGATGCAGCCGTCCGCATCCGTGATGTCCATGACCGCGCCGTCCGTCTCGAACCGGACCTTCACCGCGCCGTACTCCGTCCCCATGTCCTGCCTCCTCGTCCCGTCCCGCCCCGCACCCGCCCGTATCGCCGTACGGGCGGCCGCCCGTACGTCCGCCCGCCCCGGGAATCCATGCCTCTGCACCTGCCAGCCTCTGCCCGTACCGGCGCCGTGTCACCGGCCGTTCGGCCCCTTCTGCCCAAAGGCACCGGGACTTCGGTCCCATCGGGTCGGCAGCGGGGAGCTGCCGGGACGCGCCCCGTCCGGAGCGACGCCAACGGGACGCCGTACGCCTGCCGTTGGACCGGCGAACGGCCGCCGCCCCGCCACGCGTACCCGCCACCCGTCCGACGAGAGCCCGCGGGCAGCCGCCTGCCGCCGTTACGTCCCCTACACGATGTGAGGCGTCCGTGGGGCGTGTGCGGCGGTCGGATGTCTCCAGATCTGGCGGCCGAAGATTGGCGGATCGCGCAACCGTCCGCCCTCACCGGCGGGTGAGACTGGTCGGGTATCGCTCGCCCACGTACAGGGGGAACTCATGACGGGGTCACGCGTCCTGTCTCTCGGCCACTACCAGCCCTCCGACGTGCTCACCAACGACGATCTCGCGAAGATCGTCGACACCGATGACGCCTGGATCCGCAGCCGGGCCGGCATCCGTACCCGTCATATCGCGGCGGCCGACGAGACCGTGGACGCGATGGCGTCCGCCGCGGCGGCCAAGGCGCTCGCCGCGAGCGGGCTGGCCCCGCACGACATCGATCTGGTGCTGGTCGCGACCTGCACGGCCGCCGACCGCAGCCCGAACACCGCGGCCCGGGTCGCCGCCCGGCTCGGCCTCGACGCGCCCGCCGCCATGGACATCAACGTCGTCTGCTCCGGCTTCACCCACGCGCTGGCCACCGCGGACCATGCCATCCGGGCCGGTTCCACGACGAACGCGCTGGTCATCGGCGCGGAGAAGTTCACCGACATGGTCGACTGGACGGACCGTTCGACGTGTGTGCTGGTCGGCGACGGCGCGGGGGCCGCGGTGGTCACCGCCTCACCGGAACCCCTGGTCGGACCGGTGCTGTGGGGTTCGGTCCCGGAGATGGGCAGCGCGGTGCGGATCGAGGGCGAACCGCCGCGGTTCGCCCAGGAGGGCCAGACGGTCTACCGCTGGGCGACGACCCAGCTGCCGGCCATCGCCCGCCAGGTGTGCGAACGCTCCGGCATCCGGCCCGAGGAGCTGGCCGGTGTCGTGCTGCATCAGGCCAATCTGCGGATCATCGAGCCGGTCGCGGAGCGGCTCGGCGCGGTCAACGCGGTGATCGCCCGGGACGTCGTCGAGTCCGGCAACACCTCCGCCGCCTCGGTGCCGCTCGCCCTGTCCAAGCTGGTCGAGCGCCGCGAGATCGCCTCCGGTGCCCCGGTGCTGCTGTTCGCGTTCGGCGGCAACCTCTCGTACGCGGGCCAGGTCATCCGCTGCCCGTAGGGCCGGCCGCGGCCGCCGGGGCCCGGCGGACTCCCGCGCGGTGGCGGCCCCCTGGGGCGGGGTGCGCGCCGCACGCGGAGCCGCCGCCCGGCGTCCGATTCGTTCAAGACCGGGCCCGCCCGCGCTGCCTACGCTCGCCGCATGAGCACTTCGCACCGGACCACGCACCGGACCGCCGAGCACGCCCCGGCACCGGCTCCACGGTTCTCCGCCATCGGCATGACCGTCGCCGACATGGCCGCCTCCCTCGCCTTCTACCGCCGCCTCGGGCTGGACATCCCCGCCGGCGCCGACACCGCCCCGCACGCCGAGGCCCCCCTCCCCGGTGGCCTGCGGCTGATGTGGGACACCCACGAGACCGCCCGCGCCATCGACCCGGACTGGACGCCGCCGCAGACCGGCACCCCGACCGGGCTCGCCTTCGCCTGCGCCGACGCCGCCGGGGTGGACACGGTCTACGCGGAACTCACCGCCGCCGGTTACGCGGGCGACAAGGCCCCCTGGGACGCGCCCTGGGGCCAGCGCTACGCCGTCGTGCGCGACCCCGACGGCCACGGCGTGGACCTCTTCGCCCCGCTGCCGCCGGCCGGGCCCGAGCAGGAGCGGTAGACCGGAGCGGCAACGCGTACGAGGGCGCTGCCCGGACCGGCCCCGGACGGAGCCGATCCGGGCAGCGCCGCCACCGCACCCGCCCTACCCGGTGTCCTGGGGGTGCTCCCGCAGGTACATCGCACCGCACGAGTGGCAGAACGGCTCTCCGGCGGGCGTCCCCCAGGCTTCGGCCGACTGGGTGGCGGCGGCCGGGTCCAGTTCGCGTCCGCACATCGCGTGCGCCCCGTCCAGCCGGACCATGTGCCAGATCTTGACCGGGGCGTCGGCCCGCGGCCGGCCGCTCTCCTCGTACTCGGCGCGCATCTCGTGCTCCATCGCGGTGCACCTCCTACCGCCCACGATGCGTCAGCGGGCCGGTGCCCACAACGGCAGTGGGCGCCCCGCCGGGGCCCGCCGGACGCTCAGAACACCGACCACCCGGTCAGCGTCGTGAAGTGGTCCAGGGCCGCGGCGCCCGCGACGGAGTTGCCGCGGGCGTCGAGACCCGGGCTCCAGACGCAGAGCGTGCAGCGGCCGGGGACCACGGCGATGATGCCGCCGCCGACGCCGCTCTTGGCGGGCAGCCCGACACGGTAGGCGAACTCACCGGCCGCGTCGTAGGTCCCGCAGGTCAGCATCACCGCGTTGATCCGCTTGGCCTCGCGGGCCTCCAGCAGCCGGCTGCCGTCGGCGCGCAGGCCGTGCCGGGCCAGGAAGCCACCGGCCGCGGCGAGATCCCGGCAGCTCATCTCGATAGAGCACTGCCAGAAGTAGTGCTCGATGACGCTGGGGACGGGGTTCTCCAGGTTCCCGAAGGACGCCATGAAATACCCGAGGGCGGTGTTGCGGTCGCCGTGCTCGGCCTCGGAATCGGCCACCGCCTGGTCGAAGGCGAGGTCCGGGTTGCCGCTCTCCTCGCGCAGGAAGTGCAGCATCGTGGTGCTGGCGTCACCGGTCAGGGTCTGCAACCGGTCGGTGACGACCAGCGCGCCCGAGTTGATGAACGGATTGCGCGGAATGCCGTTCTCCCACTCCAGCTGGACCAGCGAGTTGAACGGCGTACCGGACGGCTCACGGCCGACCCGGGTCCAGATGTCCTCGGTCGTACCGGAATGGGCCATCACCAGTGCCAGCGAGAAGGTCTTGGAGATCGACTGGACGGAGAACGGGGTCTCCCAGTCGCCGACCCCGTACACCTCGCCGTTGATGTCGGCCACGGCTATGCCGAACCGGTCGGCGGCCACCCGCTCCAGCGCGGGTATGTAGTCGGCGACCTGTCCCTGCCCCGCATACGGCCTGGCGTAGGCCGCTACCTCTTCGAGAACGGCCTGGTAGTCCATGACGGACACGCTAACCCGACCCGAGGAGCACCCCCATCGGGGCCCCCGCCAGCGCCTTCACCTCGCGCGCGAGATGCGCCTGGTCGGCATAGCCGGCGCAGGCCGCGACATGGGCGTACGGCATCCCGGAGCGGGCCAGGCCGAGTGCCCGGACGAACCGCAGCACCCGGGTCAGGGTCTTGGGGCCGTAGCCGAACGCGTCGAGGCAGTGGCGGTGCAGCTGGCGCTCGCTCAGCGCCACGGCGCGGGCGACCTCGGCGACCGGGTGGCCACGGTCGAGCGCCGCCGCGATCGCGGCGGTACGGCCGGACCGGGGCGGCGGGGCGGACCGGGCGGCGGGGCCGGATGCGGTCCGGTCGGCCGCGGCCCGGAGCCGGGCCACCGCGGTCTCCTCCAGGACGCGGCCCGGCGCCCCGCCCGCCGCCATCCGCCCGGCCAGCTCGCGCACCTGTGCCGCGGGCCACAGGTCCGCCAACGGCACCCGCAGATCGCGCAGTTCACGGGCCGGTACGCCGAAGACGGCGGGGCCCTGGCCGGGCGCGAAGCGCAGCCCGGTGTGGCGGGTGCCGGGCGGGGCCGCGTCCGGGAGGTGCGGGCCGGTGTCCGGCCCCGCCACCAGCAGCCGGCCCTCGCTCCAGATCAGGTCGGTACAGCCGTCGGGGAGCACCGGCCGGGTCGTGGCCGAGGTGGTGTGGGTCCACAGCACCGCGCCGGACAGCCGGGACGCCCGCTCGCGGTAAGCGCTGTGCGCGCTGTCCCCGGCGGGCGCCGTCGAGCCGGTGTCCGCACTGCCCTCACCCGTCCGGCCCACCGCACCGTGCGGCTCGCCCCTGTCGCGCTCTTCTCCCACATGCCCCAGCCTGGCACGGGAACCGGGCAGCCGGGTACGCCGTTGATCCGTTACGACACCGACCTTCACGGAGGCAGCACATGGCAGGGTTTCTCGACCGCGCCAAGGAGCAGGCACAGAACGCTCTGGAGCAGGGAAAGCAGAAGGTCGACGAGGTACAGCAGCAGCGGGCGGGCAACGACCTGCTGAAGAAGCTGGGCGCCGCCTACTACGCCGAACGGCGCGGCAGCGGTTCGCCCGACGCGACCCAGAGCGCACTCCAGGCCCTGGAGTCACACATCAACGCGCACGGGGACGGCTTCCTGCGCGGCGCCTGACGCGAGCGGCAGCGGGTGAGCGGGCCGGCCGGCGGCAGCACCGCCGCGGCCGGCCCGGCGGCGCGCGTACCGGACGGCCGCGCGCCGGACGGCTGCCTGCCGGGCGGCCGAAACCGCTCGCACGGACACCGAACGGCCGGTCCGTCTTGTGTTTTCCCCCTCCCCCGGTACCGCTCCGTCCCGTACAAGCGGGACAGGGGGCGGTGCGCGGTCGGCGGCCGCCGCGCACCGATCGGAGTCGGCCATGTCCACACCGCTGTCCGCCGCCCGTTTCCTCGACGCCCTGAAGAGCGAGGGGCTGCGGGTCGTCGAGGTCGGCGACTGGCAGACGCACAACCGCGACGGCCACGGCCCGTGGGGCCCGGTGCACGGCGTGGTGATCCACCACACCGCGACCACGGGGTCCGACAGCACCGTCCGGCTCTGCCAGGAAGGCCGCCCGGACCTGCCGGGTCCGCTCTGCCACGGCGTCATCACCAAGGACGGCACGGTGCATCTGGTCGGCTGCGGCCGCGCCAATCACGCGGGTCTCGGCGACGGCGACGTCCTGCGCGCCGTGCTCGCCGAGAAGCGGCTGCCCCCGGTCACGAAGGCCGATACGGACGGCAACCTCTGCTTCTACGGCTTCGAGTGCGAGAACCTCGGCGACGGAGCCGACCCGTGGCCGCCGGCCCAGATGGCGGCCGTCGAAAAGGCCGCCGCGGCACTGTGCCGGGCGCACGGCTGGCACGAACGCTCGGTGATCGGCCATCTGGAGTGGCAGCCCGGCAAGGTCGATCCGCGCGGCTTCACGATGGACGCGCTGCGCGAGCGGATCGCCGAACGGCTGAAGTGAGCCGGGCCACCGGCCGGCGCGCACCGGGCACCGGCCCGCGCCGGTCCGCGGCGCGCGGGGACAATGAGGGCGTGACCAGCACCGTCCCCGACCCGCCGGCCCCGCCACCGGACCGGCGGCCACCGCCCGCGCCCGGCGCGCTGCGGCCGTGCCTGCCGTCCCCGCTCCAGGAGATCGAGGACGCGCCGTTCGCCCGCCGCGGCATCCGGCTGCTGCTCAAACGGGACGATCTGATCCACCCCGATCTGCCGGGCAACAAATGGCGCAAGCTGGCGCCCAATCTGCGGGCCGCCGCCGCGGCGGGCGACCGGACGCTGCTCACCTTCGGTGGCGCGTACTCCAACCATCTGCGCGCCACCGCGGCGGCCGGCCGGCTGCTGGGCTTCGCCACCATCGGCATCGTACGCGGCGAGGAACTGGCCGGCGCGCCGCTGAACCCGTCGCTGGCCCGCTGCGCGGCCGACGGGATGCGGCTGCACTTCCTCGACCGCGCCGGCTACCGCCGCAAGGACGGCCCGGAGGTGCTCGGCGCGCTCCGCGACCGCTTCGGCGCCTTCCGCCTGATACCGGAGGGCGGCAGCAACTCCCTGGCCGTCCAGGGCTGTACGGAGCTGGGCCGGGAGCTGCGCGGGGCGGTCGGCACGGTCGCGGTGGCCTGCGGGACCGGCGGCACCCTGGCCGGGCTGGCCGCCGGGCTCGGCCCCGGTCAGCGGGCCCTCGGCTTCCCCGTCCTCAAGGGCGGCCGCCCGCACTTCCTCCAGGAGGCCGTCGAGCGGCTCCAGCACGCGGCGTTCGGCGGGCCGCGCGGCGACTGGCGGCTGGCGGACCGCTTCCACTGCGGCGGGTACGCCCGCCGTACCCCGGAGCTGGACGCGTTCGCGGACGCCTTCGAGGACCGGCACGGCCTGCCGCTGGAGCGGCTCTATGTCGCCAAGATGCTGCTCGGGCTGACGACGCTCGCCGGCGAGGGGGCCTTCGCACCGGGCAGCACCGTCGCCGCCGTGATCACCGGCACCCCCGAACCCGGCCCCGGCCCCGGCCGCTGAACGGCCGTCCCGCACGCGCCCGTCCGCCCGTCGCGCGCTCCCCCGCCCCGGCGTCACCCTTCCGGTCCCGCCCGGCGTGTACCGCCGCACGGACCCTGATGAGGTCGTCGAGAACCCGTAGGGCGCACCCAGGAGGGACCGGACCGGATGCCGCCGCCTTCCTCCCTCACCGCGCTCGCCGACGGCCCGCTCGACCGGTCGCTGGTCTCCGGCGCGGTCCCGGCCGTCCTCCTGGTCCTGGGGCTCTGCGCGCTGACCGCGCTCTGCTGCTCCCGGGACCGCGCCTGGTGGCGACGCCGGGCCCCGGCCGCCGTCCTCCTGGCGGGCGGACTGACGTATCTGGCCACGGCCGCCGTGGACGACTGGTGGCGCCCCTTCCCCGACCCGCTGCCCCTCGGTGTCGTGAGCTGGCTCGGCATCGCGGTCCTGGGTGTGCTGCTGGCGCTCGGCCGGCTGCCGGGGCTGCGCCCGTGGGGCCGTACCGGTGCGGTGGTGGCCGCCGCGCTCGTCCTGCTGACGAGCCTGTCGCAGGTCAACCGGCACTATGACCAGTACCCCACGCTGCGGGCCGTACCGGGCCCCTGGACACCGCGGACGGTCGATCTGGCGCGCGCCGCGGGGGCACGGGCACCGGCCTTGGAGGTACCGGCCGGCAAGGCGCTCTCCCAGGTGTGGCGGCCGCCGGCCGGCCTCCCGCGGCGGGGCACGCTGTCCCGGGTGGCGTTCCCCGCCACCGCGTCCGGCTACCGGGCCCGCGACGGCCTGGTCTATCTGCCGCCCGCCTACCAGGCGTCGCCGCGCCCGCTGCTGCCCGTACTGCTGCTGATCCCGGGGCAGCCCGGCGGCCCCGACGACTACCTCCAGTCCGGCCGGCTGGTCGCCACGATGGACCGGTTCGCCGCCGGTCACCGGGGGCTCGCACCGGTCGTCGTGGTCGCCGACGCCAACGGTTCGCAGTTCGCCAACCACCTGTGCATGGACTCCCGGCTCGGCAGGGCGCAGACCTATCTGGCCCGGGACGTGCCCCACTGGGTGCGGGCCCACCTCCAGACCGCGGCCGGTCCGGCCCGGTGGGCGGTCTCCGGCTACTCCTTCGGCGGCACCTGCTCCCTCCAGCTGGCCGTCAACGCCCCGCGGGTCTTCGGCCGGTTCATCGACATCTCCGGGCAGGACGAGCCGACGCTCGGCGACCACGGGCGGACCGTCCGCGCCGCCTTCGGCGCGGACCGCGCGGCGTTCGCCAGGGTCGACCCGGTGCGGGTGATGGCCCGTACGAGGTTCCCGGACACCGCGGGCGTCTTCGTCGCGGGCACCGGCGACGACCGCTACGGTCCGCAGCAGCGCAGGGTCTACGCGGCGGCGCGGCACAGCGGTATGGACGCCACGTTCGTACCGCTCTCCGGCGGCCACGGCTGGCAGGTCTGGCGGCCCGGTCTGGTGACCCAGCTCCCGTGGCTCGCCCGGCGGACCGGACTGATCCCGTGACCGCGCCCGCCGCCGCGACGGCCGCGCCCGGGGCCCCGCGCCCGCGGCACGCCGTCGGCCGGGTCCTCGCGCCGGTCCGCCGGGCGCCGTTCACCGTCGCGCTGATCCTGGTGCTGTGGGCGGTGGGGGCCGCCACCGGCAGTCTGGCCGCCGGCCCGGCCGACGCGCTGCTGGACCGGATCGGCGTCGGCGTACCGGCGCTCGCCGACGGGCACTGGTGGGCGCCGCTCAGCTCCCTCGGCTGGGCCCCCGGTCCCGGCGGCTACCTGGGCACGACCCTCGTCGTCCTGCTGCTGCTCGCCCCGGCGGAACGGCGGCTGGGCGCCGCGCGCACCGCCGCCGTCCTGGTCACCGGCCAGATCCTGGGCACGCTGCTGGGCACCGGGCTGATCGCGCTGGGCGCGGCGGCCGGCGAGACGTGGCTGACGGAGCTGTCGGCCTTCCGCGCCACCGCGCCGGGCACCGGCGTCCTCGCCGTCGCCGCCGTCCTCAGCTTCGAGCTGACCGCGCTGTGGCGGCGCCGGCTGCGGCTGCTGATCACGGCCGTCCCGCTGGTCCTGGTGCTGTACGTGGGCCATGTCCAGCAGGTGCTGCACATCGGCGGGGTGGCCGTGGGCTGCGCACTGGGCGCGGTGCTGCACCGCGGCACCCGCCGGCTGCGGACGCGCGCCGCGTCCCGTGCCGAGGGCCGGGTCCTGGTGGCGCTGGTCGTCGCGGCGTTCGCCGTCGGCCCGGCCGTCGCCGCGTTCTCCAGGGACGCGCTGGGCCCGTTCGCGCTGCTCTCGAACCTGTTCTTCTCCAGCGGCCCCGACCAAGAGCTGACCGCCCTCTACTGCGCGTCCTCCGCCCAGGAGTGCCACCTGGTGCACGCCATACAGCACTTCTACGACTCCCCCGCGCTGCTGATGGGCGCGATGGTCTCGGCGCTGCTGCTGGTCCTGGCCGAGGGGTTGCGGCGGGGGCTGCGGCTCGCCCGGCGGACCACCGTCGCCGTACTGGCCGTCTGGCTCGCCCTGATGGCCTTCCTGGCGGTCGACATCTCCGCCCGGCCGGACCTCTACCGGGTGGGGCCGGCCGGGGTCACGCCGACCGTCCAGGCCCTCGTGGAGCAGATGGCCCTGGTGGTGCTCGTGCTGCTCCTGTTGGTGGTCACCCGCGCCCTGTTCGCGCTGCGGCTGCCGGGGGCGGCGGTGCGCCGGCTGACCGCGACGGTACTGGGCACCCTGCTGCTGGCCTGTGCCGCCTATGTGGGCATCGGGCTGGCGGTACGCGACGAGTACGAACCGCGGGCGGGCCTGCCCCAGTTGCTGGCCGGGCTGCCCTCGGAGTTCCTGCCGCCCGACTACGACGGGCTGTTCTGGGACACCCCGGTGCCGGTCGGCGGCACCGCGCTGGCGCTGTACGAGTACGTGGGGCTGTGCTTCTGGGCGGTCACCCTCGGCGCGCTGTTCCTGACCTTCCGGCGGCCGCGGGTGCGCCAGGAGGACGCGGCGGCGCACCGCGCCCGGGAGCTGCTCACCACGCACGGCGGTGCGACGCTCTCGTACCTGACGACCTGGCCGGGCCAGCACTACTGGTTCGACGACGCGGGGCGGGCCGCGGTCGCCTACCGGGTGCACTCGACGGTGGCGCTGACCACCGGTGATCCGTTCGGCGATCCGGCGGCCCGGGGCGACGCCGTGGCGGGGTTCGCCCGGCACTGCGACGCGCACGGCTGGACGCCGGCCTTCTACTCCGTCACCGGCGCGACCAGGGCCCGCGCGGACGCGCTGGGCTGGAAGGCGGTGCAGGTCGCCGAGGACACCGTCGTCCCGCTGGCCCGGCTGGCCTTCACCGGCAAGAAGTGGCAGGACGTGCGCACCGCCCTGAACAAGGCCGGCAAGGAGGGCGTCACCGCCGAGTGGTACGCCTTCCCGGAGGCGCCGCGCGCCCTCCGGGAGCAGGTCCGCGCCCTCTCCCGGGAGTGGGTCGCCGACAAGGGCCTGCCCGAGATGGGCTTCACCCTGGGCGGTCTGGCCGAGCTGGACGATCCCCGGGTGCGCTGTGTGCTCGCCGTCGGCCCGGACCGCACCGTGCACGGTGTCACCAGCTGGCTGCCGGTGTACGAGAACGGTGCGCCGGCCGGCTGGACTCTGGACTTCATGCGCCGCCGCGCCGACGGCTTCCGCGGCGCGATGGAGTTCCTGATCGCGTCCGCCGCGCTGGGCTTCCAGGCGGAGGGCGCGGCGTTCCTGAGCCTGTCGGGCGCGCCGCTGGCCCGTCAGGACACCGCCGGGCCGCCGCTCCCGCTCCAGCGCCTGCTCGACTCCGCGGGGCGGGCCCTGGAGCCGGTCTACGGCTTCCGCTCGCTGCTCCATTTCAAGGCGAAGTTCCAGCCGGAGTACCACCCGCTGTATCTGGTGTACCCGGACCCGGCGGCGCTGCCGAGCATCACCCGGGCCATCGGCAGGGCGTATCTGCCGCGTCTGTCACCGGCCCAGGGGCTGCGGCTGGCCCGCCGGCTGTCGTCGTGAGGGCCGGGCACGGGCCGCGCGGCTCAGGAGGCGCGCTCGCGGTACGCCGTCGCCTCCTCCAGGTCCAGGCGGCGCAGCAGCGTCCGCAGCATCTCGTCGTCGATCCGCCGGGCGTCCCGCAGCTGGACGAAGACCCGCCGCTCGGCGTCGATCACCTCGCGGGTCAGGCGCCGGTAGGTCTCGTCGGCGGACTCCCCGGTCTCCTCGTTGACCGTGCCGAGCCGTTCCCACACCGCGTTGCGGCGCCGCTCCAGGACGGCGCGCAGCCGGTCGGAGAGGGGCCCGGGGAGGGCGTTGCGGTCGTCCGCCAGCAGGGCGTCCAGGCGGGCTTCGGCGGCCTGCGAGGCGTCGTTCTGCGCCTGCGCCTCGGCGAGCGTCTCGGCCCGTACGTCCCGGGCGGGCAGTTTCAGGGCGCGGATCAGCGGCGGCAGCGTCAGCCCCTGGATGACGAGGGTGGCGATGACGGTGGTGAAGGTCAGGAAGAGCACGAGGTCGCGGGCCGGGAAGGGGGCGCCGCTGTGGACGGTGGCCGGGATGGAGAAGGCGATGGCCAGGGAGACCACCCCGCGCATCCCGGCCCAGCCGACGATGACCGGCGCGGCCCAGGTGGTCTCGGGCTCCCGGGCGCGGATCCGGGCCGACAGGGCGCGCGGCAGGAAGGTGGCGGGGAAGACCCACACGAAGCGGGCCAGGACCACCACCGCGAACACCACGGCCGCGTACCAGGCGGCCCGCGCGGCGCCGAACTCCCCCAGGCCACGCAGGACGACCGGCAGTTGCAGTCCGATCAGCGCGAAGACCGCGGACTCCAGGATGAAGGAGACCATCTTCCAGACGGCGGCCTCCTGGAGCCGCGTCTCGAAGTCCACCTGCCAGGAGCGGTGCCCCAGATAGAGGCCGACCACGACGACGGCGAGCACTCCGGAGGCGCCGACCTGTTCCGCCACCGCGTACGCCACGAACGGGATGAGCAGCGAGAGCGTGTTCTCCAGCAGCGCCGAATTCCGCAGCCGGCGGCGCAGCCAGTGCAGCGGCACCATCAGCACCACGCCGACCCCGGCCCCGCCCACCGAGGCGATGGCGAACTCCCGGATGCCGCCGCCCCAGGTGGCGCCGACCCCGACGGCCGCGCCCAGCGCCACCTTGTAGGCGGTGATCGCGGTGGCGTCGTTGACCAGGGATTCGCCCTGCAAGATCGTGGTGATCCGGCTGGGCAGCCCGAGCCGGCGGGCGATGGCGGTGGCCGCGACGGCGTCGGGCGGCGCGACGACGGCGCCCAGGACGAGCGCCGCGGTCAGCGGCAGCTCCGGGATGAGCAGGTGGGCGGCGTAGCCGACCGCGACGGTCGCGAAGAGGACGTAGCCGACCGACAGCATCGCCACCGGCCGCAGATTGGCCCGCAGGTCCAGGTAGGAGCTCTCCAGCGCCGCGGTGTGCAGCAGCGGGGGCAGCAGCAGCGGCAGCACGACGTGCGGATCGAGGGTGTAGTTCGGCAGGCCCGGCAGGTAACCGGCCACGAGCCCGGCGGCGACCAGCAGCAGCGGCGCCGCGACGGGGGTGCGCCGCGCCAGTCCGGCGACCGCCGTGCTCCCCGCGATCAGCAGCAGCAGCGGCATCACATTCATCGGCCCGTCCCGTCCCCGTAGTCTTCGTGGTCACCCGTCCCGGCGATCTAACCTGGTCATCATGAGCGAGTGCACGCATGTTCCCGAACTGCCGCGCGCCGAGCCGCCCGCGCTGAGCGTCACCTGCCTGGAGTGCCTGGCGGCCGACAGCCATCCCGTACAGCTGCGGCTCTGTCTGGTCTGCGGCCACATCGGCTGCTGCGACTCCTCCCCGTACCGCCATGCGACCGCGCACTACGAGGAGACCGGCCACCCGGTGATCCGGTCGTTCGAACCGGGCGAGTCCTGGCGCTGGTGCTTCCCCGACCAGCAATTGGTGTGAGGTGTCCGGGGGTGTCTGGTCAAGGGCTGTCCTGTCATACCTGGTGGATCAGCGCGCGGCGTCAGATGCGGTGCATCGCACGGCGGAGGAGCGTCCGCATACCGGGTGTATGTGGACGTTCCGACAACGCGGCGAGGTGCCGTAGCTGCCGTCGCGCGCCCGCCAGGTATGACGGGACAGCCCTTAGCCTTTCGGGATGATTCGTGAAGCCGTCCCCACCGATGTCCCCGTGATCCTCGCCATGATCGGCGAGCTGGCCGCCTACGAGCGCGTCCCCGAGGCGGCGCAGGCCACCGAGCCACAATTGCACGAGGCCCTTTTCGGCGCCCAGCCGGCGGCTTTCGCACTGATAGCGGAGGCAGAAGGGGCAGACGAGGCGGGCGGTGCGCCCGTGGGCTTCGCCCTGTGGTTCCGCAACTTCTCGACGTGGACGGGCACGCACGGTGTCTATCTGGAGGATCTGTACGTACGGCCCGAGGCGCGCGGCGGCGGGCACGGCAAGGCGCTGCTGGCCGCCCTCGCTCAGGTGTGCGTGGCTCGCGGCTACGAGCGTTTCGAGTGGTCGGTCCTGGATTGGAATGAACCGTCCATCGGCTTTTACCGGTCGATCGGCGCCCGGCCCATGGACGGATGGTCGGTCTTCCGGCTCACTGGAGGGGCGCTGCACGATCTGGCGGACACCTCGCGCGTCAACGCAGCGTAATCGGCATGGATTTGACACCACAGACCCCTAGCCACTGTCCGTACTCATATGTTTACAATCAGTGACACCGACGGTGGCGGGTGACCGCGTGCCGGATCGCCGTCCTGATGGCAGCCGTGCTCCTTCTGGGCGACACCGGCCCGCAGATCGCGATAGCGTCGCAGCCGAACCATGTGCTGCGCCGGATCGTTCCCCTCTCGACCCGACAGGGGAATCGCCCGGCGCGGACAGCCCGAAATATCGCGAAGAGCACGCATACCAGCTCAACCAGCTTGTGCCACCTTGGAGGTGAGGGTGTCCCAGATCGCAGGCGAGCCCGGGAACCAGGACTTCGTGGAAGTCCGTCTGCCCGCAGCGGGTGCCTACCTGTCCGTGCTGCGTACGGCCACGGCCGGACTCGCAGCCCGCTTGGACTTCACCCTCGACGAAATCGAGGATCTGCGCATCGCGGTGGACGAAGCCTGCGCGATCCTGCTGCAACAGGCCGTCCCCGGCAGTGTGCTGAGCTGCGTCTTCCGTCTCATCGACGACGCACTACAGGTCACCGTGTCGGCCCCGACGACCGACGGCCGCGCCCCGGAGCGTGACACCTTCGCCTGGACGGTGCTCTCCGCACTGGCCGGCAAGGTCGATTCCACCGTCGCCGAGGACCGCACGGTCACCATCAGCCTGTACAAGGAGCGCGGCGCCGGTCCCGGACCGTCATGACCGAACAGGGGGCCCCGTGAAAGATCTCGAACGCGGCTCGCGGATGGCGCCCAGGGTGGCCATCCCCGAGCAGCAGGCCCGGCCGCACCCGGTGGGGGTGGATGACCACGGCGGCCGGTTGGACGCGGCGGAGCAGGCAGAGCGGGCGGACCACATGGACCAGAGCGAGCAGCAGGGGCAGCAGGCGCATCAGCATGATCCGCCCCGGCCCGACCAGCACCCCCAGGACCCACGAAAGCCCCACGAGCCGCGTAATCCCCGTGAGCCGCACGATCCGCACGACCGCGGCGGCGCTCGGGCGATGTTCTACGAGCTGCGCGAGCTGCCCGACGGCTCCCCGGAGCGCGCGGAGCTGCGCAACACCCTCGTCCGGATGCATCTGCCGCTGGTCGAGCATCTGGCCCGGCGGTTCCGCAACCGCGGCGAACCGCTGGACGATCTGACCCAGGTCGCCACCATCGGCCTGATCAAGTCCGTGGACCGTTTCGACCCGGACCGGGGCGTGGAGTTCTCCACGTACGCCACCCCCACCGTCGTCGGCGAGATCAAGCGGCATTTCCGCGACAAGGGCTGGGCGGTCCGCGTCCCGCGCCGCCTCCAGGAACTGCGCCTGTCCCTGACCACCGCGACCGCCGAGCTCTCCCAGCGGCACGGCCGGGCCCCCACTGTCCACGAGCTGGCCGAGCATCTCGGGATCTCCGAGGAAGAGGTCCTGGAGGGCCTGGAGTCGGCCAACGCCTACAGCACCCTGTCGCTGGACGTCCCGGACACCGACGACGAGTCCCCGGCCGTCGCCGACACCCTGGGCGCCGAGGACGAGGCGCTGGAGGGCGTGGAGTACCGCGAGTCCCTCAAACCGCTGCTGGAGGACCTCCCGCCGCGCGAGAAGAAGATCCTGCTGCTGCGGTTCTTCGGCAACATGACCCAGTCGCAGATCGCCCAGGAGGTCGGCATCTCCCAGATGCACGTCTCGCGCCTCCTGGCCCGCACCCTCGCCCAGCTGCGCGAAAAGCTCCTCATCGAGGAGTGACCGATGCGGGCCGGCTCCGGCCGGCACCGCCCGTGCCCGCTACGCCCTCGGCCCGATGCCCAGCGCCTGGGTGGCCGTCGGGTTGACCAGCAGGGCGAGCACCAGGATCGCGGCCACACCGAGCCCGGCGCCGGCCGCGATCAGCGCGCCGCCCCCCTTGATGAGCGTCCAGGCCACCGGCAGCGCCACGATCTGGGTGATCAGTGAGGGGCCGCGGCTCCAGCGGCGGCGCAGCCACAGCCCGCGCGCGGCGACCAGCGGCAGCGCCGCCAGCGCGAGCACCGTCAGCCCGCCCATCTCCGCCTGCTGCGGACTGTCGGGCGACCCGGCGAGCCCCACGTACAGCATGTACACGCCGAGTGCGGCCAACGCCACACCCTCCACCCCGGTGAGCACCGCGGCGGCGCTCAGCCGGGCGGGCCGCGGACCGCTCGGCTCGGGCACGGCGGGGGCGCCGGCGGCTCGGGTCGCGGACTGCTTCTGCTGACTGCTCACCCCAGCAGGGTAGCGCCGGCGGGACGGGCCGGCGGCGGCGGACGGAAGTGAGACGGGTACCGGCAGGTAGGTACCCTGCTGCTCATGCGCGCACTTCTCGTGGTCAACCCCGCCGCCACCACCACCAGTGTCCGCACCCGTGAAGTGCTCACCCACGCGCTCGCCAACGACCTCAAGCTGGAGGTCGCCGAGACGCAGTACCGCGGACACGCCCGTGACCTGGCGCGGGAGGCGGCCGAGGGCGGCCAGATCGAGCTGGTCGTGGCGCTCGGCGGCGACGGCACCGTCAACGAAGTCGTCAACGGACTGCTCACTCAGGGCCCCGATCCGGACTCGCACCCCCGGCTGGCCGTCGTCCCCGGCGGCTCCACCAATGTCTTCGCCCGCGCGCTGGGACTGCCCAACGACGTCGTGGAGGCGACCGGCGCCCTCCTGGACGCGCTGCGTGACCGCAGCGAGCGCACCGTCGGCCTGGGCCTCGCCTCGGGCACCCCGGGCACCGAGGACGAGGGCATCCCGGAGCGCTGGTTCACCTTCTGCGCGGGCTTCGGCTTCGACGCGGGGGTCGTCGGCCGCGTCGAACAGCAGCGCGAGCGCGGTAAGCGTTCGACCCACGCCCTGTACCTGCGGCAGTTCGTACGGCAGTTCCTGGGCGAGACGAACCGCCGGCACGGCACCATCACCCTGGAGCGGCCGGGCGACACCGAGGGCTCCACCGAGGTCACCGAGGACCTCGTGATGTCGATAATCTGCAACACCGCCCCCTGGACCTACCTGGGCAATCGCCCGGTCTACCCGTCCCCGGAAGCCTCGTTCGACGCGGCCCTGGACCTGTTCGCGCTGAGTAAGTTCTCGGCCCCCGCGGTGACCCGGTACGCCACCCAATTGCTGACCTCGACGCCGGACCGCGGCCCCCACGGCAAGCACGTGG
Organism: Streptomyces sp. x-80; assembly: GCF_046549095.1. Classification (NCBI taxonomy): domain Bacteria; kingdom Bacillati; phylum Actinomycetota; class Actinomycetes; order Kitasatosporales; family Streptomycetaceae; genus Streptomyces; species Streptomyces sp. x-80. The sequence continues at coordinate 208,710 of NZ_JAJPWM010000004.1, forward strand.
TCTCACTGCACGACCTGACGGACTTCACCTTGCATTCCCAGGCGCCACTGCCCTTCCAGATGGACGGCGACCACCTGGGACTGCGTACGAGCGTGACGTTCACAGGCGTTCGCCGTGCACTGCGTGTGATTGTGTGAGCAGTAGGGGCTAAAGTCCTTCCACTCGAACGTTTAGGCTGTCTTCCACCCCCTGGAAGTACGGCTGTGAGCTAGGCGACACCAAGGATTCAAAAAAAAGTTTCCAGAAGGGGTTGTATCCGTCGCCGAGGTTTGCGAGTCTCTTCATGGCGATCGGGACGGCCGCTTTTTTCGGCCCCCTTGAGAGCCCGAATCCCCTCCTCATTCCACTGGACCGCGCCAGTTCGTCACTGGATTTCGGCCCTTCCGTTGCGGAGGGATTCGTGAAAGCGTTCACATTCACAAGCAACGTTCCCGTCACACGAGGAGATGGAGCAGCCATGGACTGGCGTCACCGCGCCGTTTGCCGCGAAGAAGACCCCGAGCTCTTCTTCCCCATCGGCAACACCGGTCCTGCGCTCCTGCAGATCGAGGAAGCCAAGGCCGTCTGCCGCCGCTGCCCCGTCATGGAGCAGTGCCTGCAGTGGGCGCTCGAGTCCGGCCAGGACTCCGGCGTCTGGGGTGGTCTGAGCGAGGACGAGCGCCGCGCAATGAAGCGCCGTGCAGCTCGTAACCGGGCGCGCAACGCCAGCGCCTGAGCCAGCCGCCCCGTGGCCCCCGAGCCGCAGCGCGCAGTATCCGATGCTCCCCCAGAGCTGAACGCCTGGCGGTAACCGCATCGCAAAAGCTTTGAGCCCCGGACCGGACGGTCCGGGGCTTGCTGCTGTTCGGGGTGCGGTTACTCTCCGGCGCCGGCCCAGCCGGGCGGACGCCGCCTCAGTGCCGCTTCTCGGCGCAGACCGGCACGTCCAGGATGACCTGGGTGCCGCGCTCGGGGCCGGGCACCATGTCGAACTTCCCGCCCAACTCCCCTTCCACCAGGGTCCGTACGATCTGAAGCCCCAGGTTTCCGGCGCGATGCGGATCGAAACCCTCGGGCAGACCGCGGCCGTTGTCCCGGACGGTGACCAGCAGACGCGGCTCCGTACGGCTGCCGCCACGCACCGCGCCGACCTCGACCGTGCCCTGTTCGCCCTGGTCGAAGGCGTGTTCCAGGGCGTTTTGCAGCACCTCGGTGAGCACCATCGACAGCGGTGTGGCGACCTCGGCGTCCAGAATGCCGAAGCGGCCGGTGCGGCGGGCGGTCACCCTGCCCGGGGAGATCTCCGCGACCATGGCCAGCACCCGGTCGGCGATCTCGTCGAACTCGACCCGCTCGTCGAGGTTCTGGGACAGCGTCTCGTGCACTATCGCGATCGAACCGACCCTGCGCACGGCCTCGTTGAGCGCCTCGCGGCCCTGCTCCGAGTCCATCCGGCGGGACTGGAGCCGCAGCAGTGCGGCGACGGTCTGGAGGTTGTTCTTCACCCGGTGGTGGATCTCCCGGATGGTGGCGTCCTTGGTGATCAGCTCCCGCTCGCGGCGGCGGAGCTCGGTCACATCGCGCAGCAGCACGAGCGAGCCGATGTGCGTCCCCTTGGGCTTGAGCGGGATCGCGCGCAGCTGGATCACGCCGTCCGCGCCCTCGACCTCGAACTCCCGCGGGGCCCAGCCGCTGGCCAGTTTGACCAGGGCTTCGTCCACCGGGCCGCGGGCGGGTGCCAGTTCCGCCGTGGTCCGGCCGAGGTGGTGGCCCACCAGGTCGGCGGCGAGACCGAGCCGGTGGTAGGCGGAGAGCGCGTTGGGGCTGGCGTACTGGACGACGCCGTCCGCATCGAGCCGGATCAGACCGTCGCCCGCGCGCGGCGAGGCGTCCATGTCGACCTGCTGCCCGGGGAAGGGAAACGTTCCGGCAGCGATCATCTGCGCGAGGTCGGAGGCGCTCTGGAGGTAGGTGAGCTCCAGGCGGCTGGGGGTGCGGACGGTCAGCAGGTTGGTGTTGCGGGCGATCACGCCGAGCACCCGGCACTCGCGGCGGACCGGGATGGACTCGACGCGCACCGGCACCTCCTCGCGCCACTCCGGGTCGCCCTCGCGCACGATCCGGCCCTCGTCGAGCGCGGAGTCCAGCATCGGGCGGCGGCCGCGCGGAACGAGGTGGCCGACCATGTCGTCCTGGTAGGAGGTGGGGCCGGTATTGGGCCGCATCTGGGCGACCGACACATAGCGGGTGCCGTCGCGCGTGGGCACCCACAGGACGAGGTCGGCGAAGGACAGGTCGGAGAGCAGCTGCCACTCCGAGACCAGCAGATGCAGCCACTCGAGGTCGGAGTCGCTCAGAGCGGTGTGCTGACGTACGAGATCGTTCATGGAGGGCACGTCTGGGAGCCTACCGGCGTACGGTGTATCGGTTGTCCCCGCAAGGGCATGGACAGATGAGAATGGTCTAGTCCACAATGCTGGGCACAGACCTCCGCTCTCCCCGCACAGGAGAGCGGAACGAGGTCCGAGGCGCTCTCTGCCCTGACTGCGCCGCGGCCTCCGATCGACCGGTCCCGGGACGGGGACCGTGCCCCTACCGCACGTCGGGGCACCCCCCGTCCGGCAACGGGGCCGGCCGATGTCAGCTCCGGGCTGCGGTGCCGGACAGGTTGAGGGTCCTGTCCCGGCGCCGCGGCCCGCGGGTGTTCTACGGGGCGGGGTGCGGGAGTGTCGCGCGGCGCGGACGCAGCGGCGCACCACCGCCGGCCGCCGGGTCCCCGCGGGTCTCCTCGGCCGCCTCCGCCCCCTCACCGGCCTCGGCGGTCTCCGGCCAGGCCCGCATCGCGAGGGCGGCGATATCCGCCAGCGTCGCCCGGTCCGCGCCGTCCCGCGCCTGTTGCGACATGCCCTGGATGACGGCGCCCACGTACTGGGCCAGCGCGCTCGCGTCCGTTTCCGCGGGGAGTTCACCGGCCGCGATGTCCACCGGTCTGACGCACGGGGCGGCCATGCCCGAGCTGATCGCCTACTCCATGACGAAGGGCGCGATCGATGTCTTCACCGCGACTCTCGCCAAGGAGCTCGGCCCGCGCGGCATCACGGTCAACGCCGTGGCCCCGGGCGTGGTCGACACGGACCTGAACGCCGGCTGGCTGCGCGGCGAGGAGAACGCCGGCGCGCGCGAGGTCGTCCGGGCGATGTCACCCCTGGGCCGGATCGCGGATGCCACCGACATAGGGGACATCGTGGCCTTCCTGGCCTCGGACGACAGTCGCTGGGTGACCGGACAGTGGATCGACGCGACGGGAGGTTCGTTCCTCTAGCGGAGGCGCCGCCCGGCCCCGCCGCCATCCCGCCGGGACCGGGGCCCGCCGCCTGTGCGACGCTCGGAGCAGGGGCCGACTTCCCCTGCGCGGCGCCGCGGGACCGGGGCCCGGCCGCCGCCCGAAGTCTCCTGGGGTTCGGGGCCCACCCTCTGATAGATTGGTCTATACCACATGAGTCCATTCTCCAGAACGGCAGGCCCAGCGTGGAAGTTGTCATCGTCCCGGACGCCACGGCAGGCGGCGAACTCATCGCGGAGGCCATCGCCGCCCTGGTGCGCCGCAAGCCCGACGCTCTGCTCGGTGTGGCCACCGGCTCGACCCCGTTGCCCATCTACGAGGCGCTCGCGGGCAAGGTCCGGGCCGGCGCGGTGGACGCCTCGCGTGCCCGCATCTGCCAGCTCGACGAGTACGTCGGCCTGCCCGCCGGTCACCCCGAGTCCTACCGTTCGGTGGTCCTGCGCGAGGTCGTCGAACCGCTCGGGCTGGACGAGAGTTCCTTCATAGGGCCCGACGGCTCGGCCGAGGACGTCCAGGCCGCCTGCGAGGCGTACGACCGTGCGCTGAGCGAGGCCGGTGGCGTGGATCTCCAGCTGCTCGGCATCGGCACCGACGGCCACATCGGCTTCAACGAGCCGTGCTCCTCGCTCGCGTCCCGTACCCGCATCAAGACACTGACCCGGCAGACCCGGGCGGACAACGCCCGGTTCTTCGACAGCCCCGACGAGGTCCCGCACCACGTCATCACCCAGGGCATCGGCACCATCCTGGAGGCCCGTCACCTGGTCCTGCTGGCCACCGGCGAGGGCAAGGCCGAGGCCGTGGCCCAGTCGGTGGAGGGCCCGGTCGCCGCGCTGGTGCCCGCCTCGGCCCTGCAACTGCACCGGCACGCGACGGTCGTCGTCGACGAGGCCGCGGCCTCCAAGCTGAAGCTCGCCGGCTACTTCCGCGCCACCTACGCCGCCAAGCCGGCCTGGCAGGGCCTTTAGCCACCGGGCTCCGCGCGCACCCGCGCCCCGTTCGGCCACCGGAGCCCCTATGGGCCCGGCCGGCCGGATGCCGCGCGCAACGGCCGGGACGTCCCTGCGGGATGTCCCGGCCGTGTCGTGTCCGGGGCGCCCCGGCCGATGCCCGGACGTGCGCCAGGCTCCGCGCCCCGGGCCGGCGGAGCACACGCAGCGACGTGGCGAAGAGCGGCGGGGACAGGGCAGGAGCGAGCGGCCCCGGGCACGGCGGAGGCGAAGCAGCTCGGGCGAAGCTGGAGCAGCGGGCCCCGGGCCAGGAGCGGCAGGGCCCCGGGCGCGGCGGGCCGCTGCGGCGGGCGGCCCTCCTCCGGAGCCCCGGCCGGCCCGGCTCCCGTACCGCCCCTCAGCCCGTCCGCCCTTGAAGCCGGCCTCCGGAGAACCCCCGTACGCCGTCAGCCCCCGACCGGCCCGGCGCCACGGCCCCTCACCCGTGGTCGCCCTCAGCTCCCGGTGGTCCCCGTCAGCGCCTCCGCGGCCGCCTGGCCGCAGACCCGGGCGGCGCCGTGGGTGGCGATATGCGGGGCGCCCTGGGGCGGTGACAGGGGTACGCCCATCTCCACCACCGCGGTGTCCGGACGGGCGGCGACGAGGGCGGTCAGGGCGGCGGCCATCCAGGGGTGACGGTGGACGTCGCGCACGACCGCGACGATGCGCCGGTGCCCGGCGGCCTGGAGCAGGCCGGTGACCAGGGCCGGGGTGCCGGCCGCGACGGCCGCCTCCGCGGCGTAGGCGGCGGTCTCGGTGCCGGGCAGGACCCGGGCCAGTTCGGCGGCGACCCCCCAGGGCGTTTCGTCACCCACGGCGATGTTCGCGAGGGGGGTGAAGGCGGCGACATAGGCCGGGGCGGTCAGCGGCTCGAACGGGCCGTCAGGGGTGATGCGCAGGGCACGGCGGGCGGCGGTGAGGCCGGCCTCGGGTGCGGGCGCGCTCTCCGCCGCCGCGTCCGCGCTCCGGGTCCAGTGCGCCAGGGCGCGCACCCGGGCCGCGGCGTCGGCGAGCCGCTGCTCCGGCAGTTCGCCCCCGTGCACCGCCCGTACCAGGGCGTCGCGCAGCCGCAGCACGGTGTCTTCGTCGGACAGCCCGCCGCCCACGCAGATCGCGTCCGCACCGGCCGCGATGGCCAGGACGGTGCCGCGTTCGATGCCGTAGGTGGCGGAGATGGCCCGCATCTCGATCCCGTCGGTGACGATCAGACCGTCGAAGCCGAGGCCGCCCTCGTCGGCGGGTGCGCGCAGCAGGCCGTGCAGGGCGGCCGGGCTCAGCGTGGCGGGCCGGCTGCCGTCCAGGGCGGGCAGCAGGATGTGCGCGCTCATCACGGCCTTGGTGCCGGCCGCGACGGCCGCGCGGAACGGCACCAGTTCGCGTTCCCGGAGGGTGGACAGATCGGCGGCGATCCGCGGCAGGTCGTGGTGCGAGTCGACGGCCGTGTCGCCGTGGCCGGGGAAGTGCTTGGTGCAGGCGGCCACCCCGGAGGACTGCATGCCCTCGACGTACGCGGCGGTGTGCCGGGCGACCAGCTGCGGGTCGGCGCCGAAGGAACGGACGCCGATGACGGGGTTGTCGGGGTTGGAGTTGACGTCGGCGGACGGCGCCCAGTTGAGGTTGACGCCGCAGCCGGCCAGCCGGCGGCCGAGTTCCCGGGCGACCTCGCGGGTCAGCGCGGTGTCGTCGACGGTGCCGAGGGCCAGGTTGCCGGGGAAGGAGGAGCCGCCGCGCACTTCGAGGCGGGTGACATCGCCGCCCTCCTCGTCGATGGCGACGAGGACGTCCTCGCGTTCGCCGCGCAACTGGGCGGTGAGCGCCGCGAGTTGTCCGGCACTTGCGACATTGCGGCCGAAGACGCCGACCGCCGCCAGGCCCTCACCGAGCCGGCGCAGCAGCCAGTCGGGGGCGGTGGTGCCGGTGAAACCGGGCTGGAGGACGGCGAGCGCGTCGCGGGTGAGGGTGTCGGCGGAGCGTACGAGTGTGGTCATGCGGGGTGTCATCCCTTCACTGCGCCGGAGGTGAGACCGCCGACCGCCTTGCGTTGCAAAAACAGGAAGAGCACCAGGATCGGGATGGCGAAGATCGAGGCGGCGGCCATGGTGGCTCCCCAGTCGTCCCCGAACTGGCTCTGGAACTGCGAGAGCCACAGCGGGAGGGTGCCCTGGGCCGGTTCCTTGTTGAGCACCAGCACCAGCGGGAACTCGTTCCAGGCGGTGATGAAGCCGAACAGGGAGGTGGCCATCAGGCCGGGGGCGAGGAGGGGGAGGACGACCTTGACGAATGCCTGGCGGCGGGAGCAGCCGTCGACCATCGCGGACTCCTCCAGCTCCTTGGGCACCGCGGCGACGTAACCGCGCAGCGTGAGCAGGGTGAAGGGCAGCACCATCAGCATGTAGAAGAAGGTGAGCGGCACGAGGCTGTTGAGCATGTCCGCGTCCCGGACGATCATGTAGATCGAGATCACCATGACCTCCCAGGGCGCCATCTGGGCCACCATGAAGGTCAGCAGGATGCTCTTGCGCCCCTTGAAGCGCATCCGCGCGATGGCGAACGACCCGCAGAGCGCGATCAGCAGCGACATCCCCACCGCGAGCACGGTCACCAGAACCGAGTTGCCGGCCAGCGTCCAGAAGTTGGGGGCGTGCACGGCGGTCACGAAGTGCTCGAAGGTGCCGTGGAAGGGGAACCACACCGGTTCCTCGGTGAGGATGTCCTGGGTCGGCTTGAAGGCCGTGTTGAACATCCAGTACACGGGGAAGACGAAGCCGATCGCGAGCACGACCGCCGTCGCGTTGGGCCAGATCCGGCCGGCCAACGAGCGCTTCACAGCTCGTCCTCCTCTTGCTTGAGCGTCAGGCGCAGGTAGTACGCGGTCATGGCCAGCAGCACCACGATCGTGAGCAGCGAGATCGCGGCGCCCATGCCGAAGTGCAGATTGCCGACGCCCTCGGTGAAGGCGTAGACCGGCAGGGTCTCGGTGAGCCGGTCCGGGCCGCCCTGGTTGATCGCGAAGATCTGCGGAAACGCCTTGAAGACCCAGATGACTTCGAGGAACGTCGTGGCCAGGAAGAACGGCTTGAGGAAGGGGAAGGTCACCGACGTGAAGATCTTCCAGGTGCCGGCGCCGTCCATCCGGGCCGCCTCGTAGAGCTCCTTGGGGATGGTCGTGGTGGCGGCGTAGAGGTTCAGGGCCACGAAGGGCAGCGACTGCCACACGATCAGGACGGTGATGACGAAGAAGGTCGACAGCTGGGTGCCGACCCAGTCGTAACCGGCCATGGAGTGCCAGCCGAGTTTGTCCAGCACCCAGTTGACGACGCCGTAGCGGGAGTCGAAGAGCCACTGGAAGACGGTGGTGGCGGCGATCACCGGCATCGCCCAGGCCAGCACCAGCGCGACGGACAGGGTCAGCCGCATCTTCTTGCCGAGCCGGGCCAGCAGCAGTCCGATCAGCACGCCGAACAGCATGATCAGGGTGACGTTGACGGCGGTGAAGACGATGGTGCGGAGGGTGACCCGCCAGAACTGCTCGCTGCCCAGGATCTCCTGGTAGTTGCCGATCCCCCGCCACTCGGTGAGGTGCTGGATCAGCTCCTTCATGTTGAGGTTCTGGAAGGAGAGCAGGATGTTGCGCACCATCGGCCAGCCCAGGAAGACCGCGGTGGCGGCCAGGGCGGGGAGCAGCAGCAGATACGGGGCGCCGCGCGCGGCCCGCCGGCTGCCGGAGCTGCGGGCCGGCGGTGCGCCGCCCTTGCCGATCCGCGGCGCGGACTTGCCCACCGCGTCGTCGAGCTGCACTGCCATGGCCGTCTTCTCCCCATCGAACCGGTGGTGCGCGTGCTGGGACCGCGTACGGGCCGGGGACGGCCGGCCCGTACGCAGCCGGGTGTCACCGCTGTCCGGCGGTTACCCGGTTGTTGTCCGGTGCGTACCGCTCGGTGAAGAGCACAGGGTGACTGGTGAAGTGGTGACCACTTGCCGATGACCGGTGGTGGTGTCCCGTATCGGTCATCGGCAAGTGGCGGGTACCGCGTGCCGAGTTCTCCTCGGTGAGCCGGTGCCTACTGCTTGGCGAGGCGCGAGTTGATCTCGGACTCGACGTCCTTGGCGGCGTCCACCGGGGCCTTGCCGTTGAGAACCGCGGTCATGTAGTTCTTGATCGGGTTCGGCACGTTCTCCACCGCGGCCCACTGCGGGATCAGCGGTGTGGTGCCGCCGGACTTCTCCGCGGCGGGTGCGGCGGCCGCGGCGGCCGGGTTCTCCTTGGCGGCAGCCGCCAGGTCGGGGGACTTGGGGGTCCAGCCGACCTCCTTGACCATCTGTCCGTCGTTCTCCTTGGACAGGGCGATCTTCAGGAACTCCTTGGCGAGGTCCTGCTTCTTGCCCATACCGGCGACGGCGAAGTTGGAACCGCCGAGGAAGACGCCCTCGGGCTTGTCGGCGGTCTCACCGGGGATGGTGAAGAAGCCGATGTCGTCCTTGATCTTCGGGTTGGCCGCGATGGCGGTCTTGGCCTCGTAGCCCATGGCGATGACGGCGCCGGTCTTGCCCTTGGCGAAGACCTCGGCCTGCTGCGGGGTGGCCTCGTCCTTGTTCTTCGGCGCGGCGCTGAACGCCTGGTACTGCTTGTAGATGTCCATGGCCTTGGAGACCTTGGGGTCACCGAGGTTGGAGACCCACTTGTCGCCGTCCTTCTTCACCAGGTCGGCGCCGGTGCCGATGGTCAGACCGTCGAAGAAGTACCAGTTCTGGCCGGGGAGGTAGAGCGGCTCGGCGTCGGTCTTCTGCTTGATGGTGTCGAATGCCTTGAAGAGCTCGGTGCGGGTCTTGGGCGTGTCCTTGAGACCGGCCTCGGCCCAGATCTTCTTGTTGTACATCACGACGCGGTTTCCGGCGTACCACGGAAGCGCGTACTGCTTTCCGTCCGCCATCGCGGCCTTGTTGAAGGCATCGTTCCAGTCGGCGCCGATTTCCTTCTTCAGGTCGCCGAGGTCGGCGAGTGCACCGGCCTTGGCGTACGAAGCGGTCTGGGTGTTGCCGATTTCGACGATGTCCGGCGGAGTGTCCTCGGAAAGGGCGGTGCTCAGCCTCTGCTGAATGCCGTTCCACTGCTGGACCTTGAAGTCGACGGTGGCACCGGTCTTCTTCGTGAACTGCTCGGAGACCTGCTTGGTCCACTGCTCCGGATTGGAACCCGACATCACCCAGACGGTCAGCTTCTGGCCCTTGAAGCCGTCGGCACTCGCCTTCTTGGTGTCGCTGGACCCACAGGCAGCGACACTCACCAGCATTCCCGCGACTGCCGTCGCTGCTATGAGTCCACGCTTCATTGCGCTCTCCCCTAAAGGCCGGATGTGGTCTTTAATGGTTTAGACCAGTTCCCGCAGCTTGGCCTAGACCTTTTGGGGTGTCAAGGGTGTATAAGAGTCGCTGTCAGGTCCGTTACCGGACCGACATCTGGCAGGCCGGGACCAGCAGGTGAACACGGGAGTCGCGGCCGTGCCACGATGTGAGCCGCTACGTACGGAGGAGCCGGTGACGGCAGCGCGTCAGGAGTCGGAGAGGCGGGTCATGGAGACCGACGGGGGCAGTGCCGAGAACGGCGGCAGCGGCGCGCGGACCGCCCGCGTGCCCAAGTACTACCGCCTCAAGCGGCACTTGCTGGAGATCACCGAGACCCTGCCACCCGGCACCCCGGTCCCGCCCGAGCGCACCCTCGCCGCGGAGTTCGACACCTCCCGCACGACGGTGCGGCAGGCCCTTCAGGAGCTGGTCGTCGAGGGCCGCCTGGAGCGCATCCAGGGCAAGGGCACCTTCGTCGCCAAGCCCAAGGTCTCCCAGGCGCTGCAACTGACCTCCTACACCGAGGACATGCGCGCCCAGGGCCTGGAACCCGCCTCGCAGCTGCTGGACATCGGCTACGTCACCGCCGACGACCGGCTGGCCGGGCTGCTGGACATCACCGCCGGCGGCCGGGTGCTGCGCATCGAGCGGCTGCGGCTGGCCAGCGGCGAACCGATGGCGATCGAGATCACCCATCTTTCGGCCAAACGGTTTCCGGCGCTGCGCCGCAACCTCGTCAAGTACACCTCCCTCTACACCGCGCTCGCCGAGGTCTACGACGTACGGCTCGCCGAGGCCGAGGAGACCATCGAGACCTCGCTCGCCACCCCGCGCGAGGCCGGTCTGCTGGGCACCGACGTCGGGCTGCCGATGCTGATGCTCTCCCGGCACTCCGTCGACGCCCAGGGGCAGCCGGTGGAGTGGGTGCGCTCGGTCTACCGCGGCGACCGCTACAAGTTCGTCGCCCGGCTGCGCCGCCCCACCGACTGAACGGCCCACGGACGGCGGCGGTTTCCCGGCCGGGGTCCCGCCGCCACCGACGCGGCAACGGCGCCGCCACCGGGAACGGCGCCGTTTCCGTACTGATATGCGGACAGCTAGTGACGTGTGCCACGCCCCTGCCATAGATTTCCTAGCCGATCACACAGGAGATCGCCAGGGACGGAGCCGTCACCATGCCAGAGCCAGCCGAATCACCGGATACCGGACCGGTCGTCACCCCCACACGTGTGGTGGCCGCCGTATGCCTGATCGCTCCGTTCGTGGCGATGCTGTGGGTGAGTTCGTACGCCAAGGTCGAGCCGACCCTCATCGGGGTCCCGTTCTTCTACTGGTACCAGATGCTCTGGGTACTGATCTCGACCGCGCTGACGCTGCTCGCGTACCGGCTCGTGCTGCGTGAGCAGCGCGCCCGCAAGGGCGGTGCGGCCAAGTGACCGTGGCGCTCCCTCCAACCGGGCCCGGTGAGCTGGCCGCCGCCGCGGCCAAGGGCGTGAACGGCGTCGCACTCGCCGTCTTCGTGTTCTTCTTCGTGGCCGTGACGGTCATGGGCTTCCTGGCCGCCCGCTGGCGCAAGGCCGAACAGTCCGCGAACCTCGACGAATGGGGCCTGGGCGGCCGCAGCTTCGGCACCTGGGTGACCTGGTTCCTGCTCGGCGGCGACCTCTACACCGCGTACACCTTCGTCGCCGTCCCGGCGGCGATCTACGCGGCGGGCGCGGCCGGCTTCTTCGCCGTCCCGTACACGATCCTCGTCTACCCCCTCATCTTCACCTTCCTGCCCCGGCTCTGGTCGGTGTCGCACCGGCACGGCTACGTCACCACCTCCGACTTCGTACGCGGCCGCTTCGGCTCCAAGGGCCTGTCGCTGGCCGTCGCGCTCACCGGCATCCTGGCCACGATGCCGTACATCGCGCTCCAACTTGTCGGCATCCAGGCCGTCCTGGACGTGCTGGGCGTCGGCGGCGGCGAGCACACCGGCTGGTTCGTCAAGGACCTGCCGCTGCTGATCGCGTTCGCCGTGCTGGCCGCCTACACCTACTCCTCGGGGCTGCGGGCACCCGCGCTGATCGCGTTCGTCAAGGACGGGCTGATCTACCTCGTCATCGCGGTGGCGATCATCTACATCCCGATCAAGCTGGGCGGTTTCGACGCGATCTTCGATGCGGCCGGGAAGGCGTTCGCACAGCCGGGGCCGACCGGCAAACCGCGCGGCGAGCTGGTGAGCGGCGCCGGCAGCCAGTGGGCGTACGCCACGCTGGCGCTCGGCTCGGCGCTGGCGCTCTTCATGTACCCGCACTCGATCACCGCGACGCTCTCCTCGCGCAGCCGCGAGGTGATCCGCCGCAACACCACCATCCTGCCCCTGTACTCCCTGATGCTGGGCTTCCTGGCGCTGCTCGGCTTCATGGCGATCAAGGCCGGTACGGACATCCAGGGCAATCCGCAGCTGGCCATCCCGCAGCTGTTCGCGGACATGTTCCCGAGCTGGTTCGCCGGCGTCGCGTTCGCGGCCATCGGCATCGGCGCGCTGGTGCCCGCGGCCATCATGTCGATCGCCGCCGCCAATCTCTTCACCCGTAACGTCTACAAGGACTTCCTCAAGCCCGACGCCACGGCGGCGCAGGAGCACAAGGTCGCCAAACTGGTCTCCCTGCTGGTGAAGGTGGGCGCGCTGATCTTCGTCCTGACCATGGACAAGACCGTGGCGATCAACTTCCAGCTGCTGGGCGGCATCTGGATCCTCCAGACCATGCCGGCGCTGGTCGGCGGCCTGTTCACCCGCTGGTTCCACCGCTGGGCGCTGCTGGCCGGCTGGGCGGCCGGCATGCTCTACGGCACCCTCGCGGCGTACGGCGTGGCCAGCCCCACCCAGGCGCACTTCGGCGGCTCCAGCAAGGAGATCCCCGGTATCGGCCAGATCGGCTACATCGGCCTCACCGCGTTCGTGCTGAACGTCCTGGTGACGGTCGTGCTGACGGTCGTCCTGCGGGCCCTGAAGGCCCCGGACGGCGTCGACGAGACCAGCCCCGCCGACTACACCGCGGACGTCGGCGACAAGGGCGTCACCCCCGATCTGCCCCCGGCCACGGTGAGTTCCCCGGCCGGGCACTGAGCCGGCGGCTCGCACGCGGTCAACGGGCCGTCGCGTCCCCTCGGGGCGCGGCGGCCCGTCGGTGTGCCGGGGCGCGGCGCGCCATGCGCGCGCTCAGCCCACCCAGTCCTTGAGCGCCTCGGTTTCGAGCATGATGCCCACCGGGTCCGGCAGGCGGAGCGCCCTGCCGAACGGGACGGTGTGCACGTCCTCGTAGCGGCTACCGTCGGGCTCGCTGTAAAGAGTCACCTGACAGGCTTGACGGTCGATCAGCAGGTACAACGGGATACCGGTCTCCGCGTACGCGCGGGGCTTCTCCACCCGGTCGTGCTGGTCGGTGCCGGAGTCGGAGTCGCAGGAGGCGACCTCGACCACCATCAGCACCGGGTCGGGATCGGCCCATTCGCCCTGGCCGACGAACGCCTCGCTGGACGCGAGCGAGCCGTCCGGGCGGGCACGGCCGCCGCGGTGCGCCTGCACCCTGAGTCCCTGGCCCGGGTGGAGCCACAGCTCAGGGCGTGAGCGGAGGCAGCGCCGCGTCAGCCACTCGACGATCCGCCCGTGGTCCCCGTCCGGCAGGGATCTGCTCCGGATCCGCCCGTCGACGAACTCCAGCCGCGCGCCTTCCTCTCGGCGGGCGAGTATCCGGGCGGCCTCTTCGAAGTGCTCGGTGAGCGTGATGTGCGGCCGGTCGGTGAGCGCGGCCATGGGGCCTTCTCCTCGCTGTCAGACGTAGCAAGAAACCTGAAATCAACCATAGCGGCGAGCACTGACAGATACCGCTCCATCACTGACGACTCACTACATGTGGGGGTGCGCGCGAGGGGCCACCCCCACATGTATGCTCGTCCTCGCTGTCGCCGCAGGGAAATCCGGTGGGAATCCGGAACTGTCCCGCAACGGTGTATGAGCGCGCATATATGGCCATTCGGCCCCTTCGCGCGCCCGTGAGTCCGAGGACCTGCCGACGGTACGTCCGCGCCGCCGTCGGTGCGGGCGTTGATACGTCCGGGCCTCGCGGGTTGGGCCGGTGGACGCCGCGCGGTGTGCCCGCGCACCCCGAACCGTACCGGGGTGCCGCACGCCCGCGTGCGCCCGTCGCGCCCCGCCCCTCCTGGCCCCCGCCGAGTGAGGGAGAGCACCACGTGACCATCGCGCCAACGGAGCCCGCGTCAGACGCCGAGGTCGGACAGCCCGCGGTGACCACGCTCGGCGTCCCCGCCGGCCGCACCGGAGCGGGCGAGGACGGTCCGGGGGTCGCCCTGCTGCGCACCCTGACCGAGCTGACCGAGGACCTGACCGCGACCGACCCCGGCAAGGTGGCCGCCGCCGCGCTGCGCGGCCGGCACCCCGGCTCCGACGAGGCCGAGCTGCGGTCACTGGCCATCGACGCGGCGGCCGGACTGATCGGCGACGAGCCGCAGTACTCCAAGCTCGCCGCGCGCCTGCTCACCCTCGCCATCGCGGAGGAGGCCGCGGGCCAGGGCGCCGTCTCCTTCTCCGCCTCGGTCGACACCGGCCACCGCGAGGGCCTGATCGCCGACGCGACCGCCGCGTTCGTGCGGACCCACGCGGCCCGCTTGGACGCGCTGGTCGACGCGGCCCTGGCCGACGGCGCCGACGACCGGTTCGGCTACTTCGGGCTGCGCACCCTGCACTCCCGCTATCTCCTGCGCCACCCCACCACCCGGCAGGTCATCGAGACCCCCCAGCACTTCCTGCTGCGGGTGGCCTGCGGTCTCGCGGAGAACGACTCCGTGGCCGCGCTGGACGATGTCGCCGAGCTGTACCGCCTCACCAGCTCGCTCTCCTACCTCCCCTCCTCCCCCACCCTCTTCAACTCCGGCACCCGCCACCCGCAGATGTCCTCCTGCTATCTGCTGGACTCGCCGCTGGACGAGCTCGACTCGATCTACGACCGCTACCACCAGGTCGCCCGGCTCTCCAAGCACGCCGGCGGTATCGGCCTCTCGTACTCCCGGATCCGCGCCCGCGGGTCGCTGATCCGCGGCACCAACGGGCACTCCAACGGCATCGTGCCGTTCCTGCGCACCCTGGACGCCTCGGTGGCCGCGGTGAACCAGGGCGGCCGGCGCAAGGGTGCCGCCTGTGTCTACCTGGAGACCTGGCACGCCGACATCGAGGAGTTCCTGGAGCTGCGCGACAACACCGGTGAGGAGGCCCGCCGTACGCACAACCTGAACATCGCGCACTGGATCCCGGACGAGTTCATGCGCCGGGTCGAGGCGGACGCCGACTGGTCGCTGTTCTCGCCGTCCGACGTGCCGGAGCTGGTGGACCTGTGGGGCGACGAGTTCGACGCCGCGTACCGCAGGGCCGAGGCCGAGGGCAAGGCGCTCAAGCAGATCCCCGCCCGGCTGCTGTACTCCCGCATGATGCGCACCCTGGCGCAGACCGGCAACGGCTGGATGACGTTCAAGGACGCCGCCAACCGCACCGCCAACCAGACCGCCGAGCCCGGCAAGGTCGTCCACTCGTCCAACCTGTGCACCGAGATCCTGGAGGTGACGGACGACGGGGAGACGGCCGTCTGCAACCTGGGCTCCGTGAACCTGGCGGCCCACCTGGGCGAGGACGGTGAGATGGACTGGGCGCGGCTGGACGCGACCGTCCGCACCGCCGTCACCTTCCTCGACCGCGTCGTGGACATCAACTTCTACCCGACCGAGCAGGCCGGCGCGTCCAACTCCCGCTGGCGCCCGGTCGGGCTGGGCCTGATGGGCCTCCAGGACGTCTTCTTCCGGCTGCGGCTGCCCTTCGACTCGCCCGAGGCGCGGGAGCTGTCGACGCGGATCTCCGAGCGCATCATGCTCGCCGCGTACGAGGCGTCCGCCGACCTCGCCGAGCGGCACGGCCCGCACCCGGCGTGGTCCGCGACCCGCACCGCGCGCGGTGTGCTGCACCCCGACCACTACCCCGACGCCGAGCCCCGCTGGGCGGACCGCTGGGCCGCGTTGCGGACCAGGGTCGCGGCGACCGGGATGCGCAACTCGCTCCTCCTGGCCATCGCGCCGACCGCCACCATCGCCTCCATCGCGGGCGTCTACGAGTGCATCGAGCCGCAGGTCTCCAACCTCTTCAAGCGCGAGACGCTGTCCGGCGAGTTCCTCCAGGTCAACACCTATCTGATCGAGGAGCTCAAGGCGCTCGGCATGTGGGACGCGCGCACCCGTGACGCGCTGCGCGAGGCCAACGGCTCGGTACAGGACCTCGGGTGGATCCCCGAGGAGATCCGGGCGCGGTACCGGACCGCCTGGGAGATCCCGCAGCGCGCCCTGATCGACATGGCCGCGGCCCGTACGCCCTATCTGGACCAGAGCCAGTCGCTGAACCTCTTCATGGCGTCGCCGACCATCGGCAAGCTCAGCTCGATGTACGCCTACGCGTGGAAGCGCGGCATCAAGACGACGTACTACCTGCGCTCGCGTCCGGCGACCCGGATCGCCCAGTCGGCGCGTGGCACCGCCGCCGCCACCGCCGCCCCGACCGTCCCCGTTCCGCAGCAGGCCACCGACCCCGAGGCCGTCGCCTGCTCCCTGGAAAACCCCGAGTCCTGCGAGGCATGCCAGTAATGTCCCACCCCTCCCCCGACCACACCGCCGTCCCGGCCCCCGCCGCCCCCGTCGCCGCTGGTAACGGGGCCGCGACCGGTACCAAGAACCTTCTCGACCCGGGCTTCGAGCTGACGCTGCGCCCCATGCGGTACCCGGACTTCTACGACCGCTACCGCGACGCGATCAAGAACACCTGGACCGTGGAGGAGGTGGACCTCCACTCCGACGTGGCCGACCTGGCCAAGCTCTCACCGGGTGAGCAGCACATGATCGGCCGGCTGGTGGCGTTCTTCGCGACCGGTGACTCGATCGTGGCGAACAACCTGGTGCTGACGCTCTACAAGCACATCAACTCCCCCGAGGCGCGGCTGTATCTGTCCCGGCAGCTCTTCGAGGAGGCCGTGCACGTCCAGTTCTATCTGACGCTGCTGGACACCTACCTCCCCGACCCGGACGACCGCGCCGCCGCCTTCGCGGCCGTGGAGAACATCCCGTCCATCCGGGAGAAGGCGCAGTTCTGCTTCAAGTGGATGGCCGCCCTGGACGGGGAAGGGGGGGTCGAGAAGATCGACCAGCTGGAGTCGAAGGCGGACCGCCGGCGCTTCCTGCTCAACCTCATCTGCTTCGCGGCCTGCATCGAGGGGCTCTTCTTCTACGGGGCCTTCGCCTACGTCTACTGGTTCCGTTCGCGCGGTCTGCTGCACGGCCTGGCGACCGGCACCAACTGGGTGTTCCGCGACGAGACGATGCACATGAACTTCGCGTTCGAGGTGGTCGACACGGTGCGCGCCGAGGAGCCCGACCTCTTCGACGAGGCGCTGGAGCAGCAGGTCACGGACATGCTCAAGGAAGCCGTCGAGGCGGAGCTCCAGTTCGGCCGGGACCTGTGCGGCGAGGGCCTGCCGGGCATGAACACCGAGTCGATGCGTGAGTACCTCCAGTGCGTCGCCGACCAGCGGCTCCAGCGGCTGGGCTTCGCGCCGGTCTACGGTTCGCAGAACCCGTTCTCCTTCATGGAGCTCCAGAACGTCCAGGAGCTGACCAACTTCTTCGAGCGCCGGGCCTCGGCCTACCAGACCGCCGTCGAGGGCTCGGTCTCCTTCGACGACGAGTTCTAGGGCCACCCCGGGAGACGTGCGGGGAGTGTGCCGGGAGCCCCCTCCCGGCACACTCCCCACCACCCCGGAATCCCCAACACCGCACGCTGCGACGCCTCTTCACCCGGCCGCCCCCAAAGCCGACCATTCGGTCAGGCGGCAACCGGAGCCTCTCCCGCCACATCTAGGTGGGCATGAAAGGCACGAAGGGGCGTCGTCGGTTCATTGACTATCCACGTCGGGGACGGGAGGGCCCGCGCCGCTGGCTGCCGTCATGGAGACAGTGGCTCGGGCTCTTCGCATGCGGGGTCCTCGCCCTCGCGGCGGCGTTCGGCGTCATCTACGCCAACGTCGACATACCGGGCGAGAACGCCCTCGCACGGAAGGAGGCGACGGTCTATTACTGGGCGGACGGCAGCCAGATGGTGAGCGTCGGCGCCGTCAACCGGCAGAACGTCCCCCTCGACCGGGTGCCGGAATCCGTCCAGCGCGCCGTGATCGCCGCGGAGAACGAGACGTTCTACAGCGACTCCGGCGTCTCCCTCAAGGGCATCGCCCGCGCCGTGGTGAACATGGTCTCCGGCGAGGACGCCCAGGGCGGTTCCACCATCACCCAGCAGTTCGTGAAGAACACCTATCTCTCGCAGGACCAGACGGTCACCCGCAAGGTCAAAGAATTCTTCATCGCGCTGAAACTGAGCAATCACCGGGACAAGAAGGAAATCCTGCGGGGATATCTCAACACCAGCTGGTTCGGCCGCGATTCGTACGGTATCCAGGCGGCCGCGCACGCGTACTACGGCGTCGACGTGAAGGAGCTGAACGCCAGCCAGGGTGCCTTGCTGGCCGCCCTGTTGAAGGGCTCGGAGTTGTACGACCCGGGTCTGAACAAGGCCAACCACGAGCGGGCCGAGGCGCGTTGGAAGTGGATACTCGACCGGGAGGTGGAGACCGGCCGGATGACCGAGGCGGAACGGGCGACGTACCGGGAGTTCCCGGAGCCGCGCGCCCTGGCCAAGCCGACCAGCCAGGCCGGCCAGACCGGCTATCTCATCGATGTCGCCAACAAGTTCATCAAGAGCGCCACCGGTCTGACCGACAAGGACCTGCTGCGCGGCGGCTATCGCATTTACACCACCTTCGACAAAGCGCGTACCCGCCGGCTGGAAAAGGCCGTCACCGATGTCCGCAAGAAGACGATCGACCCGAAGCAGCGCGCCGCCGACACCTTCGTGGAGTTCGGCGCGGCGTCCGTGCGGCCCGAGGACGGTGCGATCCTGGCCCTCTACGGCGGCGCCGACGCGACCAAGCACTTCGTCAACAACGCGGACACCTCCGCCGTCCCGGCCGGTTCCGCGTTCAAAGCGTTCGTCCTGGCGGCCGCCGCACAGGAGTTGGGCGAGCGGGGCGACGGGCCCTCGCTGATGACGGCCGCGGACCGCCGTTTCGGGACGCTGCGCGGGGCGCTGCTGAACTCCCAGAGCCAGCCGTTCGTCCAGGCCGGGAAGAGCCTCGGGCTGGAGAAGATCCGGGACATGGCGGTGGCCACGGGGCTGCGCAAGGAGAGCATGGCCCCCCTGGAGCAGACCTTCCCGCTCGGCACCTCGGCCCCCAGCGCGATCCGGATGGCGAACGCGTACGGCACCTTCGCCAACGAGGGGCGGCACGCCGAGCCGTACGCGGTGACCAGAATGACCCTCGACGGCGAGCCGGTGGACGGTTTCACCCGCCCGGCGCCCAAGGAGGTCCTCACGCTCTACCAGGCCCAGCAGATGGCCGGGGCGCTGGAGTCGCTGGGCTGGCTCATGACGGGCCGCACGTCCGGCGCTGCCCAGGATGCGGCGGACGATGCGGCCGGGCGCCCGGCCTCGGGCGTGGCGCCGGCCGAGAAGCCGGTAGCGGCGGGCGCCACCCTGCCCGGCGACCGGCAGAAGTCGGCGTGGTTCATCGGCACCCCCAGCCCCAACAGCGGTGCGGCCGCCGCCGGCGAACCGACCACCGCCATCACCATGTTCCGCAACAAGCCGGGAGCGCCCCAGCTGCTGCCCATGCAGGGCGTGGGCGGTCCCGAGACCGAGCTGGGCACGTCCATTCCGCCCCAGATCTGGGCCGCCTACCAGGGCACCTCCTGAGCTCCTGAACCGCACCCACGACAGCGCGACGCCGCCGCGCCCGGCGGAGTCCGGGCCCGGCGGCGTCGCGCGTGCGGTGCCGGTCAGGCGTTGGCGACGACCGGGTAGCGCGGCTCGCCCTCGGCCATCTGCCGGAGCGCGTCCTTGCGGTCACGCTTGGAGAGCCGGTCGATGTAGAGGTAGCCGTAGAGGTGATCGGTCTCGTGCTGGAGGCAGCGCGCGAAGTAACCGGTGCCCTCGATCGCGACCGGGTTTCCCTGCGGGTCCTGGCCGCGCACCACGGCGTAGTCGGGGCGGGCCAGCGGGGCGTAGGCGCCGGGCACCGACAGGCAGCCCTCGTTGGAGTCGTCCAGGATCCGGCGCTCGGGCGGCAGCTCGTCCAGGACGGGGTTGCAGAGCACGCCGGTGTGCCGGACACCCTCGTCGTCCGGGCAGTCGTACACGAAGACCTTCAGGTCCACGCCGATCTGGTTCGCGGCCAGGCCCACGCCCTCGGCCGTCCGCAGGCTGGCGAACATGTCGTCGATGAGCTGTGCCAGCTCGTCACCGAACTCCGTGACGTCCTTGCACTCCTTGTGGAGCGCCGGATGGCCGACGACCGTGAGCGGCCGCGAGGTGCCGCGCTCGCGGTAGGCGGCCTCGCGCTGTGCCGCGTCCGTCGTGTCGTCGATGAACTCGTCCTCGCGCTGTTCACCGTCTCGGTCAAACACAGGCTGCTGAGCCATCTCCGCCGTACACCTTCCTGAAATCCCTGATGAGTCCCGTACAGAGTACGGGGACGCTCAGCAGACCTCTTCGAGGTCCCGCCACTCCCTGCTGTCCGGGCTGTCCGCGACCCAGCCGTCCAGCAGGCCGCGTACCAGGGCGGCGGGCGCCGCGATCCCGCACTCGCGCTCCGGGAGCCACAGCGAGCCGGAACCGGCCGTACGGTGCCCGAGCGGCCCGGGGTGGCCCGGCTCGCTGTGGTCGTGCGGATCCAGGTGCTCGCCGTCGCCCTCGTCGCTGGGCATCCGGCTCTCCGAGCACGTACGGCACAGCAGCCGCACCGACGACGACCAGTCCTCGGCGGCGAAGCCGGCGTCGGCCGCCAGCCGCTCCAGGGCGTCCCGGTCGGCCTCGGTGGCCGCCTCCAGCAGCACCACCCAGGTGGGGACGGGGGAGGGCGCCCACAGCTCGATCTCGTCGAACACCGGGTACGAGGGCCCGGCCGCGGTGATCCGCTCGCCGTTCGGGACGCCGTCGTGCAGCACCACCTCGCCCCAGCGCCGCCCGGAGGACGGCAGCGGGATGGACAGCACCTCGATCCGGGCCGGGTCCAGCCGGCGGCCCCAGACCACCTCGGCCTCGCCCTCGGGCGAGAGCCGGACGGCGGCGCTGCCCAGGGCCATCCCGGCCGGTTCGCCGGACGGCGCCCCCTCGCCGGGGACCCTGAGGCCGTACGCCTGCCAGGCCCGGCGGGCCAGCGGCCAGTCCTGGAGGGCGGTGGCGGCGATGCCGACATTCCACCAGTCGGGCGCCCCGGACTCGCGGTCCAGCAGCGCGACCGCGCGCAGCCCGGCGGCCCGTGCCTGCTCCCAGTCGTGCCGGAACTTGTGCAGCAGCGCGAGATTGAACCAGGACTCCGACAGCCACGGCTCCATATCGGCGGCGCGGGTCAGCAGTGCGCCCGCGTCGTCGTAACGGCCGTCGCCGATCAGCGTGAAAGCGCGGTCGGTCGCCTGCCGCCACGAGGCGGAGGGCCGGTGCCGTACCTTGCCGAAGATCCTCACGATTCCCGCCTGCTGTTGTTCTCGATGCCGCTGCGAAGGTGTCCCGAGCGGTGCCCGGGGCCGTCTTGGGGGCTCACTCGACAACCTGCCACAGATTGCCGCCGGGGTCAGCATGTAACTGCGCCCCTGTGCGGCTCCTTGCCCTCCGCCGCCCCCCTGAACCCCCTTGGGAGGGGCTTCCTTCGCATCCAACCATGCCCGTCTCGGCGGGCGCTCATTACCCATCGGTTCCACCATGTGAGACGGGCCGCCGCGCGCCACCCGGGGGTGCCCGGGGGCACGGCGCGGTCCGGGGCGCCCCGGACCTGCTGCTGAGCCGCTTCCCCGGCCTCGCGGTGCCGCCCGCGAGGGCCCGGGGCGACGGGTACGGCACCTGAGGGAGTGCGGCGCGGGCGCGGCCTCCCGGCGGGGTGCCGACCACCGTCCGGAGGGCGGTATTCCCGTTCCGCGTCGCGCGAACACCCGCGCTCCGCCCGCCTCCGGCCCCGCCGCACGCGCTCTCCGTCCCGTCTCACACCGTACGGCCGCCGCGCGCCAGGACGCGGGCGAGCGCCTCGACGACCCGAGGCTCGTACTCCCGCGCGGTGGCGCGCCGCAGCCGCTCCAGGGCGCGCGACGGGCCCCCGGGTCCGGCGGACTCCCCCGCCAGATCGTCGTAGGCGTTGACCGTACGGACGATGCGCGCCGTGACCGGCTGGTCCCGGAACGGGTCCGCCTGCCGTTCGACGATCACCGCGACCGCCTCCGGCACCCCGGTCTGCCGCACCACGGCGCCGCCCAGCAGCGCGATGCGGCGCTGTTCCGCGGGCGCCAGCGGCGCGGTGGCACCGGCCGGCACCGGGTCCAGGAGCGAGAGCTGCCCGATGTCGTGCATCAGGGCGGCGTATTCGAGCACGTCCAAGTCCACCGCGCCCAGGCCCAGTTCCCGCCCGACCGCCCGGCTGAGCCGGGCCACCCGGCCGGCGTGGCCCGGCCGGGTGTAGCCGGCGATCTCGGTGGCGCGGGCGAGCGAGGCGATGGTCTGGCGGTAGGTGGCCCGTACGGCGGCGTACCTGCGGAAGGCGAACTGGGTGAGCAGCAGCGGCAGACAGAACACCGGCAGCGCCCACAGCCCGGCGACAGCGGTGCCGAGCGAGATGACCACCCCGGTGGCGCAGATGGCGGAGCCGATGCCCCGCAGCGCCCGCAACTCGTCGCGCAGCAGCGGCCCGTACGGCCGGCCGGTACGGGCGTGGGTGAGCGCGGCGGCCAGCACCGCGTCGCAGAGCGCGGTGAGCGCGAGCACCGTGACCATGAAGAGCGGACAGGCGGGGCCGTCCGCCGGCCGGCCGGTCAAGGTGCCGCTGTTGTAGAGGGGTTGGAAGCAGGCGGCGGCGAAACCGGCGGTCAGGACGCGGCGTACGAGATCGTCGGCGGCCGCGCCCCGGCCGCCGGCCACCCGCGGGACGAGCCCGGCGAGGCAGGCCGCCGCGACCACCGCCACGGTCTGCGCCACCCCGTGCGTCGTCGGCCGGCCGCCGGCCGCCCCGAGCAGCGCGTACGCGAGCGCGCCGGCCGCCCCGAGCGGCGCGCTCGCCCGCTCGCCGGATCCCCGGCCGGGCGCGGCCGTCCGTACGGGCCCCCGGCGCAGCACCTCCCCCACCGCGATCAGCAGCCCGAAGGCCAGCGCGGCCCCGGGCTGCGCCAGGCCGTCGCGGAGCGTGCGGGCGAGCCCCCAGCAGACGAGCGCCGCGGCCGCCGTGTGGACACCGGCGACGACGGCGGCGCCGCGGCGGCCCGACGTACCGGGGCCGGTCCCGTGCCCCCCACCGGGGGCGTCCGCCGCCCGGCCGCCGCCACCGCGCCCACCCGGCGCCCGGCCGTCCGCGCGCCCGGCCGCCGTGCTCCGCTCCGCTTCCCGCTCACCTCGCGCACCCCGGCGGCGCGCATCCCGTACGGGCCGCCCGTCCCCCGGTGGCCACGCCCCGGCGGGCTCCCCCGGTCCGCCGCTCACCCGGCACCGTCCCGCCGGGCCCGTCCGGCGGGGCCGGGCCGCCCGCCGCGGCCCGCCGGTCCGGCCGCCGCGTGGCCCGTACGGCCCGACCGCCCGCCGGTGTCATCGCCCGGCCGGGTCCCCGTGCTCTCCGGCGCCGCCTCCGGCCGCCGAGGCGGGACGTTTCCCCTGCCGCCCGGCGCGGCGCCCGCCTGCGCCTGCGCCGCCGCGCAGACGGGCACCACGGCACCGCGCACCGCCGCGTCCCCGGCCACGCCCGCCCCGGCCTCCGCCGGCGGTACCGGGTCCGGGTGCCAGCCGTGCCGCTCCAGCGACGCGGCCAGCGCCCGGACCATCCGCGGGTCGAACTGCGCCCCGGCGCAGCTGCGCAGTTCCGCCAGCGCGGCCGCCACCGGGCGGGCCCGCCGGTAGCAGCGGGTGGAGGTCATCGCGTCGAAGGCGTCCGCCACCGCGACCACCCGGGCCAGCTCCGGGATCTGCGCTCCGGACAGGCCGTGCGGGTAGCCGCGGCCGTCCACCCGCTCGTGGTGGTGCAGGATCGCGGCGCGCGCCTCGCCGAGGAAGCCGATCCCGCGGACGATCTCGTGCCCGTACTCGGGATGCAGCTCGACGGCGCCGCGCTCCTGCGGCGTCAGCGGCCCGTCCTTGCGCAACAGCCGGGTGGGGACGCCGAGTTTGCCCACGTCGTGCAGGACGCCGGCGATGCGCAGCACCTCCAGCCGGTCCTCGGCCAGGCCCAGCTCCCGGCCGATCATCACCGAGGCGCGGCCGACCCGCTCACTGTGTCCGCGGGTGTAGCGGTCCTTGATGTCCACGGCCTGGACGAGGGCGCGGACGGTGGCCTGGTGGGCGGCGCGTTCGCGGTGGTACTGGGCGAAGACCCAGCAGGAGATGTGCATCGGCAGCAGCACCAGCAGCGCCGCGAGCGGCCCGTACGAACTGTGCCAGAGCACCGCCATCATCAGCCCGGCGAGTCCGTGGACCAGATGCGGCCCCAGAGAGCGGGGCAGCAGCCCGCGCCAGGCGGTGCGCGCCGGGTGCCGCTCGGCGGCGATCAGCACCCCGCCGTCCAGCACCGCGAGCACCGCGCTGAAGGTACCGGCGGCCGCCGCCGCGGGCAGCAGCAGGAGGGGGAACTGCGGCGCGGACAGCGGCTGGTGGCCGACGGCCCGGAAGACGTGGGCGGCCGCGCAGGTCGCCAGCGCGAGCTCGGCGGCGTGCCAGATCTTGCGGGCGGCGGCCGACCGCTCCTCGACCGGAGCGAGCAGCGCTCCCGGGACCGCCACCAGGGCGGCGAGCGGCGGGGGCAGCAGAAAGACCGCGGTCAGCAGGACGGGGAGGAACGAGCCTGCGGTGAACGGAAAATGACAGCCCGTCAGCTCACAGCGCCGGACCTGCCCGCACAGTCCGTACAGGGGGACCAGTACCAGAGCGGTGGTCCAGGGGGCTTCGGCGCCGAGCCGTATCGCGGGGGCCGCGCACAGCGCCGCGGCCAGGGCCGCGCCTGCGATGTACCCCCGCGCGGCCGCCGGAAGTTCCCGCATCGCGCCTCCTCCCCCGTGCCCACCGCTCGTCCCACGCGTCCGCATCCGTGACACGTGTGAGTTCGGTGAGAATAGAGGGGCTGAGGCGCCGGAGAAGGTACATCAGCGGATCGGGCGGGACGAATCACCTCGCCCCTCACCCCTTAGGGTGACGTGCCGCCTTATTCGGCGCGGGCGGCCTCGGGGCGTGCATCGCCCGAGTCGCCGCCGGCGCAGGGCGCGGTGGAGCCGGAGTCCGCGGCGCCCGCCGCCCGCTCCCGCTGCGCCTGTTCACGGGCGGCCTGGTCGAGCACGCCCGCCTCGGGCACCGCTTCGCCGGCCTGGATCAGTTCGATCCGGCCCATGACCTTGGAGCGCAGGTCGGAGGGGACGTCGTCATGGCCGCAGCACCGCTTGACGAGCTTCTTGACGGCCTGTTCCAGGCCGTACGTCGCCAGGCACGGCGAGCATTCGTCGATGTGCACCTGGAACTTCTCGCTCTCCCCCGCGGGCATCTCGCGGTCGAGATACTCGTAGAGGTGATCAAGGACCTCTGAACAGTCTTTGTCGTGCGGGTCTCCGCAGCTCATGATCCCGAGCCTTTCCGGTCGTGCGACCCCGACGCCTGCGCGGCCTGCGCGTTCGCAGCCCCCGCACCGGCCGGGACCAGCCCGCGCTCACGGGCGTAGTCCTCCAGCATGCCGCGCAGTTGGCGCCGGCCGCGGTGCAGACGGGACATCACCGTGCCG
This sequence comes from Streptomyces sp. x-80, assembly GCF_046549095.1. Classification (NCBI taxonomy): domain Bacteria; kingdom Bacillati; phylum Actinomycetota; class Actinomycetes; order Kitasatosporales; family Streptomycetaceae; genus Streptomyces; species Streptomyces sp. x-80. Next base: position 234,296 of record NZ_JAJPWM010000004.1, read on the forward strand.
ATAGGTGTCCCCATGATGTCCGCGATCTCCTTGTACGCAAAGCCCTCGACATCCGCGAGATAGACCGCGATACGGAACTCTTCGGGAATCGCCTGGAGCGCGGCCTTCACATCCGAGTCGGGCAGATGGTCGAGCGCCTGCGACTCGGCGGAGCGCAGACCCGTCGACATGTGCGACTCGGCGCGCGCCAGCTGCCAGTCCTCGATCTCCTCGGCGGCACTGCGCTGCGGCTCGCGCTGCTTCTTGCGGTAGGAGTTGATGAACGTGTTCGTGAGGATGCGGTAGAGCCACGCCTTGAGGTTCGTGCCCTCCCGGAACTGGTGGAAGGACGCGTACGCCTTCGCGTACGTCTCCTGCACCAGGTCCTCCGCGTCGGCCGGATTGCGCGTCATGCGCAGCGCGGCGGAGTACATCTGGTCCAGGAAGGTGAGCGCGTCCCGCTCGAAGCGCGCGTTGCGCTCGGCGTCGCTCTCCTTCCGGCTCGCATGACTCTCCTCAGCCGTGCCGTCGGTCCCTGCGTCGGTCCCAGTGACCGGACCCACCTCCTCCAACGCCGTGACGGATCCGGATGCGGATCCACTCGAATCGGAGAATAGACGACGATCTACTGCCCCCGCCGCTCCAGCCAGGGCGTGCTGCGGGACCTCCGTCGGTGACCACGGCAGGTCGGCGGCCCGTCGGGCCAGGCAAGCGGTTCCCATGCGGCGTACTCCCCATCCTCATGCTTCGCCGGACGTACTCGTTCCTACGCCTGGCACAACAGCCGGGCCCCGTGGCTCATTCCCGCTTCCGTACGGCCCGTGCGGCGCTTGCGGCCCCGGAGCCGGTGTGCCCCGCGCGGACCGTGCGGCTTGACACACCGCCTTGCGGGTTCGGCAATGGAGAGGTGATCGACAACGACTACGCACGGATGCTGTCCGATGTGGGGCCCGGCCTGCGGCGGCTGCGGCAGGAGCGGGGCGTGACGCTGGCCGCGCTCGCGGCGTCCACCGGTATCTCGGTGAGCACGCTCTCGCGGCTGGAGTCGGGCGGCCGCAAGGCCACCCTGGAGCTGCTGCTGCCGCTGGCACACGCCCATCAGGTGCCGCTGGACGAGCTGGTGGGGGCCCCGGAGGTGGGCGATCCGCGGGTGCGGGCGACGCCCCGGAACCACGACGGCCTGACCGTTCTGCCACTGACCCGCCAACCGGGTGCCCTCCAGGCGTTCAAGCTCGTCATGGAGCCGGTCACCGGCCCGCCGGAACCGCGTACGCACGAGGGCTACGAGTGGCTGTACGTCCTGTCCGGGCGGCTGCGGCTGCTGGTGGCCGACCGCGATGTGGAGCTGCGGGCCGGGGAGGCCGCGGAGTTCGACACCCGGCTGCCGCACTGGTTCGGGCCCGCCGGCCGGCAGCCGGTGGAACTGATCAGCCTCTTCGGCCGCCAGGGTGAACGGATGCATGTCCGCGCCGGGCCGCGCCACCGGGCCGGCTGAGCGCCCGCCGCGCCGCGGCGGCGCCCGCCGTCAGCCGAAGAGCCCGTCCAGCCAGCCGGCCACCGCGTCGGTGAGCGTGGCCATCGACGCCGCCTCGGTGACGCCCGCCGACTTCGGCACCGCGAATCCGTGGTCGCCGTACGCCACCTCGGTGAGCTCCGTCCCCGGCGGGAACTCCCCGGGACGGCCGAACGGGTCGCGGGCGCCCTGGACGACCAGCGTCGGCACCCCGGCGCCGGTCAGCTCGTCCGCCCGCGACTTCTCCGGCCTGCCCGGCGGATGCAGCGGGAAGGCGAGCGCCAGGACGGCGTGCGCGCCCAGCTCCCGCGCCGTCCGGCACGCCACCCGGGCGCCGGCGCTGCGGCCGCCCGCGACCACCGGCAGCCCCGGCTTCGCCAGCGCGGGCCACAGCGCGGTCCATCCGGTGTCCAGGGTCTTCGGCGCGGGCGCCACCTTCTTGCCGGCCACCCGCCACGGCTGCTCGACCAGTGCGACGGTGTAGCCGCGGGCCGGCAGCGCGGCGGCCAGGGCCCGCAGGTCCCGGGCCTCGATACCGCCGCCCGCGCCGTGGCTCACCGCCAGTACGGCCCGCGGCGCCCCGGCCCGGTGCCAGGTGATCCGGGCCGCACCGGCCGGTGTCTCCACCGTCTCGGTCCCGGACGCCGCCGGGCTCGGTGTGCTGCCTGTGTTCCCTGTGCTTCCCAGGTTTCCTGTGCTTCCTGGGTTCCCTGTGCTTCCTGCGCTCATGGCTCCCATCCTGCAACCTGCCCCGTACCGCGACGTGCCGGTACGGCGGCGTGGCCCGTACCGCGTCGTGCCGTGTGCCGGTCAGAACAGCGTGCCGACCTCCGGCCCGTCCAGCTCCTTGAGCAGCTCGGGCCCGTTGTTGCGGACGTTGCTGACGTCCGTCGGGACGGGATAGGCGCGCATCAGCCCGGCCGGCGGCGGCGCCAGCAGCGCGCGCAGCTCATCGGGGTCGCTGTGCGCCGGGTCGAGCCAGGCGTCCCAGCGGTCCGGCGGCAGCACCAGCGGCATCCGGGGGTGGATCTCGGACAGCGACCGCGGGCCGGGGCCGCCGGTGGACCCGGCCAGCGGCGTGGTCTCGGCCTCGGTGGTCAGGACGGTGCAGGTCGCCCACCACGCCTGCGGGTGGTCGCCGGGCAGCGTGCGGTCCCGCCAGAACTCGTACAGTCCGGCCATCGCCATCACGGAGCCGTCGGCGGGCGTCACGAAGTACGGCTGCTTGCGGCTCCGCTTCTTCTTGCCCTGCTCCTCCAGCTGCCGTTCGGCGGCGTCGGTGACCCACTCGAAATAGCCGTCACCGGGGAGCAGACAGCGGCGGGCCGCGAACGCCTGCCGGAAGGACGGCTTCTCGTGCACCGTCTCGGACCGCGCGTTGATCATCTTCGCCGCGCCGTCGGGCGACGCCGACCACGACGGGACCAGCCCCCACTTCAGCGCCCGTAGCTGGCGCACCGGACGGCCCGGCGGAAATTCCGCGGCCGCCGCGCCCTTCAGGGGACGTTCGAGCACCGCGTGCACGTTCTTCGTCGGGGCGATGTTCCAGTCGGGTGCCAGGGTCTCCGTCGGCTCCCACCGCTGCACCCCGAAAAGTCCCACCAGGTCCTCGGGGCTGCGACTCGCTGCATACCTACCGCACATGCATGCCACACTGCCATGCCACACGAAGGGGAGACATGGACACCGACCACATCACCGACGTATGGAGCCGAGTCTTCGGGACGCAGCCCGATCCGTCGTTCTGGCTGGTGATCGTCACCGCGGTGCTGGCGCTGGCCGCCGTCGTCCCGCACACCGCCTGGCGGCTGTCGCGCAACGCCGTCACCATCGCGCACGAGGGCGGGCACGGGCTGGTCGCGCTGCTCACCGGCCGCCGCCTGGACGGCATCCGGCTCCACTCGGACACCTCCGGACTGACCGTCTCCCGTGGCAGGCCGACCGGGCCCGGGATGATACTGACCGCCGCGGCCGGCTACACCGCACCGTCCCTGCTGGGCCTGGGGGGCGCCGCGCTGCTGGCCTCGGGGCACATCACGGCGCTGCTGTGGGGCGCCACCGCGCTGCTCCTCGCGATGCTGGTCATGATCCGCAACGCCTACGGCGTGCTCACCGTCGTGCTGGCCGGGGCCGCGTTCCTCCTCGTCTCCTGGCTCACGGCACCGGACGTCCAGGCGGCGTTCGCGTACGCCGTGGTGTGGTTCCTGCTGCTGGGCGGTGTCCGGCCGCCGTTCGAGCTGACGGGCAAACGGCGGCGCGGCGGCGCGGTGGACTCCGACCCGGACCAGCTGGCCCGCCTCACGAACGTCCCGGCGGCCGTCTGGCTCGGCCTCTTCCATGTGGTGACGCTCTGCTCCCTGATAGGCGGCGGGCGCTGGCTGCTCGGCGTCTGACCGGCGGCCGGTGTCCCGAACGGCGGCGTATGCGGTCCCGTACGTCCGCGCGCCCGGTAGCCCGTACGTATCCCGTATCTCCGCGCCCCCGGTGGGCGAGCGCACTATCAGTGCCATGTTTCGTACAGGTTGCACCGCTTTTGATCAAGATCGGGCCCCTTGCCCAGCCATTAAAGTGAGGGACATGACCGAGAGCCCCGCACTTCCCGCCCTGTGGCCCGCCCCCCTCGCACCCGGGGCGGTCGACGCCACCGTCACCGTGCCCGGCTCGAAATCGGTCACCAACCGCGGCCTGGTACTGGCCGCCCTCTCCTCCGAGCCCGGCTGGCTGCGCCGCCCGCTGCGCTCGCGCGACACCCTCCTGATGGCCGAGGCGCTGCGCACGCTGGGCGTCGGCATCGAGGAGACCGCCTCCTCCAGTTCCGCGGGCGCCACGGCGCAGGGCGGCGGCGGTGAGGCGTGGCGGGTGATTCCCGCGGGGCTGCACGGCCCGGCCACCATCGACGTCGGCAACGCCGGCACGGTCATGCGCTTCCTCCCGCCGGTCGCGGCGCTCGCCGACGGCCCGGTCCGGTTCGACGGCGACCCGCGGTCCTACGAGCGTCCGCTGGGCGGCGTCATCGACGCGCTGCGCGCCCTCGGGGCCCGGATCGACGACGACAGCCGCGGCGCGCTCCCCCTGACGGTGCACGGCGGCGGCGCTCTGGACGGCGGCCCGGTCGAGATCGACGCCTCCTCGTCCTCGCAGTTCGTCAGCGCCCTGCTGCTGTCCGCGCCGCGCTTCAACCAGGGCGTCGAGGTACGGCACACCGGTTCCGCGCTGCCGTCCCTGCCGCACATCCGGATGACCGTCGACATGCTGCGCAGCGTCGGCGCCCAGGTGGACGCCCCGGAGTCCGGCGGCGAGCCGAACGTCTGGCGGGTCACCCCCGGCGCGCTGCTGGGCCGCGATCTGGTCGTGGAGCCGGACCTCTCCAACGCCCAGCCGTTCCTGGCCGCGGCGCTGGTCACCGGCGGCCGGGTCACCATTCCCGACTGGCCCGCGCACACCACGCAGCCCGGCGACGCGCTGCGCGAGATCTTCACCACCATGGGCGGTTCCTGCGAGCTGACCGAGGACGGCCTGACCTTCACCGGCACCGGCCGGATCCACGGCATCGACGTCGACCTGAGCGAGGTCGGCGAGCTGACCCCGGGCATCGCCGCCGTCGCCGCCCTCGCGGACTCCCCCTCCACGCTGCGCGGCGTCGCCCATCTGCGGCTGCACGAGACCGACCGGCTGGCCGCGCTCACCAAGGAGCTGGGCGAGCTCGGCGGCGATGTCACCGAGACCGCGGACGGCCTGCACATCCGGCCGCGCCCGCTGCACGGCGGGATCTTCCACACCTACGACGACCACCGGCTGGCCACCGCCGCCGCGGTCATCGGCCTCGCCGTCCCCGGCGTGCAGGTGGAGAACGTCGCGACCACCGCCAAGACCCTGCCCGACTTCCCCGCGATGTGGACGGACATGCTCGATCCGGCCCCCGCCCGGAGCGTCTGAGAGTTACCGCCGCCATGCGCCGCTACGGCAAGAACCCCGACGAGGACGACATCCGTGTCCGCCCCAACCCCAAGGGCAACCGTCCCCGCACCTCCATCCGCCCCAAGCACGAGAACGCCGTCGAGGGCCTGGTCCTGACCGTCGACCGGGGCCGTCTGACCTGCCTGATCGAGGGCCGTACGGTCACCGCGATGAAGGCCCGCGAGCTGGGCCGCAAGAGCGCGGTGGTCGGCGACCGGGTCTCCGTGGTCGGCGATCTGACCGGCGCCAAGGACACCCTCGCGCGGATCATCCGGGTCGAGCCGCGCACCTCCACCCTGCGCCGTACGGCCGATGACGACGACCCCTTCGAGCGGGTCGTGGTCGCCAACGCCGACCAGCTCGCGATCGTCACCGCGCTCGCCGACCCCGAACCGCGCCCCCGCCTCATCGACCGCTGCCTGGTCGCCGCCTATGACGCGGGTCTCGAACCGCTGCTGGTGCTGACCAAGTCCGATCTGGCCCCCGCCGGCCCGCTGCTGGACTCCTACGGTGCGCTGGGCGTCCCGTACGTGGTCACCAACCGCGACGAACTGGCCGACGGCGGCGCCGCCGAGCGGGTCAGGGCCCATCTGACGGGCCGTATGACGGCCTTCGTCGGCCACTCCGGCGTCGGAAAGACGACCCTGGTCAACGCCCTGGTCCCGGACCGCAACCGGGCGACCGGCCACGTCAACGCGGTCACCGGCCGCGGCCGGCACACCACCACCTCCGCGCTGGCGCTCCCGCTGCCCGGCGACTCCGGCTGGGTCATCGACACCCCGGGCGTCCGGTCCTTCGGACTGCACCACGTCGATCCGTCGCGGGTCGTGCTCGCCTTCCCCGATCTGCTGCCGGGCACCGAGGGCTGCCCGCGCGCCTGTAGCCACGACGAACCGGACTGCGCGCTGGACCAGTGGGTGGCCGACGGTCACGCCGACCCGGCCCGCCTCTACTCACTGCGCCGTCTGCTCGCCACCCGGGAACGGCGCGAGGGCGACTGATCGCCGAAGTCTGCTGCCGTCCGTCCGAGGTAAATGCATAATCACACCAAGGCTGGCGAAGCAGTCACCGAGCTGACGGAGGCAATGGGACATGGCGTGGCTGCTGGTCGTGGTGGCGGGGATCCTGGAGACCGGCTTCGCGGTCTGTCTCAAGCTGTCCCACGGCTTCACCCGCCTGTGGCCGACCGTCGCCTTCGCGTCCTTCGCCCTCGCCAGCTTCGGCCTGCTGACGCTGGCGCTCCGGAAACTGGACGTCGGCCCGGCGTACGCGGTCTGGACCGGTATCGGCGCGGCCGGTACGGCGCTCTACGGCATGGTCTTCCTCGGCGATGTGGTCTCCACCCTCAAGATCGTCTCCATCAGCTTCGTCATCATCGGCGTCGTCGGACTCCAGCTGTCCGGATCGGCGCACTGAGCCCGCTGCGGCACCGCTGACCGGTCCGGGCCCGCGTGGCGCGGCCGGCCGTCACCGGCCCCGGCCGCCGCGGTGCGGTCCCGGCGCCCCGGCCGGCCGCCGCTGTTCGCCCGGCAGCCGGGCGAACGCACCGCGCACCAGCCGCGACACCGTCTCCGTCTCGGCCTCCCGCCGCCGCTGCGGCACCGCTCCCCCGGCGGTCTCCGCCACCCGGCCAGGGCCGGGCACCGCCTCCGGGCCGGCGGGCGGCCCCGCGAGCGCGACGGGACCCGCCGGGGCGAGCACGCACGAGAGCGTCAGCCGCGCGGCGGTCTCGCAGGCGGTGCCGAGGGCAGGCAGTTCCTCCGCGGGCCAGTCCGGCTCCAGCGCCGCCACCGCCTGCGCGCAGAATCCGCCGACCAGTTCGGCGGGGCCCGGCAGCGGTCCGTCGCCGGTGCCCGCGGCCCGCCGGGCGGGCGCGCCGGTCCGCGCGGCCCGGACGGGGGCCGGGCCCGCCGCCCCGTGCGGGGTGGGCAGCCGGTCGCTCCAGCAGCCGGTCAGGGCGGCCCGGACCAGCGGATTGGCGCGTGCGGTGCGCAGCGTCCAGGCGGCCGCGGCCGCCACCCGGCCCGCCGCGTCAGCCGACGGCCCGGTGACCGTCCGCCCCTCTCGGGCCAACGCCCGTGCGACGCCCGCCAGATAGTTGTCGGTCTCCCGGCGCACCAGGGCGCGGGCCAGCCCTTCCTTGCTGCCGAACTCGTTGTAGAGGGTCTGCCGGGAGACCCCGGCCGCGGCCGCGACCTCGGCCATCCGGATGGTGCCCCACGCCCGGGTGGTCAGCGCCGTATAGGCGGCGTCCAGCAGGGATTCACGCGCTGCGGGCATCCGTCGCCTCCTCCCCGGCCCGCCCATGTGGCCGGTGTGCGCACAGAATTGACGCGGTGCCGGGGACTGTCAAGAGCCTTCGCGGGGCGGTTCCGGGCGCGCGGGCCGGCGCGCTGTGCGTCCTGTGGCCGCCGTGCCGAACGGAGTCGTATGTGGCTCCTGCGTATAACCAGTCGATACTCTTCGCACATGCCCGACTATCACGATGATCTTCGTCTCGGCCATGTCCTCGCGGACGCCGCGGACGCCGCGACCATGGAGCGGTTCAAGGCGCTCGACCTCAAGGTCGAGACCAAGCCGGACATGACGCCGGTGAGCGAGGCGGACAAAACCGCCGAGGAGCTGATCCGTGGCCATCTCCAGCGGGCCAGGCCGCGCGATGCGGTGCTCGGCGAGGAGTTCGGGAGCGAGGGCTCCGGTCCGCGCCGCTGGATCATCGATCCGATCGACGGTACGAAGAACTACGTCCGCGGGGTGCCGGTCTGGGCCACGCTGATCGCCCTGATGGAACGCGGCGAGGGCGGCGACCGCCCGGTGGTCGGCATCGTCTCGGCGCCGGCGCTCAACCGCCGCTGGTGGGCCGCCGAGGGCCTGGGCGCCTTCACTGGCCGGAGCCTGAGCTCCGCCTCCCGGCTGCGCGTCTCGCAGGTCGGCCGCATCCAGGACGCGTCGTTCGCCTACTCCTCGCTGACCGGCTGGGAGGAGCGCGGCAAGCTGCCCAGCTTCCTCGATCTGACCCGGGACTGCTGGCGCACCCGGGGTTATGGCGACTTCTGGCCGTACATGATGATCGCCGAGGGGTCGGTGGACATCTGCGCGGAGCCGGAACTCTCGCTGTGGGACATGGCGGCCTGCGCCGTCGTCGTCCAGGAGGCCGGCGGCCGCTTCTCCGGTCTGGACGGCAAGCCGGGCCCGCACAGCGGGAACGCCGCGGCCTCCAACGGTCTGCTCCACGAGGATCTGCTGGCCTACGTCGGCGACGCCCGGCGCTGACCCCCGAAGGGGGCGGATGTCGGACGACTGTCCGGGCCCCCGCCCCCTTGTGACCACGGCACCCGCGTGTGACGATAAAACTGCCCCCGTTTGTGAACTTGTGAATTCGCTCGCAAGGCACTCACACCAAGGAGGTGGCTCCCCTCCATGCCCGTGTACGTCAAAGACGCCATGAGCACGGTCGTCCTCACCATCGGCCCCGCTCATACCCTCCGCCAGGCCGCCCAGCTGATGGCGGCCCGCCGCGTCGGCGCGGCCGTCATCCTCGACACCGACACCAGCGGTCTCGGCATCCTCACCGAGCGCGACATCCTCAACTCTCTCGGCGCCGGCGAGAACCCCGACCGGGAAACCGCCCAGACCCACACCACCCCGGACGTGGTCTTCGCCGCGCCGTACTGGACGCTGGACGACGCCGCGGACGCCATGGTGCGCGGCGGATTCCGCCATCTGATCGTGCTGGACGGGTACGAGCCGGTCGGCATCGTGTCGGTACGCGACATCATCCGCTGCCGGTCCGCCGTCACCGAGCGCGCCGGCGGCGTCTCCGCCTGACACCGGTCACGCTGGGCGGGCAGCACTCCGGGAGGCCGGGCGCACCGCACGGCCCGGCACACCGGAGGCCGGACGCACGAAGAGGCCGGAGCCCCCTGGCGTCCGGCCTCTTCGGTGGTACGGCAAGCGTCCGTCAGCCGCGCAGGGCCTGGACGGCGGCCTCCAGTCGCTTGCCGTAGTCCGTGTCCGCCTTGCGGAAGTTCTCGATCGCGCGCTGCGCGATGTCCTCACGGGAAACCTGGGAGATGGAGCCCGCCAGGTTGTTGATCAGGCGCTCCCGCTCATCCTCCGTCATCAGGCGGTAGAGGTTGCCCGCCTGCACGAAGTCGTTGTCCTCGGCGTGCGTGGGCGCCTCGTGCTCACCGGACGGGCCGGTCACCGCGACCGACTGCCACAGCGGCTGACCGGTCTCGACCGGGCCGCCGAAGCTGTTCGGCTCGTAGTTCTTCTGCCGGCCGTGGCGGCCGTCGTAGAGCGCGCCGTCCCGGCCGTAGTTGCGCGCCTCGGTGGCGTGCGGGCGGTTCACCGGCAGGTGGTCGGCGTTGATACCGACGCGGTAGCGGTGGGCGTCGGCGTACGCGAAGAGGCGGCCCTGGAGCATCTTGTCGGGGGACGGCCCGATGCCCGGCACGAAGTGGCTCGGGGAGAAGGCCGACTGCTCGACCTCGGCGAAGATGTTCTCCGGGTTGCGGTTGAGCTCCAGCTTGCCGAACTCGATCGGCGGGTAGTCGGCGTGCGGCCAGATCTTGGTCAGGTCGAACGGGTTGAAGCGGTAGGCGGCCGCCTCGGCCACGGGCATGACCTGCACCTGCACGGTCCAGGTCGGGAAGTCGCCGCGCTCGATGGCGGTGCGCAGGTCACGCTGGTGGCTGTCGGGGTCCTCACCGGCGACCTTGTCGGCCTCGGCCTGGGTGAGGTTCTTGATGCCCTGGTCGGTCTTGAAGTGGTACCTGACCCAGAAGGCTTCGCCCGCGGCGTTGACCCACTGGAAGGTGTGCGAGCCGTAGCCGTTCATGTGGCGGAACGAGGCGGGGATACCGCGGTCACCGAACAGCCAGGTCACCTGGTGGGTGGTCTCCGGCGAGAGGCCCCAGAAGTCCCAGACGTTGTCCGCCTCCTGCGAGCCGGTGTACGGGTCGCGCTTCTGGGTGTGGATGAAGTCCGGGAACTTGATGGCGTCCTTGATGAAGAAGATCGGGGTGTTGTTGCCGACGAGGTCGTAGTTGCCCTCCTCGGTGTAGAACTTCAGCGCGAAACCACGGGGGTCGCGCACCGCGTCCGCCGCGCCGAGGCTGCCCGCGACCGTCGAGAAGCGCAGGAACGTCTCGGTCTGCTTGCCGATCTCCGACAGGAACTTCGCCCGGGTGTACTTGGTCACATCCGCGGTCACCGTGAAGGTGCCGTACGCACCGGCGCCACGGGCGTGCACGATGCGCTCCGGAATGCGCTCGCGGTTGAAGTGCGCGAGCTTCTCGATCAGCAGCTGGTCCTGGATGAGGCCGGGTCCACCGATGCCGGCCGTCTCACTGTTCTGGTTGTCCGAGACCGGAGCCCCGGACTCCGTGGTCAGCGGTCCGGTGGTGCTCTCTACCGACACGTGCGCCTCCTGAAGTCTTTACGCCTGCCCTTGGCTTACGCCGATTCCGATCCTACATTGGACAATGTCTAAGTCAAGAAGAACCCGAAACTCATACCTGATCCGGGGACAAACCGGCCGCTGCTACCCTTGCTTTATCTGACTGATAGGTGAATGGCATGAGTGACCTGCTGGAACGGCTCCGCGGACGTGGCTGGCGGCTGACCGCGCAGCGGCGCGTCGTCGCCGAGGTCCTCGACGGGGACCACGTCCACTACACCGCCGACGAAGTGCACGCCCGCGCCACCGACCGCCTCCCGGAGATCTCCCGCGCCACCGTCTACAACACCCTCGGCGAGCTGGTCTCGCTCGGTGAGGTACTGGAGGTGAGCACCGACGGCCGCGCGAAGCGCTACGACCCGAACGCCCACCACGACCACCAGCACCTCATCTGCTCGCGGTGCGGCACGATCCGGGACGTCCATATCCAGAGCGACCCGCTCTCCGCCCTGCCCGAGCCCGAGCGCTACGGCTTCCAGGTCTCCGAGGTCACCGTGACCTACCGGGGCATCTGCCCCAGCTGCGCCACTCCCTGACCCTGCCGACGGCCCCTGTCCGGACCGCTCCGGCCACCCGCCACCCCGTAGGACACCGAGTCGGCGGCGGAACATGACGAAGGCCCGGATCCTCTGAGGAATCCGGGCCTTCGTTATGAGTAGCGGGGACAGGATTTGAACCTGCGACCTCTGGGTTATGAGCCCAGCGAGCTACCGAGCTGCTCCACCCCGCGTCGTTGTCTCTTTACTCTAACCCGGGGCCGACCAGCAGAGCAAATCCCTGCCGCGGCTCCGGGGCCGGGCCCTCGGACCCGGCCCCGGAGCACTACGCGCTGAGCTCCTCCTGGAGCGCCGCACGCAGCCGTGCCGCACGCTCTGCCACCTCCGGCGGCCCCAGCTCCACCGCCCGCGCGCACCAGCTCTGCGCCTCCGCGAGCGCGCCCCGGCGGGCGGCGAGCAGCGCCAGCCGCAGCGCCGCACGGCCGTGCCCGCCCTCGGCTGCGCGCTGCCACCACAGGGCGGCCTCGGGCAGGCTCCCCTCGCGGGCCAGCAGCAGCCCGAGGTTGAAGGCACCGTTCTGGCTGCCGGCCTCGGCCGCCGCGCGGTACCAGGTCGCGGCCTCGACCACATCGCCCCGAGCCGCCGCGAACATGCCAACCCGGACCTGAGCGCGCCGGTGTCCCTGCCGCGCGGCCCGCTCGTACCACTGCGTGCTCTCGGCGTCCGGTGTCCGCACACCGCCGGCCCGCCCGGCGCCGTCCGCCTCCGCGGACCTGCGGTCCAGGAGGTCGGCGAGCCGGAAGGCCGCCTCGGCGCTGCCGCCGCCGGCCGCACAGCGCAGATTCCGCTCCGCGTCCTGTGCGTCACCCTCGCGCAGCTGCACGATGGCGACCTGCAACGCCGCCTCGGTGTGCCCGGCCGCCGCCGCCCGCTCGTACCAGGTGTGCGCCATCCGCCCCTCGCCTCGTCCGGCGAACAGGATGCCGAGGTTGAAGGCGGCGTCCACGCTGCCCGCCTCGGCGGCCTTGGAGAACCACGGCTCGGCCCCGGAGGCGTCGCCGCGCTGCAACAGCAGGATGGCGAGCGCGTTGGCGGCCTCGCGGTGCCCGGCGTACGCGGCCCGGCGGTACCACTGTTCGCCGCGTCCGGCCCGGCGCTGCGCGGCACAGAGCAGCCCGAGGTTGTAGGCGCCGTTGACATCACCGGCATCGAGCGCGGCGCGGTACCAGCGCTCGGCGGTCTGGAGTTCGCCGCGGTCGGCGTGCAGCGCGCCCAGCGCGTTGGCGGCGTTGCCGTCGCCGTCCTGGGCCGCGCGCCGCCACCACTCCGCGGCGCTCTCCTCGTCGCCGGCGTCGCGCAGCAGGAAGCCCAGCGCGCAGGCGGCCCGCGCCTCGCCGTCCTTGGCGGCGGACAGGTACCAGCGGCCCGCCTCCTGGATGTCGCCGCGGTCCTCCAGCAGCGCGCCCAGCTGCAACGCGGCCCGCCGGTGGCCGCGCGCGGCGGCCTGGCGGTACCACTGCTCGGCCTCGGTCTGCCGCGTCAGCTCGCCGTACGCGGGCACCGTCCGGCGGTCCGTGTCACGGCCTTCCTCGATGAGCCGGGCCAGGCGGTACGCGGCCTCGCGGTGGCCGCGCTCGGCGGCCGTCCGGAACCAGCGCTCGGCGCCGGTGTCGCCACGGTGCTCCAACAGGTCGGCGAGGGCGTAGGCGCCCAGGCAGTGACCGGATTCCGCGGACTGGCTCAGCCAGTACTCGGCGGCCGGCTCGTCGCCGCGCTCGCGGTGGTGCCGGCCGAGGGCGTGCGCCGCGGCGGCGGATCCCGCGACGGCCGCGGTGCGCCACCAGCCGGCCGCCTCGTCCGTCTGGCCCCGCTGGTGCAGCAGGACGCCGAGATTGTTCGCGGCGGCGCGGTCCCCGGCGGCGGTGGCGGAACGCAGATGCGGCTCGGCGCCGTCCAGATCACCGCGCCGCAACAGCAGCGCGCCGAGCACGCTCATGGCTCCGGTGTCGCCCGCTTCGGCGGCCCGGCGGTGTCCCGTTTCGGTCACCGCGTCCGACGCTTCGGCGGCCTCCGCCGCCTCCATCGCGTCCATCGCCAGCTCGGATTCGCGCCCCTCGTCGGGCGCATGTACAAACCGGTCTGTCTCCAACAACCTTGCCTTGTCCCCCATAAGAGCCATCGTCGCACCACCCGTAACCCGCGTACACCTGGTATACCGCAGCCAGTGAGGTCACTTCAGCGGTTTGTCGACTTCCCGATACGACGACTTGTCAAACTCAAGCACACAGCTTTCCCACATCGGCGGTACGACCCGGCCGTATTTGGCAGGAAATCGCACGCATGACGAAGGCCCGGATCCTCTGAGGAATCCGGGCCTTCGTCGTGAGTAGCGGGGACAGGATTTGAACCTGCGACCTCTGGGTTATGAGCCCAGCGAGCTACCGAGCTGCTCCACCCCGCGTCGTTGTGTACTCAAGGTATCACGGCACCGAGGTGGCCCCTGACCACCTGCTGCCGGGCGGCCGCCGGGACGAACCCGGCGGCCGCTCGGCCTGCTGCGCCGTGCCGGGCCGGCTAGCCGCCCGACGTGCCGCCCTTCTGGGACGCCTTCGCGGCCCGGTCCAGCGCCGCCTTGAGCTTCTTCTGGGCCTCGCCGTAACCGGCCCAGTCGCCCGAGGTACGGGCCTTCTCGCCCTCTTCGTACGCCTTCTCGGCGTCGCCGAGAGCCTGCTGCACCGTCTGGCCGGCCGGCGGCGGCTGGGTCTTCTCGCCACCGCCCGGCGGCTTCTCCGTGCCGGTGCTCGGTGCCTTCTTGCCGAAGACGACGTCCAGCGCGTCCTTGAGGGTGTTCTCCAGGACGGGCTTGTTGTCGCCGTAGCTGACCAGCACCTTCTTCAGCAGCGGGTAGTTGGTGTTGGCGCCGCGCAGATAGACCGGTTCGACGTACAGGAGTCCGCCGTCCAGTGGCACGGTCAGCAGGTTGCCGTACTCGATCTCCGAGTCGCCGAGTTTCTTGAGGATGTTGAGCTCATTGGCGATGCTGGGATCGGAGTTGAACTTCGACTGCACCAGCTGTGGACCGGGCACGGGTGTCTGCGAGGGCAGTTTCAGGATTCTGATCTTGCCGTAGTCGCTGCTGGTCGCGTTGGCGTCGACGGCCATGAAGGCGCCGAGGTTGTCGCGTTTGTTGGGCGTGAAGGTCGTCGTCAGCGAGAAGGACTGGTCCTTCTGGTCCGGCATCTTCATGCTCAGGTAGTACGGCGGTACGGCGTTGCCCGACTTGGTCGTCGGGTCGTTCGGGATCTGCCAGCGCTCGGAGCCCGTGTAGAAGGTGCCCGGGTCCGTGACGTGGTAGGTGGTCAGCAGCTGGCGCTGCACCTTGAAGAGGTCCTGCGGGTACCGCAGGTGCTCCATCAGCGCCGGGCTGATGGCCTCCCGCTTCTCGACCGTGCCCGGGAAGGACTTCATCCAGGTCTTGAGGACCGGGTCCTTCGTGTCCCACTGGTAGAGCTTGACCGAGCCGTCGTAGGCGTCGACCGTCGCCTTGACGGAGTTGCGGATGTAGTTGACCTGGTTCTGCTGGGCCATCACGGCCCGCTGGCCGTTGGTGAGCGAATCGGCCGTGGTGTCCCCGAGCGTGGTGCGCGAGGCATACGGATAGCCGTTGCTCGTGGTGTAGGCGTCCACGATCCACTGGATGCGGCCGTCGACGACCGCCGGGTAGGCGTCACCGTCGATGGTCAGCCAGGGGGCGACGGACTCGACGCGCTCCTTGGGCGTGCGGTTGTACAGGATCCGCGAGCCGTCGCCGATCGCGCCGGAGTAGAGGATCTGCGGCTCCCCGAACGCCACCGCGTACGCGGCACGGTTGATCGGGTTGGCGAGATCCACCCCGCTCTTGCCCTGGTAGCTGTAGCTCTTCTCGCCGCTGTCGTCGGAGTAGTCCAGTTCCTTCTGCGGACCGCCGACGATGGAGTACTGCGTGGTCTTCTCGCCGTAGTACACCCGCTGCTCGTACGTGCCGAGCTGCCCCTTGGCCGGCAGGTCCGACTCGGTGTAGTCCGGGCCGCCGTCGTCGGCTGTCTCGGTGCCCTTCGCGGCCACCGCGCCGTAGCCGTGGGTGTACTTGAAGTGGTCGTTGATCCAGTTGCGCTCGGGGATACCGGCGATGTTCAGCTCGCGCAGACCGATGACGGTGTCCTGCTCGACGCCGTTCTTGTCCTTGTACCGGTCGACGTCGAGGGTGGAGGGGAACTGGTAGTACCCGCGCACCTGCTGCTGTTGCTGGAAGGCCGGCGAGACCACGTTCGGGTCGAGCAGCCGGATGCTGGCCGTGGTGTCGGCGTCGTCCCGCAGCCGCTGACTGTCCGCGTCGGTCTTGGGCTTGTAGTCGCCCTTGTACGGCGTGACATCGGAGTCCTGGATGTCGTACGCGTCCCGGGTCGCCTTGATGTTCTGCTTGATGTACGGCGCTTCCTTGGCCTGCTCGTTCGGCTGGACCTGGAACTTCTGCACGATCGCCGGGTACAGACCGCCGATGAGGACCGCGGAGAGCACCATCAGGCCGAAGCCGATCACCGGCAGCTGCCAGGTGCGGCGCCAGAGGGTGGCGAAGAAGAGCACCGCGCAGATCGCCGCGATGAAGAACAGGATCGTCTTCGCCGGGAGGTAGGCGTTGGCGTCCACATAGCGCAGCCCGGTCCAGTTGTCGGCCGACTTCAGGCCGCTGGACTTGACCGCGAGGCCGTACCGGTCGAGCCAGTACGCGATCGCCTTGAGCGAGACGAAGATGCCCAGCAGCACCGACAGGTGGCCGGTCGCGGCGGCGGTCGCCCGGGAGCCCGGACTCGTCAGCCGCAGTCCGCCGTAGAGGTAGTGCGTCAGCGCCGCGGCGACCAGACACAGCACCGCGCAGGCGAAACCGAAGCTCAGCAGGAAGCGGTACCAGGGCAGGTCGAAGGCGTAGAACGAGACGTCCTTGCCGAACTGCGGGTCCTTCTGGCCGAACGGCACGCCGTTGATCCACTGGAGCCAGGTGCGCCACTCACCGGAGGCGGAGGCCCCGGCGATCAGACCTATCACCGCGGTGACCGCGATCAGCGCCCACTTCTTGAACGGGGCGATGCCCATCCGGTAGCGGTCCAGGCTCTGCTGCTCCATGGACATCGCGCTGAGCGGCGGCCGCAGCCGGTGCGCCAGCCAGATGTTCACGCCGACGGCCACGGCCATCAGCACACCGAAGAAGGCGAAGAGTCCGATCTTGGTCCACAGGGTGGTGGTGAAGACCGAGGAGTAGTCGACCGAGCGGTACCAGAGCCAGTCGGTCCAGAACCCGGAGAACATCACAAAGAGCATGGCCAGCACCGCCAGCACGCCCAGTGTCATGAGCAGGGTCCGGACCCGCCGGGATGGCCGGCCGACCCTGATCCGTGGCCCGGTAGGGCCTCCGCCGCGGTCCGGCATCTGGAAAGCCAAGGTGCGCACCTCAGAAGTTCGCTGTCGTGTGGAGCAGGCCCGGCGATAGTAGGACCCACTGATGCAACTTACGATGGCTTTACTCGGTTCCCGATTTCCGGGGTCCACAAGGCACGATGTTGAACATGACCAACCTCCCCGTTGACGGCACCCCCCTCGCCGCCGGTCCGCTGACCCGTGCCGTACTCGAAATCGACGAGTACAGCGCCGGGCTCGGCTGGGATCAGCCCGCCCGCCTGTTCGCCCTCGTCGACACCGCCAAACTGCGTGTCCAGGAGCCCTCGCTCGCCGCCCAGCTCGGCATCGACGACGCCACCACCGCTTCTCTGACCCCCGTGGAGCAGGACGAGATCCCCACCGGGGCCCCGCTCGACGAATTCCTCGCCACCATCGCCTGGCCCGACGCCGTCGCCGGCTGCGCGCTGACCGTGGAGCGGCTGATGCTGCCGCCGTCCGCCGAGGACTCCGTGCCCGAGGGCATGGACGACGCCCAGCTCGCCAAGTGGGTCGCCAAGCATCCGGACCGCCAGGAGGTGCGGATGACGGTGGCCGTGCTGCGGGACGGCTCCCGCGAATCGGCGCTGCGGCTGCGCGAGAAGGACTCCACGTCCGAGGTGCTCACCGGCTCGGCGCTGGTGCCCGGCCTCGCGGACGCGCTGGCCGCGACCTTCGAATCCTGACCCCGCGGGCCGGGCCCCGTCGGCCCGGCCACGGCCGGAGCCCGCTACCGGCCTGCCGTGCTACAGCTCGGCAGGCCGGCCGTGTCGTCCGTGCGGATCTTCTCCAGCGCCTTGATCGCGTCGCCGATGGTGTTGACCTTGACGAGCGTCAGACCGGCCGGGGTGTCCTTGGCGGCGGTCGCGCAGTTGTCCTTCGGCGTCAGGAAGAACTCCGCGCCCTTGTCCCGGGCCCCGATCGTCTTCATCGAGATGCCGCCGATCGGGCCGACCTTGCCCTTGTCGTCGATCGTCCCCGTACCGGCCACGAACTTGCCGCCGGTCAGGTTTCCGCCCGGGGTGAGTTTGTCGACAATGCCGAGCGCGAACATCAGCCCGGCGCTGGGGCCGCCGACATCGGCGAGCTTGACGTCGATGGTGAACGGGAAGATGTGGTCGACCCGGGCCTGGATGCCCACGATGGCCCGGCCGTCCTCCGCCTTCGCCGTGGTCAGGGTGACCTGCTTCTCGCCGGTCTCGGGCCGCTGGCCCTTCTTCTCCGCGGCGGCCGCCACCTTGGCGGGGATGATCGTGAAGACGGTCTGCTCACCCGGTTTCCGCTGGGTGACGAACTTGGCGACGTCGGCGGTCTCCTTGACCTCCTTGCCGTCCACCGCCTTGATCACATCGCCCGCGTGCAGCCGCCCGTCGGCCGGTTTGTCCTTGACGACGGAGCCGACGACGGTCTGGGCGGCGACCGGGATGTGCAGCTGGTCGAGCGCGGCTACCTTGGCGCTCTCCTGCGACTGGCTGAACTCCTCGGCGTTCTCCTGGTCGGCCTGCTCCGCCGTCTGACCCTCGGGGTAGAGCGTCTTGTGCGGCACCACGGCGCTGTCGCGGTCCAGCCAGCCGTAGAGCGCCTGGAAGAGGTTCATGCTGTAGTCGGGGGCGGTGACACGGACCGTGGTCATGTTGAGGTGACCACTCGTCGGATAGGTCTTGCGCCCGGAGATCTGGAGCACCGGCTCACCCTCGTGATCACCGAGAGTGTTCACCGTCGGGCCCGGAGACATCTCGGCATACGGCACGGGGATCGACACCCCGACGCAGAGCAGCACGATCAGCATCAGGAACGAGGCAAGCAGCGTCACGGTGCGGCGGGGCATGGAACGACAGTACGGGACGGGTATGACAACCCGCCCGCGGGGCCGTCCGTACGGGGACCCCCCTGCGCACGTGGGAATCCGGCCGCGTACGCGTACCCGCCCGGGGGCGTCAGACCGTGTCGGAGGCCGGGTCCGGGGCGGGCGGTTCCTTTTCCATCGCGGCGCGGAACCGGGCGTACCCCGCGAGTTCCGCGACATCCCCGGACTTGCGGTTGCGCGTGACCCAGGTGCTCCACAGGGTGGCAGCCAGCGCGGCGAGAACCGGAATCAGCAGCCAGAGGAGCGCACCCATGGCGACCTCCCAACCCCTTGCACGACCGCAATCGACCAATAAGCAGATTTAACCATCCGACAGGTCCACGCTCATGCCGTCGGACGGGTTACGCAACCGGAGCGCATGGCACCGGTTCGGCACCGATTCGGCTCCGCTACCGGCCGCGACGGCCCCGGACGACACACAGACACCGGCACGCGCCTCGTCTTCCTGAAGACGGCGCCACTTACCAACCATCCCACCCGTCGCCCGTACCGGGAAGACGGCGCTACGCGCCGACCCACCCGCCCGTCACCCGACCACCGCCCCCAGAAGAACGGCGCTACGCGCCGACCCATTCTTCTGCACCGTCGGAGAACGTCTGGTGCTTCCAGATCGGTGCCTCGCGTTTGAGGTCGTCGATCAGCTTGCGGCAGGCTTCGAACGCCTCGGCGCGGTGCGGGCAGGAGACCGCGACGACGACGGCGAGATCGCCGATGGCCAGGTCTCCCACCCGGTGGACGGCGGCCAGCGCGCGGACGGGGAAGTCGGCGACGGTCTTCTCGGCGACGCGGCGCATCTCCGCCTCGGCGGTCGGGTGCGCGGAGTAGCCCAGGGCGTCGACGTCGGCGCCGCCGTCGTGTGAGCGGACCGTGCCGACGAACAATGCCGTGCCGCCCGCCGCGGGGTCCTGGACGGCCGCGAAGACCTCGTCCAGGGACAGCGGGGTGTCGCGGATCGCGAGCAGCCGGATCGGATCCGCCGCACCCTGCTCGCCTGGGTGGAAGTGGACGGGGACCGGAGGGGCGTGCGTGCCAGACATACCCCCATCGTGCCGTACCCGGGACGCGAGGGGGAACGGCCGCACCCCGGGCGTACGGGTCGCCGCGTGGCGGCTCGCACGGCCGGCCGGTCCGGGTCAGATGCGGCGGCGGGCCTTGCGGGCGCGCCGGACCAGGGCAGCGGTGCCCAGCAGGGCGACGGTGGCCCCGGCCGCACCGGCCGCGGTGGCGTCCTTGCGACCCAGCCGGCGGCCGGCGACGGTGTGCCGGCCCGCGACCTCCGCCAGCAGTTCGGCGAGGACCTCTTCGTTCGTCCACCGGGGCCGCCAGCCCGCCTCGTGGAGCCGGCTGCCGCTGACGACCCAGGGGTGCATCGTGTAGGCGAGGTCCCCGGCGGGGGACGGTGTCAGGCCGATGCGGTGCAGCCGGGCGGCGGCGCCCAAGGCGACCGAGGACGGCAGCTCCATACGTCTGATGCCCGAGAGCTCCTCGACCTCCTCCTGCTCCAGCCAGCCGTCGCAGCCCACCGCGAGCTCGCCCTCGACCTTCTCCAGGGCGGCGTATTCCAGGGCGCTGACCAGGTCCTCGACATGGCAGAACTGCCAGGCGGGGCGGGATCCGGCGACGACCAGGAGGCGGGGTGACTCGAAGTAGCGGGTCAGGGCGGTGTCCGTGCCGCCCACCAGGACGGTGGGGCGCAGGACGGTGACGTTCAGGCCGGGGTGTGCGCGGGGGGCGCGGTGCGCCAGGTGTTCGATCTCCAGGAGGTCGCCGACACCGGTGGCGTCGGCGGTGGCGCGCAGTTCGGCGTCCTCGGCCAGCGGCACGTCGTTGTCGGGCAGTGCCCCGTAGACCATGGCGGAGGTGCAGAGCACGACCCGGTGGACGCCGGCCGCCGCGGCGGCGGTGAGGACCGTCTGGGTGCCGCGCACGTTGTAGGCGGTGCGGGCGGTGTCGTCGGTCTCCAGGTCGAGGTCGAGCGCGAGGTGGACGACGACGTCCACGCCGCGCAGTTTGTCGGCGATGGCGGGATCCCGTACGTCCAGGACGTGCCAGTGCGCCTCGGCCTCGTCGCCGCGCCGCTCGTCGATGGCCACCACCCGCTTGACCTCGTCGGATGCGACGAGGGCACGGGTGAGCAGCGCGCCGACTCCGGATGCGGCTCCGGTGACGGCGACGACGGGCCGGCGCCGTGACCGGTCCGTGGTGCCGTCTGTCTGCTCGGTCTTGGCCGCGGTGTTTCGCGCAGCGCGAACGGTCGGATCTGGGGAACTCACCGGGCGTCTCCAGCGGTTGTCTTCAGTACGCACGTGTGTTGACACGTACGTACCAGGTGGCGTCCATCCTGCCGCAGGCATCGGGACAGCGAAGCACCGAGCCCCGGGGCGGTCCGGGTGTCTACGCTGGAGGTGATGTCGGGCAGTCGCCGTCGGCCCGAGCCGGCGGCCTTACGAGCCGAGGAAACCCGTGAGTGACACCCCGTTTGGATTCGGCCTTCCGCCGGAGGAGCCGGAGGACGGCGACAACGGCAAGAAGAAGGGCGGCCAGGGAGGTAGCCAGGGCCCCGCGGACCCCTTCGGGTTCGGCGGCGGGAGCGGCGGCGCGGACAATCCGTTCGCGGCGCTCTTCGGCGGCATGGGCGGCCCCGGTGGCCAGATGAACCCTGGCGACCTGGGCGCCGCCTTCCAGAAGCTCGGCCAGATGCTCTCGTACGAGGGCGGCCCGGTGAACTGGGACATGGCCAAGGACATTGCGCGGCAGACCGTCGCGCAGGGCGCCGAGGACGGCAGCAAGGACGCGAGCCTGTCGCCCGGTGAGCGCACCGCGGTCGAGGAGGCCGTGCGACTGGCGGACCTGTGGCTGGACGGTGTGACGTCGCTGCCGTCGGGGTCCGGCTCGGTGGTGGCGTGGAGCCGCGCCGAGTGGGTCGAGGAGACCCTGCCGGTCTGGCAGGACCTGGTGAATCCGCTCGCCGAGCGTGTCGGGGCGGCCATGGGCGATGTGCTGCCGGGCGAGATGCAGGCCATGGCGGGCCCGCTGCTCGGCATGATGCGCTCCATGGGCGGCGCGATGTTCGGCACGCAGATCGGCCAGGCGCTGGGCGTCCTGGCGAGCGAGGTCGTCGGCTCGACGGACGTCGGGCTGCCGCTGGGTCCGGCCGGCAAGGCCGCACTGCTGCCCGGGAACATCGCGTCCTTCGGGGCGGGCCTGGGCGTACCGGACGAGGAGGTGCGGCTGTATCTGGCGCTGCGCGAGGCCGCCCACCAGCGGCTCTTCGCCCATGTGCCGTGGCTGCGCTCCCATCTGTTCGGTGCCGTCGAGGGCTATGCGCGCGGTATCAAGGTCGATACGAGCAAGCTGGAGGATGTGGTCGGCCAGCTCGATCCGCAGCATCCCGAGGAGTTGCAGAACGCCCTTCAGCAGGGCATGTTCCAGCCCGAGGACACGCCGGAGCAGAAGGCGGCGCTGGCCCGTCTGGAGACCGCGCTGGCGCTCGTCGAGGGCTGGGTGGACGCAGTGGTGCACGCCGCCGCCAAGCCGCATCTGCCGGCGGCGGACGCGCTGCGGGAGACGCTGCGGCGGCGCCGGGCGAGCGGTGGCCCGGCCGAGCAGACGTTCTCGACGCTGATCGGTCTCCAGCTGCGTCCGCGGCGGCTGCGGGACGCCTCGCGGCTGTGGGCCTCCTTGGCCGACGCGCGGGGCATGGAGGGTCGCGACGCCCTGTGGGAGCACCCGGACATGCTGCCGACGGCGGCCGATCTGGACGACCCGGACGGCTTTGTGCACCACGAGCAGCTGGACTTCTCCGAGCTGGACAAGATGCTGGGCGAGGCCGCGAGCGGCGGCAAGCCGGATCTGACCAAGCCTGCGGGTTCCGCGGAGACCGATGGCCCGAAGGCGGCGCCCGCGAAGGACGCGCCGGCCGGCGGGTCCGAGGCGGCCGGCGGTGCGGCGGACGGCGCCGACGGCCCGGACGCTCCCGGCGAGGGCAAGGGCGACGGCGGCGCATGAGTCTGCGCGAGGACGCGGCGCGGGTGCTCAAGGAGTGGCCCGCGCCGTCGCCGGAACAGGAGCAGCTCCGGCTGTCCTATCTGGACCATCTCGCCGACCACCGGGACGCCATGTGGCGGCGCTGCGCGGACGGTCACCTCACGGCGAGCGCGGTGGTGATCGACCCGGCCCGCGGCCGGGTTCTGCTCACCTTGCACCGCAAGCTGAAGATGTGGCTCCAGATGGGCGGCCACTGTGAGCCGGGGGACGCCACACTGGCGGACGCGGCGCTGCGGGAGGCGTGCGAGGAGTCCGGGATCACCCGTGGGCTGACGCTGCTGCCCGGCGGGCCGGTGCGGCTGGACCGCCATCAGACGCCGTGCGCCTGGCATCTGGATGTGCAGTACGCGGCGCTGGCGCCCGCGGACGCGGTGGCCGCGATCAGCGACGAGTCGCTGGACCTGCGGTGGTTCGCGTACGACGAGGTGGCCGGCGTCGCCGATACGTCGGTGGTACGCCTGGTGGACCGTACCCGGGCGCTCCTTCAGCGGTCTGTTTGAGCGGTCTGCGCCCGCGCGGCTCCCGGGAGGCGCGCGGGCGGCTGCGTCGCAGGGCCCGTCCGCGGCAGCGGTGCCGCGGGGACGCGACGGATCCGGTGTGCCGGGGCCGTCATTCGGTGCGTGCGGCGGGCAGCTGCGGCAGCCGGTCGGCCGCGACGACTCCTTCGAGATAGCCGCGGGCCCGTTCCGTGCGCGGGTACGCCTCCAGCAGCTGCCAGAACTGCGGGCCGTGGCCGGGGACGAGGAGATGCGCGAGCTCGTGCAGCAGAACGTAGTCGATGACGTACTCGGGCATGCCCTGGAGACGGTGCGAGAGGCGGATGCTGCCCTCGGCGGGGGTGCACGATCCCCAGCGGGTGTTCTGGTTGGTGACCCAGCGCACCGTCGCGGGGCGGGCCCGGCCGTCCAGGAACTGGCCGGACAGCCGCTCGGCCCGTTCGGCCAGCTCGCTGTCGCCCAGCATGCGCTTGCTCTCCTGGGCGGCGAGCCGGTCCAGCATGACCGTCACCCAACGCTGCTCCTCGGCCTCGGACATACGGGCCGGAATCAGGACAACGGTGCGGTCGCCCTCGCGGTACGCGGAAACCGTTCTGCGCCGCCGTGAGCTACGGCGCACCTCGACCGCGCTCGTCCCTGACCCGCGGGCCTCCGGGCTCGGGACAGCCCGGCGTGTCGTGTCTGCGGCGCGGCGCAGGGGGGTCTCCCCGGCGCCGCGGGGGGAAGGGTCGGCGGGCACGCGCCCGACGTTACCTGCTGGCACTGCGGGAAGTCCTGCCCCGTCGACGGTTCGTGCCCTAAACACTCCATGACGGGGACGACTTATACGACTAACACCCATCGCCTGTGGACAACTTTCTCCGCCGGTCCGGCACTCGGCGCATGCTGAGATCCGTTCGACGGAGGAGACGGCGAAGGACGGGGGCGGATGTCATGCATCCGATGCTCAAGACCGCGCTGCGGCGCGGCTGGCGGGACAGGGAAACGGTGCGGTTCGGGGTGGCTCCGGCCCATGCGGTGGTGGTCGGACCGGTCGACACGGCGACCGGCAGTTTCCTCGGGATGATCGACGGCACCCGCAGCATGAGCCGGCTGGCCGCGGACGCCGCGGCGCTCGGCCTGCCCGCCGGGCATGCGCGGGGTGTGGTGGACCGGCTCGGCGCGGCCGGACTGCTGGACGCGCCGACCGCGGGCGGCCCGGCGGCCGAGGCCGTACGGGCGGACGGCCCGGCGTTCGAGCGGCTCCGGCCCGATCTGGCCTCGCTGTCGGTACAGCATCCGGAGGCCGCGGGCGCCCTGGGCCGGATAGGGGCACGCCGCGCGGTCCGCGTCCGGGTGCGCGGGACGGGACGGGTGGGGGCCTCGGTCGCGGCCCTGCTGTCGGCCGCGGGGATCGGCCGGGTGGACGTGCTGGACGGCGGGACGGTCGAACCGTGGGACGTCGTGCCGGGCGGGCTGCCCGTCGAGCGGGTCGGCGAGCGGCGCGACGCCTCCGCGCGGCAGTTGGTCCACCGCGCTTCCCCCTGGACGCGCAGACCGCGCCCGGTCGGCCCGGTGAGCGATGCCGGCGAACCAGGGCTCTCGCTCGTGGTGCTCACACCGCGCGACGGCCTCGGCGCCTATGCCCCCGATCCCGTGCTGTCCGAGCCGCTGCTGACTGCCGGCATCCCGCATCTGTACGCCGGTGTGGTCGAGGGCACGGGCGTGGTGGGACCGCTGGTGCTGCCCGGCAGCTCGGCCTGCGCCCGCTGCGACGAACTGCGGCGTACGGACGCGGAACCGGCCTGGCCGCGGCTGCTCGCGCAGTGGCGGTCGGGGCGCGGCTCCCCCGCGGTGCCGGCCTGCGATGCCGCGTTGGCCACGATGGTCGCGGGGCTCACCGCCGTCCAGGCTCTGGCGTTCCTGGACGGCGAACTGCCGCCCTGTACGGGGGCGCGGATGGAGCTGGCGCTGCCGTGTGCGAGCCTGCGGACAGTGCCGGTGACACCGCATCCGGAGTGCGGCTGCGGTGCGGCGGATTCCGATGCCGCGACTGCCTCGGATCCTCGGCCGCGACACGCCACAATGACGGAGGAACCCCGGCAGGGGGCAGTGTGAGTTGGAGGGGCGCATGTCTGGACTTCCGCGCGAGACGGTCACCCGCACCGCCGGGTCGGCCGCGCTGCCACCGGGGTTCGCCGGCCGTGCCCTTCAACGGCGCGCCGCGGCAGGGTTTTTCACGGGGTCCGGCGGGCCGGGCGGCGCCGGCCGCCGCGGTGCTGTGCCCCCGCTCCGCGCACACGGCGCTTCCGGCGCACTGGGAACCATGGAGGAGCGCGCACATGTCTGATCTGCCGCGTAAGGCAGTGGTCCGCACGGCCAAACTGGCCGCTCTTCCTCTGGGATTCGCCGGACGCACGGCGCTCGGGCTCGGGAAACGCATCGGCGGACGTTCGGCGGAGATCATCGCCAGCGAGTTGCAGCAGCGCACCGCGGAACAGCTCTTCGCGACTCTGGGGCAGCTCAAGGGCGGCGCGATGAAGTTCGGGCAGGCGCTGTCCGTCTTCGAGTCGGCGCTGCCCGAGGAGATCGCCGGGCCGTACCGCGCCGCGCTGACCAAGCTTCAGGAGGCGGCGCCGCCGATGCCGACGAGCACGGTGCACTCCGTGCTGGCGGTGCGCCTCGGCGAGGACTGGCGGGAGCTGTTCGAGGAGTTCGAGGACAAGCCGTCGGCGGCGGCCTCGATCGGGCAGGTGCACCGGGCGGTGTGGCACGACGGCCGTGCGGTGGCCGTCAAGGTGCAGTATCCGGGGGCCGGGAAGGCGCTGCTGTCCGACCTGGCACAGCTGAGCCGGTTCGCACGGCTGCTGGGGCCGCTGATCCCGGGCATGGACGTCAAACCGCTGATCTCCGAGTTGCGCGACCGGGTCTCGGAGGAGCTGGACTACGCCCTGGAGGCGGAGGCCCAGCAGGCGCACGCCGAGGAGTTCGCCGACGATCCTGATGTGCTGGTGCCGGCCGTGGTGCATCAGGGCGATCAGGTGCTGGTGACCGAGTGGATGGACGGGGTGCCGCTGTCCGAGGTGATCGCGAACGGCACCGAGGAGCAGCGGAACCGCGCCGGGCAGCTGTTGGCGCGGTTCCTCTTCTCCGGTCCCGCCCGGACGGGCCTGCTGCACGCCGATCCGCATCCGGGCAACTTCCGGCTGCTGACCGGCCATGCCCCGGACGGGCCCGCGCAGGAGTGGCGGCTGGGTGTGCTGGACTTCGGCACGGTCGACCGGCTGCCCGACGGGCTGCCGCCGACGATCGGCACATCGCTGCGGATGGCCTTGGCCGGCGAGGCGGACGCGGTCTACCGGCACCTGTGCGAGGAGGGCTTCGTCAAGGAGTCCATAGCGCTGGAACCGGACGCGGTGCTGGACTATCTGCTGCCGATCATCGAGCCCGCGGAGGTGGAGGAGTTCACCTTCACCCGGGGCTGGATGCGTCATCAGGCGACCCGGATCGGCGACCCGCGCTCCCCCGCACACCAGTTGGGCAAACAGCTCAATCTGCCGCCCTCGTATCTCCTGATACATCGTGTGACGTTGAGCACCATCGGGGTGCTGTGCCAGTTGGGGGCGACGGTGCGGCTGCGCGATGAGCTGACGGCGTGGATGCCGGGCTTCGTCGCCGAGGAGACGGCGGCACCGGAGGCCGTCGGGGACCTCTGCGAGGAGAGCACGGCCTGAGGGAGCCTGGCCGGCCCGAGCCGCTCGGGCCGGACGTGTTCCCCGGGCCGCCCGGCCGGGGCCGGACGAAGGGGGTGCGACCGCCGGGTCGGCGGGTGTGCCGCCTCGCCACCGGTTCGCGTCCGGACGGCCCTCGACTGCCGGGGCTCTCCCGCGCCGTCGTCGCAGGCAGAGCGGCGGCCGCCGCTCTCGACGGAGCAGGTCCAGGTCTGCTGCATGCCCTCGAAGACCGTGCCACAGGCGGGTGCGCACCGTGCTCTCGGCGATCGAGCCCGCCTGTTCCTACGTCTTCCGATCCGCCGTCCGGCGGTATCCCCGCCCGCCTGTGAATCGGGGTGCACCACACCACGGGGCCGCTCTGTCGGACGGCCCCGTGGTGGGCGGCTTCGGTGTGCCGCGTTACTGCATCACCGCTATGGCCAGCGCGCGGCGGGCGCGGAGCGACGCGCGTTCGGCGCGGCGCTGCATACGCCGCGCGGCGGCGAGCCGGTGTGCTCTGCGTTCCGATTCTGCTTCTTGAAGGCGTTCGTGCATATGCGCACGCGCCAGGTCTTCTGGCATGAGTTGCATTTCGAGGTTCCTGTTCTGGCGCGACTCGAGCGCGCCGGAGTTCGCGGGGGCGGGTGTACCGGTGAAAGAGGGGTTCATCGTGGGGTCCTGCTTCTTGGGATCCCGTGTGACGGGACGGTCGATCGTTCCTGCGCCGGGGGTGTTCATGCCGCGACCGGGTTCTTGCGCGGACGGCCACGCGGACGCTTGCGCGGTACGACGACGCCCTGGACGAAGAGCTCGCCACCCCAGACACCCCACGGCTCGCGGCGGTCCTTGGCCCCGGCGAGGCATGCCTCACGGACGGGACAGGTCTGGCACAGCGCCTTGGCGTACTCGACGTCGGCCGGGGACTCGGCGAAGAAGACCTCGGGGTCGTAGGTACGGCACGGGACAGCGGAGCCGAGACGGTCGATCTCGTTGTCGAGCTCGGTGAGGGGCAGCAAGGAGTTCTCCTGAGGAGTGGGCGGAGGGATCAGGTCGGTCACTACGGACGGGGCGTGCGTCTGGAGTTGCACTGTGGTGTGTTCCTCGTCTGTTCGGCCCGGCTGGTGGCCGGACGCTTGGGCAAAACAAAAGGGCCGCGGATCCCGGTGTGGGTTCCGCGGCCCTGGAAGGTGCCGACCTGATCATGCCGATCAGGCTGGATCTCTCCAGGGTTCGAGGCCGCGGGTGGCCCACATTGCGTGCTTCGTCTGGTACTGCTTCCGGGATTCGGCGCCATTGGCCGCTGCACGGGCAAAGGCATTCGCTTCTGCCGCCACTGCTGCTACCGCAGGTGCCTCGCTCGGTCGCGCGCTGCGCTCGTTGATCGCCAGGACGGCGAACGGCTCGGGACGCACGACCCCGGTACCGGACAGGCGGCCGGAGCCGGACAGACCGGTGTCAAGGAGGGAAGAGCCGAGAGTGCACGTGGCGACGACCGAGAGATCGGTCAATTTGTTGGTCTCGATAATGCTGATCACTTGGCTCGCCTCCTCTCGGCGTCTCGGTGGACCGGGAATCCCGTTCCAGACTTGTTCAAGTACAGCACGGATCGATCGGAACTCGGAAGGTCCGTCGTCTCCGTGCTCCCGCAGGCTATGGGGATGTACTCCGCACGCGCAAACTATTTTTCCGACGAGTTTTCCGCGGCGTCTTCGGAGCCGTCCTGCCGTGCCCCCGCGGGCTCCTCACCGGCGCAGAGTGCCAGGACATCGGTGCCGTACCGGTCGAGCTTACGGCGGCCCACGCCCGAGATGCCCGCGAGCTCCGACGCGGTCGTCGGCACCGTCTCGGCGATGGCCATCAGGGTCTTGTCGGTGAAGACACAGAACGCCGGCTGGCTCAGCCGGCCGGCCTGCTCGGCCCGCCAGTCCCGCAGCCGCTCGTAGAGCCCTTCGTCGAGGTCCGAGGGGCAGTCCTCGCAGCGCATCAGCTTCATCTCGCCCGCGTCCGTCAGCGTCTTGCCGCAGACCCGGCAGCGGGCCGGGCCGCGGCGCTTGCGGCGGCCCGCGCCCACGGCCTCGCCGCCGCGCTCGACACCGCCCGCCGCCGCGCCCGGGAGGCGGCGGGCGGCCGATACCCCGGAGCCGGGCCGCAGGCCGCTGAGGAAGCGGCTGGCGCGGCGGGAGGCCCGGCCGCCGGGCGAGCGCGCCAGCGACCAGGACAGGCCCAGATGCAGGCGTGCGCGGGTGACGCCGACGTAGAGGAGCCGGCGCTCCTCCTCGATCTGCTCGTCGGTCTTGGCGTAGGTGATCGGCATCATGCCTTCGGTGAGACCGACCAGGAAGACGGCGTCCCACTCCAGGCCCTTGGCGGCGTGCAGTGAGGCGAGCGTCACACCATCGACCGTGGGGGCGTGCTGGGCGTTGGCGCGCTCGTCCAGCTCGGCGACGAGGTCGGCGAGAGTGGCCTCCGGGCGGGCCTTGGCGAAGTCCTCGGCGAGCCGCACCAAGGCCGCCAGGGACTCCCAGCGGTCCCGGACGGAGCCGGAGCCGGCCGGCGGCTCGCCGGTCCAGCCCATGTCGCTCAGCACCGCCCGCACCTCGGAGGGCAGGTCGACGGCGTCGTCGAGCAGGGCGTCGTTGGCGCCGAAACGGGCGGCGCCGCGCAGCTTGATGCCGGCCTCGCGCACCTCGGGCCGCTCGAAGAACCGCTCGGCGCCGCGCAGCTGGTAGGGGACGCCGACGTCGGCCAGCGCCTGTTCGTAGACCTCGGACTGGGCATTGATGCGGAAGAGGACGGCGATCTCGCTGGCGGGGACGCCGGAGGCGATGAGGTCGCGAATGCGGCGGGCGGTGCCCTCGGCCTCGGCGGGCTCGTCGGCGTACTCGACGTACGCGGGCTCGGCGCCGGCCTCGCGCTGCGAGATCAGCTCCAGGCGGTGCTCGGCGGCGCGTCCCCTGGCCTGGGCGAGCAAGCCGTTGGCGAGGTGGACCACCTGGGGGGTGGAGCGGTAGTCGCGGACCAGCTTGACGACGGTCGCGTTCGGATGGCGGGTGCGGAAGTTGAGCAGGTGGTCGGGGGTGGCACCGGTGAAGCTGTAGATCGTCTGGCTGGCGTCGCCGACCACGCACAGGCTGTCGCGGTCCCCCAGCCACAGCTCCAGCAGCCGCTGCTGGAGCGGGCTGACGTCCTGGTACTCGTCGACGACGAAGTGCTGGTACTGCGCGCGGACCTGCTCGGCGATGTCGTGCCGGTCCTGGAGCACACCGACGGTCAGCAGCAGCACGTCCTCGAAGTCGATGGCGCCGCGGTCGCGCTTGAGCTGTTCGTAGGTGCTGTAGATCTGCCCGATCTCGGCCGGGTCGCGGGGCGCCTCGCGGCCGGCCTTGACGATCGCGGCCGGGTAGTCGGCGGGCACGGTCTGGGTGACCTTGGACCATTCGATCTCGCCGGTGACATCGCGCAGCTCGTTGCGGTCCAGCCGGATACGGCAGCGGGCGGCGGCCTCGGCGACGAGCTGGATCTTGCGCTCCAGCAGGCGCGGGACGTCACCGCCGACGGCCTTGGGCCAGAAGAACTGGAGCTGACGCAGCGCCGCGGAGTGGAAGGTCCTCGCCTGCACACCGCCCGCGCCGAGCAGGCGCAGCCGGCCGCGCATCTCGCCGGCCGCGCGGGCGGTGAAGGTGACGGCGAGCACACTGGAGGGCTGGAGAATCCCGGCGCGCACGCCGTACGCGATCCGGTGCGTGATCGCGCGGGTCTTGCCCGTGCCGGCACCGGCCAGCACACACACCGGACCGCGCAGCGCCGTGGCGACCTCGCGCTGCTCGGGGTCGAGCCCGTCGAGCACCGCGTCGGCCCCCTCCGGCGTCGCCGGAAACTGGGTCGCCGTGGAGAGCTGCGGGAAAAGAGTGGAGTCCGATGCTGCTGTCACCCCGCCATGCTGCCAGGTCCACCGAGACGCCCGGGAAAGTTGTCCACAGCGTCCGGATGCCGGTCGTACTTATCCCGCCCTCTGTGGAGGAGCCCCGGCCCGCGGCCGACGCGCACTGCTTTGCTGTGTCCAGGCGGTCAGGATCGCCGGATCCGGCAGCCGGAGCCGAGCGGACGGGAATCCGGGTTGGGCGGCCGGGGGCTGATGGGAAAGGGGGCAGCTGGGATGGCATGGCACAGGCTGAGGCCGGGGCCGATGGGCTCGGGGGACGCCGGAGCTGGCGGGCGCGGGCGGGTGCGACTCGGGCCCGTAGAGGCGGCCCGCACGGCTGGGGCCGACGGTGCCGGTGCCGGTGCCGGTGCCGGTAGGAAGGTGGCGGCGGTGGCACGGACACGGCCGGGGTGGGGGCATTCGGTGCGGTGGTTTGGGCAGAGCGGCTCGGGTCCAGTGGCTCGGGCGG
Source organism: Streptomyces sp. x-80 (assembly GCF_046549095.1). Classification (NCBI taxonomy): domain Bacteria; kingdom Bacillati; phylum Actinomycetota; class Actinomycetes; order Kitasatosporales; family Streptomycetaceae; genus Streptomyces; species Streptomyces sp. x-80. The sequence continues at coordinate 265,669 of NZ_JAJPWM010000004.1, forward strand.
CCCGGCCCGGGTGACATAGCTCATGTCAGCGGGGGGCGTGGGGGTGGGCGGGGGCGGGGGGGGGAGGGACCCCCGAAGAGGAGGCAGGCGGACCAGCCCCCACCCCAAGGAGACCCCACACGGCGCGGGAAGCCACGGCAAGGCCGGAAGGCCCCAAGGCCGGAGAAGTCAGATGCTCGGGTAGGGCCGGACGCCGGGGAAGGCCGCAGCAGGCCCAGGAGGGCAGAAGGCTCAACACGGCCCAGGAAGGCGGAAGGCCCGTACGGGAACGCCCAAGCGGAACGCCCGTGCGGGAAGACCCATGCGGAGGGCCCGTGCGGGAACGCCTAGGCGGAGGGCCCATGCGGAAGGTCCTCGCGGGAAGGCCCACGCAGAAGGCCCGTACAGCAGGCGCTCGCGGAAGGCCCGTGCGGAAGCCCAGCCACAGCCCGGGAGAGCGGAAGGCCCATCACCGTCAGGAAGGCCGGCGCGAGGCAAAGTGGGTCCCGGGCGGCGCCGAGGTGCGGGAATGGTCCGGGAAAGCGTGGGAATGGTCCGGGCTCGGCGAACGTTCTTTCCCATGCCGCCATGTCGGGTGCGGCGTCCGAGAGCCCTGGTCAGCCGGGTCCGATCGGGGCGTCGGGCGCAACGTCGGCGGTTTCGAACCGAGACTTATCGAAGGAGCACGGAACGCATGGCGGGCACTGTGACGATGTACAGCACCACCTGGTGCGGTTACTGCCGTCGGCTGAAGGGCCAGATGGAACGCGAAGGCATCCCGTACACGGAGATCAACATCGAGCATGACGAGGAGTCCGCGGTGTTCGTGGAGAAGGCGAACGGCGGGAATCAGACCGTCCCGACGCTGCTCTTCCCCGACGGCTCGACGCTGACCAATCCGTCCCTGGCGCAGGTCCGGCAGAAGTTCGCGGTCTGAGTGCCCCTGGGCTGAGCCTTGCCGTGCGGCCGTCGGCCGGATCCGGAGGACGGATCCGGCCGACGGCCGCGTGCGTTGCGGGCTCGTGCGCCCGGCACCCACAGCCGCCCGGCCCTCGGCCCCCCACGGTCACCCAACGCCCGACGCCTGCCGCCTGCCCCTACCGCCCTACGGCTTCGGCAGCGGCTTGCCGTACCAGAGCTCGATGAGCCGGGCCGCGATCGAGATGCCGTACGGCGGCAGTACCTCGCCGGATTCGAAGGCGGCACGCAGGTCCTCGCGGGAGAACCAGCGGGCCTCTTCGATCTCCTCGCCGTCCACGTGGACCTCGGCGGATGTGGCGCGCGCCATGAAGCCCAGCATCAGGCTGGACGGGAAGGGCCACGGCTGGCTGGCGACGTACTCGACGTCGCCGACGACCACGCCCGCCTCCTCGAAGACCTCGCGGGCCACCGACTGCTCGACGGACTCCCCCGGCTCGACGAAGCCCGCGAGGGTGGAGAAGCGGCCCTCGGGCCAGTGGACCTGCCGGCCCAGGAGCGCGCGGTCCTGTTCGTCGGTGACCAGCATGATCACGGCCGGGTCGGTCCGCGGGTAGTGTTCGGCGCCGCATGCCTGGCAGCGGCGGATGTGGCCGGCCGCCGCGATGACCGTGCGCTCTCCGCAGCGTGAGCAGAAGCGGTGCAGCCGCTGCCAGTTCTCCAGCGCGACGGCGTGGACGAGCAGACCGGCGTCGCGGGGCGCCAGCAGCAGGCCCGCCTCGCGCAGGCCCGCCGGGCGCGCGGACTGGTCCATGCGGCCGGGCAGCGAGTCCTTCTGGAGGGCGAAGTAACTGATGCCCTCCTCGTCCGTGCCGAGGTAGTAGCGGTGCGCCTCGGTCATCGGCGCCTCGAAGGACGGCGTCATGATCAGTTCGGTGCGCCCGTCCGGGGTGTCGTCGATCAGCGCCTGGCCGCCGGACACCACGAAGACGCGCGTCGTCGGGTGGCTCCAGGCCGCCGCGAGCCATGCCTCGTCGAGGCGGTGGTGGGCGGAGCGGTCGATTCCGCTCGGTGCGCTGAAGGTGAGCGGCCGGTCGGTGCTGTGGGCGGTCCAGATGGTCACTGCTGCTTCCAACTCCCCCTATGACGTGGGTGATTGCTGCGTACGGGCGTGAGAGTTCCGGCGGTACGAGCGCGGGTCAAGCGACGTGCCAGTTCTCCGCCAGGTCGCCCCACAGGTGGGCGGCGGTCTCGACGCCCTTCATCAGCAGGTCCAGCTCGACCTTTTCGTTCGGTGCGTGCCAGCCGTCCGACGGGACGGAGATGCCGAGGAAGAGCACCGGGACGCCCAGTACGTCCTGGAGGTCGGCGGCGGGTCCGGAGCCGCCTTCGCGGGTGAAGCGGATCTGCTGGCCGAAGGCTCTGCCCATGGCGCGTACGACGGACTGGAGCGCGGGGTGGTCGAGCGGGGTGAGGCAGGGGCGGGTGGCGCCCCAGAAGGTGATCTCGTGGCGGATGCCGGCCGGGAGCCGGGCCGCGACCCAGTCGCGTACGGATTTCTGGACGGTGTCGGTGTCCTGGCCCGCTACCAGGCGGAAGGAGAGTTTGAGCTGGGCGGTGGACGGCACGATGGTCTTGCCGCCGGGGCCCTGGTAGCCGCCGCCGATGCCGTTGACCTCGGCGGTAGGACGGGCCCAGAGGCGTTCCAGGGTGGTGCTGCCGGCTTCGCCGAGGGTGGCGTGCGAGTGTGCGGTGCGCAGCCACGCGGCCTCGTCGAAGGGCAGTTCGGCGAAGAGTTCGCGCTCGCGGTCGGTGAGCTCGATGACGCCGTCGTAGAAGCCGGGGATGGTGACGCGGCGGTCGGTGTCGTGCAGTGCGGCGGCCAGCCGGGCGGCTTCGGTGGCGGGGTTGGGGACCGCGCCGCCGAAGGAGCCGGAGTGGATGTCCTGGTCGGGGCCGTAGAGGTCGATCTGGCAGTCCGTGAGGCCGCGCATGCCGGTGCAGACCGTCGGGGTGTCCTCGGACCACATGCCGGTGTCGGAGACGATGACGGTGTCGCAGGCGAGGCGGTCGGCGTGCCGGGTGATCAGGGCGGGGAAGTTCGGTGAGCCGGACTCCTCCTCGCCCTCGATGAGCAGTTTGAGGTTGACCGCGGGGGCGGTGCGGCCGGTCGCGGCGAGGTGTGCGCGGACGCCCAGGGTGTGGAAGAACACCTGGCCCTTGTCGTCGGCGGCGCCGCGGGCGTAGAGCTTGCCGTCCACGGTCTGTGGTGCGAAGGGGTCGGTGTGCCAGCCGTCCTCGCGGGCGGCGGGCTGCACGTCGTGGTGGCCGTAGACCAGCACGGTGGGCGCGGACGGGTCGCCGGAGGGCCATTCGGCGAAGACCGCGGGCAGGCCGTCGGTCTCCCAGATCTCGGCGGTCGGGAAGCCCGTCGCGGTGAGCTTCGCGGCGAGCCATTCTGCGCTGCGGCGCACGTCGGCGGAGTGGTCCGGGTCGGCCGATACGGAGGGGATGCGCAGCCAGTCGGCGAGGTCTTCGAGGAAGGTGTCGCGGTGGCTGGTGATGTACGCGCGGACGGCGCTGTCCGGGGTGGTGCTCATACGGCCGAGCCTATCGGGCCGTCGGTGGGTGTCCCATCGGCGGTCTCGCCGAGCAGGATGCGCTCCAGTCCGGCGCGGCCCGGCAGCCGGGTGGGCCTGACCACTTCGCCGCTGCGGACGTACAGGAAGGCGGCGCCGACGGCCGATGGCGGCAGGCCGTGGCGTTCGGCCCAGGCGAGGCGGTAGATGGCGAGCTGGAGCGGGTCGGCGGTGCCGGTCCGGCCGGTTTTCCAGTCGATGATCTCGAAGTGGTCGCCGTCGGGGCCGTGGTCCTGGTAGACGGCGTCGATCCGGCCGCGGATGGTCCGGCCGGCGAGGGTGAGCTGGAACGGGGCTTCGACGCGGTGGGGGGTGCGGTGGGCGTACGGGGTGCGGGCGAATGCTTCCTTGAGGGCTTCCAGGTCGTGCTCGTCCTGGATGTCGGGGTGCCGGCCGGGTTCGGCGCCGGGGAGGTCGTCGGGGCCGAGCAGCGGCAGGGGGAGTTCTTCGTGGCGGGATTCGACCCAGGCGTGGAAGCGGGTGCCGAGGCGGGCGGCGTGCTGTGGGGGGCGTGGCATGGGGCGGGCGAGTTCGCGGGCGAGGCCGTCCGGGTCGGCGGCGAGGCGGAGCAGTTGGGTGGCGGTGAGCGAGGACGGGAGCGGGACGTCGCGGACGGTGGCGCGGGCCCGGCGCAGTTCGGCGGCGAGTGCGTCCAGGTCGCGGTCCCAGGACCCTACGGTGCGGCGTTCCTCGGGGAGGAGGGTGTGGGGGGTGGTGCCGGCGGGCTCGGTGGGGGTGGCTTCGGGGTCGTCGGCGGGTTCCGGGAACGGCTCGTCGTAGGGGTCGGTGTACGGGTCGGTGTACGGGTTGCCGGCGGGCTCGGTGTACGGCTCGTCGTACGGATCCGGTTCGTCGTACGGATGTGGTCCGTCGTGGGGGTACGGCTCGGCGTCCGGCGGACCGGGGTGCGGTTCTTCGCCGTACGGGGTTTCCGGGTCCGCCGCGTATATCGCCTCCGGGTCCCGGTCGTACGCCGTCTCCGGGTCCTCGTCCGGCGGTGGGGGCCATTCCGGGTCGTGGGCGGGCGGCGGGGCGGCGGCTGCGGGGGGCCGGGTGGCGTCCGTGGCGTCGGCGGGGTCCGGGGCTGTGGTGCCGTTGCGCGGCCGGGGTACGGCCGGGTGCTGCGGGGTCTCCTGGCGGGCCAGGTGCGCGCGGACCGTGGCGGCCGCGGTGCGGCGGCGGGCGGTGGCGGTGGGGTCCAGGGGGAGCGGCCAGGTCTGTGCTTCGGTGTCCTGGTGGCGGGCGGGGTTCTCCGCGCCGTCCTCGGGGGCGTCCGCCCAGACCTCGATCTCGCCGTGTCCCGCCTCACAGTGTGCGCGCAGCGCCTCCAGGAAGGCGGACGGGCCGCGCGGCCGCTTCTGGTCGGGGCCCCACCAGTGGCCGGAGCCGAGGAGCAGGGAGCGGGGGCGGGTGAAGGTGACGTAGCCCAGGCGGAGTTCCTCGGTCTGCTGGTGGTGTTTCATCGCCTCCTTGAAGGATTTCAGGCCGCGGCTGTCCCACTCCGTGACGTCCGGGAGGGTGGCGGCGTCGCCGCGCAGGGTATGCGGCAGGACCTTGGGCTGGGTGATCCAGGACTCGCGGGCCTGTTCGCTGGGGAACTGCTTGCCGACCAGGCCGGGCACCGCGACGACGTCCCACTCCAGGCCCTTGGACTTGTGCGCGGTCAGTACCTTGACGGTGTTGTCGCCGCCCGGGAGTGAGCTGTCGAGGCCCTTTTCGTACCGGACGGCGGTGCGCAGGAAGCCGAGGAAGGCCAGCAGGGTGGGCTCGCCGTCCAGGGCGGCACCGCCCTGTTTGGCGGCGAAGCCGGCGGCGGTGTCGAGGAAGGCGGAGAGCGTCTCGCGGCGGCGGGCCGCCAGGGCGTGCGGTGAGGCGGAGAGTTCGACCTCCAGGCCGGTGGTGGCCAGTACGCGGTGCAGTACGTCCATCAGCGGGTCGCTCAGTGAGCGCCGCAGGTCGCGCAGTTCCTCGGCGAGGGCGGCGAAACGGGACCGGGCCTCGGGGGAGAACGGCAGGCCGTCGTCGGGGGCGTCGGTCTCCAGGAAGGTGTCGAGGGCGTCGGCGAGGGAGATGGTCTCGGCCGGGTCGGTGCCTTCGACGGCTTCGGCGAGCCGCTGTTCCGGGTCCTGGGAGGGGCCGCCGTGGTGGACGAGGGCGCGGGCGCGGCGGCCGAGGAGTGCCAGGTCGCGGGGGCCGATCCGCCAGCGGGGGCCGATCAGCAGGCGGACCAGGGAGGCGTTGGCGGTCGGGTCCTGGAGGACTTCGCAGACGGCGACGAGGTCGGCGATCTCGGGCAGGTGGAGCAGTCCGGAGAGGCCGACGACCTCGACGGGGATGTCCCGTGCGACGAGCTCGCCCTGGATGCGGGCGAAGTCGCCGGCGGTGCGGCAGAGGACGGCGATCTCGCCGGGTGGGGTGCCGGTACGGACGAGGTGGGCGAGGGAGTCGGCGAGCCAGGTGAGTTCCTCGGCGTGGGTGGGCAGCAGGGCGCAGCGCACGGTGCCGTCGCGTTCGGCGCCGGGGGCGGGGCGCAGTGCCTCGACGCCGGCGTGCATCCGGCGCAGTGGTGCGGCGAGGTGGTTGGCGAGGTCGAGCAGCCGGCCGCCGCTGCGGCGGTTCTCGCTGAGTGCGAAGCGGCGGGCGGGGGTGCCGTCGGCGAAGGGGAAGTGGTCGGGGAAGTCGTCGAGGTTGGCGACGGAGGCGCCGCGCCAGCCGTAGATGGCCTGGCAGGGGTCGCCGACGGCGGTGACGGCGTGTCCGGTGCCGGTGCCGAAGAGGCCGGAGAGCAGCAGTCGTTGGGCGACGGAGGTGTCCTGGTACTCGTCGAGGAGGACGACGCGGAATTCGTCGCGCAGGATGCGGCCGACTTCGGGGCGGGTGGTGGCGAGGGTCGCGGAGAGGGCGATCTGGTCGCCGAAGTCGAGCAGATCGCGGTGGCGTTTGGCGGTGCGGTAGGAGGTGACGAGGTCGAGCAGGTCGAGGCGGCCGCGTGCGGTTTCGGGGACTTTGCGCAGGTCGGCGTTGGTGAGTGCGGTGCCGTCGAGGGTGCTGAGCAGTTCCTGGTCGTGGGCGCGGAGCAGGGCGGGCGCCACGAGGTGTTCGGCGAGCTCGCCGTCGAGGGCGAGGAGGTCTTCGACGAGGGCGGGCAGCGATTTGGTGAGTGCCGGGTAGGGGCCGGGGGCGGTGCGCAGTACCCGGGCGGCGAGCTGGAAGCGGGTGGCGTCGGCGAGCAGCCGGGCGCTGGGTTCCAGGCCGATGCGCAGGCCGTGGTCCTTCAGGAGCTGGCCGGCGAAGGCGTGGTAGGTGGAGATCCGGGGTTCGCCGGGGGGCTGCTCGGGGGTGTGGTGGTCCTCGGGGGGTGTGCCGGGGTCGGTGACGCCGGCGGCCAGCAGTGCCGTGCGGACCCGTTCGGCGAGTTCGCCGGCCGCCTTGTTGGTGAAGGTCAGGCCGAGGACCTGTTCGGGGGCGACCTGGCCGGTGCCGACCAGCCACACCACGCGGGCGGCCATCACCGTCGTCTTGCCCGATCCGGCTCCGGCCACGATGACCTGCGGGGCGGGCGGGGCGGTGATGCACGCCGTCTGCTCCGGGGTGAACGGGATGCCGAGCAGCTCTTTGAGCTGTTCGGGGTCGGTGATTCGAGCTGGCACATCCAAAACCGTAACGGGCGGCACTGACAATCGCGGTCCCGCCGGATCGCGTGCGTTCTCGCGGGGGGGGGCGGCACGGACCGCCTCGCTCCGCCCCGCGTCGGTCCGCCGGGGGCTCCTGGGACTCCAGCGGCTCCGGGGGCTCCGGGGGCTCCGACGGCTCCGGGGACTCACTCCACGATGTGCCGGCCCTCCGGCTGGGCGCTGCACGAGGCGCGGAAGGCGCAGTGTGTGCAGTGGGTGCCGGTGGTGGGCGTGAACCGTTCCTCCAGGACGCGGCCGGCCGCGGTGGCGAGTAGGTCGCCGATCCAGTCGCCGCCCGGTTCCGCCGGAGTGCCGGCCGCGTCCAGTGGCTGCTGGGTCTGGACGGTGGGCAGTGCGTCGCCGCCCTCCTTGCGGGGCGCGCCCAGGCGCAGGTGCACCAGTTCGGCGCCGCCCGCCTCCGGTGTGTGTCCTTCGAAGGCGTCGTCGACGGCGCCCTCGCGCACGGCGAGCTGGTAGACGGCGAGCTGGGAGTGGCGGGCGACCTCGGGCCCGGTGGGCTTCTGTTTGCCGGTCTTGAAGTCGACGACGTAGGCGCGGCCCTGTGCGTCCCGCTCGACGCGGTCCATGCTGCCGCGGATCCGGACCTCGTACGCGCCGGCTTCGAGGGTGACATCGAAGCCGTGCTCGGTGGCGACGGTGTCCCGGCCGTGGGTCTCGCGCTCCATGACGTGCCAGCGCAGGAAGCGTTCCAGGGCGGCGCGCGCGTTGTCCTTCTCCTGACGGGATTTCCAGGGGGCGTCGAAGGCCAGCCCGTCCCATACGGAGTCCAGCCGCCGCATCAGGGCGGCCAGATCGGCGGGGGTGCGGCCGGCGGCGACCTCGTCGGCGAGGACGTGCACCACGTTGCCGAATCCCTGGGCGGCGGTGGCCGGGGCGTCCGCCTTGACCTCGCGTCCCAGGAACCACTGGAGGGCGCAGGTGTTCGCCAGCTGGTCCAGGGCGCTGCCGGAGAGGGCCACGGGCCGGTCGCGGTCGCGCAGCGGGACGGTGCTGTGGGTCGGTTCGTGCAGGCCCCACCAGCGGTCCGGGTGTGCGGCGGGTACCAGGGGGTGGCCGTCGTCGTCGCGCAGCGCCGCCAGTTTGGCCAGCCGCCGGGCGGCGGCCTCGCGCAGCGCGGGGGTGGCGGCCGGGTCGACGGTCGTGGCCCGCAGCTCGGCGACGAGCGCGGCGACGGACAGCGGGCGGCGGGGGCGGGCGGTGACGTCCTGCGGGGCGGTGCCCAGTTCGGCCAGGAAGCGGGACGGCTGGTCACCGTCGTCGGCGGCGGCCTGCACCGCGGTGACCACCAGGCGTTCGCGGGCGCGGGTCGCGGCCACGTAGAACAGCCGCCGTTCCTCGGCGAGCAGGGCGCCCGGTGGCAGCGGCTCGGCCAGGCCGTCGCGGCCGATGCGGTCCGCCTCCAGGAGCGAGCCGCGGCGGCGCAGGTCGGGCCAGAGGCCCTCCTGGACCCCGGCGACCACCACGAGGTGCCATTCCAGGCCCTTGGCGCGGTGCGCGGTCATCAGGCGTACGGCGTCGGGGCGGACGGCGCGGCGGGTCAGCGTGTCCGCGGCGATGTCCTGGGAGTCCAGGTCCGCCAGGAAGTTGAGCGCGCCGCGGCCGCCGGTGCGCTTCTCGGCGCGGGCCGCGGTCTCGAAGAGGGCGACGACGGCGTCCAGGTCGCGGTCGGCGTTGCGGCCCGCGGCGCCGCCGCGCCGGGCCGCCCGTTCCAGCCGCTGCGGCCAGGGGGTGCCGTTCCACAGCTCCCACAGCGCCTGTTCGGCGGTGCCGCCGCCGGCCAGCAGTTCGTGCGCCTTGCGCAGCAGCAGGCCCAGCCGCTGGGCGCCGCGGGCGTACGCGGGATCGTGCGCCACCAGGCGCTGCGGTTCGGCGAGTGCCCGCGCGATCAGCTCGTCGGAGGGGCGGGGCAGCGGCTGTCCGGCGGCCCGCTCCTCCTCGCGCAGTGCGCGGCCGAGCCGCCGCAGGTCGGCGGAGTCCATCCCGCCCAGCGGTGAGGTCAGCAGCTCCATGGCGGCCTCGGCGCCGATCCAGTCGGGGGTGAGGGGGGCGGGAGCGGCGGCGGACGGCCCGGGGGACGGGGGCGCGGTGTCGGTTCCGGCCGCCGGCTCGGCGGCCTCGATGGTTTCAGGGGCCTCGGTGGCCTCGGTGGCTTCAGCGGTCCCGGCGGCACCGGCGGCTTCCGCCGCGGCAGTGGTCCCGGCGGCCTCGTCGGCCGTGCCGCCCCCGGTGGCCGTCAGCGCCTCGGCGGCTTCCGTGCTCCCGGTGGCCCCGGCTTCCCCACGGTCCTCGACGACGTCAACGACGTCAGCGGCTTCCGAGGCTTCCGAGGCTTCCGAGGCTTCCGAGGCTTCCGAGGCTTCCGAGGCCACAACGACCTCGCGGGCCCCGCTCGCCTCCCCGGCCTCCGCTCCCCCGGCTCCCGCCGGGATATCCCCCGCCGTACCCGTCGTACCCGTCGCCCCCGCCGTACCCGTCGTCCGCAGCGCCGCTCCCGCCGCCGCTCGGAGTGCCGTCAGGAGTGGCGCGACCGCCGGTTCGTGGCGCAGTGGCAGGTCGTCGCCGTCGATGTCGAGGGGTACCCCGGCGGAGGTGAGCGCACGGCGCACGGCGGGGATCGAGCGCCCTCCGGCGCGTACCAGGACGGCCATCTCGCGCCATGGCACACCGTCCTCCAGATGCGCGCGCCGCAGGATGTCCGCGATGTTGTCCAGTTCGGCGCCCGGTGCCGGGTACGTGTACACCTCGACCCGGCCACCGTCCCGTACGGGCGCCGGTTCGCGGTGGGCGCGTACCTTCTGCGCGGGCAGGCGGGTGAGCGGCATCCGGCGGGCCAGCAGCCGGGTGGCCGCCAGCAGGGCGGCGCCCGAGCGCCTGGAGGTGCCCAGTACCGCCACCGGGGCGGGGCTGCCGTCGCCGCGCGGGAACGTCTGCGGGAAGTCGAGGATGCCGTTGACGTCGGCGCCGCGGAAGGCGTAGATCGACTGGTCGGGATCGCCGAAGGCGACGAGGGTGCGGCCGGGCGTCCCGGGGGCACCCGGCGCTCCGTGGTGCCCGGCGAGCGCGCGCAGCAGCCGTACCTGGGCGGCGTCCGCGTCCTGGTACTCGTCGACGTAGACCGCGTCGTAGGTGCGGGCCAGTCCGGCGGCGATGTCGGTGCGCTCGGCGAGCAGTACCGCACGGTGGACCAGCTCGGCGTAGTCCAGTACGCCCTGGGCGTCCAGGACGTCCAGGTACTCGGCGAGGAAGGCGGCCGCGGCCTGCCAGTCGGGCCGTCCGGTGCGCCGGGCGAAGGCGTCGAGGGCGTCCGGGCCCAGGCCCAGTTCGCGGCTGCGGGCGAGTACCGCGCGGACCTCGTCGGCGAAGCCGCGGGTGGTCAGGCAGGCCCGGAGTTCGTCCGGCCAGGCCACCTGGGCGCGGCCGGCGCCCGCCAGTTCCGCCTGTCCTTCGAGGAGCTCGCGGACGACGAGGTCCTGCTCGGGGCCGGACAGCAGCCGCAGCGGTTCGGCGAAGAGTTCGGCGTCCTGGTGGGCGCGGAGCAGCGCGTAGCAGAAGGAGTGGAAGGTGGTCGCCTGCGGGACGGTGCTGCCGCCGAGGCGGGCGGCCAGCCGGTCGCGGAGTTCGACGGCGGCCTTGCGGCTGAAGGTGAGGACGAGGATCCGCTCGGGGTCGCCGCCGGTCCGCACCCGCCGCGCCACCGACTCCACGAGCGTCGTCGTCTTTCCGGTCCCCGGCCCGGCGAGCACCAGCAGCGGGCCGTGCCGGTGGTCAACCACACTCTGCTGGGCTGCGTCCAGGAGAGGAGGAGTCACCGGTCCCGGCGGGGTGCGGACCAGCCGGTACGCGCCGGGGGCGGCCCGCCGCGCCGCCCGGTGCGGCTGCGTCGGCGGGATGGCCGAGAAGGAGGAACTCACGTGGGTCGCCGGTCCTGGTGGAGGTGCTGTTCGTGGTGCTGCGCGTACTGATCGTGATGCGGTGCGTACTTGTCGTGGTGCGGTGCGTGGTGCCGCGTCGGGCGGGCGGTACGGCGGTGCGGGCCGTGGTGCCGCGCCGCGCGCCGGAGGCCGGGGCGACGGCGGCGGCAGTCCTCGACGGTACGCCAGGTGGCACCGGCACCGCAGCGCGTCCCACCACCGGACGGGCGGGCGTGGCCGGCCGCCCGGCGCCGGCGGGGGTACGGCCGCCCGCCCGGACCGTGGTGCGGCCCGCCGTGCGGTCAGCCGCGCCCGGGGCGGTGCGCGGCCTGGCCGCCACCGGCCGCACTGCCGTCATGGCTGCCGGCCTCGCCGCCGTCCCAGCGGGCCCGCCGCATGTCGAGCCGCGGTATGTGGCCCTCGGCGGCCCGCGACGCGTCGCGCAGCGGGGTGCCCTCGTCCCGGTAGTGCGCCAGTGCGCGCAGTTCGCTGCCGGGCAGCAGGGTGCCGTCCGCGCGCACCACCCGCCACCAGGGCACCGCGCCGCCGTAGAGCGCCATCACCCGCCCCACCTGCCGGGGGCCGCCCGTCGCCGCGGGCCCGTCGGCCGGTGCCTGGCCGGCGAGCCACTCCGCGACATCGCCGTAGGTCATGACCCGGCCGGGCGGGATCAGCTCGGCCACGCCGAGCACCCGCTCCGCGTAGTCGGGCAGTGTGACGTCGGCCGCGGCGGCCCCGGCGCCGCCGTCCCGGTCTTCCGCCGTGTGTCCGTTCCCACTCATTCGGCCCATCCTGCCGCACCCCACCGACAACGGGCCGCCGGCGGCCGGTCCCGCGGCCCCGGCGCGGCGGGCGGAGGTATGCGGGAGACCGTGCGCGGTGGTGATCGTTCCGCTTCCCGGGCCCCCGAAATGCACCCTGATGCCCCCCTCCGCCGCTCGGCCGTGCCACCATCTTCCGGACGGTGACTGGTGATACGAGATCAAGAAGAGACGGCCGAGCAGCAGGGTGCGGCGCCTCCACGGGAGGCGGGCACCCCTGACGTGCTGGCCGTCGACGCCGCCCCGGAACCGACCGCGCGCACCGAGCGGCCGCGACGGCGGCGGGCGGCGCACCAGGGGACGCACCATCGGAGGCCGGCCACGGCCTCCGCTACCGAAAAGGCGAGCACGATCGAGAAGGCCGAACGACCCGAGGCGCCCAAGAGGCCGGCGGAACCCGCGGAGCCCGAGCCGGGTGAGCGGCGGCAGGAGGAGCCGGAGTCCGAGCCCGCCGGACGGCGGCCCGCGGCGGGCGGTGCCCGGGAGGCCGCCGCCACGGCGGGCACCGGTGCCGGGGAGGCCGACGGGGCCGCCCCCGCGCGACGGACCGGTTCGCACCGTGCGGCGGACGGCTGCGCGGACGGCGCGTTCCCCGTCGAGGGGGTATCGGGTGACGAGCCCCTGCTGCCCGCCCGGGTGCACCGCCCGTCCGATCTGCTGCGGCTGCTGCTCGGCATCGCCGGGATCGCGCTGGTCCTGGCGCTGGCCAACTTCGCGCACGGCACCACCCAGGGGCTGAAGAACGACATCGGCTACGGCGCCGGGCAGGCGCCCCCGCTGCTGATCAACTTCGCGGGGCTGGCGTCCAGCGTCGCGGTGCTGGTCGTGCCGGTGGCCTTCGCCGTCGAGCGGCTGATCAAACGGGACGGGCTGCGCATCGCGGACGGTGTGCTCGCCGCCGTACTCGCCCACGGGGTGTCCCTGGCCACCGATCTGTGGGTCGCCCAGGCCGCCCCCGACTCCATCCGGGAGGCGCTCACCCAGCCGCTGGGGAACGGCGCGCTGACCGCACCGGTGCACAGCTATCTGGCGCCCGTCATCGCCTATATGACGGCGGTGGGCATGTCCCGGCGGCCGCGCTGGCGGGTCGCGATGTGGTTCGTGCTGCTGCTGGACGCGTTCGCGGTGCTCGTCGGGCGCTACACCACCCCGTTCGCGATCGCCACGACCGTGCTGATCGGCTGGACCGTCGCCTTCGGCACTCTCTACGCGGTCGGCTCCCCCAACGTCCGCCCCACCGGCCAGAATCTCCTGGCGGGGCTGCGCCGGGTCGGTTTCCGGCCGGTCGGCGCGATGCGCGCCGAGGACCTCACCAGCCCCGACCACCCCGAGGCCGACCGCGGTCGCCGCTACCTCGTCTCCCTGGAGGACGGCCCGCCCATCGACGTCACCGTCGTCGACCGCGAACAGCAGGCGCAGGGCTTCTTCTACCGGGTCTGGCGCCGCCTGTCGCTGCGCGGTATCAACCAGCGCCGCAGTCTACTGTCGCTGCGCCAGGCGCTGGAGCAGGAGGCGCTGCTGGCGTACGCGGCCATCGCGGCCGGGGCCAGTGCCCCGAAGCTGATCGCCACGTCCGAGCTCGGCCCCGACGCGGTGATGCTGGTCTACGAGCACGTCAGCGGCCGCACCCTGGACTCGCTGCCCGACGAGGAGATCACCGACGAGCTGATGCACAGCGCCTGGCGGCAGGTGAAGGCGCTCCAGTCGCGCCGGATCGCGCACCGCCGGCTGGTCGGTGACGCCCTGCTGGTGGACAGTGACGGCGGCGTCGTGCTGACCGATCTGAGCGGCGGTGAGATCGCGGCCGGGGACATGGTGCTGCGGATGGATGTCGCCCAGCTGCTGACGACCTGCGGGCTGCGGGTCGGCGCCGAGCGCGCGGTCGCCGCGGCCGTGGCGGTGCTGGGTCCGGACGCGGTCGCCGACAGTCTCCCGATGCTCCAGCCGATCGCGCTGAGCCGGACGACCCGGGCGACGCTGCGCCATCTGGCCCGCGAGCGCTCCAAACGGGAGCGGGAGGCGGTGCTGGCGGCGGCGGAGGCCGCCAAGGGGGCGCGGGAGGCGGCGCAGACCCAGGCCGCGACGAAGGACCGCAAGACGCTGCGGGCCGAGCGGAATGCCGAGAAGAGCGCCGAGAAGCGGGCGCTGGACGAGGCGTCGGAGGGTGCCCGTGAGGAGGATCTGCTCTCCCAGATCCGTCAGCAGGTGCTGCTGATCCGGCCGACGGCGGTGATTCAGCCGGCCCGTATCGAGCGGCTCAGTCCGCGCATCCTGCTCAGCTGGATCGCCGGTGCCTTCGCCGCGTATCTGCTGCTCTCCCAGCTCACCCACTTCGACCTCGGCAATGTGATCAGCGAGGCCCAGTGGGTCTGGGTGGCGGCCGCGATGTTCTTCTCGGCGCTCACCTACATCGCGGCGGCGATGAGTCTGCTGGGGTTCGTCACCGAGAAGGTGTCGTTCGTGCGGACGGTGCTGGCGCAGATCGCGGGCAACTTCGTGAAGCTGGTGGCGCCCGCGGCGATCGGCGGGGTGGCGCTCAACACCCGGTTCCTGCAACGCGCCGGGGTGCGGCCGGGTCTCGCGGTGGCGAGCGTCGGCGCGTCCCAGCTGTTCGGTCTGGGCAGCCACATCCTGCTGCTGCTGACCTTCGGCTATCTGACCGGGACCGAGCGCACTCCGCAGCTGTCGCCGTCCCGTACGGTCATCGCCGGTCTGCTGACGGTGGCCGTACTCGTGCTGGTCGTCACGGCGGTACCGGCGCTGCGCAAGTTCGTCTCGACGCGGGTGCGGTCGCTGTTCGCGGGGGTGGTCCCCCGGATGCTGGACATCCTCCAGCGGCCGCGGAAGCTGATCACCGGTATCGGCGGGATGCTCTTCCTGACGGCGGCGAACGTGCTGTGCCTGGACGCGTCGATCCGGGCGTTCGGCGGCGGCGACACGCTCAGCTACGCGAGCATCGCGGTCGCCTTCCTCGCGGGCAACGCGCTGGGGTCGGCCGCGCCCACCCCGGGCGGTGTGGGCGCCGTGGAGGGTGCCCTGATCGGTGCGCTGACGTTCGCGGGGCTCGCCAGCGACACCGCGTTCCCGGCGGTGCTGCTGTTCCGGCTGATGGTCTTCTGGCTGCCGGTGCTGCCGGGCTGGCTGGCCTTCACGTATCTGACCCGCAAGGGCGAGATCTGAGGCACCGGGCGGCCTGGCGCCCGGCGAACCCGGCAGACGGCGAAGGCGCCGGTCCGCGCAGTGCGGACCGGCGCCTTTCCCGTGCGCGGGCGGCGCTCCCGTACGGGCCGGGGCGCGCTCTCCCTTACGGGCCGGGGCTCAGTAGACGGGCTTCTCCGGCTCGACGGTGTGGACCCAGCTGATGACGCCGCCGCCGACGTGCACCGCGTCGGCGAAGCCCGCGGACTTCAGCACGGCGAGGACCTCGGCGGAGCGCACGCCGGTCTTGCAGTGCAGGACGATCTTCCGGTCCTGCGGGAGGTCCTGGAGGGCGGTGCCCATCAGGAACTCGTTCTTCGGGATCAGCTTGGCGCCGGGGATGGAGACGATCTCGTACTCGTTCGGCTCGCGGACGTCGATGATCTCGATCTTCTCGTCGGCGTCGATCCACTCCTTGAGCTGCCGGGGAGTGATCGTCGAGCCCAGCGCCGCTTCCTGGGCCTCCTCGGAGACGACGCCGCAGAAGGCTTCGTAGTCGATGAGTTCGGTGACGGTCGGGTGCTCGCCGCAGACCGCGCAGTCGGGGTCCTTGCGGACCTTGACCTGGCGGTAGGTCATCTCCAGCGCGTCGTAGATCATCAGGCGGCCGACCAGCGGGTCGCCGATACCGGCGAGCAGCTTGATCGCCTCATTGACCTGGATGGAGCCGATGGAGGCGCAGAGCACACCCAGGACGCCGCCCTCGGCGCAGGAGGGCACCATGCCGGGCGGCGGGGGCTCCGGGTAGAGGCAGCGGTAGCAGGGTCCGTGCTCGCTCCAGAACACCGACGCCTGGCCGTCGAAGCGGTAGATCGAACCCCAGACGTACGGCTTGCCCAGCAGCACGCAGGCGTCGTTGACCAGATAGCGGGTGGCGAAGTTGTCCGTGCCGTCCACGATCAGGTCGTACTGGGCGAAGATCTCCATGACGTTCGTGGAGTCCAGGCGGCCTTCGTGCAGGTTGACCGTGACGTACGGGTTGATGCCCAGCACCGTGTCCTTGGCGGACGCGGCCTTGGAGCGGCCGATGTCCGCCTGACTGTGGATGACCTGGCGCTGGAGGTTCGACTCGTCGACCTCGTCGAACTCCACGATGCCCAGGGTGCCGACGCCCGCCGCCGCGAGATACATCAGCGCGGGCGAACCCAGGCCGCCGGCGCCGACGCACAGCACCTTGGCGTTCTTCAGCCGCTTCTGCCCGTCCATCCCGACGTCCGGGATGATCAGGTGGCGGGAGTACCTGCGGACCTCGTCGACGGTGAGCTCAGCAGCTGGCTCGACCAAGGGTGGCAGCGACACAGAAGACCTCAACAAGGGGGTTGGTCGATCTCAGTACAGTTGTTCCTGCGGTAACACTGCCACGCCCTTCTTCATTCCGAGACACCCGTTCCGATGTGCGAGACGGAATCGTCCCAGTAACCGGGCAGCGACTCCCCGGCGTCGCCGTGACGGTCCCGGCGGCAGGTGCGGTGGGCGGTGTCCGCGCCCTCCCGGCGAGCGGTCCGCGGTGCCTCGTGCGGAGGCGCCCGCGGCACTCGTGGACGGGCCGGCGAAGCCGCTCCGGTGAGGGTGCGGCGGTCCACCCGGGCGTGGTTGACCAGCGGATACCGGGGGCGGCAGCCGGCGTGGGGGACGAGCCGGCCGGCGGCTGCGGGCTGGCCGGGGTGCGGGTGGGCACCGCGGCGCGGGACCGGCCGGACGCCGTCGCGGCGGGCCCGCGGAGCGGTGACGGTCACCCGGGTTCCGGACAGTGGTGTCCGGTCCGTGGGACCGCGGTCCGTCCCCCGGCCGGGGTGGTCAGATGCGGCATGCGGCTTCCATCCAGATATCGGCGAGGGACTCCTCCAGGCCGATCCGCGGGCGCCAGCCGAGGCGGTCGCGCGCGGTGCGCACATCCGCCTGCTGCCAGGTGCCGCAGCCGTCCGGGTAGGGGTAGGTGGTGGGCTGGGTGCCCATCGGGTGGTCGCCGGACGGGCCGGGGATGACCAACCGGGCGGGCGGGGAGTCGAGTTCGTGCAGCGAGCCGCCGAAGCCGGCGACCCGGGCGAGCACGGAGGCGGCCTCGCGCAGCCGTACGGCGCGGCCGGTGCCGATGTTGACGACGCCCTGGGCGGCGGAGAGCGAGGCGGCGTGCACGGCGCGCGCCACGTCCCGCACGTCGACGAAGTCGCGCTGTACGCCGAGCCCGCCGAGCTTGAGTTCACTGTCGCCGGACTGCATGGCGCGGCGCATCGCCTCGGCGAGCCGGCCGAGCGGTGAGCCGGCCGGGGTGCCGGGGCCGACCGGTGAGAAGACCCGCAGCACGACGGCGTCGAGGCCGGAGCCCAGGACGAGTTCGGTGGCGGCGAGTTTGCTCACACCGTACGGGCCGCCGGGGCGCGGCACCGCGTCCTCGGCGGTGGAGGAGCCGGGCTGCGAGGGGCCGTACTCCGACGCGCAGCCCAGGTGCACCAGGCGGGCGCCGCAGCCGCTGCGGCGCAGCGATTCGCAGATGGTGGCGACCGCGACGGTGTTGTGCCGGGTCAGCTCGCGGGCGCCGCCGCGGGTGGCGCCCGCGCAGTTGATGACGACGCCGGGGTGGACGGCGTCGAGGAAGCGGGTGAGCGCACCGGGGCTGCCGGTGGCCAGGTCGAAGCGGACGTCGGCGTCGTCGCCCCGTCCGAGGGCGGTGAGCTGGACGGCGGGGTCGGCGAGCAGGCGGTCGGCGACATAGCGGCCGAGGTAGCCGTTCGCGCCGATGAGCAGCGCCCTCATCGTGTGACCCCCCGGTCCCCGTGGTGGGTGATGCGGTGGACGTTCATGTCTCGTGCTCCTAAGGCGGATCGGTGGGAGTGCGTCGGCTCCGGTCGCGGCTGCGGCGTCCGCCCGGGAGGCGGGGGCCGTGTGGGGGGTGGGGGCCGCGGCGAAGAGGTCGGAGGGGCGGGAGCGGGGTGCCGCTTGGGAGGTGTGGGGTGGGCATGCCCGGGTGGGGGTGCCGGGCGGGGTCGCTGACCGAGGTGGGGGCCGGGGGGTATCCGGAGGGTCACGGCCGGTCCGCCTCCGCGATGACGGAGGACGTGGGCGAGGGCGCGCGGGCGCCGGTGAGCGCGCGCGGTCCGGGGATCCAGGGACGGCCGGGGCCGCCGGGGCTGCCGGTGCGGCTCGGGAGGCCGGGGCCGGCGGTCACGGCTGTCCCGGGCCGCGTACGACCGGGACAGCCGGGGCTGCCGGGGCGGTGGGTACGGGGACGGGCGCCGACGCAGGGCGTCGCACCGGTTCGGCGGCCACCGGGGCGGTCCCCGCGGTGTCCACCGCCATGTGCCACGTCGGCCATACCGGTCACCACCGCCACGCCCACCACGCCCATCGCGCACATCACGTCCACCGCGCTCGTCATCAGCGTCACCACCGTCATGTCCGTCTCCTTCGCCGTGCCCGCCCCGCCGCGCCGTTTCGCCCCACGCGCCGCCCGCCCCCGCCGGCACCACCCGCCGGGGCGCCCGGTCGCGCGGAACGGCACCGCCGGCGGCGGTGCGGGACGGAGCAGAGCGGCGCCGGGCAGATGCCACGAAATGCCGTGCCCGTCCGCCCGGCGGTACGCGGGACCACGGAGCGCAGGACGGCGGCGCGTACCGCGGCCGCGAACCGTGCGGCGGTGCGCCGGGCGGCGGTGAACAGGGCGCGCGACCGGGGCGCGGCGACCGGCCGGGCCCGGCGCTCCGGGATGCCGGGCCGCGTGGGCCTCCGCGTACCCGGGTGCGGGGCGGCGCGCGTGAAGGGGTGCCCGCGTGGCCGCGGTCCGTACGCGGTGACCGGGAACGGAGTGCCGAAGAAGCGTTTGGCCGACGGTGCGGGGAGGGCGGCGCCGGTCAGGGGGCGGCGCGCGAAGCCGGCCTTGGGCTTCCGGTCCGTGAGCCCGCGCGTGAGCCGGTCGCACCCTCCGCGCGCCGCACCCGCCGCAGCGGGCCGGTCAGCCTTGCCGAACAAGCCGATCCGCACGTCCGCACCCCCGTTCTCCCTCTCGGCGTCCCCGGCGCGGCGGCTCGCCGTCACCGGTAGAAAGAAGCTACGCAGAGGGGCCGGTGGCGCGATGGACGGTTGTCCGTCGCACCACCGGAAGGGGTGAACGCTCGTAACTTTTCACCCCGGAGGACGTTTCAACGCGCTATGTGGCGGACAGAGAGGGTCGTCGTGTCTCCTGGGCGGCGGCACGCAGTGCCCGCCGGTCCGCCGCGACCCGCGGATCCAGTACGGGCACGGCCGCCAGCAGCCCCTGGGTGTAGGGGTGCCGCGGGTGGTCGTACACGGTGTCGACCGGCCCCTCCTCCACGATGCGGCCCGCCCGCATCACCGCGACGCGGTCGCTGACCGCCCGTACGACGGCGAGGTCGTGCGCGATGAAGACCAAGGAGAGGCCCAGCTCCCGCCGGAGTTCGCCGAGCAGCGCGATCACCTGCGCCTGGGTGGTCACGTCCAGCGCGGAGACCGGTTCGTCGCAGATCAGCAGCCGGGGCGACGGGGCGAGCGCGCGGGCGATGCCGACCCGTTGCCGCTGGCCGCCGCTGAATTCGTGCGGATAGCGGTGGTACCAGTCCGGGTCCAGCCCGACCCGCTCCAGCAGTTCCCGTGCGCGGCGCCGGATTCCCGCGTCGTCCAGCTCACCGGCGGCGCGCAGCGGGTCGGCCACCGACTCGCCGATGGTGCGCCGCGGGTTGAGCGAGGAGACCGGGTCCTGGAAGACCATCTGCAACTCGCTGCGCAGGGGCCGCAGTTCGCGCTCTCCGAGGCGGCCGATGTCGCGGCCCCGGTAGCGCAGCGTGCCGGCGGTGGGGTCCAGGAGGCGTACCAGCATCCGGCCGACGGTCGTCTTGCCGCTGCCCGATTCGCCGACCAGGCCGACGGTCTCCCCGGCGCGTACGGTCAGCGAGACGTCCTGGACGGCGGTGGTCCGTCTCCCGCGCCGCCCGAACTCCCGGCGCAGGCCGGTGGCTTCGAGCAGCACCTCGCCGGGGGCGGGGCCTGAGACGGGGCGGGACGGGACCGCCGGCGCGGTGCGCGGCGCCGGGGGCGCGGCCGGCGCCCCCGCTCCGCCGCGTACCGCGTCGATCCGTGGCACCGCCGCCAGCAGATCCTTGGTGTAGGGCGCGCGCGGGGCGCCCAGCACCTCGCCGACCGGGCCGTGTTCGACGGCGCGGCCGGCCCGCATCACCAGGACGTCGTCCACGCCGCCGGCCACCACGCCGAGGTCGTGGGTGACCAGGATCAGTCCCATGCCCGTCTCGGCCCGCAGGTCGTGCAGCAGGTCGAGGATCTGGGCCTGGACCGTCACGTCCAGCGCGGTGGTCGGCTCGTCGGCGATCATCAGCCGCGGTGCGCAGGCCAGCGCCATCGCGATCAGTGCGCGCTGCCGCATCCCGCCGCTGAACTCGTGCGGCCGGGCGCGGGCGCGGCGGGCCGCGTCCGCGATGCCGACCCGGTCGAGCGCGGCGACGGCGCGGGCACGGGCGGTGCGCCGCGAGGCGTCCGGCCGGTGCACCCGGTAGACCTCGGCGATCTGGTCGCCGACGGCGTAGTACGGGTCCAGGGAGGACAGCGGGTCCTGGAAGATCATCGCGGCGGTCCCGCCGCGCAGCCCGCGCAGCCGCGGCTCCGGGGCGGTGAGCACGTCCAGGCCGTCGACGCGGACGGTGCCCTCGACCCGCGCGCCGGTGCCCCGGTGCAGGTCCAGCAGGGCAGCGGCGACGGTGGACTTGCCCGAGCCGGACTCCCCCACGATGCCCAGCGCGCGGCCGGGGGCGAGCGTGAAGGAGAGCCCGTCGACGGCCCGTACCCCGGTCTGCGGTGTGCCCGGGGCGTCGCCGGCCGGGAAGGTGACGGTGAGGTCGCGGACCTCGGCCAGTGCGGCGGTCATGTGAGGGCCACCCTTCGGTCGGCGAGTGCGTACAGGACGTCGGCGACGGCGTTGGCGAGGACGACGGCCGCGCCGACGCCGAGCACCGCCGCGACGACGACCGGCAGGTCCACCGTCCGCACCGACTGGACCAGCAGCTGGCCGAGGCCGGGCAGGCCGAAGAGGGTCTCGGTGAGCATCGCGCCGCCGAACATCGTGCCGAGGTCGACGGCGTTGAGCGCGATGACCGGCGGCAGCGCGCCGCGCAGTGCGTGCCGGCCGATGACCGACCGTTCCCGGACGCCGTACGCGCGGAAGGTGCGGATATGGTCCTCGGCCAGTGTCTCCAGGGTCGAGGAGCGGGTCAGCCGGGCGTACTTGGCGGATTCCAGCAGGGCCAGCGTGGTCCAGGGCAGGAGCAGGTTCCAGGCCCACTGTTCGGGGTCCTGGGACAGCGGTACGTAGGTCGGGAACGGCAGCCATTGCAGGGCGGCGCAGAAGATCATCAGCAGCAGCAGTCCGGTGATGAAGACCGGGGTGGCGGTGCCGGCGAGGGTGAGTACGGTCAGCACCCGTTCGGTGATGCCGCCGCGGCGCAGTGCGGAGAGCAGTCCGGTGCCGACGCCGAGCAGCAGCCACAGCACCATCGCGCCGAGCGCGAGGGAGGCGGTGACCGGCAGCCGGGCGGCGAGCAGTTCGGTGACCGGCTGGTCGTTGCGGTACGAGAGCCCGAAGCAGGGTGCCTGGCAGTGCAGTACGCCGGTTCCGGTGGAGTAGTCGCGGCCCGCCACGATGCCCTGGAGGAAGTGCAGGTACTGCGTCGGCAGGGGTTCGCCGAGGTTGAGCTGCTCGCGCACCTGGCGGATCTGTTCGGCGTTGCAGCGCGGTCCGCAGGCGAGGGTGGCGGGGTCGCCGGGGGCGACGTAGAAGAGGAGGTAGACGAGGACGGAGAGCAGGAAGAGGACGATGAGCGCGCCGCCCCCTCTGCGCAGGACGTAGCCGGTCATACGGCGGCCTCCCGGGTCGGCTGTTCCGGTCCGTCGGGCGGCGTCGGCGTGTCCGCCGCTGCCGTCGTGGCCGCCGTCGTGGCGGCCGTGCGCCGCGCGCCCCGGGAGCCGCCGCGGGTGCCGACCCGCAGCCGGGAGCGTTCGCGCGGATCGAGGGCGGTGCGGATCGCGTCCCCCAGCACGGTGAACGCCAGGACGGTCACGAAGAGGCAGCCGGCGGGGAGCAGGACGTACAGGGGGTCGGCCCGGAACCAGGTGGTGGCGGTGGACAGCATCTGGCCCCAGGACGAGGTGGGCGGTGTGACGCCGATGCCCAGGAACGACAGCGACGCCTCGACGACGATGTTGGACGGCACCAGGATCGCCGCGTAGGTGATCACCGGTGCGGCCAGTGCGGGCAGCAGTTCGCGCCGCGCGACCCGCCAGGGCGTGGCGCCGCCCAGCCGGGCCGCCGCCACATGGTCCAGTTTCTTCAGCGACAGCGTCTGGGCCCGCACGATCCGTGCGACGCCGCCCCAGTTGAGCAGTCCGATGACGAGGACCAGCAGCAGCGGGCGGGGGAAGCCGGCCGGTACGACGGCGGTCAGCGCGACGGCGAAGACCAGCATCGGCAGCGCCACCAGGACATCGGTGAGGCGGCTCAGGACGGTGTCGGCGAACCGGCTGCCGAAGCCGGCCGCCAGGCCCACCGTGACCCCGATCAGTACCTGGACGACGGTCGCGCCGAGGGCCACCAGCAGGGAGACCCGGGCCCCGTACAGCAGCCGGGCGAACAGGTCGCGGCCGGTGCCCGGTTCGACGCCCAGCCAGTGGTCGCCGCTGATCCCGCCGTACGGGCCGGCCGGCACGCCGCCGCGCGCCGAGTCGACGAGGTCGTCGTGGTAGGTGGTGGGGTCCTGGCCGGCCAGCGCGGACAGCAGGGGCGCACCGAGGGCCAGCAGGGCGAGCACCACCAGGACGGCGGCGGCCACGACGGCCGATGGGCGGGCCCGCAGCCGCCGCACCACCCCGGATTTCTGATATTCCGTCATCTGCGGTGTGCCCGGCCCTACTTGACCGAGACCTGGGAGATGTCGAGCACACCGTCCCAGTCGCTGATCACGATGTTCTTGACGTCCTTGCCGTAGAGCCGCTTGTAGACGGGGTGGAACAGCGGGACGGAGAGGGCCTGTGCGCCGATCTTCTTGTCCAGCGCGCCCCACCGCCGGGCGGCCGCGTCCAGGTCGGTCAGCTTGTTGATCTCGTCGATCTCCTGGTTGACCGCCTTGTCGTCGAGCTGCGCGTGGTTGAAGTTGTACGCGTCCTTGACGATCTGCCGGCCGTCGTAGACCGGTGCGAGGAACGGGCCGCCGGACGGCCAGTCGGCGCCCCAGCCGGCGATGAAGAGCCCCGGTTCGTCCTTGAGGCTGTGGATCTTGTTCTTGTAGTCGTTGTCCTCCAGGCCCGCCAGCTTGACGGTGATACCGGCCTTCTTGAGCGCCTCCTGGACAGCGGTGGCGACCTCCGGGCTGGTGGCGAAGTTCTTGGCGGTGGAATGGGTGAGGGTGAGGGTCAGCCCGTCCTCGTGGCCCGCCTCCTTCAGCAATTCCTTTGCCTTGTCCGGATTTCCGGTGCGGCCGGCCGGGAAGGGGTCGTCGGGCGTGTAGCCGAAGGATTTCTGGTTCGGCAGGAAGGTGGTGGCGGGCTCGGCGAGGGAGGAACCGCCGGCCGCGTTCACCACGCTCTGCCGGTTGATCGCGTAGGAGATCGCCTGCCGCACCTTCGGATCGTCGAAGGGCTTCACCTTCGGGTTGAAGGCGAGGTAATTGGTGTAGCCGAAGCGGCCGGTGCCGACCCGCTTCTGGAGTTCCTTGTCGCCCACGATCTGGGCGAGTTCGGCGGGTCCGAGGTTGGTGTCGGCGGTGACGGCGGCGGCGTCCGCGCCCGCTCCGGTGGAGAGCCGCTGGTTGATGACGGCCGGGTCTAGGCCGGAGGTCACCTCGATGGTGTCCGGATAGGCGTGCCGCTGCTTGTCCGTGCCCTCCGACCAGTGTTCGTTGCGCGCCAGCAGAATGCGCTCGCCGTCACCGGTGTTCTTGACGACTTTGTAAGGGCCCGAGGAGATGGGGTGTTCCTCGTATTTCGTGCCGGTGTCCTTGTTCCGCGGCACCGGCGCGAACTGCGTCTGTGTCGCCAGCAGCGGGAATTCCCCTTCGGGCTTCTTCAGATGGAAGACGAGGGTTTTCTCGTCCGGCGTCCCGATCGATTTCAGGCCGTCCTTGGACTTGTCCTTGTAGGGCCCCTGGTAGTGCTCGCCGCCGACCAGCCAGTCCCGCAGGTACGGGGCGCCGCCGGAGAGTTCGGCGGCGAAGGACCGCTCGATGCCGTATTTGATGTCGGCGCTGGTGATCGGCGAGCCGTCCTCGAACTTCAGGCCGTCCTTGAGGGTGTATGTCCACACGGTGGCGTTCTCGCTGGGCCGCCCAGTGTCGGTGGCGAGGTCCGGTACGGCCTTGGTGCCGGCCGCGCCGTTCTCGCGGTTGCGGGTGGTCAGCGTGCGGAAGACCAGCGTCGGTACCTTGCCGCCGCCCGAGGTGTACAGGCGCGCGGGGTCGAAGTTGGTCTGCGGTTCGGAGTTCAGGACGGTCAGCGTGCCGCCCTTCTTCGGCGCGTCCCCCGCGCCGCCCTGGGCTCCGCCGTCCTTGGGTCCGCAGGCGACGGCGCCGACGGCCAGCGCGGCGGTCGTGGCGGCCGCGGCGACGCGGCGCGCGGTGGCGGACGGCTGACGGGGGTGGGCGGGCTCGGCCATGGCGGTGTTCGCCTTTCGCAGCGGGGGGCACCCGCAAAAGGCGGCAGGGAGGCGCGACGGTGCGCGAGGCCGCCCCTGCGGACGCGTGGAGAGGTGCCTTACGCGGTGACGCGGGGGAAATGTCCCGGCCCGGGGACGCGATCGGCGCCGTGCCGTGCCACTCGCACGGCCGGGGCGCGTCTTCGGGGAACCGGGGTGGGGCCTCAGCGACAGTCGATGTCGGCCACGGACTGCACGGACACGCCGATCAGCGCCAGCTCGATGGCGGCGTGTGCGGAGACGTGACGGTGCGGCATGCGCAGAACACTGAACGAATATTCGGTCCCTGGCAAAGGTGTCTCGCGATGAGAGACACCTTGTCTCATCTCCGGTGGGTCACCGCTCGGTGGGGTACGGCCAGGAGTTGGGCCGGCAGGTCACGCCGTTCGTCGTCAGGAACTTCGTCTGCTGCATCATCACGGGAGCGAGCGCGCCCTCCTTGGTGCAGCCCTCGTGGTTGTGTCCGAGCCGGTGGCCGACCTCGTGGTTGATCAGCATCTGGCGGTAGGCGTGCAGCTCGTCGCGGCGGTAGGTCGTCGCGCCCTCCGCCCACCGGTACGCGTTGATCATGACGCGCTCGGTCGCCGCGGAATCGCAGGAGACGTTCTCCTCGGACGTGTCGAGCCCCGATTTGGCGCACCACACCGCGGTCGTCCCCGGGCTCGCCAGCGTGATCACGAAGTCGGCGTGGCCGGAGCCCACCCGCTGGAAGGTCCGGCGCCCGCCGTGTGCCCAACTCCGGTCGTCATTGAGGGTTTTGTGCACCGCGTCGGCGAACAGCGCGCCGTCCAGCGGCAGTCCGTCCTCGATGTCGACGCGATAGCGCAGCACCTGCCCGCGGCCGGGCGCCTTGGCGTCGCCGCCGGCCGGTTTGAACGTGCCACGGCCCGTCATGTTCTCGGCCAGCGGGAAGAGTTGGGCCATCTTCTCGTCGTACGTGGCGGGTTCCGCGTCCTTCGTCGGCCGGGCCTGTGACCGGCTGGCCTGGCCGTCGGTCCCGTCCACCCGGCCCTGCCCGCTGCTCGCCTGCGCCGCACCGCCGTCCGCGTGCTGGTCGGCGACCTGTCCGGCGACGACCACCGCTAGCACCGTCGTCACTGCCGCGGCCGCCACACCGGTGAGCGTCCGGCCCTTGGTGCCTTTCCGGCCGCCGGCGTCCGCCCCGGCGAGCAGTCCCGCCGCGTCCGCAGCGTCCGCCGCGTCCGTCACCGGCAGCCCACCGCCCGGCGCGTCGCCGCCACTGCCGCGGTCGGCGCCGGGGTCGGGGTCGCGGTCGTCGGCGAACGCCTCCACGTACTCACGACGCGGCCCCGGCACCCGACCGGACCCGGACCCGGACAGCGGGTCCTCGCCCGCCTCCGCCGTCGGCGAACTCCCGTCCGCCAAGGGCCCGTCGACCCGGTCCGTGAGGGCCCCGGCGGGACTCGGGCCGGCGCCGACTCCGAAGCCTTTCGCGCCCACGGAGCCCGGCACGCCCGGCGTACCGGGCCGGCCGCCGTACCCGCCGCCCGCCGGTTCGGGCGTGCGCGGGCGGGGCACGGCCGGCACGCCGTGCGCCGGCGTCGCCGGGGACGCGCCCCAGCCGCCGCCCGCCTCCCGCTGTTCGGGGTGGCCGCCGCGGACCGCGGTGCGCGGCGGGGGCGCCGTCACCCGCGGCCCGTCCGGCGTACCGTCGCCCGCCGGACCGCCGCGCCGTCGGCGCCCGGACCCGGGGGCGGGCCCCCCGCCGCCCGGCACGCCGTCACCGGGCCCGCCGGAAAGACCGGCCGTCCCGGGAGTCGGTGCTGCGCTCTCCGGCCGGCCTCGGCGGCTATGGCGTCCCACTGGGCCTGTCAGCTCCCGTCCGCGTCAGCGGATTCATCGTCGTCGAGCAGCTCGCGGAAGGCCCGCGCCACCGCCTCCGGATACTCCATCATCGCCACATGCCCCGCCTCCGGCAGCGTCAGCAGCCGCGAACCGCGGAACGCCGCGGCCGCCCGCCGTGCCATCCGGTAGGAGACCAGGCGGTCGCGTCCACCGTAGACGAGAAGGGTCGGCGCCAGCACCCGCTCCGCCTGACGCCACAGTCCGTGCTGTCCGCCGAGCGTGTACGCGTTCACCAGTCCGCGCGCGGAACGCCCGAACGCCTCCCAGGCATAAGGGAGTTCGAGCCGTTGCGCATATTCGTCGACGGCCGCGCCGAGCCCTTCGGGGGTGACCCGGCGGGGGTCGCCGTAGCAGAGCGCCAGCACCTCGCGGGCGCGCCGCTCGGGCGTCCAGTCCCGGGTCAGCCGGCCGAAGAGCCGCATGGCGCCCGGGACCGCGAGCAGCGCCGTCGGCACCGCCGTCAGCTGCGGCGGCAGTTCGGGCAGCGCGGGCGAGATCAGCGTCAGGGTGCGGACGAGGTCCGGGCGCACCGCCGCCACCCGGGTCGCCGCGGCGCCGCCCATCGAGTTGCCGAGCAGGTGCACCGGGCCGCGGCCGGCCGCGTCGAGGTGGCGGATGACCGCGCGGGCCTGCGCGGAGACGGAGTAGTTGCCGTCGTCCGGCGGCGGTGCGGCGCCGAAGCCGGGCAGGTCGAGCGCCTCGCCTGCCACCCGGTCGGCGAGCAGCGGCATCAGGGCGGACCAGTTCTGCGAGGAGCCGCCGAGGCCGTGGACGTACAGCGCGGGCGCGCGGTCCGGCGCTGCGCCGTCCGGTGCGGACGGGGTGCCGGGTGTCCGCACGGCCAGCGTCAGGCCCGGCAGGGTCACGGATCGCACCGTCTCCCCCGCACCCGCCCGGGGGCCGGGGCCGGCTGGCGGCACGGGGAGGGAGGCGGCCCGGGTGTCCGGCGACTCGGTCGAAGACATGACGTCGATGTTACGAGATGATCACGCCGTCGATCATGTGTTCGCCGTCACACACCGTATCGCGCGGCCGCAGCCGTTCTCCTAGGCTCGTAGTCAAGGGCAGCCGCCCCGGCCCCCGCTTCCGGCCGGCCACCCGCCGGCCGGGCCGGAGTGCGAGAGAGAGCGTGCGCGCGCGAGAACGCGAGAAACGCGAGAAAGGGAGCCACCATGCCCGTCGACCCGAGCGACCCGGACACCTTCGGCGAGGACGACGCCAACGACGCGACGGAGTTCGACGTGGAGGCCCCGGAAGCGGACGCCGCGGAACAGCACGCGGACCTCTCTCCGCGTCGTGACGACGCGCTGACCGGCACCGATCCGGACTCCGCGAACGAAGCGGACCGCGCGGAGCAGTCCCGCGTCGTGGAGCTCAACGAAGACGAATACCGATGACCTGGCCCGTTATGTCGGCTTCCCACAGCGATCCCGGGGAGATTTTCTCGCCTGGGACCACGCACAGCCGGGTTACCCAAAAGTACGATGGCGGGCGCGGCGCCCCGTCTTGCGGGCGCCGCGTACGGAACCACTTCTGGGAGGCAGCGTGAGCGCCATCGAGCAGACCGAGGCGGCACGCCCGCGAGGCACACGTCTGCCACGCCGAGCCCGGCGCAACCAGCTTCTGGGCGCCGCCCAGGAAGTGTTCGTCGCGCAGGGTTACCACGCGGCCGCGATGGACGACATCGCCGAGCGGGCGGGCGTCAGCAAGCCGGTGCTCTACCAGCACTTCCCGGGCAAGCTGGAGCTCTACCTCGCGCTGCTGGACCAGCACTGCGAGTCCCTGCTGCACTCGGTGCGCACCGCGCTGGCGTCGACGACCGAGAACAAGCTGCGGGTCGCGGCGACGATGGACGCCTACTTCGCGTACGTCGAGGACCCGGGCGGCGCCTTCCGGCTGGTTTTCGAGTCGGATCTCACCAACGAGCCGGCTGTCCGCGAGCGGGTGGACAAGGTGTCGCTGGAGTGCGCCGAGGCGATCAGCGCGGTGATCGCCGAGGACACCGGCCTGTCGCGGGACGAGTCGATGCTGCTGGCCGTGGGGCTGGGCGGGGTCTCCCAGGTCGTCGCGCGCTACTGGCTCTCCTCGGAGAGCGAGGTACCCCGCGAGACCGCGGTGCAGCTGCTGACCTCACTCGCCTGGAAGGGCATCGCCGGTTTCCCGCTGCACGGCACCGACGCCCACTGACCCGCACCGCCCGTACGGGGCGCCGACGGCGGCGCCGGGCGCACCCGGCGCGGCGTGTGTTCGCTGCTGGCGTTCTCCGCGGCGTCCTGTCCGTCCCCGTACCGGGCTAATGTGTGCTGCGTACGGCGCGGATGGCCGCGCACCCAACTGACCGTCGGAGGGACATAAGCCGTGGAGGTCAAGATCGGCGTGCAGCACGCGCCCCGCGAGATCGTTCTGGAGAGCGCACAGTCTGCTGAAGAGGTCGAGCGCGCGGTGGCTGACGCACTCGGCGGCAAGTCGCAGCTGCTGAGCCTGGTGGACGACCACGGTCGCAAGGTTCTGGTCCCGGCGGACCGGCTGGCCTATGTGGAGATCGGCGAGCAGGCCGTCCGCAAGGTCGGATTCGGCGCGCTCTGAGCGGGTGAGCAGGGGGCGCCGCACACGGCGCCCGCGAAAGCACGACACGGACGGCGGCCCGGAGAGAAGCTCTCTCCGGGCCGCCGTTCGCGCACGTCGGGGCCGTCCGGACCCGTCGCCGCCGTCCGCGTCTTCGCGTCCGCGGCGGGCCTGGCAGGCCATCCATGGTGAGAGGGTTGCTGACGGTGTCCCCTGGGTACGACCGCCTACGACCGGCTCGCTCGTCCGGCCGGCCTTGTGACGCGGGAGGGAACACCATGGTCTGGGAAGCGCTCGGCGCCGTGATCGTCGGATTCGTCATCGCCCTGGCCGCCGTGCGCTGGCTCGCCGACCGCTTCCCCGTGCGCACCCTGACGCTGGCCACCGGCCCGGTCGCCGCGCTCTTCGGGGCGCTGGTGACCCGCTCGATCCTGGGTCCCGCCCACAGCGTCCCGGTCCTGTTCGCCGCCCTGGCCATGGGCGTGGCGCTGCTGTCGGTGCTGATCCGTCCGCCGCACAGCCGGCTGCGCCGGTCCGCGACGGCCTGACGCGCGTCCGGACCGGCCGTACGGGACACCGGGCGGGCCGCCCGGACACCGGAGCGGGCGGGGCGTGACCCCGGGCCGCCGGACGTCCGGCGGCCCGCCGCTCCCGGTCGTTACGCCGCCAGCCCCAGCGCCGCCATCCGCTTGGTGTGCGCCTCGGTGATACGCGAGAACATCCGCCCGACCTCGGCCAGATCGAAGCCGTCGGCCACCCCGCCGACCAGCATCGTGGAGAGCGCGTCGCGGTCCGCGACCACCCGCTGCGCCTGCGAGAGCGCCTCGCCCATCAGCCGGCGCGCCCACAGCGCGAGCCGCCCGCCGACCCGGGGCTCGGCGTCGATCGCCGCGCGGACCTTCTCCACGGCGAAGGTGGCGTGCCCGGTGTCGTCCAGCACCGTCAGCACCAGACCGCGGGTGTCGGAGTCCAGCCGGGCCGCGACCTCGCGGTAGAAGTCACTGGCGATCGAGTCGCCGACATACGCCTTGACCAGGCCCTCCAGCCAGTCCGACGGCGCGGTCTGGCGGTGGAACTCGTCCAGCGCGGCGGCGAACGGCTCCATCGCCTCGTTCGGCTCCGCCTCGATCTGCGCGAGCCGGTCCCGCAGCCGCTCGAAGTGGTGGAATTCGGCCGAGGCCATCTTGGCCAGTTCGGCCTTGTCGTCCATCGTCGGCGCGAGCTTGGCGTCCTCCGCCAGGCGCTCGAAGGCGGACAGCTCGCCGTACGCGAGCGCGCCGAGCAGATCGATCACGGCGGCCCGGTACTGCGGATCGACGGATGCCCGCGCCCAGTCCTGGGCGGCGATCCCGGTGTGTTCTTGCACGTCAGCAGCGGCGTTGTCAGGCGTCTCCATGACCGGCACAATAGCCCGCCCGGCGGCCGGGGGAAGGCCGCGGCCACCGCCCCCGCCGCCCCGGCGCGAACGGCTCCCGGGCGCCGCACTCCGGCGGTGCACCGCACCGCGGCGGATCCCCGCCCCGTCTGCCGCACGTCCCGCTCGCTCATACAAGCCTTCGGGTGCCGCGGCGCATCCGGGGTACAGTGGTATGGACCCGCCGAGTATCGGTGGGTCGATCCACGAATGCGGATGCCCGGTCGGTGGCCCGATCGGCTCCTCAAACCGACCGCCCTCCCCCGCGGCGCGTACGAGACGTACGCACAGCAGGAGGGACACCGCTCGCGGCAGGAGTGCCTGAGCGATGGCAGTGGTCCCGCGCCATCCGGCCCGTATCGGGCCGGTTCCTGTACGAACCCGTACGACGGTGCGGTACGACCCCCTTCGCCGCCTCATGCCGCGTCTCACAGAAGAGGCAAGATTCTGTCTACGTTCCGAGAGCTCGGGATTTTCCCCGAGACCGCCGAGGCCCTTGAGGCCGTCGGCATCACGTCCCCCTTTCCCATCCAGGAGATGACCCTCCCCGTCGCGCTGTCCGGCAGTGACGTCATCGGCCAGGCCAAGACCGGCACCGGCAAGACCCTGGGCTTCGGCCTGCCGCTCCTGGAGCGCGTCACGGTCCCCGCGGACGTCGAGGCGGGCCGCGCGAAGCCCGCACAGCTGACCGAGGCGCCGCAGGCCCTCGTGGTCGTGCCGACCCGTGAGCTGTGCCAGCAGGTCACCAACGACCTGCTCACCGCGGGCAAGGTCCGCAACGTCCGGGTGCTCGCCATCTACGGCGGCCGCGCGTACGAACCGCAGGTCGAGGCGCTCAAGAAGGGCGTCGACGTCGTCGTCGGCACCCCCGGCCGGCTGCTGGACCTGGCAGGCCAGAAGAAGCTCAACCTCTCCGAGGTCAAGAGCCTGGTCCTGGACGAGGCCGACGAGATGCTCGACCTGGGCTTCCTGCCCGACGTCGAGCGGATCATCCAGCTGCTGCCCGCCAAGCGGCAGACGATGCTGTTCTCCGCGACCATGCCCGGCCAGGTCATCTCGCTGGCCCGCCGCTACATGTCGCAGCCCACGCACATCCGCGCCGCCGCGCCGGACGACGTCGGCCAGACCGTCGCCAACACCACCCAGCACATCTTCCGCGCGCACTCCATGGACAAGCCGGAGCTGGTCGCCCGCCTCCTCCAGGCCGAGGGCCGCGGTCTCGCGATGGTCTTCTGCCGGACGAAGCGGACCGCCGCCGACATCGCCGACCAGCTCGCCCAGCGCGGGTTCGCGTCCGGCGCGGTCCACGGTGACCTCGGCCAGGGCGCCCGCGAGCAGGCGCTGCGAGCCTTCCGCAACGGCAAGGTCGACGTGCTGGTCTGCACCGATGTCGCCGCCCGCGGTATCGACGTCGAGGGCGTGACGCACGTCATCAACTACCAGTCGCCCGAGGACGAGAAGACCTACCTGCACCGCATCGGCCGGACGGGCCGCGCGGGCGCCAAGGGCACCGCCGTCACGCTCGTCGACTGGGACGACATCCCGCGCTGGAAGCTGATCAACAAGGCGCTGGACCTGCCGTTCGACGAGCCGGAGGAGACGTACTCCACCTCCCCGCACCTCTACGAGCTGCTCAACATCCCGGCGGGCACCAAGGGCATACTGCCGCGTGCCGAGCGCACCCGGGCCGGACTGGCCGCCGAAGAGGTCGAGGACCTCGGCGAGACCGGCGGCCGGGGACGCGGTCCGCGCAAGGCCGCGGCCGTGGTGGCGGAGCGCCCCGAGCGCACCCGTACGCCGCGGCAGCGCCGGCGCACCCGTGGCGGTACGCCGCTGACGGACGCCGAGGCGACGGCCACCGACGCGAAGACCGCCGAGCCGAAGGCCGCCGGTGCGCCGGACACCGCCGAGGGCACCGACGGACCGCGCCAGCCGCGGCGCCGGCGGCGTACCCGTGGCGCGGCCCAGGGTGGTGCGGCCCCGGCCGCGGCGCCCGAGGCGGTGGAAGCCGTGGAGACGGTGACCGACGCGGCTGCGGTCGCGGTCGCGCCGGCCGCCGAGGACGCGGCAGCACCCGCCGCCAAGCCGCGCCGGCGCCGTACCCGTACCGCCCGGTCCGAGACCGTCGCCGAGGCCGCCGCTGACGCGGTCGGCACGGCCGAGGGCACCGCCGTCGCCGCCGAGGCCGCGGCCGTCACGGAGCCGGCCGAGGCGCCCGCCAAGCCGCGCCGGCGCACCCGGAGCACGGCGAAGGCCACCGCGGAGGGCGCGGCGGCGGAGGCCGTCGAGTCCGCCGTACCGGCCGACGAGGCGCCCGCCAAGCCGAAGCGCACCCGCAAGACCGCCGCCACCAAGGCCGCCGCGGAGACCGCGGTGGACACCGTCGAGGGCACCGAGGCGGCTGCCGTCGAGGCTCCCGTCAAGCCGAAGCGGACCCGCAAGACCGCCGCTGCCAAGGCCGCCGTGGAGGCCGTGGAGACGGCCGAGGGCGCCGAGGCGGCGCCGGCCAAGCCGAAGCGCACCCGCAAGGCCGCCGCGAAGCCGGTGGCGGACGCGGCCGCCGCCGAGGACGCCCCGGTCAAGCCCAAGCGGACCCGTAAGGCCGCCGCTGCCAAGCCGGCCGCGGCGGAGGCGGCGGTCCCGGAGGCCGCCGCCGAGGCCAAGCCGGTCCGGCGCCGCAGCCGCGCCAAGGCCGCCACGGCCGAGGTGACGCCCGAGAGCTGACCCCTGGTGGTTCAAGCACGGCCCGGCCCCCGCATCGTGCGGGGGCCGGGCCGTTTGCCGTGGGGCCGGTGGGGGCGGGCCGATCATGGCGGCAACCAGCACCGATAGCCTCGGTCCATGAGCAGGCCGCCCACTCTCACGCTGCCCCCGTGCGCCCGCGCGTACTCCCTCACCACCGAGCGCGGTGCGTTTGCCGTGCACGATGCCCGGCCCGTCGGTGTGCCGGTCGGCACCGCCCTGCTGGTGCCCGGCTTCACCGGGAGCAAGGAGGACTTCATCGCCCTTCTCGCACCGCTCGCCGCGGCCGGGTTCCGGGCGGTCGCGGTGGACGGGCGCGGACAGCACGACTCCCCCGGGCCGCGCGACGAATCGGCGTACGCCCAGGGCGAGTTGGCCCGCGATGTACTGGCCCAGGCCGCGGCGCTGACGGCGTCCGGCGGCGGGCCGGTACATCTCCTGGGGCATTCGCTGGGCGGTCTGGTCACCCGGGCCGCCGTGCTGCTCGACCCGGCGCCGTTCCGTTCCCTGACCGTGCTCAGTTCCGGGCCGGCCGCCATCGACGCGGCCCAGCGGGCCCGGGTACGGACGCTGATCGAGGCGCTCGGCAGACTGGACATGGAGTCGGTCTGGCGGGTGATGCGCGCACTGGATCCGCCGGAGGCGGCGGACGGGGCGACGCCGCCGGAGATCGGCGCGTTCCTGCACCGAAGGTGGCTGAACACCGTCCCCGAGCAGCTGATCGCGACCGGGCGGCAGATGACCGAGGAACCCGACCGGATCGCGGAACTGGCGGCCGTACCGCTGCCCAAGCATGTCGTCTCCGGGGCCGTCGACTACGCCTGGCCGGTGCCGCTGATGGACGCGATGGCCGAGCGGCTGGCCGCACGGCGCACGGTCATCGCGGACGCCGCGCACTCCCCCAACACCGAACGCCCTAAGGAGACCGCCGCGGCGCTGAGCGGCTTCTGGCGCGGCCTGCGGTAGGCGGGCGGGGGGATCCGGGCCGGTCCGGGGCGGGGCACCTGGGCCGAGTGGCCCCGTGGCGGCGGCTCCGCCAGGACAGTTCGGCCCCGCTCGGTGAGTATCGACAGGGGGCCGGGCCCGGCCCCGGCCCGGCCCGCTTCCCGGTGACGCGCAAAGGATTCAGGACCATGACGGAGAACCCGCAGCAGGCGGCGGACGGCATCGCCCTCACCCGCACCCTCGACGCACGCCGTGACCTGGTGTTCCAGGCGTGGACGACACCCTCGCACTTCGGCCACTGGTTCGGCGGGGAGCTGGATGTGCCCGTCGACCGGATGACGATGGACGTCCGGCCGGGCGGCGTCTGGAGCCTGGTGATGCGGACGCCGGACGGCGGCGAGATGCCGTTCTCCGGCGTCTACCGCGAGGTCGCCGCGCCCGAGCGGCTGGTGCTCACGCTCAAGGACGACACCGCGCCGGGCGAGGTGGCGGGCGAGACGGTACGGGTCACCTTCACCGATCTCGGGGGCCGTACGGAGATGGCCTTCCACCAGGGTGGCGGCAATCTCACCGCGGAGCAGTACCAGCAGGCGAAGGCGGGCTGGGAGAGTTTCTTCGACCGGCTCGCGGAGCTGCTCGCCAGGGCCTGATACCGCCGGGGTCCGGACCGGCCCTGTGGCGGTCCGGCCGCCGGGCCCGGACGGTCGGGCGACGGTTCGGCCGCCGGGGCCCGCGCCGCGTTCCGTCTCCGGTCCGCATGTGCGGGCGGTGCCTGAGGGCTGTCCCGTCCTACCTGGTGGATCAGCGCGCGGCGTCGGATGCGGTGCATCGCACGGCGGAGGAGCGTCCGCATACCGGGTGTATGTGGACGTTCCGACAACGCGGCGAGGTGCCGTAGCTGTCGTCGCGCGCCCGCCAGGTAGGACGGGACAGCCCTTAGTACTGCCCCTGTACGCGCTCCCAGAAGCCGTCCCGCAACGCCCGGCGCAGGTCCGCGCGGCCGCGCAGCGAGTGGCGCAGCAGCGCCTCCGCGGCGGTCAGCAGTTCCTGGTCGACGGTGCCGGGCAGATACGGGTGGCCGGGCAGCAGCTCGGCGACCCAGCCGCGGCCGCGCTCGGCCAGCCACTGGGCGGCGACCCGCGCGCCCACGAAGCGCACCTCCTCGCGGGAGGGCGCCGGGCCCTCGGCCGCCGCCGGGTCGCCGAACTCGGCGCCGGCCCGCCGGGAGACGTACGGCTTGCAGAAGTCCAGGTCGAAGGTGCGCTGGCTGTCGACCTCCCACAGCAGCGGCTCGGCCTGGTTGCGCCCGCCCGCGGCCTCGATGCCCCACAGGTGCACCCGCGCGCCGTACCCCTGGGCCGCCTCCACCGCGGAGACCAGGTCCTCGTCACCGCCGATGAGTACCGCGTCGCTGATCGCGCGGTGCCGGGCCAGCGACTCCAGGTCCGTGCGGATCAGGGAGTCGACGCCCTTCTGCTGGTTGTTGGCGTTCAGATTGCCGAGTCTGACCTTGACGTCCGGCAGCTCGGCGATCCGCTGCTGTTCCTGGGTGTGGATGCGGCGGCGCGCGCCGTCGTACCAGTAGACGCGGAGCAGCCGGCTGTCCGGGAAGATCGTTCGCGCCTTGTCGATGAAGGCTTCGATGATGCCCTCGGCGTCCAGGTCGAACGCCTTGCGGTCCTCCGTGCCGGTGACCAGGCGGCCCGCCGCGGCGTACACATAGCCGGCGTCCACGAAGGCCGCGTGGGTGGACGGGGTGGTGGCGACCTCCGCGAGCACTCGGGTGAGCAGCTCGTTGGTGCGCTCGATGCCGGCGACCAGCGCGGCGAGATCTGTGGGGCCCGTGGGCTCGACGTCGTTCATACCGGCTCCATTGTCCGGGCGGTGGCTCCGCGGGGACAACCGCGCCCGCCGCCCGCCGCCCGCCACGGCAAATATTTAGGCCATCAAAACTTTTCCTTAGCGTAGGGAATGATTGCACGGAGCATCTCGTTGTACCCCTTGGGAACGCCCGGCAGCGCGGCCGGGCCCGCCCCCGCCAAAGAGTTCTCCGCAGGAGGATCAGACGAAGGGAGAAGCCTTATGCGCTTCGAGATCATGCGCCTGGACGACGCCGACGGCACCGCCGTGGACAGCACCGTCGTGGACGCCGCCTCCGTCAACCGGATCGTGCAGCAGGCCGCAGCCGTCGGCCAGCGCATCTACATCCGCCCCGCCGACACCGCCGCCCGTTAACACCCACACCGCCGCCCGACGAGCCGCCAGGCCATGAGGAGAAGTGCCCCCGTACGAACACGTCGTACGGGGGCACTTCGCGGTTCCGGGCCGGGTCAGGACCCCTGGATCACCTGCGTGACACCGTTGATGATCTGCTGTACCGCCAGCGCGGAGAGCAGCATGCCCGCCAGCCGCGTCACCAGCACCACCCCGCCGTCCTTGATCACGCGGATGATCAGCAGCGAGAACCGCATCACCAGGTAGAGCACCACATGGATCGCGACGATCGCCGACCAGACCGACAGCTGCGCGGTGAAGCCGTGCGCGTGCTGCACCGCCAGGATCACCGACACGATCGCGCCCGGACCGGCCAGCAGGGGCATGCCGAGCGGCACCAGCGCCACGTTGACGTCCTTGGTCTGGGTGGGCTCCTCGGACTTCCCCGTCAGCAGGTCCAGCGCGATCAGCAGGAGCAGCAGACCGCCCGCGATCATCAGCGCCGGTGTCGTGATGTGCAGCCGCCCCAGGATCTGGGTGCCGAAGACGCCGAAGACGGCGATGACGCAGAAGGCGACGACCGCCGCCTGCCAGGCCATCCGGCGTTGCACCTTGGCCGGGCGGCCCGAGGTCAGGGCCAGGAAGATCGGGGTGATCCCGGGGGGATCCATGATCACAAATAGCGTGACAAAGAGGGTACTGAAGACAGCGACGTCAAACACGGTGATGGCCTTGCGCGAGGTGGTACGAGGGACACGAGAGACCCGGGGTCTCAAGCTGGACGGGTACCGCGGACGGCGTCCCGTAGGGGAAGGAAGTCAGCAGGGAAAAGGGCCGGAGGGAAGGAAGAGGGGGAGGGCGCGCGGTGTACGGGGCGGGGTCAGCGCGCGGGGCGGCAGTCGCACCGGACGGCGGAGGTGATCCGGTCGCGCGGGGCGACGGTCCGCGGCACGCCGCTCATCGCCGGCCGCCCGGAGGCCCGTCGGCGCGCGGCAGGGCCGCCGCGGCGGCCCGCCGGAGCCCGGTGCGGGGTCAGCCGCCCGCGCCGGGCACGGGGAAGGCGCCGGTCGCGCGGCGCACGATCTCGCCGTAGATCTCGGGGTCGGTGGTGTACTCGCCGAGCCGGCAGGTCTTGCGGCTGCCGTGGTAGTCGCTGGAGCCGGTGGGCAGCAGCCCGAGGTCGCCGGCCAGCCCGCGCAGCCGGGCGCGGGTCGGTCCGTCGTGGTCCATGTGGTCGACCTCGATGCCGTCGAGGCCGGCCGCGGCCAGTTCGGCGATCGCGCTCTCCGGTACGACGCTGCCGCGCTTGACGGCCAGCGGATGCGCGAAGACGGTGACCCCGCCCGCGGCCTTGACCAGCCGGATCGCGTCGAAGGGGTCGAGTTCGTGCTTGCCCACGTAGGCCCGGCCGTCGTTGGCGAGCCACTGCGGGGTGAAGGCGTCGGAGACGGACGGTACGACGCCCAGTTCGACGAGGGCGCTGGCGACATGCGGCCGTCCGACGGCGCCGTCCCCGGCGATCCGCGCCACCTGCTCCCAGGTGACCGGCACCCCGAGGTCGCGCAGCTTGCCGACCATGGCGCGGGCCCGCGGCACCCGGTCGTCCCGGACGAGCTCCCGCTCGCGGGCGAACTCCGGCTCCCGGGGGTCGAAGAGGTAGGCGAGCAGATGCAGGCTCACCCCCTCGATCCGGCAGGAGAGTTCGGCGCCGGTGACCAGCGTCAGCCCGGCGGGCAGCGCGGCACGCGCCTCGGCATGGCCGCCGACGGTGTCGTGGTCGGTCAGCGCGACGACGTCGAGACCGCAGGCCGCGGCGTTGCGTACCAGTTCGGCGGGGGTGTCCGTACCGTCGGACGCGGTGGAGTGGGTGTGCAGATCGATGCGCACGACGCGGACTCCAGACTGCTGCGGGACGGACGGGGAACGGGCGCACGGGGCACCTGAGGGGACTCCAGCAGGATACCGGCCGCCGCACCCGCCCCGGCCGGACGGCCGACCCGGGCAGCCGCCCGCGGGGGTGCTGTCTAGTTCAGGATGCGCGGCGAGAGTGCCCCGCACGGCAGCAGGTCCACCTCGGCGCCCGCCTCACGCAGGTCGGTGAGGACCAGTTCGTCGTACATCAGCAGCCCCGACTCCTCCGGCCAGGCGATCGCCCACAGCCACAGCCCGCGCGCCTCGCCCGCGAAGACCGCGCGGTCCGCGGGGGCGCCCTCGACATGCCACATCGGGGTCGGGCGGCCGGCGGCCAGCACCTTGGCGTGCGGCGGCTTGTCCATGCGCAGGCAGGAGCCGGGGTCGGGGCCGTCGATACCGGCGTAGCGGGCGCCGAGTCCGACGCCCAGTTCCTCGGCGATCAGCAGGAGTTCACCGGGACCGCCGAGCGGTCCGGGGCCCGAACAGGCCACCGCGGTCGCCCGGCCGCCGCTGCGGTCGTCGCCCGCGCAGGCCACACCCGTGAACAGCCAGCCGACCGGCAGCGGCCAGGGCATCCACACGGGGACCTGGGCGCGGTGCACGACGACACCGAGCGCCTCGACGCTCGGTGGGACGACCGGCTGGAGCGGGTGCACGGTGCCGTGCACGGCGCACTGCCAGGAGTCGGAGAAGAGACCGGGCGCCCGCACCCGGCCACCGCACTTCGGGCAACTGGGTTCGCCCCTCATAACGTCCCACGGTCCTCCTGGGCCGCCGCCGCGTCAAGGACGATCACCCGTCCGGTGTGCCCGGAATCACGCCCCAGCGGCGGCCCGTGGGGCGGCTCCCGCACCCCCCGGAGGTAGTTGTAGCTTGCATTCTTTAGATCGCCTAACTTATTGTGTGTAAACGACAACGATTCGCGGAGGTCAGGGACCCGCCGCGACCGGGGAATACGGAGAGGGGATGCGCGGCATGCGGAGCAGCGGCCACGGCGACGGCGCCGAAGACGATCCATTCGAGGGGGGCGGGGCATCGATCCTGCGCCAGCCGAAGGCCGTATGGGCCACGGCCGGCGCCTCGGTCGTGGCCTTCATGGGCATCGGCCTCGTCGACCCGATCCTCCCCTCGATCGCCAAGGGCCTGCACGCCTCGAACAGTCAGGTCTCCCTCCTCTTCACCTCCTACTTCCTGATCACCGCCGTCGCGATGCTGGTCACCGGCTTCGTCTCCAGCCGCATCGGCAGCCGCAAGACCCTGCTGGCCGGTCTGGCACTCGTGGTGGTGTTCGCGGCGCTCTCCGGTATGTCGGGGTCCGTCGGGCAGCTGGTCGGCTTCCGGGCCGGCTGGGGACTGGGCAACGCGCTCTTCGTCTCCACCTCGCTCGCCGTGATCGTGGGCGCGGCCAGTCCCGGCGGGCCCACGCGCGGCGGTGCGGCCGGGGGCAGGAGCCGGGCGGGCGGCAGCGCGGTGGCGATCCTGCTCTACGAGTCCGCGCTCGGCCTGGGCATGGCCTGCGGACCGCTGCTCGGCGCGGTCCTCGGCGACATGAAGTGGCGCTACCCGTTCTTCGGCACCGCCGTCCTGATGGCCGTCGGCTTCCTCGCCATCACGGCCTTCCTCAAGGAGCAGCCGAAGCCGGCCCGTAAGACCTCGCTGCTGGATCCGGTCAAGGCGCTCGGCCACGGCGGACTGGCCTCCGCCGCCGCCTCCGCGTTCTTCTACAACTACGCGTTCTTCACGGTGCTGGCCTTCACCCCGTTCGTGCTGAACATGTCGCCGTACCGGTCGGGCGGTGTCTTCTTCGCCTGGGGTGTGCTGCTCGCGGTGTTCTCGGTGATCGTCGCGCCCCGGCTACAGCACCGCTTCGGGTCGCTGAAGGTCCTGGGCGGCTCGCTGGTACTGCTCGCCGTCGACCTGGTCGTCCTCGGCTACGGCAACCACGCCACCGCCATCGTCTGCACGATCGTCTCCGGCGCCCTCATCGGCCTGAACAACACCGTCTACACGGAGCTGGCACTGGGCGTCTCGGACGCGCCGCGGCCGGTGGCCAGCGCGGGCTACAACTTCGTGCGGTGGTTCGCCGCGGCGGCCGCGCC
Organism: Streptomyces sp. x-80; assembly: GCF_046549095.1. Lineage (NCBI taxonomy): Bacteria > Bacillati > Actinomycetota > Actinomycetes > Kitasatosporales > Streptomycetaceae > Streptomyces > Streptomyces sp. x-80. The sequence continues at coordinate 306,292 of NZ_JAJPWM010000004.1, forward strand.
GTTCCTCGCGCCGAAGATCGAGGAGTGGACCGATATCCACATCCCGTTCGTGGTCGCGGCCGTCGCGGCGGTGATCGGCGCCGTCATCGTCGCCGTCCGCCGCCGGGCGCTGACCCTGGAGGCCGAGGAACTGGCACCGCGGCACGCCACGGAGGACGGCGTCACGGTCTTCGCCAACTGAACACCCGGCGCCCGCCCGGCCGTCGCGTCCCGCCCGCTCCCGCGGCGGGCGGGCGGCCGGGCGGTCACGACGGTCGCCGGGGCCCCCGCCGCGCCCTGACGTTCAGTCGTCGAGCGGCACGCCCTTGCGCAGCGGATCGCGCAGGTCCGTTCCATTGCGCAGCCACCGCTCCTCCAGCGCCTCGGCGCCGTGCACCCGTTTCCAGGCGGCCTCGTTGGGCGTCATCGGCAGCAGCGGCAGGAAACGGACCGGCTCCAGCGGCTCGTCGAGCGCCAGATCCTCGACGAGACCGCCGGGCGCGGCGACCAGCACCGAGGTGAAGGCCGCCCCCGGCCAGAGCGGTTCGCCCACGTCCAGCGACGCCCCCGGTGCCACGACCACTCCCTCGACCTGCGGGGACGCGGCGAGCACGGCGAGCGGCCGGAGCACCTTGCCGGTGTCGACGCGGCCGCCCCGTACGGACAGCACCAGTTCGGCGCGCGGGCCGCGCAGCGGATCCGCCAGGACGGCGGTGGGGTCGGCCATGGGGTGGGCGGACATCCCGAGCGTGGCGTAACGGATGACCTCGTCGTCCACGAAGCGGAGCACCTCGATACGGTCGGTCCCGAGGAACGTGACGGCGGCGCGCGCGTCCGGTTCGCCCAGGGTCGTACGCAACCGGGCTTCGACCAGCTCAAGAACGTCAGACATGCCGCGAGCATAGGGCGCGTATCGAACGGGCAAAGCGGCGCCTCAGCGCTCCGGACGGCTGATAGCCTTGCCGTCTGGTAAGGGAGTGACGTCGTCCCCCAGCGGGGACCGGCCGGAGGAGGTGGGGCTGCGGTGGATCCAAGTCGACCTTGCAGTACCGATAGTTCTCCTGTCATCCCCTTCGCACAGCACCTCTGCTGAACCGAGGGCTTCCGTACCCAGTCGCTCAGCGGCGAAACCCGTGAAGTGCCTTTGCGCCGGATGTAGATGACGGAAGAGCGCCTTCGACTCTTTGTTCCGTGTTTTCTGCGAACTGCCGTCAGCACCACCGCACGGAGCGCCGCCCGCTTTGCGGACGTACGGCCGACGACGCCGCGTACGTCCACGTTCCGGGCAGCGCTGCGCCCCACGCTGACGGCCGGCCAGTGAAGGAGCCTGCCTTGTCGGTGATCCGCGACCTGCGCGCCGCCGTCCGCCCGTCCCGGCGCCGCGACGACGCCCCGTACGGCTGCGAGAAGCCCGTCCCGGTCTGCCCGAACAGCGCGATCGTCGACTGCGGTGTCTACCGCGAGGGCCGCCGGGTGAGCCGGCATCTCAGCCCGGCCGAGGCGATGGCGAGCGTCCGGGCCGACGGCGGTTTCGCCTGGATCGGGCTGCACGAGCCGTCCGAGGCCGAATTCGCCGGGATCGCCCAGGAGTTCGGGCTGCATCCGCTCGCCGTCGAGGACGCCGTGCACGCCCATCAGCGGCCCAAGCTGGAGCGGTACGACGACACCCTCTTCACGGTCTTCAAGACCGTCCACTACGTCGAGCACGCCGAACTGACCGCGACCAGCGAGGTCGTGGAGACCGGTGAGGTGATGTGCTTCACCGGCCGGAACTTCATCGTGACCGTGCGGCACGGCGGCCAGGGTTCCCTGCGCGCCCTGCGGCACCGCCTCCAGGACGACCCCGAGCTGCTGGCCAAGGGGCCCTCCGCCGTGCTGCACGCCATCGCCGACCAGGTGGTCGACGGCTATATCGCGGTGGCCGGCGCGGTCCAGGACGATATCGACGAGGTGGAGATCGACGTCTTCAGCTCGGGCTCCGACGGCCGGGGCTCCGCGAAGGGCGGCGACGCCGGGCGGATCTACCAACTCAAGCGTGAGGTACTGGAGTTCAAGCGTGCCGTGTCGCCGCTGCTGCGGCCGATGCAGCTGCTGAGCGAGCGTCCGATGCGGCTGGTGGACGCCGACATCCAGAAGTACTTCCGGGACGTGGCCGACCACCTGGCGCGCGTCAACGAACAGGTGCTGTCCTTCGACGACCTGCTCAACTCCATCCTCCAGGCCAACCTCGCGCAGGCGACCGTCGCGCAGAACGAGGACATGCGCAAGATCACGTCCTGGGCGGCGATCTTCGCCGTGCCGACGATGATCGCCGGGATCTACGGTATGAACTTCAAGTTCATGCCGGAGCTGGAGTGGAAGTACGGCTATCCGGCGGTGCTGCTGGTCACGGTCGCCATCTGCTGCGGTATACACCGCGGTTTCAAGCGCAACGGCTGGCTCTGACGCGACCGGCGGACGGGACCGGCGCGGAGCCGTCCGCACGGGCCGTCCGCACGGGCCCGACGTCCCGGGGCGGCCGGTCCGCCGCCCATTAGGCTGAGCCGTATGACGGAGACGGTGTCACAGGCGTTGCAGGACCGAGCGCTCATCGAGGAGGCCACCAAGAAGTCCGGCCTCATCTGGGTGCGGGGCGCGACGGGCCCGGCGCGGGCGCTGTGGCACCTCTGGCAGGACGGCGCGGTGGTGCTGGTCGGGGACGGCGCGGGCGAGCAGCCGCTGGCGGATCTGGGGCTCGCCGACGGCACGGCCGCCACGGTCACCGTACGGAGCAAGGACAAGGGCGGCCGGCTGGTGGCCTGGCGGGCGCGGGTCGTGGAGCTGGCGCCGGACGGTGCGGCGTGGCGGGCCGCGGTGGACGAGCTGAAGGGCAAGCGGCTCAACGCCCCGGACACGGAGACGCTCACGGAGCGCTGGGCGCGCGAGTGCCGGGTGCTGCGGCTGGAGCCCGTCGGACCGGCCGGGCAGCGGCCGGGCGCCATGCCCCAGGACTCGCACGCCGCGCCACCGCTGCCGTCGCCGGCCCTCACCCGCCGCCCCGTCCCGGCCGCGCTGCCGAAGCTGCTGCGCCGGGGCCGCAAGGGCTGAGGGGCCGCCCCGGCGGCCCGTTGCCGGGCCGGGTCAGCCGCTGCCGGCGATCTGCTTGCCGTAGTCGACGATCTGGTCCTGGGCCGGGGGCTGGAGATCGACGGGCTTGTCCCAGTCGCCGAGGCGGACCTCGCCCGCACCGCCCGCGCGCCGCAGCCGCAGCGGGTACGGCTCGCCCTCCAGGGACACGTCCAGGCTGCCGCCGCCCGCGCCGCCGGTGAGGCGGATGGTGCGGACGCCGTCGAGGGTGCCGCGGTCGCCGGTCGCCGGTGTGCCGTGCGGCCCGAGCAGACTGGCCAGCAGCATCTTCTTGTCCGTGAAGCCGCTGAAGCGCTTGTAGACCGGGTCCGTGGCGGGCACCTTGACGTATTTGCCGCCGAGTTTGGCGGCGGCGGTGCCGCCCGGCGGGGTGGCTTTCTCGCTCTTCTCGCCGGCCCAGAAGTCGGCGTCCGCCTTCAGATAGAGCGCCGCGCCGATCCGCAGCAGCTGGAACGCGGAGTCCTTGGTGGTCAGTTCGCCCCGGGCACCGTCCTTCGCCAGCCGCATGTCGAGCTGGTAGGTGCGGTCCTGGCTGACGACCTTGCCGGAGAGCCGGACCGTACCGGCCTGTTCGGCCGCCGCCCGCGCCTTGGACTCGATCGTCGCGGCCGGCAGTTTGCCCACGCCGTTGGTGCCCGCGTCCGGATCGTCCCCGGCGCAGCCCGCCAGCGCCGCGGCCAGCGCCGCGCACACCGCCCCCGCGAGCGCCGCCCGTCCCGTGCGACGGGAGCCGGTCAGGGGTCGGGGGCCCGTCCCCGAGGGGATTGCAGTCACGTCGGTTCTGCCTCCTGATGCGGATGACCTGGACAGCGGTACGGAGCGTACCCGGGCGGTGCGCGCTTTTCCGCGTCGCGCGTGGCGGCCACCGTACGGCCTCGCTCATCGGGGCGGAGCCGGGCCGGGCGCGTTAGCCTGAACCCGGATCGAGGCCCCATTCCGGGTAAATCGGGAAAAAGGGAGGCACTCTGTATGGCGGTGGCGACTCCCCGGGTCTTCGTCTCCCATCTCTCCGGCGTCGCCGTCTTCGACCCGAACGGCGACCAGGTCGGCCGGGTCCGCGACCTGGTCGCGATGTTGCGGGCCGGCCGGGGCGAGGGCGGCGCGCGGGCGGTGGGCGACCGGCCGCCGCGGCTGCTCGGGCTGGTCGTCGAGGTGGCCGGCCGGCGCCGGATCTTCCTGCCCATGACCCGGGTGACCGGTGTGGAGTCCGGCCAGGTCATCACCACCGGCGTGCTCAACATGCGGCGCTTCGAGCAGCGCGCGTCCGAGACCCTGGTCTTCGGCGAACTGCTCGACCGGCGGGTCCGGCTGATCGAGACCGGTGAGGAGGTCACCGTCCTCGACATCGGCATCACCCAGCTGCCGGCCCGCCGCGACTGGGAGATCGACAAGGTCTTCGTCCGCAAGGGCGGGAAAGGCGCGCTGCGCGACAGGTTTCTGCGCCGCGAGGCGCCTGCCGCGCAGGGTGGCGGCGGGCGGCGGACGGGCGAGGCGCTGACGGTGGAGTGGTCCGCGGTGACCGGATTCTCGCTGGAGGAGCACGGGCAGGGCGCGGAGAGCCTGCTGGCCACCTTCGAGCAGCTGCGCCCGGCCGATCTCGCGGGGGTACTGCACCACCTCTCCCCCAAACGGCGCGCCGAGGTCGCCGCGGCGCTCGCCGACGACCGGCTCGCCGACGTCCTGGAGGAGCTGCCGGACGACGACCAGGTCGAGATCATCGGCAAGCTCCAGGACGAGCGGGCCGCCGACGTCCTGGAGGCGATGGACCCGGACGACGCCGCCGATCTGCTCGCGGAGCTGCCGGAGGAGGCGAAGGAGCGGCTGCTGACCCTGATGCGGCCGGCGGAGGCCGCGGACATGCGGCGGCTGATGTCGTACGAGGAGCGCACGGCGGGCGGTCTGATGACGACCGAGCCGGTCGTGCTGCGGCCGGACGCGACCGTGGCGGACGCGCTGGCGCGGGTCCGGGACCCGGACCTCTCCGCCGCGCTGGCCGCCCAGGTCTACGTCTGCCGGCCGCCGGACCAGACCCCGACCGGCACGTTCCTGGGCCTGGTGCACTTCCAGCGGCTGCTGCGCGACCCGCCGTTCACCCTCGTCAGTTCGCTCGTCGACGCCGATCTGCCGGCCCTGGGGCCGGACACCGCGCTGACCGAGGTGGCCAGCTATCTGGCGACGTACAACATGGTCGCGGCGCCCGTCGTCGACGAGAGCGGATCGCTGCTGGGCGCGGTCACCGTCGACGATGTGCTGGACCATCTGCTGCCGGAGGACTGGCGGGAGACCGAGATGCACGGCGCGGCGGCGGCCGGCCGGGCCCCGCACTTCGAGGAGGGCTGACATGGGCGCCGGGGAGCGGACGGGCGGCCCCGAGCGGTCCCGGGCCCAGGGCGCCTCCGCGGTGCGGCGTGGCGGCCCGGAGCGGCCGCGGGTGCGCCTGGACCAGCCGCGGGTACCGCGCCGTACCTTCCTGCCCGAGTACGACCCGGAGGCGTTCGGGCGGCTGTCGGAGAAGATCGCCCGCTTCCTGGGGACCGGCCGGTTCATCGTCTGGATGACGGTCATCGTGATCGTGTGGATCGGCTGGAACGTGACCGTGCCGGGCCGGCTGCGGTTCGACGAGTACCCGTTCATCTTCCTGACGCTGGCGCTCTCGCTCCAGGCGTCGTACGCGGCGCCGCTGATCCTGCTGGCGCAGAACCGGCAGGCCGACCGCGACCGGGTCACCCACGAGCAGGACCGCAAGCAGAACGAGCGCTCCATCGCCGACACCGAGTACCTGACCCGGGAGATCGCGGCGCTGCGGCTGGGCCTGGGCGAGGTCGCCACCCGCGACTGGATCCGCTCCGAGCTCGAAGATCTGCTGAGGGATCTGGAACTGCGTCGGATGATCGACGCGGAGAGTGATGAACGCGACCGGTGAGAGTCCTTTCCGGAGGCCCCCACCGGCGCCGTACCATCAGGGCATGGCTACCGAATCACCCACAGGCCCCGCGCCGGCCGAGGAAGCGGTACGCGCCGCCCTCGCGACGGTGAACGACCCCGAGATCCACCGGCCCATCACCGACTTGGGGATGGTCAAATCGGTGGAGATCGCGGCGGACGGGGCGGTCGCGGTGACGGTCTATCTGACCGTTTCCGGATGCCCGATGCGGGAGACCATCACCGCCGGCGTGCGCACGGCCGTGGAGCGCGTCGCGGGCGTCACGGGCGTCACCGTCGAGCTGGAGGTGATGAGCGACGAGCAGCGGCGCGAGCTGGCGACGTCGCTGCGCGGCGGCACCGCCGAGCGCGAGGTGCCGTTCGCCCGGCCCGGTTCGCTGACCCGGGTCTACGCCGTCGCCTCCGGCAAGGGCGGCGTCGGCAAGTCGTCGGTCACGGTCAACCTCGCGGCGGCGATGGCGGCGGACGGTCTGAAGGTCGGCGTGGTGGACGCCGACATCTACGGCCACTCGGTGCCGCGCATGCTGGGCGCGGACGGCAAGCCCACCCAGGTCGAGAACATGATCATGCCGCCGTCGGCGCACGGCGTGAAGGTCATCTCCATCGGCATGTTCACCCCCGGCAACGCGCCCGTCGTCTGGCGCGGCCCGATGCTGCACCGCGCGCTCCAGCAGTTCCTGGCCGACGTCTACTGGGGCGACCTCGACGTCCTCCTCCTCGACCTGCCCCCGGGCACCGGCGATATCGCGATCTCGGTGGCCCAGCTGGTGCCGAACGCCGAGATCCTGGTGGTCACCACCCCGCAGCAGGCGGCCGCCGAGGTCGCCGAGCGGGCCGGTTCGATCGCCGTGCAGACCCACCAGAAGATCGTCGGCGTGGTGGAGAACATGGCCGGGCTGCCCTGCCCGCACTGCGACGAGATGGTCCATGTCTTCGGCACCGGCGGCGGCGAGCGGGTCGCCGAGGGGCTGACGAAGACGACCGGCACCCAGGTGCCGGTGCTCGGCTCGATCCCGATCGACGTCCGGCTGCGCGAGGGCGGCGACGAGGGCAAGCCGGTCGTGCTGAGCGATCCCGACTCCCCCGCCGGTTCGGCGATCCGCACCATCGCGGACAAGCTGAGCGGCCGCGCGCGCGGTCTGTCGGGCATGTCGCTGGGGATCACCCCGCGCAACAAGTTCTGAACGCCGGGGGCCGGGCGGCCGGCTCCCGTACGACGCGGAGGGGCGGGACCGGGGTACCGGTCCCGCCCCTCGTCCGTGCCCCGCCGCCGTTCAGCCCTCGTACGCCGCCAGGTCCTTGACTATCGAGAAGGCCAGGCCGTAGGCGCTCATCCCGCGCCCGTACGCGCCGATGTGCACGCCCTCGGGGTCCCCGTCCGCCGAGCCGGCCAGCACCCAGCCGTACTCGGACTCGCGGTAGCGGAACGCCGTCGGAGCGCCGTCCACCGGCAGTATCAGCTCGCTCCAGCCCTCGCCGTCGAGTTCGTCGGCCAGCTCCCAGGCGATCATCGTCTGCTGGTCGAGCCAGTCCTGACGCAGCGACCGGTCCATCTGGGAGGGCCAGGTGTGCGCGAGCAGCCCGGCCCCGGCGAGCCAGGCGGCCGTCGAGACCGAGGTGGCCTCCAGAAAGCCGGTGTCGTCCGTGCTGGGCCGTACGGGGCGGCTGGCGACCGTCACCACGACCGCGAACCGGTGGGTCTCCTTGGCGGTCTCCACCCGTATGGTGGGCTCCTCGCCATGGCCGGTGGCGCCGTGTTCGACGGTGCCGTCCGCGGCCGCGCCGACCCGCATCAGCCAGCGCGGCCCGGTGTACGCCTCATCGAGGCCGTACCACGGGAACGCGGCCAGCAGATAGCCGTCGACCTTCCGGCCGTCGTCGGCGGGCGCCGTTTCCGACTCTGCCCGACTCGTCGTCTCCATCTGCGCGGAGCCTCCTTGTTGCCCTGCGTCGTGGGCGGCCCGCCCCCCTCGGGCGACCTCACCCCGGACACCGGGAGCATAGCCATAGGGGTCGGCGCAGCCGGGCAACCGGCGGGATATCAGGTGGCGTCGGAGTCGAACGGCGGACGCTCGCCGGGCGCCAGGCCGCCGGTCTTCTTGACCAGGTCGGGGCCACCGGAGGCGGCCGGGGGCTCCTTCGACAGATTCAGGCGGGAGCCGCTCCCGGAGGCGGCGGACGAGACCGGCGCGGCCGGGTCGGACGGTGCGCTCTCCCGGCCGTGCACGACGTCCGTGAGCTCGGACATCTCCTGCTTGAAGTCGAATCCGTTACGGATCTCCTGGAGCTCCTTGAGGCCGTACTCGTCCTTCTCCAGGACGTGCTTGCGGACGAAGTTCTTGGGCTTGAGGTCCTCGAACTCGAAGTCCTTGAAGTCCGGCCCCAGCTCGCTGCGGATGTCCTCCTTGGCGCTGTCGGAGAACGCCCGCACCTTGCGGATGAAGCTCGTCACGTCCTGGATGACCTTGGGGAGCTTGTCCGGGCCGAAGATGAGCACCGCAAGGACGATGATCGCCACCAGTTCGAGGGGTCCTATGTCGAAGAACACCTTGCAGCTCCTTGGGGTATCACGGCCTTCGGTGGCCTTCCGGGCCAGGCCGGCTATCACGGTACCTGGCCCGGTGCGTCGGGCGGGAGTCACCCGCGCCAACACCGTGCAAACGATCAGCCGGTGGCGGACGAGCCAAGGGTGAGTTCGACGGTCTGTTCCTTGCCCCCGCGCTGGAGGGTCAGGGTCAGCGTGTCGCCCGGCCGGTGGCTGCGGACCTTGACGATCAGCTCCTCACCGCTGTGCACCGGCGCGCCGTCCACCTTGGTGATCACATCGCCCGCCCGGATCCCGGCCTTCGCGCCCGGACCGCCGGGGGTGACCGGCGGCGTGTCGTCCGTGCTCTGCGGGCCGACCCGCGCGCCGTCACCGTCGTACTCCATCTCCAGCGTGACGCCGATGACCGGATGCGTCGCCCGGCCGGTGTTGATCAGCTCCTCGGCCACCCGCTTGGCCTGGTTGATCGGTATGGCGAAGCCCAGGCCGATGCTGCCGCCCTGGCCCCCGCGGCTGCCATCGTCCAGACCGCCGCCGGTGTCGGCCGCGCGGATCGCGCTGTTGATGCCGATCACCCGCGCCTTGGCGTCCACCAGCGGGCCGCCGGAGTTGCCCGGATTGATGGGCGCGTCCGTCTGCAACGCGTCCACGTACGACACCTCGCCGCCGTCGCCCTTCTCACCGCCCGCGGTGATCGGGCGCTGCTTGGCGCTGATGATGCCGGCGGTGACGGTGTTGGCGAGGTCGTACGGCGCGCCGATCGCCACGACCGGGTCGCCGACCCGCACCGAGTCGGAGTTGCCGAGGGCGAGCGGGCGCAGTCCGGTGACGCCCTGGACCTGGACGACGGCGAGGTCGTAGCCGCCGTCCTTGCCGATGACCTTGGCCTTGGCGGTCTGGCCGTCGCTGAACGTCACCGATATCCGGCCGTCGGTGCCGGCCGGTTCGACGACGTGGTTGTTGGTGAGGATGTGCCCCTGCCGGTCGAGGACGAAGCCGGTGCCCGTGCCCTGTTCCGCGTTGCCGCGTACGTGGATGGTCACCACGCTCGGCAGCGCGGTCTGCGCGATCCCGGCGACGCTCTCGGGGTTGCGGCCCCCCTGCTCCCCGCCGGCCTGCGGGAGCTTGATGTCGTGGAAACCGCCGTTGCGCTCGACGTAGGCGCCGATACCGCCGCCGACGCCGCCCGCGAGCAGCGCCAGCGCCAGCGCGCCGACCGCCAGCGGTCCCCGCCGACCACGCCGGACGGCCGGCGGCGGCATACCCGGACCGCCGTGCAACGGCACGCTCCAGGGGTCGTACTGCTGCCAGGCGTCGCGCGGGGGGAGGGGCGCGGTGCCGGGTCCGGGGGCGTTCCCGTGGGCGTGCCCGGACAGGGGGACGGGTCCGGGGCCGTGGTCGAGTGCCGGTCCGTGCGGATGTCCTGCTGCCTGACCGTGGGCGTACGGGTGCCCGTAGCCGGACGTGCCGGACTGCGGCTGCGGCTGCGGCTGCGGCTGCGGCTGCGGCTGCGGCTGCGTGGCGAACGGGCCGGTGGCTGGGTGGTGGACGGGAGCCGGCTGGGGCTGGTGTGGTGACTGGGGCTGGGTCTGGGTCTGGGGCTGGGGCTGGGACTGCTCGGGCGGCAGGGGGTGGCCGCCACCGGTCCGCTCCCGCTCGACCGCCGCCCGCGCCCCGGCGGACCGGGGCCCGCCGTCACCGGGCCGCGGCACGAACCCGCCGTCGGGCACCCGCTCCGACCCCCCGACCGCCCCCGCCATGGCCTCCTGGCCGGTGGGCGGTGCGGCGGTGGGCGCCGATACCGCGGTGGGCGTTACGACGGTGGGCAGTACGGCAGTGGTCTGGTCGGGTGCGGACTTCCGCAGGTCCGGCCGGTGTGGTTCGGGCTGGTGCGGTTCGGGCTGGTGAGCTCCCGACTGGTGCGGTTCCGGCTGCGGGGAGCCGGAGCCGTCGGCCGGGCGGGGCCGCTCCACGCTGGCCGCCCCGGCCGGGTACGCGTCGGCCGCCCCGGCCGGGTGGCGGGGGTCGTCGACGGGCGCGGACTTCCGCAGGTCCGGCCGGTGTGGTTCGGGCTGGTGCGGTTCGGGCTGGTGCGATTCGAGCTGGTGAGCTCCCGACTGGTGCGGTTCCGGCTGCGGGGGGCCGGAGCCGTCGGCCGGGCGGGGCCGCTCCACGCTGGCCGCCCCGACCGAGTACGCATCAGCCGTCCCGGCCTGGTGGCGGGGGTCGTCGACGGGCTCGGACTTCCGCAGGTCCGGCCGGTGTGGTTCGGGCTGGTGCGGTTCGGGCTGGTGTGCTCCCGACTGGTGCGGTTCCGGCTGCGGGGAGCCGGAACCGTCGGCCGGGCGGAGCCGCTCCACACTGGCCGCCCCGGCCGGGTACGCCTCGGCCGCTCCGGCCTGGTGGCGGGGGTCGTCGACGGGCGCGGCCGGTGAACGGCCGTCGCCCGCCGTCCCGGGGGCGGCCATCGGCTGTGCGGGCGGTACGGATATCCCGGCGCCGCCCGGGTGGGGCGCGCCGGGCATCGGGGCCTGCGGCGGCAGGGCGCCCGGTGCGGCCGGGGCCGGCGCGCCGTACGCGGGCAGCGGCCCGGCGGGCGGCGGCGGTACGGCGCCCCGGGCTGCGGGCAGCACCGGACGCTGCACCGGCGGCGCGGGTGCCCACGGCCCGGGACCGCCGTACGGAGGCGTGCCGTACGGGTCCTCCGGATGGAGCGGCCGCTGCCGGGGTGCCGTGCCGTCTGCCTCGGCCGCGGCGGCCGCGCCCACCGGCATCTCGGCCCGGGTTTCGCCCACCGTCTCGTCCCGCGCACCGGCGGGCGCCTGGCCGGGCGTCACCGTCGACCCGGCGGGAGTACGGGCATCGTCGGTCGACGACACGGCGGGAGGTACCGCACGGCCGGCCGTCGGCATGGCGGGAGAAACAGCATGGTCAGCCGTCGGCACGGTGGGAGGAAGGGCACCGTCAGCCGTCGGCGCCCCGGCCCGCGTCTCCGTCGGCGGCTCGGTCGGCACCGTCGGCGCGGCGGCCGTGCCGGGCGCACCGGCGGCGGGCGGCCGGGCGCCCGCGCCAGGTATGTCCTGGGTACCGGCACTCTCCGCGCTGCCCGTGCCGTCCGGCCGCTCCGCTGTACCGGCGCCCCGGTCCACCGGCGCCGGGCCGGCTGCCGGGGTGTCGGCGGGGGGAAGCGGGGTGTGCGGCCCCGCCTCGGCGGACGGTTCTGTGCCCGGGGTGCGTCCCGGGCGGCTCCACCACTTCAGCTTCGGCCCGGCGGCCCTACCGTCGTCCATGCTCTCCCCACTTCGCCCGCCTCAGACGGGCCACCGCCACCTCGCGGCCCGCGCCCCGGCAGGGGTGCGCCGCCCGACAGCGATTCAACCAGTTCCGGGCGGGGGCGCGCAGGGCCCGGTCAGTGCTGGGCGGGGGTCTCGCCGGAGGTGGTGGGGGTCGCGGAGGTGATCAGCGGCCGCAGGGGCTCCAGGGGCGGGTGCGGGCGCGGGGCGTCGCGGAGGAGGTTCCGGATGGCCTCGGCGGCGGCCGGTGTGAGGTGGTACGGCGTCGCCGTGGCGGCGGCCACTGTCGACGGCGACAGCCCGAACCGGCCGGCCGGATCGAGGGCCGGTACGGAGCGCGGCGGGGTGGCCGTGACAGGACCGGACAGGCCCATCGGGCTGGGGGCCGGAGCCGCGGTCGGGGCACCGGCCGACGGCCGGGGCCAGGAGTTCCCGACCGCGAGGAAGTCGTCGCCGCGCACCGGCGAACCGTCCCCCTCCGGGGAAGCGCTGAGCGGGGTGGCGGCCGTGCCGGTGCCTTCCACCCGTCCGCTGGGCGATTCGACGGCCGCCTCCAGCGGGAGGGCACCGCCGAGCGCGAACGCCGCGAGCGAGACCGCGCCGGCCGCCGCGAAGGCGAACCGGCGCCGCTGCGGTGCGGGCCGCTCGGCCTGGTGGACGCGGAAGCCGCGCGCGCGGGGCTGTGGCGGGACACCGCCCATCGTGTGCCGGCCGGTCCCGGAGGGGACATAGCCGAACGAGCCGCCGCCGGAGACGAAGTCGCCGGGGCCGAGCCCGCCGCTGCCGAGCCGGCTGCCGGGGCCGTTCGCATCGCCGCCGGGCAGCTGCTGGAGGCGCGCCAGCAGCCCTTCGGAGGGGCCGGGGGGCGCCATCTCGGCGAAGACACTCTTCAGCCGGCGCTGGGCATCGGCCTCCGCCTTGCACTTTCCGCACGTCGCGAGATGCGCGAGCACCCGCTCGCGCGCGTCATGGCCCAACTCGCCGTCGACCAGGGCCGCGAGGCGGTCGCCGAGATGCTGCTCGGCGGGGGACGGACCGCCTGTACCGCTCACGCGATTCCGACCTCCCCCGTAGACACCACGGCCAGCGCCCGCTGCTGCTCGCGCTCTTCGGCGCGCGCCGCCGGGGAGCGGTGCTTGAGCGCCTTGCGCAGGTGGGAGCGGCCGCGGTGGATCCGGCTGCGGACCGTGCCGAGCTTGACGCCCAGGGTCGCGGCGATCTCTTCGTACGACAGGCCCTCGATGTCGCAGAGGACCACGGCGGCGCGGAACTCGGGCGCGAGGGTGTCCAGCGCCTGCTGGACATCGGCGTCGAAGTGGGTGTCGTTGAAGTGCTGCTGGGGAGAGGGCTCGCGGCTGGGGAGCCGCTCGGCCGCGTCGTCACCGAGCGCGTCGAAGCGGATGCGCTGCCGGCGGCGGACCATGTCCAGGAAGAGGTTGGTCGTGATGCGGTGCAGCCAGCCCTCGAAGGTGCCCGGGGTGTACGTCGACAGCGAGCGGAAGACGCGGACGAACACTTCCTGCGTGAGATCCTCGGCGTCGTGCTGATTGCCGGTGAGGCGGTAGGCGAGGCGGTAGACCCGTGCACTGTGGGTGCTGACGATCTCCTCCCAGCTGGGCGGAGTCCACGCCTGGGGATCCGCGTCTGTGGCGAAGGTCGCAGTGGGCGCGGAGTCGGCGGCGGTGGCCCCGCCCCGGCCCTTGAGGCTCTGGGGACGGATACGGTCAGCGGTGTTGGTCACGGATTTCGGCTCGGCGAACGACCTTCGCAAGCGCCTCGGCACCCTTGGGTCACCCGCCGCAGCCGCACCTCCCCTGGTGGCTCTGGTGGTGTCCAGTAGAGCCCCTACCATATCCACCTCGCCCGTTAGCTCCGGATAAGCAGATTTGACCTTCATTTGGTCCTGCTTCTGGCGTTGTACCGCGCGTCGCTCGGTCTTCATCAGCACATCCCCCCTGCCCTCTGTGAACGCCCGGTCCCATCTGCGGGTTCCCGCACACAGCGGATACAGTCACGGTTGCGTCAACTACGGGGACAGGAGAAGGCCATTACCGGCAACCGGCAGACGAGCTTGGCTTTTGCCGAGGCGTACGGCGCCGGGACCATCGACGGCACCGCCGACGCCGCGTTGCGCTGGTCCCGTGACCGCGCGCGGGAGGCGGGCATCCGTACGGTGTCGACCGGCACCGGCGCGGCCCTGCGCCTGCTCGCCGCCACCGCGGACGCCAAAGCGGTCGCCGAGATCGGCACCGGCACGGGCGTGTCGGGCATCTACCTCCTGCACGGCATGCGCCCGGACGGTGTGCTGACCACCGTCGATCTCGAACCGGAGCGGCAGACCTTCGCCAAGCAGGCGTTCCGCGCGGCGGGCTTCGCCGGCAACCGCGCGCGCTTCATCCCGGGCCGCGCCCTGGACGTACTGCCCCGTCTCGCGGACGGCGGTTACGACCTCGTCTTCTGCGACGGCGATCTGACGGAATGCCTGGACTATCTGGCCGAATCGCTGCGGCTGCTGCGCCCCGGCGGGCTGGTCTGCTTCGAGGGCGTCTTCGCGGACGGCCGTACGGTCGACGCCGCGGAGCAGCCCACCGAGGTGCTCCGGCTGCGCGAACTGCTGCGGGCCGTCCGGGAGAGCACGGCGCTGGTGCCGTCGCTGCTGCCGGTCGGCGACGGGCTGCTCTGCGCGGTCAAGCGCGGCTGACCCCCCGCCCCGTCCCGCCTGGTCCCACCCCGCCCAGCGCCGTCCCTCCGTACCCCGCGCCGTCCCGTCGGTGCCCCGCCGGATGCGCCGGGACAACGAAGCGGCTCCGGCACACGGCGCGCAGTGTCTGCGCGCCGCCTGCCGGAGCCGGGGTATTCGGCTGGGAGTACCAGGGGTCAGCCCCCGGGGAACCGCAGCGGTTGTTCCGCCCTTGTCAGACGGTGACCTTTTCCAGGGCCTCGCCCAGGGCCTTGGCCTCGTCGGGTGTCAGCTCGACGACGAGTCGCCCGCCGCCCTCGAGCGGAACACGCATGACGATGCCCCGCCCCTCCTTGGTCACCTCGAGCGGGCCGTCGCCCGTCCGCGGCTTCATGGCCGCCATGCTCGTTCCCCTTCCTGAAACCAGCTCATCGCAGCCGACAACCCACGTGTCACCGGCATCGAACACATTGCTTCCAAGCCATTATCCCGCATCGAACGACCCGATGACCAACATCGGACAGCATCCCTTCGGCAACGCGCTCTCTCAAAACCACTCAATTCGGGGAGCGGGCTGCGATACTGCGCCACTCTCCGCCGCCCGGCCCGCCCTCATTCTTTGACGTACGTCACATGCCGGTGGCCGGTGATCTCCGGCATTCTGAGCGCTGACTGACGCTGCCGCGCAGTCCGATCCGCTACGGAGAGGACCCTCACCATGGCCGACACCGTGCTCTACGACCTGACCGACGGGCTGGCGACGATCACGCTCAACCGCCCCGACGCGATGAACGCGCTGAACATCGAGGCGAAAGTCGCGCTCCGGGACACCCTCCGGGAGGCCGCCGCCGACCCCGCCGTACGCGCCGTGCTGCTGACCGCCACGGGGCGCGCCTTCTGCGTCGGACAGGACCTCAAGGAGCACATCGGGCTGCTGGCCGCGGACCGGGCGAGCGGTGCGGGCAGCACGATGACCACCGTGCGCGAGCACTACAACCCCATCGTCACGGCGCTGGCGGAGATGCCCAAGCCCGTGGTCGCGGGTGTCAACGGCGTCGCGGCGGGCGCCGGCGCGGGCTTCGCGCTGGCCGCCGACTACCGCGTCGTCGCCGACTCCGCGTCCTTCAACACCTCCTTCGCGGGTGTCGCGCTGACCGCCGACTCCGGGATGTCCTGGACGCTGCCGCGGCTGATCGGACACGGCCGGGCCGCCGATCTGCTGCTCTTCCCGCGCACCGTCGGCGCCCAGGAGGCGTACGAGCTGGGCATCGCCAACAAGGTCGTCCCGGCGGACGAGTTGGCCGACGCGGCCGCGGCCGTCGCCCGCCGGCTGGCCCAGGGCCCGACCGCCGCCTACGCCGCACTCAAGGAGTCGCTCGCCTACGGCGCCGGGCACTCGCTCGCCGAGACCCTCGGCAAGGAGGATGAGCTCCAGGTGCGGGCCGGGGCCTCGGAGGACCACCGGATCGCGGTGGAGGCGTTCGTGAAGAAGGAGAAGCCGGTCTTCCTGGGACGCTGAACGGCGGCGCCGGGCGGGGCCCCGGGCGGCCCGGTCAGCTGGCCGCGGCGCCCGGGACCCCGCCCTGTCCGGCCCCGTCCCGTCTGGCGGCGGCCTCCGCGGCCGCGCGGACATGACAGCCCGCCAGGTGGTCGTTGACCAGGCCGCATGCCTGCATCATGGCGTACGCCGTCGTCGGGCCGACGAAGCGGAAGCCGCGCTTCTTGAGGTCCTTGGCGAGCGCCGTGGACTCCGGGGTGACCGGTTGCACATCGTCGCGGCTGCGCGGCGCCGGGCGGGCGGCCCGGTCGGGGGCGTAGGACCAGATGAGCTCGTCCAGCTCGCCGGGGGCCAGCGCGGCGGCGACCCGGGCGTTGTTGATCGTCGCGGCGATCTTGGCGCGGTTGCGGATGATGCCGGGGTCGGCGAGCAGCCGGTCGGCGTCCGCGTCCGTGAACCGCGCCACCGCCGGAATCCGGAAGTCTGCGAACGCGGTGCGGAAGCCCGGCCGGCGGCGCAGGATCGTGATCCAGGAGAGCCCGGACTGGAACGCCTCCAGGCTCATCCGCTCGAAGAGCGCGTCGTCGCCGTGGACCGGCAGGCCCCATTCGGTGTCGTGGTAGGCGCGGTAGTCCGCCATCTGCTCCGACTCCATCCCCCACGGACAGCGCGGGATGCCGTCGGGGGCCGTCACTACGTCGCTCATGCCCGCTCCTCGCCTTCGGGGGTGCCCGGGGCCTCCGGGGCTTTCGGGGTCTTCGGGGCGACCGGTTCTTCGGAGGTTCCCGGGGCTTCCGGGGCCTCCGGGGTTCTCGGGAGCCCCGCGGTGCCGAGGCCGGGCCGGTGGTCCTGGGCCGGCCCCGGGCCGCCCATGGCCGCGGCGTGCGCGCCGGCCAGGGCCGCCTCCAGCTCAGCGATCCGCGCGTCCCGCTCGGCCAGCTCGGCGCCGAGGCGGTCCAGTACGTCGTCGACCTCGGACATCCGGTAGCCGCGGACGCTCACCGGGATGCGGACGGCATCCACATCGGCGCGGGCGACCGGGCGGTCGTCGGGCAGCGGGTCGTGGAGCCGGTCCGGCTCGGCGTCCCGCAGCCCACCGCCGTCATCGCCGCCGAGGACGACGAGCGTGACCGCGGCCACGACCACGACCATCGCGATCAGCAAGAACCAGAACACGACCAACTCCCCGGGCTATGTCTCTGTACCGATCGTGCCATGCGGGTGTGACAGTTAGGGTCGCTGGCGGACCACGGAGAAGGAGTCAAGGAATGCTGCGGCTGGGGAATCGCGAGTTCGGTGCGCACGAACAGGTGATCATGGCGATCGTCAACAGGACCCCCGACTCCTTCTACGACCAGGGCGCCACGTTCCGCGACGAGCCCGCGCTCGCCCGCGTCGAGCAGGCGGTGGCCGACGGCGCCGCGATCATCGACATCGGCGGGGTCAAGGCCGGTCCCGGCGAGGAGGTGAGTGCGCAGGAGGAGGCGCGCCGCACGGTCGGGTTCGTCGCCGAGGTGCGCCGGCGCCACCCCGATGTGGTGATCAGCGTCGACACCTGGCGGCACGATGTCGGCGAGGCGGTCTGCGAGGCCGGCGCCGATCTGCTCAACGATGCCTGGGGCGGCGTCGACCCCCGGCTGGCGGAGGTCGCGGCGCGGTACGGCGCCGGTCTGGTGTGCACGCACGCGGGTGGCGCCCAGCCGCGTACCCGCCCGCACCGGGTGACGTACGAGGACGTGATGGCGGACATCCTCCGGGTGACGCGCGGACTGGCCGAGCGGGCCGTGGAGTTGGGCGTCCGGCGCGACGCGATCATGATCGACCCGGGGCACGACTTCGGGAAGAACACCCGGCACAGCCTGGAGGCGACCCGCCGGCTCGGCGAGATGGCGGACACCGGCTGGCCGGTGCTGGTCTCGCTGTCCAACAAGGACTTCGTCGGCGAGACACTCGACCGGCCGGTCAAGGAGCGGGTCCTCGGCACCCTCGCCACCACCGCCGTGTCGGCCTGGCTGGGTGCGCGGGTCTACCGGGTCCACGAGGTGGCCGAGACCCGGCAGGTGCTGGACATGGTGGCCTCGATCGCCGGCCACCGGCCCCCGGCGGTCGCCCGCCGGGGACTGGTCTGAGGTTCCGTGTCCGGGCCGGTGGTCAGGTCCGGTCCGGGCCCATCCCGGCTTCCTTGGTCACCAGCGCGACGGCCTCCGCCACATCGTCGGTGAGGTGGAAGAGGTCCAGATCGTGCAGGGACGCCTTGCCCCCGGCGATGAGGGTGTCGCGCAGCCAGTCGATCAGCCCGCTCCAGTAGGCCGTGCCGAACAGCACGATCGGGAAGCGGGTGACCTTGCCGGTCTGGACGAGGGTGAGCGCCTCGAAGAGCTCGTCCAGGGTGCCGAGCCCGCCGGGCAGCACGACGAACCCGCGCGCGTACTTCACGAAGCAGGTCTTGCGGACGAAGAAGTACCGGAAGTCGACGCCGAGGTTCACATAGGCGTTGAGGCCCTGCTCGAAGGGCAGCTCGATGCCGAGGCCGACGGAGACGCCGCCGGCCTCGCTGGCGCCCTTGTTGGCGGCCTCCATGGCGCCGGGACCGCCGCCGGTGATCACCGCGAACCCGGCCTCCACCAGTGCCTTTCCGATCCGCACCCCGGCGTCGTACTCCTCGGAGTCCGGTGCCGTGCGCGCGGAGCCGAAGACGCTGATGGCCGGGCCCAGCTCGGTGAGCGCGCCGAACCCCTCCACGAACTCCGCCTGGATGCGCAGCACTCGCCAGGGGTCGGTGTGCAGCCACTCGGAGGGACCTTGCCAGTCCAGCAGCCGCTGGTCCGTGGTACCGGTCTGCACCTGGTCGCGACGGCGGAGTACGGGACCCAGCCGCTGCTCCTCCGGGGCCGGCACTCCCTCGGGGTTGGCCATGACGTGCTCCCTCCACTGAACAGAACCTTGCCTGCTCAGCCTAGGTGCACCGGCGCGCGGCGCAGCAGGATTCGCGGGGCGGGCGGGCGGCCGGCGGGCGGTCAGTCCGTCAGCCAGGCGCGCAGCCGCTCCTCACAGTGCAGGATGCGGTCGGTCTGCACCCGTTCGTCCTTTTTGTGGGCGAGCAGGGGGTTGCCGGGGCCGTAGTTGACGGCCGGGACGCCGAGGGCGCTGAAGCGGGAGACGTCCGTCCAGCCGAACTTGGGGTGCGCGCTGCCGCCGACGGACTCCATGAACGCCTTGGCCGCCGGGTGGGAGAGGCCGGGCAGCGCGCCCGGGGAGTGGTCGTCGACGATGAACTCGTCCACCGGGCAGCCGGCGAAGACCTCGCGGACGTGGGCGAGGGCCTCCTCGGGGCTGCGGTCCGGCGCGTAGCGGAAGTTGACGGTGACCGTGCAGGCGTCCGGGATGACGTTGTTGGCGACGCCGGCCTCGACGCGTACGGCGTTGAGGCCCTCGCGGTATTCGAGACCGTCGATCACCCGGCGGCGCGGTTCGTACGCGGCGAGCGCGCCCAGGATGGGGGCGGCGGCGTGCACGGCGTTGGCGCCCATCCAGCTGCGCGCGGAGTGGGCGCGCTCCCCGGTGGTGCGCAGCAGGACCCGCAGGGTGCCCTGGCAGCCGCCCTCCACCTGGCCGTCGGAGGGCTCCAGGAGGACGGCGAAATCACCGGCGAGCCAGTCGGGGTGGGCGTCCGCCACCTTGCCGAGGCCGTTGAGGTGGGCGGCGACCTCTTCGTTGTCGTAGAAGACGAAGGTGAGGTCGCGGTTGGGGGCGGGGACGGTGGCGGCCGTCCGCAGCTGGACGGCGATCCCGGACTTCATGTCGCAGGTGCCGCAGCCCCACAGGACGCCGTGCTCGTCGAGCCGGGAGGGCACATTGCCGGCGATCGGCACGGTGTCGAGGTGCCCGGCGAGCACCACCCGCTCCGCGCGGCCCAGATGCGTACGGGCCACGATGTTGTTGCCGTACCGGTCGACGGTCAGGTGGTCCAGCGCGCGCAGCGCGTGCTCCACGGCGTCGGCGAGGTCCTTCTCGTGCCCGCTCTCGGAGGGGAAGTCGACGAGCTGTGCGGTGAGCTCGGCGGCGTCGCGCGTGAGGTCGAGGGCGGGGTGGCGTGCGGGGCGGTCCATGGGGCCGACCCTACCGCCGGCCTCCAGTACGGTGGGCTGCGTGTCTGCCCAGCCCTCTGCCCCCACGCGCCGTACCCGCCTCTGGCGAACCGCCGCGGCCTTCGTCGTGCTGCTCGGACTGGCCGGCTATCTGCTGGTGCAGTACCTGACCGGCGGCCCCGGGGCGCCGCGTTGCACGGTGCGCGCCGAGGGCGAGGCCGAGGCGTACGAGCTCTCCCCCGAGCAGGCCGCGAACGCCGCGACGATCTCGGCGGTGGCGTCCTCGCGCGGGCTCCCGGAGCGGGCGGTGACGATCGCGCTGGCGACCGCGATGCAGGAGTCGGGGCTGCGCAACATCCACTTCGGCGACCGGGATTCGGTCGGCCTCTTCCAGCAGCGGCCGTCCCAGGACTGGGGCACCGTGGATCAGATCATGGACCCGGTCTATTCGGCCGGGGAGTTCTACACGCATCTGGCGAAGGTGCCCGGTTACTCCCGGCTGCCGCTGACCGTCGCGGCGCAGAAGGTGCAGCGCAGCGGCTATCCGCAGGCGTACGCGAAGCACGAGGCGAATGCCACACAGCTGAGCGGGGCGCTCACCGGCCGCGATCCGGGGGCGATGACGTGCACCGGGAACCAGCCGGCGGACGGGAAGGCGCCCGGTGTCGCGAAGGTGCGGGAGAAGCTGGTGCGCGAGTTCGGCCCGGAGGTGCTGCCGCGGACGGGCCGCGCGGGCGGTCGGGCCGCGGGCGGCGGGCAGAGTCTGACGGTGCCGGTGCAGCAGTCCGGGGCCGGGGCCACCGGCGATGCGGCGCGGCGCGGCTGGGAGCTGGCGACCTGGGCGCTGGCGCACTCCGACGAACTCCACATCGAACAGATCTCTTACGCCGGCCGGACGTGGACGGCGGCCGATGCGGCAAAGGGCTGGCAGGGGCAGGACGGCACGGCCGCGGCCCCGGGTCAGACCGCGGGTGACGTCCGTATCACCGCCGCGCAATAGTGCGCCGTATCCCCTGAAAGAGTCACCGGCGCCAATTCCTTTTCCCGGTACGGCAGTTCGGCAGAACGCGGCCACCGGGTTCCGCAATTCCCTTGTTCGCGAAGCACCGTGACGTTTTCTGCGGTCATCATTCCGCGTACATATTTCGCGCCTTTATCCAGTGCCGATTATGTGACGCGTTACCAATTCTTTACCGGAGTTCACCGCAACCTTCGGGGACCTGACGCGGTAGTCAGGGCGTCCGCCCGGCGGACGTGGCACATCTGTCAGAAGTACGCGTCCCTCTCCGTAAAAGGAGCACCATGTCCCTCCCCGTTACGCGTCGGATCGCCCGAGCCGCCCTGCTCATCGCAGCGAGCGCGGCTCCCGTGGCCGCGGTGGCCGGTACCGCGAGCGCCGCGGACCTGCCCAAGGCACCCGACCTGGGCGGACTGACCACCCTGGACTCCGCGGGCACCAGCGAGAACCTCGACCACACCGCCAAGGACGGCATCGGCGTGGTGAACACCGCCGGCCACAAGGCCGCGGAGACGCTCGCCCCGGCGCTCATCGAGACCGGTGGCGCGGTGATCCAGCAGGCCGCCCCGACCACGCAGAAGGCCGCCGACGCCGCGGAGGGCCTGGTCCGCAGGACCGCCAAGAAGGGCATCTCGACCGACACCCTGGTCGCCGACGCGGCCAAGGGCCTGCTCGGCGGCCTGCCGCTCGGCCAGACCGCGCTGAAGGGACTGCCGGTCAACGGCCTGCTCGGCGGCTGAGCGGGCCGTTGACCGGTCGGCCACCGTACGACGCGCAGGGGCCCGGGGAGAGCGAACTCCCCGGGCCCCTGCGCGTCGTCCGCGCCCGCGCGCTCAGCGGTTCACGGCGCCAGGCGGCGCACCGCGGCGGCCACCCGCTCATCGGTGGCGGTGAAGGCGATCCGGACGAACCGCTCCCCCGCCGTACCGTAGAAATCGCCCGGGGCGACGAGGATGCCACGCTTGGCGAGATCGCCGACGGTGTCCCAGCAGGGCTCGTCGCGGGTCGCCCAGAGGTAGAGCGACGCCTCGCTGTGCTCGATGCGGAACCCGGCGGCCTCGAAGGCGGCGCGCAGCGCGGTGCGGCGGCGGGCGTAGCGTTCGCGCTGCTCCGCGACGTGGGCGGTATCGCCCAGCGCCGCGATCATGGCGGCCTGGACGGGGGCGGCGACCATCATCCCGCTGTGCTTGCGGATCTGGAGCAGCTCGCCCAGGACGGCGGCGTCGCCGGCCAGGAACGCGGCACGGTAGCCCGCGAGGTTGGAGCGCTTGGAGAGCGAGTGGACCGCGACGATGCCGTCGAGGGAACCGCCGCAGACGTCCGGGTGCAGCACCGAGACCGGGTCGGCGTCCCAGCCCAGTTCGAGGTAGCACTCGTCGCTGACCACCAGCACACCGTGCTCCCGGGCCCAGGCGACGGTACGGCGCAGCTCGCCGGCGCTCAGCACCCGGCCGGTGGGGTTGGACGGCGAGTTGAGCCACAGCAGCTTCAGCCCGGCGGGGTCGAGCGCGGTCGGGTCGTCGTAGACCACCGGTTCGGCACCGGCCAGCCGCGCGCCGACCTCGTACGTCGGGTAGGCCAGGCGCGGGTAGGCGACCCGGTCGCCGGCGCCCAGGCCCAGCTGGGTCGGCAGCCAGGCCACCAGCTCCTTGGAGCCGACGATCGGCAGCACGTTGGTGTGCGCCAGGCCACGGGCGCCCAGCCGGCCGGCGGCCCAGCCGGTCAGCGCGTCGCGCAGCGCGGGGGTCCCCCACACCGTCGGGTAGCCGGGGCTGTCGGCCGCGTCGGTCAGGGCCTGCCGGACCACCGCGGGCACGGAGTCGACCGGGGTGCCGACGGACAGATCGACGATGCCGTCGGCGTGCGCGGCGGCGGCGGTCTTGTACGGCTCCAGCCGGTCCCAGGGGAAGACGGGCAGGCGGCCGCGGAGCGACTGGGGGGCGGCGGACGGGCGGGCGGAGGCTGCCACGGTGCTCTCTTTCTCGGCGAGGGGGGCGGTCGGATGCGTCGGCACGAAACACCTCGGTCCCGTACGGCAGTGAGGCCGTACGGGACCGGGCGGCGCCGTGCGACCGCTGACGACCAGGAGACGGGAGGGTGCGGGCGGGCGCCCTCGTCCCCGGGCCGTTACTGGTTCTGCGGCGGCAGCGCTGCGATGAAGGGGTGGTCGCGCTCGATCAGGCCGAGCTTGCTGGCACCACCGGGCGAGCCGAGCTCGTCGAAGAACTCGACGTTCGCCTTGTAGTAGTCCTTCCACTCATCCGGGGTGTCGTCCTCGTAGAAGATCGCCTCGACCGGACAGACCGGCTCACAGGCACCGCAGTCGACACATTCGTCCGGGTGGATGTACAAGGATCGGGAGCCCTCGTAGATGCAGTCGACGGGGCACTCCTCGATGCATGCCTTGTCCTTGACGTCGACACAAGGCTGCGCGATGACGTAGGTCACGCTGTCGTTCCTCCTCGGTAGGGCCGGCGGACCGATTGTCAGTACCGCCGCAGGGCGCGCGGGAGCGCGGCGTCGTCGATGCCCACCACCTAGTATCTCCGTTCCCGGGCACGAGACGTACTAGAGGGGCGGATAGAGCTGTGGAATTCCTGGCCGGCGGTCGCGCAGAGGTCCGCATTACCCCCTCTGACGTGGGCAAAAGGGTATCTGTCCGGCGCCGGACCGGCGGCGGGGCAGGGGAGCCGGCGTTCACGGATGTGGTCGGGGTTCTCACATCCTGGGCCGAGGGTGTGCTGAGCATCACACGTCGCAGCGGTGAGGCCGTCCGGATCGAGGATGCGTCACTGGTCGCCGCCAAGGTCGTCCCGGCGCAGCCGGCCCGCCGGAAGGGTCCGGCGGCCGGTACCCGCGAGCTCCAGGAGATCGCCGCCCGCGGCTGGCCCGCCCTTGAGACGGAGCGTCTCGGGGACTGGACGCTGCGGGCCTCCGGCGGTTTCACCCGGCGGGCCAACTCCGTACTGCCTCTCGGCGACCCCGGCCGCCCGCTGGACGCGGCGCTGGAGCGGGTCACCGCGTGGTACGGCGCGCGCGGGCTGCCCCCGGCCATCATGGTCACCACCGGCCGGGCGGACACCGACGAGCGGCTGGCGGCGGAGCTGGCGGAGCGTGGCTGGGCGGCCGAGGGGCACACCCTGGTCAAGATCTCGGCGCTGGCGCCGCTCGCCGACACCGGCGCGGACACCTCACGCGTCGCCCTCGCCCGGGAACCGGACGCGCGCTGGTGCGGCCTGTACAACCGGACCGGTGCGCCCACACCGCAGGCGCTGAAGGTGCTGACCGGCGGGCCGTCGGTGTGGTTCGCGACGGTGCCGGACGAGACCGGCGGCGCGGCGGCGGTCGGACGTCTGGTGGTCGACGGCCGGTGGGCCGGGTTCGCCGCCGTGGAGGTGGCCCCGGGGCAGCGCCGCCGCGGGCTGGCCACCCTGGTGACGGCGGCGCTCGCCGAACGGGCCCTGCACGAGGGCGCCTCGGCCGCCCATCTCCAGGTCGAGGCGGACAACGACGGCGCCCGCGCGCTCTACGACCGGCTCGGTTTCACCGACCACCACGGCTATCACTACCGGCGCGCCCTGCCGGGCGACGCCCGCTGAACGGATATCTCCCGTATGCCACAGAACCCCGGACCTGACAGCCCGGACGACCGTGACGAACCGGATAACCCGAGCAACCCGGATGGCATGGACACCCCGGACGACCAGGACGGCATGACCACCCCCGACGGCACGGACGGCTCGGACGGCATGGACGGCATGGACGGCATGGACGCTGTCCGCGCCGCGCGACGGCGGCGGTTCGCCGAGGCCGCCCGCGAGGAGCGGCCCGATCTCGCGCTGCTGTGCCTGCTGATCGCCGCCGAGGCTGATCCGGCGCTGGACGAGGCGGGCATCGACGCCGCGCAGATCGAGCTGGACCGGCTGGCCGGCCTGCTGCCGTACGCGCCCGCCCGACGCCCCACCGCCCCGGCGGACGGCGCCCCGGCGGACGGCGCCCCGGCGGACGGCGCCCCCGCCGTCTGGGCGCGTAACCTCGCCGACCTGCTCGGCACCAGGTGCGGCTTCGGCGGCTCGGCCGCCGACTACCGGCGGCTGGAGTCGTCGCTGCTGCACGACGTACTGCGCCGCCGCCGGGGCCTGCCGATCCTGCTGTCGGTGGTGTGGACGGAGGTCGCCCGGCGGGCCGGTGCGCCGGTGTACGGGGTGGCGCTGCCGGGCCATTTCGTCGTCGGGTTCGGCGATCCGTACGGCCGGCATGTGCTGGCCGATCCGTTCGCGGGCGGCCGGCTGCTCACCGACGAGGACGCGGCGCGGCTGGTCGCGGACGCGACGGGGACGGAGGCTGGCCCGGGGCTGACCGAACGGATGCTCACGCCCGCCGGACCGCTGGAGACCGTACAGCGGATCCTCAACAACATCCGGGCCTGGGCACAGGTGCGGCCGGAGCAGAGCGCGGTACAGCTGTGGGCGGTCGAGTTGTCGCTGCTGCTGCCCAGCCATCCGGCGCAGCTGCGCCATGAACACGCCCAGCTGCTCGTCCAGCGCGGCGAGTTCACCGCGGGAGCGGCCGAACTGGAGGAGTACGCGAGGGTGGTGGCGGAGGTCGATCCGGCCGCCGCGGCCGCGGTCCGACGTCAGGCCGCCGCGGCCCGCGCCATGCTCAACTGACCCTCGGGCGGGCCGGGACACGGGACTGCGGCCCGCCTCGGGGCGGGTCGGCAGGGGGTCGTCGGAGCTCATGAGCACGCGCCCAGCTGCTCCTCCCCCGCCGTGAGTTCACCGGGCGGGGCGATCGGACCGGAGAAATACGCGCAGGTGGCGGAGGAGATCGACCCGGCCGCCGCAGCCGCGGTCCGACTCAGGCCGCCGCGGCCCGCGCCGTGCTCAACCGACCCTCGGACCGTCCCGGAACACCGGGCCGCGATCCACCTCGGGAGGGGCCGACAGGCGGTCGGCGGCGCTGTCGTCGGTCCGGCTCGCGGTGTGCGGGGCGCGGCGTACGACGAGCAGGGTGGCGTCGTCCTTGAGCCGACCGCCCGTGAAGTCCTCCAGGTCGGCGCGGAGCGTGGTCACCAGCTCGGCGGGGTCCAGCCGGGTCCAGCCGGCCAGCCGTTCGCGCAGCGGGTAGAACTCACCGTGCGCGCCGCGTGCCTCGGTGACGCCGTCGGTGCACATCACGATCCAGTCGTCGGGCCGCGGCCGGACCGGCACGCTGCGGCGCGGATCGTCACCGACCAGCGCGCCGAGGCCGAGCGGCAGCGCGCCCTCCCCGTCGGTCCGCTCGTGCACCACGCCGTCGCGGACCAGGTAGTAGGGAATGTGGCCGCAGGACAGCACCCGGGCCGGCCCGTCGTCGCGCACCTCCAGAAGCAGCGCGGTGACGAAGCGCTCGTCGGCACCCCGCTCGGCCGAGCGGGTGTTGTAGCGGGTCAGCGCCTGCTCCATGCGCTCGGCGACGGACTCCAGGGACTCCTGGTGGTGGGCCGCCTCACGGAAGGAGGCGAGCACCTCGTGGCCGGCCCCGATCGCGGGCATGCCCTTGCCCTGGACGTCGCCGATCATCAGGCGCTGCCCGTACGGGGTCTCGACCGCCTCGTAGATGTCGCCGCCGACCCGGGCGCCCTCCTGGGCGGAGACGTAGAAGCCGAACGCCTCCAGGGGACCCGCGGTCAGCGGCAGCTCGCGCAGCATGGCCCGCTGGACGGCGTCGGCGACCATGCTGGTACGGGCGTAGAGGGCCTCGCGCTGGAGCCGGGTGCGGCACAGTACCGCCGCGAAGACGCCCACCAGGACCGCGCCGAACACCCCGACGATCTTGCTGGCGGTCGCCCAGTCGGGGACCGTGAAGATGTTGATGTAGGAGAGACAGACGATGTAGACGCCCGCGACGGCGAGGGTCCAGCGGTAGGTGCAGCGCAGCGCGGCGACCAGCGGGGCGATGCCCAGGAAGAGCGCCACATGCACTTCGGGACGGGTCGCCGCGTCCATGACCGTGACGGCCAGGATCGCGAGGATCAGCAGCACGGCGGCGAGGCGGCCGCGGTGCGGAGCTCGGTTGGCAGGCATCACACCTCCCAGCCTGCGGGACACCGCCCGGCCGCGCACAGGGACGAAGGTCCTGGTGGGGGACGGTTGGGGCGCCGCCGAATTCTGATGGTGCGGGTGGCGCAAGGGGGGGCGGGGCACCGGGGTACGGGCGCTGGGGGCCGGAGCCGCTTGAGGGGGCGGGGCGCGGTGGCCGTGGCGGCCGACCGGCTACAGCCAGCCCTTGTCGCGGGCGGCTCGGACCGCCTCGGCGCGGTTGCGGGCGCCGGTCTTCTGGATGGCGGTGGAGAGGTAGTTGCGGACCGTGCCCTGGGACAGATGGAGCACGTCGGCGATCTCGGCGTTGGTGGAACCGTCGCCGGCCGCCCCCAGCACCTCGCGCTCGCGGTCGGTGAGCGGGCTGGCCCCGTCGGCGAGCGCGGCCGCCGCCAGGACGGGATCGATGACCCGCTCACCGCGCAGCACCCGCCGTACGGCGTCCGCGAGCCGGGCCGCGGGGGCGTCCTTGACCAGGAAGGCGTCGGCGCCCGCCTCCATGGCGCGGCGCAGATAGCCGGGGCGCCCGAAAGTGGTGAGGATGACGACCTTCATCCCGGGGAACTCGTCGCGCAGCACGGCCGCCGCGTCCAGCCCGCTCATACCGGGCATCTCGATGTCCAGCAGCGCGACGTCCACGGCCTGGGCACGGGCCGCCGCGAGCACCTCGTCACCACGCGCCGCCTGTGCGACGACCTCCAGATCGGGCTCCAGGCCCAGCAGCGCGGCCAGCGCCTCCCGGACCATCGACTGGTCCTCGGCGAGAAGGAGCCGGATACCTGGCACGGGCCGCTCGCCGTCGGAGTCACTCATGCGCCCAGCCTAGCCATCGAGGCCCGGCGGCCGGCCCCCGAGGGAGGCTCCAGAACTGGAAGCCCCCGCCGCGGGCGGCCCCGTCGTACGCGGCCCCGGCACGGGTGGCCCCTGCGCGGGCAGCTTCGTCGCGGGCGGCCCCTGCGCGGGCAGCCTCGTCGCGGGCGGCCCCGTCGTACCGGCCTTCCCGCCTCGGGGTCGTTCCCGCCTCGGGCGGCCGTATCCGTTTCGGGTCAACGGCCGGCCGACGGGCGGGCGTCCAGCGCGGGAGCGATACGGGAGCGACGCGGGAGTGGCGCGGGAGTGGCGCGGGAGTGGCGCGGGAGTGGCGCGGGAGTGGCGCGGGAGCGATGCGGGACCGGCACGGAGCCGGCGCAGGACCGGCACGGGAGCAATGCGGGAGTGGCGCGGGAGCGATACGGGACCGGCACGGAGCCGGCGCAGGACCGGGGCGGGACCGGCACGGGAGCAATGCGGGACCGACTCGGAGCCGGCGCAGGACCGACGCGAGACCGGCACGAAACCGTGTCCGCCGCACGCTCGCGGCATGCGGCGCCCGGCCTGCGACGCCCGGATACGGCGCCCGGCGCGGGGCGGACAACTCCCGTGCCCGCGCCCGCTCCGCGCCACCTCGCGCGGTTCACGGCGTCCCCGCCGAGCGGCTAGCGTCGGTCGCATGGCCGACTCAGAACACCGGGAAGCGGTAGCGGTAGCGGAACCGAGGCTGCGCGCGTGGGGCTGGGTGTTCGGCGCCCGGGAGATCGACGACACCGATACCGGACCGCCCGTCTACACCGACTTCGAAAAGGACTGGGACGGTCAACTGGGCCTGATCCGGGCGTGGGTGACGAAGCGCGGCTACCAGCTCAGCGGCCACGAGATCTGGTCGATCCGCCGACCCGCCAACGCCCTCGCGGCCTTCCTGGCTGAGCAGCGCATTCCCGTGCTGGTCATCCCCGGCCGGGCCATCCGGGACCGGATGCGCACCACGTGGGAGTGCTGGCCGCAGGTGGTCACGGACGTGACGGCGGCCGGGGTCCGGATCGAGATCGCCGAGCACGACGGATCCTGACCGGTGGCCAAGGGCTGTCCCGTCATACCTGGTGGATGAGCGTGCGGCATACCTGGTGGATCAGCTCGCGGCGTCAGATGCGGTGCATCGCAAGACGGCGGAGCGTCCGCCTACTGGATGTAGGTGGACGTTCCGACAACGCGGCGAGATGCCGTAGCTGTCGTCGCGCGCCCGCCAGGTATGACGGGACAGCCCTCAGGACTCTCGCCCGGTCTTCCAGGGCGCGCCGTCACGGTGGCAGCGTTCGCCCAGGGAACGGGTCCCGCAGGGTCCGGTGGGGATCGCACGGCAGAGGTCGGGTCCCGCAGGGTCCGGTGCGGCGCACCACACGGCGGGGGGCGGGTCCCACAGTGTCCGACGGCGCACCACACGACAGAGGCCGAGTCCCGCAGCGTCCGATGCGGCGCACCGCACGGCGGAGCGTCGCCCCGATATCAGGTGCACCGAGGTGACCCCGGCAACGCCGCGTGGGGCACCTCCCAGTGGTAGCCGGAAGGTACGGCGTGCCGGATGCCACAGGGCGGGCGTCCCGGGACAGCACACCTAGGCCGGGTCGTCGGGCGACGCGGATGCGGCGGGGGCGGCGGGAGCCGGGGTGGCGGTGGTCAGCGGGACGTAGGCGCGGAGGGCGAAGCCCCCGCCGCGCGTGGCGGAGCCGGTCTCCAGGCGGCCGTCGGCCAGCAGCAGGCGCTCGCGCAGACCGGCGAGGCCGTTGCCGTCGTGCTGGAGGCGGGGCGGGCCCGCGCCGTCGTCGAGTACCGACAGGCAGAGCCAGCGGCGCTCGTCGGCCGCCCACTCCTCGCTGAGCAGCAGCTCGCAGCGGCGCGCACCGCTGTGCCGTACGACGTTGGTGACGGCCTCGCGCAGCGCCCAGGCCAGCGCGCCCTCCGCCTCGCCCGCGAGACCGTGGCGCCCGCGCTCCAGGGCGGGGTCGACCGCGGCCGTCACCCCGGCGGCGTGCAGCGCGGCCCGTGCCCCGGCGAGCTCGACGGCGAGCCGAGGTCTTCGGTAGCCCGTGACGGCCTCCCGGACGTCCACCAGCGCCTGCCTGCTGACCCGTTCGATGTCGGCGACCTGCCGGGCGGCGTCCGCCGGCCGGTCGGGCAGCATCCGCCCCGCCAGTTCGCTCTTGAGCGTGATCAGCGAGAGGGAGTGCCCGAGGAGGTCGTGCAGATCGCGGGCCATCCGCAGGCGCTCCTCGTTGGCGGCGAGGCGGGCGACCTCCTCTCGGGCGGCGCGCAGCTCCTTGGTCGTGGCGATCAGATACTGCATGCCGGCCATCGCGTAGCCGATGCCCAGCGACGGCAGGACGAAGGCGAAGAGGTAGTAACTGCCGGCCTCCGGGTACCACATGCCGACGATGAGCAGCAGGAGGGCGCAGACCGGGATCGTCCACCTGGACTGCCGCCAGGGCAGCACCACGCCGCAGGCCACGGACGTGAAGATGAACAGCACCAGCCAGCTCGGCCCGAGGACCGCGGCGAGCACACAGGCCAGCACCGCCAGCACGGCCAGCAGGATGCGCTTCCCCAGGAGGGACAGGGTCCGCCACATGTGCCGGAACACCAGGGTGAAGTACGTCGCGACGAAAAGGCCGGCGCCCAGGACGCCCAGCACGCGGTCGGCGGTGGAATGGCGGTCGGCGAAGAGCTCCGTCACCGGGCCGGTGAAGTAGATCAGCCAGACGCCGATCCACACGATCTTGCTGATGGACTGCCGCCGGTTGAGGGGGGCCTGCCCGATCCGCACCGGGTTGACGTCCTCCGGCACGCTCTCCGCCCGCACCCGCGTCACGCCTTCCGGGTGTCCTTGCGGTACAGCCAGGCCGCGCCGCCGGCGAAGATCAGCAGATAGCCGACCAGGATGGCCATGTCCTTGGCATGCGGTGCGGCGCCGGTCTCGACGGCGGCGCCGAGGGCCGCGTACGCATGGGTCGGGAGCCATTCCGAGATGTTCTGCACCCACTGCGGCAGGAGCGTCATCGGCATCCACAGGCCGCCGAGGAAGGCCAGGGCGAAGAAGAGCAGCATCGAGATCGGGCGGACCGCGTCGCCGGTGGCGAGGTAGCCGATGGCGACGCCGAGGGCGGCGAAGACGAAGCTGCCGAGCCAGGTGCCGGCGGCGATGGCGATCCACTGCCAGGCTTCCAGCCGGACGCCCTTGACCGCCGCGGCGACGATCATGACCAGCAGGATCGAGGGCAGGCTGACGGTCGCCGCGGAGGCTATCTTGGCGGCGACATAGCCGCGGCCGGGCAGGGCGGTCAGCCGCAGCTGACGTACCCAGCCGCTCTCGCGCTCCTTGGCGATGCGCTCGCTGTTGCCCAGCATGACGGCCGTCATGGCACCGAATGCTGCCATGGAGACCATGTAGTAGAGGGGCATGTTCAGCTTCATGCCCGGCAGCGGCTTGTTGTCGGCACCGCCGGCGATGAGCAGGTACAGCGCCGCCGGATAGATCACCGAGAAGAACAGGAACCTCTTGTTCCGCAGGGCGCGGACGATCTCCAGTTTGATCAGCGTGGTCATCGTGCCGCCTCCTCGGCGGTGGCGGGG
Organism: Streptomyces sp. x-80; assembly: GCF_046549095.1. Classification (NCBI taxonomy): domain Bacteria; kingdom Bacillati; phylum Actinomycetota; class Actinomycetes; order Kitasatosporales; family Streptomycetaceae; genus Streptomyces; species Streptomyces sp. x-80. The sequence goes on from NZ_JAJPWM010000004.1 coordinate 337,985, forward strand.
GTCGCGTCGGACGCCGTGGTGAGGGCGATGAACGCCTGTTCCAGGCCGAGGCCGGAGACTTCCAGGTTGTGCGGGTAGAGGTCGAGGCCGTAGAGGGCGTGCACGGTCGCGTCGGCGTCCTGGGACTGGATGCGGACCGTGCGGCCGGCGATCTCCAGAGCGGTCAGGCACGGCAGGCCGTGCAGCGCGGTGCGGTCGATCGGCTCGTCGAGGTCGAAGGTGACCCGGCGGGCACCCGCCCTGGCCTTGATCTCCGCCGCGGTGCCGTCGGCCAGCACCCGGCCGCGGTGCAGCACGATCACGCGGTCGGCGATCTCGTCGGCCTCTTCGAGGTAGTGGGTGGCGAACAGGACCGTACGGCCCTGCTGGACCTGCTCCCGCATCGTGCCCCAGAACGTCTGGCGGGCCGAGACGTCCATACCGGTGGTCGGCTCGTCCAGCACGATCAGGTCGTTGGCCCCGGCGGTGGCGAGGGCGAAGCGCACCCGCTGCTCCTGGCCACCGGAGAGCTTGCCGATCAGCCGGTCGCCGATCTCGGTGATGCCGGCGGTGGCCAGGATCTGGTCGACGGGGTAGCCGCGCGGGTGCAGATCGCTGGCGAGCCGGACCAGTTCCCGGACCTTGACGCCCTCCATCAGGCCGCCGCTCTGAAGCATCGCGCCGACCTTGCCCTGCACGATGGCCTGCTGCGGCGTCATCCCGAACAGGGTCAGGGTGCCGGAGTCGGGGTTGCGCAGGCCGAGGAGGAGATCGAGGGTGGAGGACTTGCCCGCGCCGTTCGGGCCGAGCAGGGCCACGGTCTCGCCCGGATGCAGCTCCAGATTCAGGTCGGCTACCGCGTGCACCGCACCGTAGCTCTTGCTGACCTGCTGGAAGCTGACCACGGGGGCCGGGCCCGCGCGGTGCCCGGCGGTGGCTGTGGTGGTGGCTGTGGTCGTCATGTTCTTCATCATCACGGACCGGCGGACCGCGCGGCAGTGTCGGGTGTATGGACTGTGCCATGACAGATGTCATGGGTGAGGCCCCCTAGGGGATTCCCTGAGGGAATCGCCCGCGGGGGCCTCCACCTGCGGTTTCGTGCGGTCGGTGGCCGGTCGTGCGGTCAGTCGCCGTTCGTGGCGATGGTCTGGATCCGCTCGGCGGGGGTGGTGCCGAGCAGCGCCTTGCCGACCGCGCCCGCCACGTCCTCGACGCTCACCGGCTTCTTGGAGCCGTCGCCCCTGGCGACCAGGACACCGCTGAAGGTGTCGCCGTAGAGCTGCTTGAGGGCCGGCCGGTCGTAGTACGGCACGAGCTCGCCGTTGACCACCTTGAAGGACAGGAACTTCGGGATGGACTTCTGCGGGCTGAAGGAGACCGCGTGCGCGGCGTCCGTACGGACCGTCACCAGGCCCGACATCGCGGGCTCCGCGAACTGCTTCAGCACCCGGTCCACCGTGGCCTTGTCGACCTTCGGCTGCTGGGTGACGGCGGCCAGCGCCACCGGGGCGTCGGTACCGCCGGTGACGCGCTGGCGGTACGCCTCGGCGACCTTGTCCTTGGACGCCGCGACATCGATGGACTTGTACGGCGCGCCGTAGTGCGGCACCGCCTTGCCGTTCTCGAAGGTGATCCCGCCGTCCTTGGCGTCGCCGGCCGGTCCCGCCGCGTTCCGCAGCGCGATCTCCAGCTTCTCGTCGTCGACGATCATCGCGGGCTTGGCCGTGCGGGTACCGCCGAACAGCGAGCCGATGACGGAGACCGGGTTGTAGTCCCGGCCGGCCGCGTCGCGGACCGTCGTCTGCGCGTCGACGTCCAGACCGGCCTTGGCCGGGTCGAGGGTCTGCGGCTTGCCGTCGACGGTGAGCTTGAGCGGCTGGGTACGGCGGTCCTTGAGGGCCCCCTCCAGCGTCTTGACGGCGTCGTCCTTGGTGCTGCCGCCGATGTCCACGCCGAGCGCGGTGGTGCCGTTGGGCACGTCGCCGTGGTCGAGCAGCAGGCCCGCGCCGTACGCGAAACCGGCCAGGACCACGATGCCGACGCCCAGAAGGACGATCTTGCTGCGGCCCTTCTTGGGCGGGTTGATCGGCTCGGGGATCTTGGGGAGCGGGGCCGGGGCCGGGCTCTCGGCGCCGGCCGGCGGGAAGGGTGCGGGGGACGGCGGACCGTCGTCCGCGGAGATCGCCGGGATGCCGCTGACCAGGGTGTCGCCGGACAGCCGGTCCCGGGAGCCGCCGCTGCCGCCCTGCGCCGCACCGGCCTTGGTGCCGCCCTTGGGGCCGGACTTCGGGCCGCTCTTCAGGCCGCCGGGCGCCGTACCGTTCACGCCGCCCGGGGCACCGCCCACCATGCCGCCGAGGCCGCCGCCGGGACCCGTCGGCGCGGGCGCCTGCGGGGTGAGCAGCGCGGTGTCGTCGCCCACCGGGGCGGCGCCGCCCATGGCGGTGCCGCTGAGGCCGAGCGAGAGACCGGGCGGGGTGCCGCCGGACGCGGGGCCGGCCGTCGGGCCGCTCGGACCGGCGCCCGCGGGGGCGCCGAAGGGGCTGTCGAAGGGGCTGAGGTCGGGCGCGGGCCCGGTGGGGCCGTCGAACGGCGAGCCGCCACCGAGCGGGGCCGCGCCGTCGAACGGCGAGCCGCCGGCCTGGGGTGCTCCCCCGTCGAACGGCGAGCCGGCACCCGGCGGGCCCTGGCCGTCCGAGAAGTACGGCAGGTCGGGGCGGGGCGGGGGCGTCGCGCCGGACGGGCCGCGCGGCGGCGTCGGGCCGGTCGCGCTGAGCGGGGTCGGGGCCGGGTGGGCCCCGGTCGTCGACGACTGGCCGGCCGGCCCGGTCTGCGGCTTGCGCGGCGCGAACCAGTCGCTGGTCTTCTCGGCCGGACCGGCCGGACCGGCCGCGGGGGCCGCAGGGGCCTCGTCGGCCGGCGCTTCGGGGCGCGGGGTACTGGCGGTACGTTCCGCCTTCCGCTCGGTTCCACGAGCGGGGCGCGGCGTACCTGCGGGACCGGCGGAACCGCCGGAACCAGCTGATCCGTTCATGCCGGACTCCTCACCGACGGGCTTGCGCACGACGACCGGCGGGATGGGGCGCGACCCCGGAATGTTGATCTTGATCCGCGTCGTCAGCGTGGTCTCGGTCTTCGGCTCCTCCGGCCGGGCCGCGGCACCGGGCGCCGGCGCCTCGTCGGCATCTCCCCGGGGCGTGCCGTACGGCGGCGTGCCCGAGGGGTACGCGGCTGCGCCACGGCCTGGGAGGCCGGAGGACGAACTGTCAGATTCACGACTCAAAGCAGGTTCTCCCGGTTGGCTCCGCCGCTCGTCAGAGATGATCCCCGGCCTGACGCCGGCAGGTGCCCCCAGGGCGGCGCGGCGGCGCGCACCACCATACTGTCCGCCGCAGGCCGGCACCCTGGGAGCGTCCGGGCACCCCCGGCCCGGACGGACCCCCGGCAGCGGCGCAGGTCACCCGGTCCGGCACACCTTGCGTCCTGGTATGGGCCACGTCATCCGCCAACTCGGCCGTGCGCTACACCCGTAGCGCGCATCTGGGCCGCGGTGGTACAGATCACAGCCACCACGATGCCGCCCACCAGGAAGACATACGAGCCGGTCCCCGCCCCGAAGAGGAAATCGCCCTCCGGCCGGGTGTCGCTGATCAGCAGGAACACCGTCACCAGCCAGGCCGCGCCGGGCACCAGCGCACCGGCCGTGGTGCCGGTCGCCAGGGCGCCGCCGTGGAAGAGTCCGCCGAGGGCGAGCAGCGCCAGCACCAACCCGCCCGGGAACCACGCCGCTTGAACGAGCGCCCCGGCGATCGCCACCAGCACGCCCGCGACCAGCAACAGCGCATGCGTGCCCACCCGGGCCGGGGTGCTCTGCGGGGCCGGTTCGGGCGCCGGCGCCGCCGAGGCACCCGGCAGTGGCCCGGAGGTACCGCCCGCGCCCGCCCGCGCCCGCCGGGCACCGTTGCCCGCCGCCGCGCCGCCCTTCGCTCCACTCATGTCGCCGCCTCCTCGTTCCGGGCACTGCCCGCCGTCGCCGTGCTCCCGGATGTCCCCGCGACCCCCGCAAACAGATCGTCCTCGCGCTCGCCGTCCGCCGCACCCCGGACGCCGTGCACGAGCTGGTAGTGCTCGGTGGTGAACAGCGGCTGGCCCAGGTCGTTGGAGAGCGCGAAGAACGGCCCGTCGACCGCGACCTGGGTGGCGTGGGCGCGCATCGCCGCGGACTTCGCCGCCGCGTGTTCCGCGCGTGCCGTGATCGACGCGGCGATCTCGGCGTCCGGCACCACGCCCGGCACATCGTCCACGGAGGCCACTCCGGGGAAGGCATGGCCGGCCGCGCGCAGCTGCGCGAAGCCCTCCTCGGCCTCCGACCGGGCGTTGCAGTTCCAGTAGATTTTCCCGATCGCATACGACGCGCCAAGATCTGGCCGGAAGTCGGCCCGCGCGGCGAGCTCGGCGCCGCGCATCGCGACGCGGTGCGCCTGGATGTGGTCGGGATGGCCGTATCCGCCGTTCGGGTCATAGGTGACCAGAACCTGCGGCCGGACCTCCCGGATGACCGCCACCAGATGGGCGGCCGCCTCGTCGAGGCCGGCCCGCCAGAAGGCGGTCGGCCGGTCGTTCTGCGGGGCGCCCATCATCCCGGAGTCGCGGTAGCGGCCCGCTCCGCCGAGGAAGCGGTGGTCGGTGACGCCCAGGGCCGCCATCGCGGCGGCCAGCTCGACGGCGCGGTGCGGGCCCAGGGTGTCGTCGCGGTCGGGGGCGAGATGCGCGAGCTCGGGCGGGATGACCTCGCCCTCCTCGCCCAGGGTGCAGGTCACGAGCGTGACCAGCGCGCCCTCGGCCGCGTACCTGGCCATGGTGACGCCGTTGTTGATCGACTCGTCATCCGGGTGGGCATGCACCAGCAGCAGACGGCGGGCGGGTAGATCGGTCATGCAGACAGCGTACGAGCCGACCGCACCGTGCCCGGCACCCGAGGGCGGGCACGGCACAGCCGCCCGGCCACGGGGCCGGGCGGGCGGTCACGGTGCGGCGGCGGACCGGGCGGGAGCGGACCCGTCCGTCAGAACTTGATGCCTCCGAGCATCCCGGCGACGTTCGTCGTCAGCTGCTTGATCGTCGGAGCGATGGACGAGCTGGCCAGGTAGAAGCCCAGCAGCATGCAGACGAATGCATGCCCGCCCTTCAGTCCGGACTTCCTGACGAGCAGGACGACGATGATCACCAGCAGCAGCACCACCGAAATCGAGAGTGCCACGGCGGCTCACCTCCAAGTACGCACGGACCGGACAGAGTTGACGGGGCACGGACCGTGTCGATGGTCCCGCGTCCCGGGTATGCCAAGGGCTCTTTACCCAGTACCCACTACGCGTTACTCCGTACCCACCTACGCGCATGGGATCATAACTTTCCGAGCGCGCGCATATGTCGGTGCACGGAAGCAGAGCGGGGGCGCACACCGGTTTCGCGAAGGGCGGACACCACCCCGGCGAACCGCGGCCCGCCGTAGGCTCGGCGGCATGACCGGACAGCTCTCGTTTCCTCGGCAGCACGCGCGTACCCAGCGCTTCACGCTCGGCGCGCCACGCGACTACGCCGTCTCCCCCGACGGCGCGCGCGTCGTCTTCCTCCGCTCGCCGTCGGGCACCGACCGCGCCCAGCGGCTGTGGGTCCTGAACCTGAACGAGGGACGGGAGTTCGCCGCCGCCGACCCGTCGGCCCTGCTCGCCGGCGCCGACGAGGAGCTCTCCCCGCAGGAGCGGGCCCGCCGCGAGCGGACCCGCGAGGGCTCGGCCGGCATCATCGGCTACGCGGTGGACTCCGCCGTCGAGTTGGCGGCCTTCACCCTCTCCGGCCGGCTGTTCGTCTCCGAGCTACGGGCCGGTACGACACACGAACTCCCGGCCCGGGGACCGGTGGTGGACCCCCGGCCGTCGCCGGACGGCCGGTATGTCGCCTACGCGGCCGAGGGCCGACTGCGGGTGATCGCGGTCGACGGCGCGGCGGACGGGCACGGGGACCGCGCGCTGGCGGAGCCGGACGGGCCCGATGTCACCTGGGGCCTGGCCGAGTTCATCGCGGCCGAGGAGATGGCCCGTCACCGGGGCTTCTGGTGGTCGCCGGAGAGCGACCGGGTGCTGGCCGCGCGGGTGGACGAATCGCCCGTGCGGCGCTGGTGGATCGCCGACCCCGCGCATCCGGACCGCGAGCCCGCGCGGATCGCCTATCCGGCGGCCGGTACCCCCAACGCCAAGGTCACGCTGGCGTTCCTCGGGCTGGACGGCTCGCGGACGGACGTCGTCTGGGACACCGAGCGCTACCCCTATCTGGCGCGGGTCCACTGGTCCGCGGCCGGGCCGCCGCTCCTCCTGGTCCAGTCCCGCGACCAGCGCGCCCAGCGCTATCTCACGGTCGACACCGGGACCGGCGCCACCAGCACGGTGCACGCCGAGGAGGACGCGGTGTGGCTGGAGCTGTTCCCCGGGTCGCCCGCCTGGACGCCGGACGGCCGGCTCGTGCGGATCGCGGACGAGGGCGGCGCCCGGAAGCTGTTCGTCGGGGACCGCCCGCTGACCGCGGCGCCGCTGCACGTCCGCGCCGTGCTGGACATCGGCGAGGACGATGTGCTCTTCGCCGCCAGCGGCACCGAGGCGCACGACATCGGCGTCTACCGCGCCTGGTTCCGCGGCAGCGGCGACCAGGGCGGCTGGGAACGGGTCGGCGAGCGGCCGCATCCGACGGTCTCCTCGGCGGTGCGCTCCGGCGCGGTGGCGGTGCTGTCCCAGGCGTCCCTGGAGCGGCCCGGTGTCCGGGCGGAGGTGGTACGGCTGGACGCGGACGGCAGCGAGAAGACGCTCGCCACGATCGGTTCGTACGCCGAGGAGCCGGTACTGACCGCGCGTCCCCGGCTGGTCCTGGCGGGCGAGCGGGAGATCCCGTGCGCGGTGCTGCTGCCGTCCGGCTACACGGAGGGCGACGGTCCGCTGCCGGTGCTGCTGGACCCGTACGGCGGTCCGCACGGCCAGCGGGTGGTCGCCGCGCACAACGCGCATCTGACGTCCCAGTGGTTCGCCGACCAGGGGTTCGCGGTGCTCGTCGCGGACGGCCGGGGCACCCCGGGCCGCTCCCCCGCCTGGGAGAAGGCGGTCTCCAGGACCATCGCGGAGGTCGCGCTGGCGGATCAGGTGGCCGCCCTCCACGCACTGGCCGGATCCTTGCCCCTGGACCTGACGCGGGTCGCCATCCGGGGCTGGTCCTTCGGCGGCTATCTGGCGGCGCTGGCGGCGCTGCGCCGCCCGGACGTCTTCCACGCGGCCGTGGTGGGCGCGCCGGTGAGCGATCTGCGGCTGTACGACACCCACTACCAGGAGCGCTACCTCGGCCACCCGGACGAGGAGCCGGCGGTCTACGCCGCCAATTCGGTGATCACCGACGAGGGCCTTTCGGGGGCGGCGGACCAGCACCGCCCGATGCTGATCGTGCACGGTCTCGCGGACGACAACGTCGTCGTCGCGCACTCCCTGCGGCTGTCCTCGGCGCTGCTCGCGGCGGGCCGTCCGCACGAGGTGCTGCCGCTGTCCGGGGTGACCCATATGACGCCGCAGGAGCAGGTGGCGGAGAACCTGCTGCTCCTTCAGGTCGACTTCCTCAAGCGGCATCTGGGGATGGCCTGACACCGCGTCATCGCGTCCCTCACCGCCCCCGCCGATGACGCCGCCGCCCGCCCGCCTCTCGCGGGGCGGGCGGCGGCGTCGTTCCGGCGGGGGCCGCGTCGTCGTCAGGGGGCGCCGGCGGGCCCGGCGCGGCGGGGGGCGAACGGCGACCGGCCGGGGCGCTCGATGGCGTCCCGGCCGGTCCACGGCACCCGCACGGCCGTACGGTGTCCAGCATGCCGCGTCCGTATATCGGTGTTGCGACAGGCAAGTTGCCGTCTCGTTAACACAGTTGGTTGCGATATGTCTCCCATGCCGCATATCGCAGCCGGTTGTCAAGCACGCCTGTGCGTCAATCTGCGTAATGTTCGCTCAAGAAGCGGGCCACCTGCGCATCAGCACTCCTCATCCCCTTGACTCCGCCATAAATCACTTGCGAAAGTCCGCTCATCCAGCGGTACGAATCGGTGCCGCTTCACGTTCCAAGAGAACTCGGCGCGGGGGCACTTCGCGATGACTAGTCCATCCCAGACCTCGGCTACCAAGACCGACACCCCAGGGCTTGGCACCGATGGTCTGAAGAAGGAGAAGGACCACAAGGGCGGTGAGCTCGTCGGCCGTTCCCCCGGCCAACTGATGTGGACACGCTTCAAGCGCGACCGCACCGGAATGATCTGCGCGATCGTCGTGCTCGCGTTCTTCGCCATCTCCGCACTGGCTCCGGTCATCGCCAAGCTGTACGGGAAGAATCCGTACACGCTCTACGGCAACGACAATTTCAACCTGCTGGACGAGTTCGGCTATCCGGCGGCCCCCAACGGCGGCATCTCCGGCGACTTCTGGTTCGGCATCGAACCGTCGCTCGGCCGCGATGTGTTCACCCAGCTGCTGTACGGCATGCGCACCTCCCTGGGCATCTCGGTGGCGGTGACCATCCTGGTCGTCGTCACCGGCACCATCCTCGGTGTCACGGCCGGCTATGTGGGCGGCCGGACCGACTACTGGCTCGGCCGGGTCATCGACTTCCTGCTCGCCTTCCCCAGCCAGCTCACCTTCGTGGCGTTCATGCCCGTCGTCGTGGCGATCTTCGTGCCGCCGTCGGACGAGACCCCCACCTACATCCGGGTGACGGCACTGGTCATCGTCCAGTGGGCGCTCGGCTGGATGGGGCTGGCCCGTCTGCTGCGCGGCCAGGTGCTGTCGCTGCGCGAGCGCGAGTTCGTCGAGGCCGCGAGGATCACCGGCGCGTCCCCCTGGCGGATCATCCGCAAGGAACTGCTGCCCAACGTCGTCACCCCGATCCTCGTGCAGACCACCTACATGCTCCCGCTGTTCGTCACGGCGGAGGCCGGTCTGTCCTACCTGGGCGTCGGCATCATGGAGCCGACCCCGGACTGGGGCCGGATGTTCCACACGGCCGGCAGCGTGTACGAGAACGACCCGACCTACTTGCTCTTCCCCGGCGCCGCGATGGTGATCTTCGTGCTGTGCTTCAACCTTCTCGGGGACTCGGTCCGGGACGCCTTCGATCCCAAATCCGGGCGTTGACCGTCCATTTGAGGGGGGCTGCTGTCACCCCCGCGCCGGGCTGGTACCGGATGCGTCAGACAGCACATCTGGACAACAACTGACAGGCAGGTGCTTGGAACGTCATGAACACTCTCTCTACGCGCAGAGCACGCGCGGCGATCGTGGCCCTCGCGGCCGGCTCGCTCGCGCTGACCGGATGCAGCAGCGGCGGCAGCAGCAACGGCAAGGACAAGTCGAAGTCGGACAAGGACGCCGCGTCGCAGTCCACGGCGGTGGCGTTCGGCACCGCCGCCGAGTCCACCGGTCCTGCGCCCGCGGTGAAGGATGCCAAGTCCGGCGGCACCATCACCGTCTACCAGCGTGACAGCTTCAACCACCTCGACCCGGCGCAGATGTACGTCAGCGACATGAAGGTCCTGGCGAACCTGGTCTTCCGCGGTCTGACCAGCTTCCGGCAGGACGACAGCGGCAAGCAGACGGTGGTCGGCGACCTCGCCACCGACTCCGGCCAGATGTCGGACGGTGGCAAGACCTGGAAGTACACGCTCAAGGACGGCGTCAAGTTCGAGGACGGCAAGCCGATCACCTCGGCCGACATCCGCCACACCATCGAGCGCACCTACGCCAAGTTCATCACCGACGGTCCCACCTATGTGCAGCAGTGGCTGTCGGGCAAGGGCACCGCGTACCGCAAGGCGCTGCCGGACGGTCCGTACAAGGGTGACCACCTGCCCAAGACGGTGCTGGACACCCCGGATGACAAGACCATCATCTTCCACTTCAACGAGCCGCAGTCGCAGCTCCCGTACGCGCTGACCATGCCGGGCTACAGCGTGGTCCCGGACAGTGCGAAGGACACCCAGGACAAGTACGACGTCGCGCCGGTGTGCACGGGTCCGTACAAGATCGCCTCGTTCAAGTCGGGCAAGTCCATGAAGCTGGTGAAGAACACCAACTGGGACCCGAAGACCGACGCGATGCGCCACCAGTACGCCGACGGCTTCGACATCAGCTTCAACCACCAGGCGTCGGACTCCACCAAGCGTCTGGAGGCCGACCAGGGCGAGGCCAAGAACGCGATCAGCTTCAGCAACGCGGTGGACCCGACGCTGACCAAGCAGGTGCTGGACGACCCCAACGCCAGCAAGCGTCTGGTGCAGGGCTACCAGCCCTACGTCTGGCAGATGAACATGAACATGGACCGCCTCAAGGACAAGAAGATCCGCGACGCGATCACCTACGCGCTGCCGAACGGCCAGATCGTCCGGGTCAACGGCGGCAGCTACGGCGGTGAGATCGCGGGCGGTCTGCTCGCCCCGACCGTCGCCGGTTACGAGAAGGGCTACGACCCCTACGGCAAGCTGAGCCACCCGAACGGCGAGCCGGAGAAGGCCAAGAAGCTCCTCCAGGAGGCGGGCAAGACGGGCATGAAGCTCGTCTACGCGTACTCCAACACCGAGGCCCGCCAGAAGGAAGCCGTCGTCATCGTCGACGCGCTGAACAAGGCCGGCTTCGACGTGCAGAAGAAGGAGGTCGACTCGGCCTCCTGGTACGAGCAGATGGGCAAGGTCGACAACGGCTTCGACATCTACATGACCGGCTGGGGCCAGGACTGGGCCGACGCGTCGACCGTGATCCCGCCGTCGTACGACGGCACCCAGATCCAGGACGGCTCCTCGAACTACTCGCACATCAACGACCCGCACGTGAACTCCGAGATCGCGCGCATCAGCAAGCTCACGGACGTCACGAAGGCGACCACGGAGTGGCAGAAGCTGCACAAGTACATCGTGGAGAAGGTCAACCCGGCCGCCCCGGTGTTCTACACCAAGACGCTCCAGCTGTACGGCTCCAACATCGGCGGTGCCCGCTACAGCAGCGACATCAGCTACATGGACCCGAACACGCTGTTCCTCAAGAAGTAGGCACTTCACCAGGTATCGCAGAAGGCACCCCGGAGAGCGCGCGTACGGCGGAGCGCGCGCCCTCCGGGGCCTTCCCCGCCACCCCTCACACCCACTGCCGCCGCCGTCCTGAGAGCAGCGAACTGCCATGCTTCAATTCCTATTTCGCCGGACGTTCGGCGCGGTCGTCACCCTCATCCTGCTGAGCGCCTTCACCTTCTTCGTGTTCTTCTCCGTGGGCGACCCGGCACTGATGTCCTGCGGCAAGAACTGCACCGCGGACAACATCGCCCTGATCCACCAGAACCTCGGCCTCGACAAGCCCCTGCCGACGCAGTACTGGGACTTCCTCGCGGGCATCTTCACCGGCCGCGACTACAGCATCGGCCACTGCAGCGCCCCCTGCTTCGGCTACTCCTTCGCCACCAAGCAGGACGTCTGGTCGACCCTGATGGACCGGCTGCCGACCACAGCGTCGCTGGCCCTCGGCGGTGCCATCGCCTTCCTGGTGATCGGCCTGGGTGCCGGCCTGCTCGCCGCCTGGAAGCGCGGCACGGCACTGGACAAGGCCGTCACCGGCGTGTCCATGGTCCTCAGTTCGGTGCAGATCTACATCCTCGGCCCGATCGTGCTCGGCATCTTCGTCTACAGCGGTGTGATGGCCTCGCCGAAGTACGTGCCCTTCGCCAGCAGCCCCGGCGGCTGGTTCATGGGCCTGCTGCTGCCCTGGCTGGTGATGGCGACGATCTTCACCGCGCAGTACACGCGTATGTCGCGCTCGACGATGATCGAGCAGCTCCAGGAGGAGCACGTCCGCACGGCCAAGGCCAAGGGCATGCCCGCGCGTTATGTCTTCCTGCGCTACGCCTGGCGCGGTTCGCTGATCCCCATCGTCACCATCCTCGGCATGGACCTGGGGTCGCTGTTCGGCGGCGCCATGATCACCGAGTTCACCTTCTCGCTGGCGGGCATCGGCCGGCTGGCGATCAACTCCGTCACCACCCTCGACCTGCCCATGGTGCTGGGCGTGCTGATCTTCAGCGCGGCCCTGATCCTGGTGTTCAACATCATCGTGGATGCGACGTACGCCTTCATCGACCCGCGCGTGCGCCTGTCCTAGGAGAGCCTGAAGTGACCACACTCACCACGACCGAGGGCACGCCGGTCCCGACCGGATCGGACCCCTTCCTCGCCGTCCGCGACCTGCACGTGCGGTTCTCCACCGAGGACGGCATCGTCAAGGCGGTCGACGGCCTCTCCTTCGATCTGGAACGCGGCAAGACGCTCGGTATCGTCGGCGAGTCGGGATCCGGCAAGTCCGTCACCAACCTCGCCGTTCTGGGGCTGCACAACCCCAAGTCCACCGAGATCACGGGCGATATCACCCTGGACGGCGAGGAGCTGACCAGGGCCCGGGAGAAGTCCCTGGAGAAGCTCCGCGGCAACAAGATGGCCATGATCTTCCAGGACGCGCTCACCGCGCTGTCGCCGTACTACACGGTCGGCCGGCAGATCGCGGAGCCGTTCATCAAGCACACCGGCGCGAGCAAGCGCGAGGGCCGGCAGCGCGCGATCGAGATGCTGACCAAGGTCGGTATCCCGCAGCCGAACCTGCGGGTGGACGACTACCCGCACCAGTTCTCCGGCGGTATGCGCCAGCGCGCGATGATCGCCATGTCGCTGGTCTGCAACCCCGAGCTGCTGATCGCGGACGAGCCGACCACCGCCCTGGACGTCACCGTCCAGGCGCAGATCCTGGACCTGCTCAAGGACCTCCAGCAGGAGTTCGGCTCCGCGATCATCCTGATCACCCACGACCTCGGGGTGGTCGCCAACATCGCGGACGACCTGCTGGTGATGTACGCGGGCCGGGCCGTGGAGCGCGGCTCCGTCAAGGAGATCCTCACCCGGCCCCAGCACCCGTACACCTGGGGCCTGCTCAGCTCCATGCCGCGGCTCTCCTCGGACGTCAGCGAGTCGCTGCACCCGATCCCCGGCACCCCGCCGAGCCTGCTCAACCCGCCCTCGGGCTGCGCCTTCCACCCCCGCTGCGGCTTCACCGACGAGGTCGGCGGCGCGCGCTGCACCGACGAGCGGCCGCAGCTGCCGCTCGGCCGGGCCGCCGCGTGCCACCTCAGCGCCGAGCAGAAGCAGACCCTCTTCACCGAGCAGATCAAGCCCCGGCTGGGCTAGGGAGCCACCACCATGACAGAGAACGTCACCCTCCCCGCGCCCCGCGACGCCGCGCCCACGCCGGGTGAGCCCCTGCTCACCGCCGAGGGGCTGACCAAGCACTTCCCGATCTACGGCGGCTTCCCGTTCAAGCGGAAGGTCGGCGCGGTCCAGGCGGTCGACGGCGTCGACCTGACGGTGCACGCGGGCGAGAGCTTCGGCCTGGTCGGCGAGTCGGGCTGCGGCAAGTCCACCACCGGGCGGCTGCTCACCCGGCTCATGGAGCCGACCTCCGGCAAGATCACCTACGCGGGCCAGGACATCACCCACGCCAAGCGCAAGGAACTCGCGCCGGTCCGCTCCGAGATCCAGATGATCTTCCAGGACCCGTACGCCTCGCTGAACCCGCGGCAGACGGTCGGCACCATCATCGGCGGCCCGATGGAGATCAACGGGATCAACCCGCCCGGCGGCCGGGAGAAGCGGGTCCGCGAACTCCTGGAGACCGTGGGCCTCAACCCGGAGCACTACAACCGCTTCCCGCACGAGTTCTCCGGCGGCCAGCGCCAGCGCATCGGCGTGGCCCGTGCGCTCGCCCTGGAGCCGAAGCTGATCGTCGCGGACGAACCGGTCTCCGCGCTGGACGTCTCCATCCAGGCGCAGGTCGTCAACCTGCTCCAGCAGCTCCAGCGTGACCTGGGCATCGCCTTCCTCTTCATCGCCCATGACCTGGCGATCGTGCGGCACTTCAGCGAGCGGGTCGCGGTGATGTACCTCGGCAAGATCGTCGAGGTGGGCACCCGGGACGAGATCTACCACCGGCCGCGTCACCCGTACACCCACGCGCTGCTCTCGGCCGTCCCCGAGGCCAAGCTCGTGGAGTCCGACGAGGAGGACCGCGAGCGCATCCGGCTCGCCGGCGACGTGCCCTCCCCCGTCAACCCGCCGTCCGGCTGCCGGTTCCGTACCCGCTGCTGGAAGGCGCAGGACAAATGCGCATCGGAGGCGCCGCCGCTCGTCCAGATCACCGGGAACCCGGCGGGCCATCTCACCGCCTGCCACTTCCCCGAAGAACCGACGACCGCGGCGCGGGACGAGGACATCATCCTCGACCCCGCACTGGCCGCGATCGAGGAGGCGCCGGCCGCGCCGTCCGGTAAGGACGGCGAGGCCGACAAGACCCCTTGACCCGGTCTCAACAAGCCTCCGTTCGGAGCCAGGGCCCGCCTCCCACACCCCAGCACCACGGGAGGCGGGCCCTGGCCTGTGTGCACCGCCGCGCTACGTCCGGTCGCTCCCCACCACCTGCCGCTCCGCCGCGAAATGGCAGGCCGAGGGGTGGCGGGCCGGTCCTTCGGTGTCGCGGAACGCGGCGGGTACGTCCAGCGGCGGGACCACGTCGGCGCACTTCTGCTCGGCCTTCCAGCAGCGGGTGCGAAAGCGGCAGCCGGACGGCGGGTTCGCCGGGGAGGGGACGTCGCCGGTCAGCAGGATGCGCGTGCGGCCCTCGCGGGCCTGCGGGTCGGGGACGGGGACGGCGGAGAGCAGCGCCTGGGTGTAGGGGTGGGTCGGGTGGTCGTAGATCTGCTCGTCGGTGCCGGTCTCGGCCATCCTGCCGAGGTACATCACCGCGACCCGGTCGGAGATGTGCCGGACGACGGACAGATCGTGCGCGATGAAGACGTAGGAGAGGTCGAACTCGTCCTGGAGGCGCTCCAGGAGGTTGACGACCTGCGCCTGGACGGAGACGTCCAGCGCGGAGACCGGCTCGTCGGCGACGATGATCTCCGGCCGGAGGGCCAGGCCGCGGGCGATGCCGATGCGCTGGCGCTGGCCGCCGGAGAACTGGTGCGGATAGCGGTTGACGTACTCGGGGTTGAGACCGACGACGTCGAGGAGGTCCTGCACCTTGCGGCGCCGGTCGCCCTTCGGTGCCACCTCGGGGTGGATCTCGTACGGCTCGCCGATGATGTCGCCGACCGTCATCCGGGGGTTGAGCGAGGTGTACGGGTCCTGGAAGACCATCTGGATGTTGCGGCGGACGGCCTTCAGCGCGCGGCCGGACAGCTCGGTGATGTCCTGGCCCTGGTAGCGGATCCGGCCGGCCGTCGGGCGCTCCAGGCCGACCAGCAGCCTGGCCACCGTCGACTTGCCGCAGCCCGATTCGCCGACGATGCCCAGCGTCTCGCCCTTGCGCAGCGTGAACGACACACCGTCCACCGCGCGGACGGCGCCGACCTGTTTGCGGAAGACGATGCCCCGGGTGAGGGGGTAGTGCTTGACGAGGTCGCGGACCTCCAGGATCGGCTCGCGGGGGCCGGCGGGCGGCCGGGACGGTTCAGCCATGGAGCGTCTCCTTCCAGAAGTGGCAGGCGCTGGTCCGGCCGGGAGCCACCTCGGCGAGCGGCGGCAGTTCGCTGCGGCAGATGCCCTGGGCCAGCGGACAGCGGGGGTGGAACGGGCAACCCGGCGGAATGGCCGTCAGGTTGGGCGGCAGGCCCTTGATCGCGTACAGCTCCCGGCCCTTGTGGTCCAGGCGCGGGATGGAGTCGAGCAGTCCGCGGGTGTAGGGGTGCGCGGGCGCCCGGTAGAGGTCGTGGACGGGTGCGGTCTCGACGATCCGGCCCGCGTACATCACCGCGATGGTGTCGGCGACGTCCGCGACCACCCCGAGGTCATGGGTGATCAGGATCAGGCCCATGGTGAACTCCCGCTGGAGCTCGGCGAGCAGATCCATCACCTGCGCCTGGACGGTCACATCGAGGGCCGTCGTCGGCTCGTCCGCGATGATCAGATCCGGCTCCAGGGCCAGCGCCATCGCGATCATGATGCGCTGGCGCATCCCGCCGGAGAACTGGTGCGGATAGTCCCCGGCCCGGTCCCGGGCGGCGGGGATGCCGACCCGCCGCATCAGCTCCACGGCCTGGTCGCGGGCGCGCCGGCGCGGCATCTTCCGGTGGACCTCGTACATCTCGCCGAGCTGCGCGCCGACGGAGAGCACCGGGTTCAGCGCGGAGAGCGCGTCCTGGAAGATCATCGCCAGCTTCGCGCCGCGGACCCTGCGCCGCTCCTCGCGGCTCAGCTTCAGCAGATCGCGCCCCTGGAAGAGGATCTCGCCGCCGGTGACGAACCCGGGCGGCGAGTCGAGAATGCCCATCACGGCCTGTGCGGTGACGGACTTGCCGGAGCCGGACTCGCCCAGCACGGCGAGCGTCTCGCCCGCCGCGACGCGGTAGCTGACGCCGTTGACGGCCTTCGCGACGCCGTCCCGGGTGCGGAACTCGACGTGCAGATCGCGGACTTCGAGCAGCGGGGCGCCGTGCTCGTCGGCGGGTACGGGTCCGGGGTGCGGCCCCGTCTCGTCGGTGGTGGTCGTCATCGGCCCGCTCCTCAGCGCAGCTTGGGGTCGAGGGCGTCGCGCACCGCGTCGCCCAGCATGATGAACGCCAGCACCGTGACGCTCAGGGCTCCCGCGGGCCACAGCAGCATGTGCGGGGAGTTGCGGACGTAGGTGGACGCGGCGGAGATGTCGATGCCCCACGAGACGGTGGGCGGTTTCAGGCCCGCGCCGAGGAAGGAGAGCGTGGCCTCCAGCGCGATGTAGGTGCCCAGCGCGATGGTGGCGACGACGATGACCGGCGCGACGGCGTTCGGCGCGATATGCCGCAGCAGCATCCGCCCGTTGCCCGCGCCCAGCGCCCGCGCGGCCTGGACGTAGTCGTTCTGCTTGGCGGTGACGACGGAGCCGCGGGCGATCCGGGCGATCTGCGGCCAGCCCAGCAGCACGATGAAGCCGATCACCGGCCAGACGGTGGAGCTGGTGACGACGGAGAGGAAGACCAGGCCGCCGAGGAGGATCGGGATGCCGAAGAAGATGTCGGCCAGCCGGGAGAGCAGCACGTCCCACCAGCCCCCGAAGAATCCGGCGACACTGCCCAGCAGGCTGCCCAGCAGCGCGGCGCCCGCGGTGGCGCAGACGCCGACGGTGATGGAGGCGCGGGCGCCGTAGATCACCCGGGTGTAGACGTCCCGGCCCTGGGTGTCGTAGCCGAAGGGGTGGCCGGCCTCCGGGCCCTGCTGCGCCTTGGCCAGATCCGCGCGGTACGGGTTGCCGTCGGCGATCAGCTGCGGCCAGATCGCGATGATCACCAGGAAGACGATGACCAGCGCGGAGACCACGAAGACCGGATTGCGGCGCAGATCGTGCCAGGCGTCGCTCCACAGGCTGCGGGCGCGGGCACCGGGCGCGCCGCCGGGCGGCCCCGCGCCGGGTGCCGTCGCCAGCGACTCCGCCTCGCCGATGGCCAGTGCGGCGGTGCCGCCGTCGCCGTGGGTGACGGCTTCTCGGGGGACGTACGGCTCAGGCATAGCGGATCCTCGGGTCGAGGACGGCGTAGAGGAGGTCGACGAGGAGGTTCGCGGCGAGGAAGACCAGCACCAGGATCGTCACGAAGCCCACGACGGTCGGTGAGTTCTGCCGGAGGATGCCCTGGTAGAGCTGGAATCCGACGCCGTGGATATTGAAGATCCGCTCGGTGACGATCGCGCCGCCCATCAGCGCACCGATATCGGTACCGATGAAGGTGACGACCGGGATCAGTGAATTGCGCAGCAGATGGCGGGTGACGACCCGGCGCCGGGGCAGCCCTTTCGCCACGGCGGTGCGGACGTAGTCGGCGCGGGCGTTCTCCGCGATGGAGGTCCGGGTCAGCCGGGTCACATACGCGAGTGAGACCAGCGCCAGCACCAGTCCCGGCAGCAGGAGTTCGTTCACCGGGGCGTCGGGTGAGACGGCGGGGGTGGCCCATTGCCATTTCACCCCGAACAGGAATTGCAGCACATAGCCGCTGACGAAGGTCGGGATGGAGACCACGACCAGGGTGAACACCAGGACCGTGGTGTCGATGCCCCGCCCCCGCCGCAGCCCGCTGAAGACTCCCAGCACGATGCCCACGATCATTTCGATGACGATGGCGACGAGCGTGAGCCGCAGGGTGACGGGAAAGGCCGTCGCCATGAGTTCGGTGACCGGCTGGCCGTTGAACGCGGTGCCGAAATTCCCCTGGAAGATCTGCGCCATGTAGTGCGGATACTGTTTCCACAGCGGCTGGTCGAGATAGAGATCGGCGCGGATCTGTGCGGCGGTGGCGGGATCGGAGGCCCGGTCGCCGAACATCGCGGCCACGGGATCGCCCAGCGCGTACACCATGAGGAAGATCAGGAACGTGCTGCCGATGAACACCGGGATCATCTGGAGCAGCCGCCGGATCACATAGCGTCCCATGATTGCTCCGGGTTCTGGGGAACGGTCGGTGGGGCGCCGTGGGCCCTGCCGTCACTTGACCTTGATGTCGCTGTAGACGGGCACGCTGAAGGGGTTCAGCGACACATTGCTGATCCGGTCGGAATAGCCGCCGCTGCCGTTCTGGTACCAGAGCGGAATGGTCGGCATCTGCGCGGCGAGTATCTTCTGGGCGTCCTGGAACTTCGCGATGGCCGCGCTCTTGTCCGTCGCGGCATTCGCCTCGTTGACGAGTCTGTCGAAGCCCGCGTTGCTGAATTTTCCGTCGTTGGAGGAGGCGTTGGTGTAGTACATCGGTTGCAGGAAGTTCTGGATCAGCGGGTAGTCCATCTGCCAGCCGGCGCGGAACGGGCCGGACATCTGCTTCCGGCTGATCCTGTTGCGGAAGTCCGCGAATGTCCCGACCGGGGCGCCGACGCACGCCTTGTCGTTGTCCAGCGAGGTGTTGATGCTGTTGCAGACCGCGTCCACCCAGTCCTTGTGCGACCCGGTGTCGGCGTTGTAGCTGATGGTCATCTTCCCGCCGGGCAGCCCGCCGCCCTCCTCGACCAGCTGTTTGGCCTTGGCCGCGTCGAAGGCGCAGGCGTCACCGCAGAGCCCCGCCTGGTAGCCGCCCGCCGCCTTCAGCACCGGTGAGGTCCAGTCCGTCGCAGGCGTCCGCGTCTTCTGGAAGATCTCGTCGGTGATCTGCGCGCGGTCGATCGCCATCGAGATACCGCGCCGCACCTTCTCCTTGCCCGCGCCACCCCAGTCCGCGTCGTACATCGGGAAGGTGAGGGTCTGGATGATCCCGGCGGGCTGGTTGATATAGCGCTTTCCGAGGTCGGTCTTGACATTCTTGAGCTGGGCGGCCGGCACATCGTCGACGAGATCGAGATTGCCCGCCTGGAGATCGGTGTAGGCGGTGTTGTTGTCGGTGTAGACCCGCAGGTCGATGCCGCCGTTCTGCGCCTTGTCCGGCCCCGGGTACCCGTTCCATTTGCGCATCTTCAGGACGGAGCCCCTGGTGTACGACGCCACGGTGTACGGCCCGTTGCCGACCGGCTGCTTCAGCCATTCGGCATGCTCCGAGAAGAACGTCCGCGGCAGCGGCATGAAGGCCGAGTAGCCGAGCGTGTCCGGCCAGCTGGAGAACTTCTGGTGGAGCTTCACCGTGAAGGTCCGGTCGTCCTGCACCGTCAGCCCGGACAGCGTCTTCGCCTTCGCCGCGCCGCTCTCCGGGTGCACCTGGTCGAAGCCGTCGATGTACTGGAAGAACGCCGCGTTCTTCTGCTTGTTGTCCAGCAGCGCGCCGTAGTTCCACGCGTCCACGAACGATTTCGCGGTGACCTTCTCCCCGTTGCTGAAGGTCCAGCCGTCCTTCAGTTTCACGGTGTAGTGCTGCGAGTCCTTCGTATCGATCCGGTCCGCGAGGACATTCTCGGCGGCGCCGGTTTTCGGGTCGTACCGCCTGAGCCCCCGGAAGAGCATTTCCAGGACCTTTCCGCCCTGGACCTCATTGGTGTTGGCGGGCTCCAGCGGATTCTGCGGATCGCCCCAGGAGGCGCTGACGATCCCGGCACCGTCCGAGCCGCTGGTCCCCCCGCCGCCGCAGGCGGTGGCCGCGAGGGCGCCCGCCGCCACCCAGATGCCCCACTTCGCGCGCGAGGTTCTCCGCATGGCAGCGCCTCCTCAGGTCCGGGTCCGCGGTTGCACTTAGGCGATATCAGAACGCACAGGGTGACATCGCGCACTTCAGCGGCGACCGCCGCTGCTCCGGACCCCGGAGAAACCCCCCGGATGCCCGATCGGCCGCCACCGGCGACCGCGCCGCCGTACACCCTTCCGGTCGCAGACCGGGGCCACCCGTCGAACAATGGCCGGGTACGGGCAATCGACTACGGCGGGCGGCACACAGCTGTCGTCCCGCCCGCCGGATGGGTGTTCCCATGACGACCTCGCCCTTCGGGTCCGGCGACCCGTTCTCCGATCTCTTCAACCGCTTCTTCGGTACGAGCCCGGCGGCCTCGCCACCGGCCGTGCAGCGCGTCCCCATCGGGCGGCTGCTCAGCGATTCCTCGCAGGAGCTGCTGGCGGCGGCCGGCAGCCGGGCCGCCGAGGACGGGTCCGACCTCGATGTCGTACATCTGCTGTGGGCCGCCACCCAGTCACCGGTCGCGCGGCAGGTGCTGGAGCAGGCCGGCGCGGACCCGGACCAACTGGCCGGGGAGGTGCGCCGGGCCCTGCCCGCGGGCACCGGCACCGGGGAGCCCGCGCTCACCCCGGCCGCGAAACGCGCGCTGCTCGCCGCCCATGCGCGCTCCCAGGCGGCGGGTGCCTCGTACATCGGTCCGGAGCACATCCTCGCCGCACTGCTGGACGACCCCCGGTCCCCCCTCGCGCAGGCGAGGGGGACCGACGGAGCCGCCCCCGGCACCCTGGGCGGGCCGGGGCCGGCGGCGGGCGGGCACGGCAGCACCCCGACCCTCGACGAGTACGGGCGTGATCTCACCGATGAGGCACGCGGCGGACAGCTCGATCCGGTGGTCGGCCGGGCGGCGGAGATCGAGCAGACCATCGAGGTGCTCTCCCGCCGGTCGAAGAACAACCCGGTGCTCATCGGGGATCCCGGCGTCGGCAAGACCGCCATCGTCGAAGGGCTGGCCCAGCGGATCGTCGCCGAGGAGGTGCCCAAGGCCCTGCGGGACCGACGGGTGGTGGCCCTCGACCTCGCCGGTCTGGTCGCGGGGTCCAAGTACCGGGGGGAGTTCGAGGAGCGGCTGAAAAAGGTGATCGACGAGGTGACCGAGTCCCGCAAGGGCATCATTCTGTTCATCGACGAACTGCACACGGTCGTCGGCGCCGGGAGCGGCGGCGAAGGTGCCATGGACGCCGGGAACATCCTCAAGCCCGCACTCGCCCGGGGCGACCTCAGCGTCGTCGGCGCGACCACCATCGACGAATACCGCAAGCACATCGAGAAGGACGCCGCGCTGGAGCGCCGCTTCCAGCCGGTGATGGTGCCCGAGCCCAGCGTCGAGGAGACCGTCGAGATCCTGAGCGGGCTGCGCGACTCCTACGAGGCACACCATCAGGTGCGTTTCACCGACGAGGCGCTGGACGCCGCGGCCGCCCTCTCCGACCGCTATGTCAGCGACCGCTTCCTGCCCGACAAGGCCATCGATCTCATGGACCAGGCCGGCGCCCGGGTGGGGCTGCGCAGTCTGGCCGGCCCCGCCGAGGCCACGGACCTGGAGGAGCGCCTCACCAAGCTCCGCCGGGAGAAGGACGAGGCCGTCAGCACCGAGGACTACGAGCGCGCCGGTCAGCTCAAGGAGCAGATCCAGCAGGCGGCGGAGGACCTCGCCGGGGTCGGCACGGAGCAGGAACAGGTGCGCAGTGTCACCGCCGAGGACATCGCCGAGGTGCTCTCCGCACGCACCGGCATTCCGCTCTCGCAGCTCACCGAGACCGAACGCCACCGGCTGATGAAGCTGGAGGAGACCCTGCACAAGCGGGTGGTCGGCCAGGACGAGGCGGTCACCGCCGTGTCCCAGGCCGTGCGCCGCGGCCGGGCCGGGATGGGCGACCCCGACCGGCCCACCGGCAGTTTCCTCTTCCTCGGCCCCACCGGTGTCGGCAAGACGGAACTCGCCAAGGCACTCGCGGAGCTGCTCTTCGGGGACCCGGACCGGATGGTCCGCTTCGATATGAGCGAGTTCCAGGAGAAGCACACCGTCTCCCGGCTCGTCGGCTCGCCGCCCGGCTACGTCGGCTACGAGGAGGCGGGACAGCTGACGGAGGCGGTGCGCCGCAAGCCGTACAGCGTGGTGCTGTTCGACGAGGTCGAGAAGGCTCACCCGGACGTCTTCAATCTGCTGCTCCAGGTCCTGGACGACGGGCGGCTCACCGACGCCCAGGGGCGCACCGTCGACTTCCGTCACACCGTGGTCATCATGACCAGCAACATCGCCTCGAAGCGGATCCTGGACCACCACGGGGCGGTCGACGAGATCAGGGAAGACCTGATGGCCGAGTTGCAGGCGCACTTCCGCCCCGAGTTCCTCAACCGCATCGACGAGGTCATCGTCTTCCACGCCCTGACCCGGGCTGATCTGGTGCGGATCGTCGACCTCCTGCTGGACCGCAGCCGGCGCAGGCTGCACGCCCAGCACATCGGCCTCCAGGTCACCGAGACCGCCAAGGAGTGGCTGGCCAACCGCGGTTACCGGCCCGAGTTCGGGGCCCGGCCACTGCGCCGCACCCTCCAGACCGAGCTCGACAACCGGCTGTCGAACATGCTGCTGGACGGCACGCTGAACCCCGGCGACACGGTCGTCGCCGACGTCAAGGACGGCGAACTGACGCTGACGCTGGGCGCGAAGGAGGGTTCGGACGGCCCCGGCGGTGCGGAGAGCGCGGCCGGTGCGGAGAGCGCGGGCGACGCGGCGGAGCCGGCGGGCTGACCCCGTCTCCCGGGGAGCACCGCCGCCCGGAACGCACCCGCGGGCGCCCGGGACCTCAGGGTCCCGGGCGCCCGCGCGACGGCCGGCTACGACGGTGCGTACGCCGTAGCCACTCTTCCTACGCCGCCCCCACCACGTCCTTCACCTCGGCGAAGTGGCAGGCCGACTCGTGCGCGGCCGGGGTGGAGGTGCCCTGGAACCGCTCCGGGACCGCCAGCAGCGGAGTCTCCGTCGCGCACTTCTCCTCGGCCTTCCAGCAGCGGGTGCGGAAGCGGCAGCCCGACGGCGGGTTGGCCGGGGAGGGGACGTCACCGGTGAGGATGATCCGCTCGCGGCCCTCGCGGGCCTCCGGGTCGGGGACCGGGACGGCGGAGAGCAGCGCCTGGGTGTACGGGTGGGTCGGGTGGTCGTAGATCTGCTCGTCGGTACCGATCTCGGCCATCCGCCCGAGGTACATGACCCCGACCCGGTCGGAGATGTGCCGGACGATCGACAGGTCGTGCGCGATGAAGAGGTAGGAGAGGGTGAACTCGTCCTGGAGCTTCTCCATCAGGTTGATGACCTGCGCCTGGACGGAGACGTCCAGGGCCGAGACCGGCTCGTCGCAGATGATGATCTCGGGGTTGAGTGCCAGGCCGCGGGCGATGCCGATGCGCTGGCGCTGGCCGCCGGAGAACTGGTGCGGATAGCGGTTGACGTACTCCGGGTTGAGGCCGACGACGTCGAGGAGGTCCTGCACCTTGCGGCGCCGGTCGCCCTTGGGCGCCACCTCGGGGTGGATGTCGAAGGGCTCGCCGATGATGTCGCCGACCGTCATCCGGGGGTTGAGCGAGGTGTACGGGTCCTGGAAGACCATCTGGATGTTGCGGCGGACGGCCTTCAGCGCGCGGCCGGACAGCTTGGTGATGTCCTGGCCCTTGTAGAAGACCTCGCCCGCGGTGGCCCGCTCCAGATTCATCAGCAGCTTGGCGACGGTGGACTTGCCGCAGCCGGACTCGCCGACGATGCCGAGGGTTTCGCCCCGGTAGAGATCGAAGGAGATGCCGTCGACGGCCTTGACCGCGCCGACCTGCTTCTTGAAGAGCACGCCCTGGGTGAGCGGGAAGTGCTTGACCAGGTTGCGGACCTGGAGGATCGGCTCGCGGTCGTCCGCGGCCCGCTGGGACGGTTCAGCCATTGACCGTCTCCTTCCAGAAGTGGCAGGCGCTCTGCCGGCCGGGAGCCACCTCGGCGAGCGGCGGCAGCTCGGTACGGCAGATGTCCTGGGCCTTGGGGCAGCGCGGGTTGAAGGCGCAGCCCTGCGGGATGTTCAGGAGGTTGGGCGGCAGACCCTTGATCGCGTACAGCTCCTGGCCCTTCTGGTCCAGGCGCGGGATGGAGTCGAGCAGACCACGGGTGTACGGGTGCGCGGGCGCCCGGTAGAGCTCGTGCACGGGTGCGGTCTCGACGATCCGGCCCGCGTACATCACCGCGATCTTGTCGGCGACGTCCGCGACCACCCCGAGGTCATGGGTGATCAGGATCAGGCCCATGGTGAACTCCCGCTGGAGCTCGGCGAGCAGATCCATCACCTGCGCCTGGACGGTCACATCGAGGGCCGTCGTCGGCTCGTCCGCGATGATCAGATCCGGCTCCAGGGCCAGCGCCATCGCGATCATGATGCGCTGGCGCATCCCGCCGGAGAACTGGTGCGGGAAGTCGTGCACCCGGTTCTTGGCGGCGGGGATCTTCACCCGGTCCATCAGCTCGATGGCCTTGGCGGTGGCGTCCTTCTTGGACAGGCCCTGGTGGACGCGGAACATCTCGCCGAGCTGGTAGCCGACGGAGAGCACCGGGTTCAGGGAGGAGAGCGCGTCCTGGAAGATCATGGCGATCTTGGCGCCGCGGATCTTCCGGCGCGCTTCGCCGGACATCTTCAGCATGTCCTGGCCGCGGAAGAGGATCTCGCCCTGCGGGATCTTGGCCGGGGGCATGTCGAGGATGCCCATCACGGCCTGCGCCGTGACGGACTTGCCGGAGCCGGACTCGCCCAGCACGGCGAGCGTCTCGCCCGCCGCGACGCTGTAGTTGACGCCGTTGACGGCCTTGACGACGCCGTCCCGGGTGTGGAACTCGACGTGCAGATCGCGGACTTCGAGCAGCGGGGCGCCGTGCTCGTCGGCGGGGCGCGGGGCGGGCCCGCCGGAGGTTCTGCTGTTGCTGGTCACGTACGCCTCCCTCAGCGCAGCTTGGGGTCGAGGGCGTCGCGCACCGCGTCGCCCAGCATGATGAACGCCAGAACCGTCAGGCTCAGCGCACCGGCCGGGTAGAGCAGCATGTGCGGCGCGTTGCGGATCTCGGTGGCGGCCGAGGAGATGTCGATACCCCAGGAGACCGTCGGCGGCTTGAGGCCGACGCCGAGGAACGACAGCGTCGCCTCCAGCGAGATGTACGTACCGAGCGCGATGGTCGCGACGACGATCACCGGCGCCAGCGCGTTGGGCGCGATGTGCCGCAGCAGCATCCGGGGCGTACCGGCGCCGAGGGCACGGGCGGCCTGGACGTAGTCCTGCTGCTTGGCGGTGATCACCGCGCTGCGGGCGATACGGGCGATCTGCGGCCAGCCCAGGATCGCCATCAGCAGCACGACGGTGAAGATCGAGCCGCCCTTGATGACGGAGAGGAAGACGATGCCGCCGAGCAGGATCGGGATACCGAAGAAGATGTCGCCGATCCGGGAGAGCAGCGAGTCCCACCAGCCGCCGAAGAATCCGGCCAGTCCGCCGAAGAGGCAGCCGATGACGGCGGCGAGGATGGTGGTGCAGATGCCGACGGTGACCGAGGCGCGGGCGCCGTAGACGGTACGCGCGTAGACGTCGCAGCCCTGGGTGTTGAAGCCGAAGGGGTGGCCGGCGATCGGGCCCTGCTTGGAGTGCGCGAGGTCGCAGGCGTACGGGCTGGTGCTGGTCAGCAGGCTCGGCCAGAGGGAGACGACGATCAGGAAGAGGATCAGCACCGCGGAGATGTAGAAGATGGGGTTGCGGCGCAGATCGCGCCAGGCGTCGCCCCACAGGCTGCGCGGTTTGGCCTGCTTGTCGGGGCCGTTGGCCGGGCCCGGCTGCTGGTCGGTGCCGGCGGCGCCCTGGGGGGCGGTCGCGGCGACCGGTTCGGTCATCTCAGGCATAACGGATCCTCGGGTCCAGGACCGCGTAGAGCAGGTCGACGATCAGGTTGGCGGCGAGGAAGACGACCACGAGGATGGTCACGAAGCCCACCACCGTCGGGGAGTTCTGCCGCAGGATGCCCTGGTAGAGCTGGTAGCCGACACCCTGGATGTTGAAGATCCGCTCGGTGACGATGGCGCCGCCCATCAGGGCGCCGATGTCCGTACCGAGGAAGGTGATCACCGGGATCAGCGAGTTGCGCAGCAGGTGGACGCCGACGACGCGGCGGCGCGGCAGGCCCTTGGCCGTGGCCGTGCGGATGTAGTCGGAGCGGATGTTCTCGGCGATGGAGGTCCGGGTCAGCCGGGCCACGTACGCCAGCGAGACACCGGCCAGCACGATGCCGGGCAGGATCAGCTCGTCGAGCCGTACGTCGACCGAGACGGCCGGTGACGCCCAGCCGAGCTTCACGCCGACGAAGTACTGGAGCAGGTAGCCGGTGACGAACGTCGGGATCGAGATCACCAGCAGGGTGAAGATCAGGACGCCGGTGTCCACGAACCGGCCGCGGCGCAGACCGGCGACGACACCGAGCCCGACACCCACCACGACCTCGATGGCGAAGGCCACCAGGGTCAGCTTGACGGTGTTGGGGAAGGCCGAGCCCATCAGTTCGGCCACCGGGGTGCCGTTGAAGGACGTACCGAAGTCGCCCTGGAAGATGCCCGCCATGTATTGGAGGTACTGGCTCCACAGCGGGTCGTTCAGGTGCAGGGACTCCCGGATCTGCGCGGCGGTGGCCGGGTCCGGGGTCCGGTCTCCGAACATGGCCGCGACCGGATCGCCGAGTGCGTAGACCATGACGAAGATCAAAAAAGTGGTGCCGATGAAGACGGGCACCATCTGGAGCAGTCGTCGTACGACGTAGCGCCCCATGTGTCCTCCAGAAAAGCGCCGACGCGGGGGCAGCCGGAACCGGTCGGACCGCATGGTCCGCTCCCGGGATTCCGGTTGCCCCCGCCGCCGTGAGCGGTTGAGTGGTGCGCCCCGCTCAAGAGGCGGCCGGGTGGTGGTCCGACCGCCTCAGGGGCAGCTGCGTCGGGTCAGCCCTTGGCCTTGATCTCGGTGAAGACCGGGAAGCTGAAGGCGTTGAGCTTCACGTCGGAGACCTTCTCGGACCAGCCGGCGGTGCCGTTCTGGTACCAGAGCGGGATGCTCACGACCTTGTCGAGGACGATCTTCTCGGCCTGCTTGTACAGGTCGGTCGCCTTCTTGGTGTCCGCCTCGGCGCCGGCCTGCTTGAGCAGCCCGTCGAACTTCGGGTCGCTGAACTTGGCGTCGTTGGACGGGCCGCCCGTGGCGTACAGCGGGGTGAGGAAGTTCTCAATCTGCGGGTAGTCCATCTGCCAGCCGGCGCGGAACGGCATGGCCATCTCGCCCTTGGTGATCTGGTTGCGGAAGTCACCGAAGGTGCCGACCGGGTTGCCCACGCACGCCTTGTCGTCGCCGACGACGTTGTTGATGCTGTTGCAGACCGCGTCCACCCACTGCTTGTGGGAGTCCTTGTCGGCGTTGTAGGAGATGGTCATCTTCCCGCCGGGGATGCCACCGCCCTCGGCGATGAGCTTCTTGGCCTCGGTCGGGTTGTAGGTGCAGGTGTCGCCGCAGATGTCCTTGCTGTATCCGTTGGCGTCACCGAGCACCGGCGAGGTCAGGTCGGTGGCGGGGGTGCGGGTGCCGTTGTAGACCTTGTCGGTGATGCTCTTGCGGTCGATCGCCATGGACAGGCCCTTGCGGACCTTCTCCATACCGTCCTTGTTCCACTCCGCCTTGTAGAGCGGGAAGGTGACCGCCTGCATGATGCCGGCCGGCTGCGAGAGGTAGTTCCCCTTCAGGTCCGACTTGGCGTTCTTGATCTGCTCGGCGGGGATGTCGTCGTCGACGTCGAGGTTGCCGGACTGGAGGTCGGCGTACGCGGCGTTGGAGTCCGTGTAGACCTTGAGCAGGACGCCCTTGTTCTGCGGCTTGTCCTCGCCGGTGTAGTTCTTGTTCGGGACAAGCTTCATCTGCTTGCCCTTGTCGTACGAGTCCACCGCGTACGGGCCGTTGCCGACCGGCTTGGCGAGGTACTCGTCGTGCTTCTCGAAGAACACCTTGGGCAGCGGCGAGAACGCCTCGTAGCCCAGGCGGACCGGCCAGGTCGAGATCTTCTGGTTGAGCTTGACCGTGAAGGTGTGCTCGTCGACGACCTTCAGCCCGGAGAGGGTCTTGGCGGTCGGCTTGCCCTCTTCGGGGGCGACCTTGTCGTAGCCCTCGATGTCGGCGAAGAAGTACGAGTTCTTCTGCGTGTTGGTGCTCAGCGCACCGTAGTTCCAGGCGTCGACGAAGGACTGGGCGGTGACGGGCTCACCGTTGGAGAACTTCTCGCCCTTCTTCACCTTGATGGTGAAGTTCTGCTGGTCCTTGGTCTCGATCGACTCGGCGACGTCGTTCTTCGCCTCACCGGTCTTGGGGTCGTACTTCTTCAGCTTGCTGAAGATGTTGTCCAGGACCTTGCCGCCGAGCACCTCGTTGGTGTTCGCCGGCTCCAGCGGGTTCTGCGGGTCGCCCCAGTTGGCCCGGATGACACCGGCCTCGGCGCTCGTACTGCTGCTGCCGCCGCCACAGGCCGTGGCCCCCAGGGCCACGACTATCGCTCCTGCGACCCAGGTGGCGCTCTTGGCACCGCGCATGGGACTGCCTCCTCATGAGTCCATAACTGCACATGGAAAGGGACCGGTCGCGGCTGACACCCCTGACAGCTCCAACCAGCCCCCGATGCTCGTGAGTCGGCGCTTCTTACGGCGCATGACCCATTGACCCGAGCTCAATAGAGCCCAGTCTTAGTCACGTCTGCGCCATAAGCCACGCGTAAGGGGTCTCGATTAGGTCACATCTACGCCATCTTCCGTTCGGAATCCGGACAAACCAAACCATCCAGACGGACACGAAACGGGACTACCGGCCCAGCGCGCGGATGATCTTGTTTCGCAATACGGACAACCACCGAACAGGTCGAGACCAAGGCGCCATTGACAGCCTTCCGCCGTCACGCTAAAGGGGCGCCCCGCCGGATCGAAAGCCCGGCGGGGCGCCCCTTCTGTCAGCTGTCCCCCGCGGGGGTGTTACCGCTTGGCGCGCGACGCGGTGCGGCCGCGCTCCTTCTGGTCCAGGACGACCTTGCGGATGCGGACGGTCTCCGGGGTGACCTCGATGCACTCGTCGTCGCGGCAGAACTCCAGCGACTGCTCCAGGGAGAGCTTGCGCGGCGGGACCACGTTCTCGGTGGTGTCCGCGGAAGCCGCACGCATGTTGGTGAGCTTCTTCTCCTTGGTGATGTTCACGTCCATGTCGTCGATGCGCGAGTTCTCACCGATGATCATGCCCTCGTACACCTCGGTGCCCGGCTCCGTGAAGATCACGCCGCGCTCCTGGAGGTTGATCATCGCGAACGGCGTGACCGAACCGGCGCGGTCCGCGACCAGCGAACCGTTGTGCCGGGTGCGCAGCTCGCCGAACCACGGCTCGTGGCCCTCGAAGAGGGAGTGCGCGATGCCCGTACCGCGGGTCTGGGTCAGGAACTCCGTACGGAAGCCGATCAGACCGCGCGAGGGGACGATCCACTCCATCCGGATCCAGCCGGAACCGTGGTTGGTCATCGTCTCCATACGGCCCTTGCGGGTCGCCATCAGCTGCGTGATCGCGCCGAGGTGCTCCTCGGGGGAGTCGATCGTCAGGCGCTCGATCGGCTCGTGCGTCTTGCCGTCGACCTCCTTGGTGACGACCTCGGGCTTGCCGACGGTCAGCTCGAAGCCTTCCCGGCGCATCGTCTCGACGAGGATCGCCAGCGCCAGCTCACCACGGCCCTGGACCTCCCAGGCGTCGGGGCGCTCGGTGTCCAGCACGCGCAGCGAGACGTTACCGATCAGCTCGCGGTCCAGCCGCTCCTTGACCTGGCGGGCGGTGACCTTGTGGCCCTTGCCGCCCTTGCCGACCAGCGGCGAGGTGTTGGTGCCGATGGTCATCGAGATCGCCGGCTCGTCCACCGTGATCAGCGGCAGCGCGATCGGGTTCTCCGGGTCGGCCAGCGTCTCGCCGATCATGATCTCCGGGATACCGGCGACCGCGCAGATGTCACCGGGGCCGGCCTTCTCGGCGGGCTTGCGGGTGAGCGCCTCGGTCATCATCAGCTCGGTGATGCGGACGTTGGACATCGTGCCGTCACGCTTGATCCACGCGACGGTCTGGCCCTTCTTCAGCTCGCCCTGCTCGACGCGGAGCAGCGCGATACGGCCGAGGAAGTTGTCCGCGTCGAGGTTGGTGACATGCGCCTGGAGCGGCAGCTCGTCGTCGTACTCGGGCGCCGGGACGTGTCCCAGCAGGGTGGTGAAGAACGGCTCCAGGTTCTCGCTGTCGGCCGGGACGGTGCCGTCCTCCGGCTTGGTCAGCGAGGCGACGCCGTCCCGGGCGCAGGCGTAGACGATCGGGAACTCGATCTGCTCCTCGTCCGCGTCCAGGTCCAGGAAGAGGTCGTACGTCTCGTTGACGACCTCGTCGATCCGGGAGTCCGGGCGGTCCGTCTTGTTGATGCACAGGATGACCGGCATCCGCGCGGACAGCGCCTTGCGCAGCACGAAGCGGGTCTGCGGCAGCGGGCCCTCGGAGGCGTCGACGAGGAGGACGACCGCGTCCACCATCGACAGACCCCGCTCGACCTCACCGCCGAAGTCGGCGTGGCCGGGGGTGTCGATGATGTTGATCGTGATCGGGTCCCCGCCGTCCTTGGGGTGGTACTTGACGGCGGTGTTCTTCGCCAGGATCGTGATGCCCTTCTCACGCTCCAGGTCGTTCGAGTCCATCATCCGCTCGTCGAGATGCTCGGCCGCGTGCGCGGCGAAGGCACCCGCCTGCTTGAGCATGGCATCGACGAGGGTCGTCTTTCCGTGGTCGACGTGGGCGACGATGGCTACGTTACGAATGTCGTGGCGCGTGGGCACTGCGGCGCTTCTCCCGGAATCGTGGGTGGCGGCGCGTACGGTCCGGTACGCGCGCCCGCCGGGCATAAAGACGCCACGGCCTCATCCCATCGTACGGGGCTGCGGCGGTATCGGCCGCCCCAGCCCGTACGCACCCTCTGTGACCTGGTATTTCTCACCAGTTGTTCGTCTCTGCTTCGCGCCCCGGATCCCTTCCGGACCGAATTGTCCCTCCCACCGGCCGGACCGCGGCTACTTCCGGTAGCCGATGTCCTGGAAGCGCGGCGTGGCGAAGCCGAAGGCGCCGACGTTGGCGAGCGATTTACGTGTGGCGACCAGCTCGGGCCGCTGATAGAGCGGAATCGATGCGGCGACGGCCCAGATACGGGAGTCCGCCCGCGCCATCAGACGGTGCGCGGCGTCCCCGTCCAGCTCGGAGGCGGCCTGTTCGAAGAGCTGGTCGATGCGGTCGGTGCCGACCCGGGTGTAGTTCTGCTCGACGGTCAGCGAGCCGTCGGCCGCCGGCTGCGGCTTGGCGTAGATCGGCCGGGCGTCGGTGGCCGGGTAGGCGGTGCCGGGCCAGGTGTACAGCGCCAGGTCGTAGTCACCGGACGCGATGTGGTCCCGGAAATAGCCGGCGTCGCCGACCTCCTGGACCGAGGTCTGCACGCCGATCCTGGCGAGCATCTCCGAGATCCGGTCGCCGACGGCGCGCAGCTGCTCGGCCCCCGGGCCGTCGGGGAGGACGAAGCGCAGGGTGAGCGGTTTGCCGTCCTTCTTGACGGTGGGCACCGCACCGGCCCTGACGCCCGCGCCCTTCTTGCCGGCCGGCTGCCCGGCGTCGTCGGACACGTCGCCGTCGGCGTCCGGCCCGGCGTCCTGCCCGGCGTCCGGCGGGTCGGCCGCCGGGAGCGCCGCCGGGGCTCCCGGCCGGCCGCCCTCCGGGGCGCCGCGGCCCTTCCCGTCGTCGGCGGCCTGCCCGGTCTCCAGCAGCTCGGCGGCGCCGAGCGCCTGCGCCGCGCGCCTGCGGTACCGCTGGGCGTCCGCGTACTCCGGCGCCCCGGTGTCACCGCCGGCCGCCGCCAGCCGGTCCGCGGCCGCCTCCTTGTAGAAGGAGGCGCTCTGCCGCAGCAGGGCGTCCTGCTGGAGCTCGGAGCCCAGCGCGCCCACGGCGGAGAGCGGGGCCACCGCGGCGACCGGCCGGGCCCGCTCCACACGGCCGCCGGGCGGGGCGTGCCGTGCCGGCGCCCCGGCCTTCGGCGGCGCGGCCGAACCGTGCCGCTCGGCCGGGGAGGCGGCACCGGGCGCCGGCAGCTCCGCCGGCTGCCCGGCCTGCTGGGGCCCGTCGCCCGGGGCCCGCCAGCCGGCGTCCGCGAGCAGCGCCCTGGCCGCCCGGGTGTCCTGGCCGCCGAGCACCTCGCTGTGGTCCTGGTAGCCCTGCTGCCCGGACATCAGCAGATGGCTGCCGAGCGGCCTCGCGGGCAGGTCGAGCGGTTTGAGGACGGTGTCGGCCAGCTGCTGCCGGTTGATGGCGCGGGCCACCGCGCGGCGTACCCGCGCGT
The DNA here is from genome assembly GCF_046549095.1 of Streptomyces sp. x-80. Taxonomy (NCBI): domain Bacteria; kingdom Bacillati; phylum Actinomycetota; class Actinomycetes; order Kitasatosporales; family Streptomycetaceae; genus Streptomyces; species Streptomyces sp. x-80. Next base: position 370,692 of record NZ_JAJPWM010000004.1, read on the forward strand.
CGGCGAGCGGGCCGGTGCCGCCGTTGAGGGCGAGCTGGGTGTAGGCGGGCTCCAGGCCCTTGCGGACGGTGTAACCGCGCAGCGACACGCTGTCCGCCGCCGTCCGGACATCGGCCCGCGCCTGGGCGGAGCCCGGCGCGCGGGGCGCCACGGCGGATCCCGCGCCGTCCGCGAGCGCGTCGTCCCGGCCGGCCGGCGGCGGGCCCGCGTTGCCGTCGGCCGTGTCCTTGGGGGCGTGGGAGGAGGCGGGGCCTCTGGCCGCGGCGACCCGCTGCGCGGCGGCGTGGTCGATCTCGGCCACATCGAGGGCCCCGGCCGCCAGCGCCGCGGCCCGTTTGTCCCCCGGCACCACCGTGAGCACCAGCCGGTCGAGCCGGGCGGGCGCGCCCCACCACTTCCGGTTCCGTACGAGGGTCACGGTCCCGTCGTCCGCGTCCCGCTCCTGGACCGCGAACGGGCCCGCCACGACAGGCAGTTGCTCGCGCGCGCCGTCGTTGAAGGCGTTCGGGTCGCCCATCACGCTCTTGGAGTAGAGCGGGGTGAACAGGGACTGCCAGTCGGCGTACGGCCGGCCGAAGGTGACCTTGACCTCGTGCGGGCCGGCGCCCTGTTCGACCTTGTCGATCCGGTCGTAGCCGGCGTTGCGGGCGGTCCAGTAGGCGTTGTCCTTACCGCGCAGCGCCTCCCACTGCGCCTGGAAGTCCGCCGCGCCGACCGCCCGCCCGTCGCTCCACCGCGCCCTGGGGTTGATCTTGTACGTGACGACCTGTCTGGGCTCGCGCGCGCTGATGTCCGCGGCGTCGAGGTAGTCGGCGTTGCGGTGCGGCACCCCGCGCCCGTCGACGGTGAACAGGGTGGGCAGCACGGCGCCGGTGATCCGCGCGGTGGCGCCGTTCGCGTCGGCCTGGAAGGCGTTGAAGGTGCCGGGCATCGCGTCCACGGCCCAGCGCACCGTGCCGCCGTCCTTCAGCCGGGCGCGGGCGGCGGGGGCGATGTCCTGGGACGCCGCGACGGCCTCCGCCGCGTCGTCGCGGTCACAGCCGGCCAGCGCCGGCAGCGGGAGCAGCACCCCCGCCGCCATCAGCGCGGCGGCGCGGCGCCCGCGGCGGGCCGCGCGGCCTGGTCTGACGTGGTCGGTCATGGCAGTTACCTCCGGAGCTCGCCCGCGCCGCGCCGAGCCGCCGCAACACGTTCGGCCGACTTTGCGGCTCATCACATCTATGGCTCCCCTACTGAAGGCGACCGCGCGCGGCCCGGCCGCCCGACACGTCGGCCGCCCCGCCAAGGCCACCCACCCGGCCCAACGCCCCGTCAGATCTCCGTCCCGGCGCCCGCGGTACGCACCCGCGCACCGGCCCGCCCGCTCCCCTCCCGCACCGGCGTTCGGCCCCGCCGCGGCGGTGACTGCCGAAAAGCACCGGTACGAGTCGTAAGCACGCAGGCCCCCTTCCCAACCCCTACTGTGACGCGCGACACTCACGGGCGCATGAGATCGCCCCTCACACCTTCGGAGGTGCGGGCACGTTATGTCCCTTCAGGATGAATTGACGGCGGTGGAGCGCAGCCTGGCCGAACTGGTCCGGTCGGTGGGACGGCTGGAGCAGCGCGTCGGGACCGGTCTGGAGATCCGCCGGGTGCGCAGCGACACGGACCATCTGCGCGAGAGCATCGCTCTGCTGAAGGAGGGCACCACCGGTACGCCGCCCGGCCGCGCGGGCGTCGCCGACGCCGACATGGTGACGATCCCCGACGCCCCCTACGACGCCACGCTGTGGACCGACGCCGAGGACGAGGGCCTCGGCGCCAAGGACCGGCACGCCCCTTAGGGGTGCCGCCGCAGCCCCGCCCCCCTGTCCGCCCCAGCCCCGCCTCGACGGAGCGCCGTTCACGGAGACCGACGTTGGCCACTGGCATCGACCCCGCCTCGCAAACGGGCGCGACCGGCGTGCATGACGCCTCGCGCGCCGCCATCCCCGCCCGCCATCTGCGCACCGACCGCTGGTGGCTGGCCCCGGCGGCCACCGCCGCCGGACTGTTCGTGTTCGTCGTCTACTCGACCTGGCGCGCGTTCGCGAACGCCGACTACTACCACGCGCCGTATGTCTCGCCGTTCTACTCACCGTGCCTGGCGGCGAACTGTCACCCCATGCACGGCGGTCCGAACTGGGAGATCTTCGGCAGCTGGTGGGGCCTGTCCCCCGCCCTGCTGGTCCTGATCTTCCCGCTGGGCTTCCGGCTGACCTGTTACTACTACCGCAAGGCGTACTACCGCGGCTTCTGGGCGTCGCCGCCGGCCTGCGCGGTGGCCGAACCGCACCGGAAGTACACCGGCGAGAGCCGCTTCCCGCTGATCCTCCAGAACGTCCACCGCTACTTCTTCTACTTCGCGGTGCTGGTCGCCGGTGTCCTGACCTTCGACACCGTGCTCTCCTTCCGCGATGAGCACCACGCCTGGGGTCATATGGGCCTGGGCTCGCTGGTCTTTCTTGTCAACATCGTGCTGATCTGGGCGTACACCCTCTCCTGCCACTCCTGCCGGCACATCGTCGGCGGCCGGCTGCGGCACTTCTCCAAGCACCCGGTGCGCTACCGGCTGTGGGGCTGGGTCGGCAAGCTCAACAAGCGGCACATGCTGCTCGCCTGGTGCTCGCTGGTCAGCGTGGGCGTCGCCGACCTCTACGTCTATCTCCTGGCCACCGGTGCGTTCAGCGATCCGCGCTTCTTCTGAAGGACAACGGAAAGGGTTCCTCTGTCATGGCGCATGTGGACCGGCAGACATGGGACGTGGTCGTGGTCGGGGCGGGCGGCGCCGGGCTGCGGGCCGCCATCGAGGCCCGCGAGGCGGGCATGCGGACGGCCGTGATCTGCAAGTCCCTGTTCGGCAAGGCCCATACGGTGATGGCCGAGGGCGGTATCGCGGCCAGCATGGGCAACGTCAACGAGGGTGACAACTGGCAGGTCCACTTCCGCGACACCATGCGCGGCGGGAAGTTCCTCAACCACTGGCGGATGGCCGAACTGCACGCCCGCGAGGCCCCGGACCGGGTGTGGGAGCTGGAGACCTGGGGCGCGCTCTTCGACCGCACCAAGGACGGCCGCATCTCACAGCGCAACTTCGGCGGCCACGAGTACCCGCGGCTGGCGCATGTCGGCGACCGTACGGGCCTGGAGCTGATCCGCACCCTCCAGCAGAAGATCGTCGCCCTGCAACAGGAGGACGAGCGGGAGTTCGGCGCGTACGACGCCCGGCTGAAGGTCTTCCAGGAGAGCACGGTCACTCGCGTCCTGAAGACCCCCGCCGAGCCCGGCGACGCGACCGGCGGCCGGGTCTGCGGGGCGTTCTGCTACGAACGGGAGTCCGGCCGCTTCTTCGTCCTGGAGGCCCCGGCGGTGGTGCTGGCCACCGGCGGTATCGGCAAGTCCTTCAAGGTGACGTCGAACTCGTGGGAGTACACCGGTGACGGGCACGCGCTGGCGCTGCTGGCCGGGGCACCGCTGATCAACATGGAGTTCGTGCAGTTCCACCCCACGGGGATGGTCTGGCCGCCGTCCGTCAAGGGCATCCTCGTCACCGAGTCCGTCCGCGGCGACGGCGGGGTGCTGCGCAACAGCGACGGCAAGCGCTTCATGTTCGACTACGTCCCGGATGTCTTCAAGGAGAAGTACGCCCAGTCCGAGGAGGAGGGCGACCGCTGGTACGACGACCCGGACCACAACCGCCGCCCGCCCGAGCTGCTCCCCCGCGACGAGGTCGCCCGCGCCATCAACTCCGAGGTCAAGGCGGGCCGCGGCTCCCCGCACGGCGGCGTGTTCCTGGACGTCTCGACGCGGATGCCCGCCGAGGTCATCAAGCGCCGGCTGCCGTCCATGTACCACCAGTTCAAGGAGCTGGCGGATGTGGACATCACCGCCGAGCCGATGGAGGTCGGGCCGACCTGCCACTACGTCATGGGCGGGGTGGAGGTGGAGCCGGACACCGCGGCGGCGCGCGGGGTGCCGGGCCTGTTCGCGGCCGGTGAGGTCGCGGGCGGTATGCACGGCTCCAACCGGCTGGGCGGCAACTCCCTCTCCGACCTGCTGGTCTTCGGCCGCCGGGCGGGGCTGCACGCAGCCGCGTACGCCGCGTCGGTGACCGATCTGCCGGCCCCCGACGAGGAGCAGATCGCCGTCGCGGAGGCGGAGGCACTGCGCCCCTTCCACGCCGGGGACGAGGAGCCTCCGGCCGGTGCGCAGCCGCCCGAGAATCCGTACACCCTGCACCAGGAACTCCAGCAGACGATGAACGACCTGGTCGGCATCATCCGCAAGGAGGGGGAGATGGCCGAGGCGCTGAAGCGACTGGCCGGGCTGCGGGCACGGGCCCGGCGGGCCGGTGTCGAGGGGCACCGGCAGTACAACCCCGGCTGGCACCTGTCCCTCGATCTGCGCAACATGCTGCTGGTCAGCGAGTGTGTGGCGCGGGCCGCGCTGGAGCGTACGGAGAGCCGCGGCGGGCACACCCGTGACGACCATGCGGCGATGGACCGGAACTGGCGCGACATCAACCTGGTCTGCGAACTCGCCGCTCCGTACGGCGGTCCACCGACCGCGGACCCGGCCGCGGACCAGATCAAGCTGTCCCGCCGCACGACCCCGCCGATCCGCCCGGACCTCCTCGAACTCTTCGAGCAGGAGGAGCTGGCGAAGTACCTGACGGATGAGGAGCTGAGCCGGTGAGCGAGCAGCAGACAGAGCAGTCCGGCGCGTACCAGGCGCACTTCAGGGTGTGGCGGGGCGACCCGGACGGCGGCGGGCTGACGGATTTCCGGGTCGAGGTGCACGAGGGGGAGGTGGTGCTGGACATCGTCCACCGCCTCCAGGCCACCCAGGCGCCGGACCTGGCCGTGCGCTGGAACTGCAAGGCGGGCAAGTGCGGTTCGTGCAGTGCGGAGATCAACGGGCGGCCGCGGCTGATGTGCATGACCCGGATGTCGGTCTTCGACCGGGCCGAGACGATCACGGTCACGCCGATGCGGGGCTTCCCGGTCGTCCGCGATCTGGTCACCGATGTCTCGTTCAACTACGCCAAGGCCCGCGAGATCCCGGCGTTCGTCCCGCCCGAGGAGCTCGCACCGGGTGAGTACCGGATGCAGCAGGAGGACGTGAGCCGGTCGCAGGAGTTCCGTAAGTGCATCGAGTGCTTCCTGTGCCAGGACACCTGCCATGTGGTCCGTGACCACGAGGAGAACAAGTCCGCGTTCGCCGGTCCGCGCTTCCTGATGCGTATCGCCGAACTCGACATGCACCCGCTGGACGCGGCCCCCGCCGCCGGTCTGGACCGCAAGCGCACCGCCCAGGACGTGCACGGTCTCGGCTACTGCAACATCACCAAGTGCTGTACGGAGGTCTGCCCCGAGGGCATCAAGATCACCGACAATGCGCTGATCCCGCTGAAGGAGCGCGCCGCCGACCGCAAGTACGACCCGCTGGTCTGGCTCGGCAGCAAGATCCGCCGCCGGAAGGAGTGAACCGGTGCGCGGGGACGGGGCGCGCCACCGCCCCCGCGCACCGGCCGCCGCCCTCAGAACAGGCTCAGCAGCGCTTCCGCCGGATCCGCCGGCTCCGACGTCCCGTCCGGCAGGGCCAGTTCGAACCAGACGGTCTTGCCGCGCGGGGTGCGGCGGCTGTTCCAGCGCTTGCTGAGCAGTCCGACCAGCTGGAGCCCGCGGCCGCCCTCGTCGGTGTCGCGGGCCCGGCGGCGGCGCGGCTGGGCGAGATCCGCGTCCCAGACCTCGCAGACCAGCGTGCGGTCCAGCAGCAGCCGCAGCCGGATCTCGCCGTGACCGTGCCGCAGCGCATTCGTCACCAGCTCGCTGACCAGCAGCTCCGTCGTGTCGGCCAGGGCGTCGAGGCCCCAGTCGGTGAGCTGGTCCCGGGCCAGCTCACGGGCCCGGGAGACCGAACGGGCCTCCGGCGCCAGATTCCAGTCCCCCACCGCGTCCTTGGGCAGCCCGTGCACCCGGGCCGTCAGCAGCGCGATGTCGTCCTGGCCGTGCGAGGTGTCCAGGGCGCTCAGGACGTGGTCGCAGACCTCCTCCAGCAGGTCGCCGGCGCCCGAGAGCGCCGCACGGAGCGCCTGCAAGCCCTCTTCCAGCGGCTGGTCGCGGGACTCCACCAGACCGTCGGTGTACAGCGCGAGCAGCGCGCCGTCCGGCAGGTCCACCTCGATCTCCTCGAAGGGCTCGCCGCCGACGCCCAGCGGCATCCCCGGCGGTACGTCGAGCAGCACCGCGCCCTCGCCCTCCTCGACCAGCACCGGCGGCAGATGCCCGGCGTTGGCGAACGTGGCGCGCCGGGTGACCGGGTCGTAGACGGCGTAGACGCAGGTGGCGAGGTAGACCTCGGACAGATCGGCGGTACGGGCCGAGCGGACCGGCTCGGGAGCGGCGCCGGACCGACTGCGCGGCGCCCGTCCGGTGGCCCGGCCGTCACCGTCACCGCCGCCGAGCCCGCGTGCGATCTCGTCCAGCGCCGAGAGCACCTCGGCGGGTTCCAGGTCCAGCAGCGCCAGTGTCCGGACCGCGGTGCGCAGTTCCCCCATGGCGACGGCGGCGCGCAGCCCGCGCCCCATGACGTCCCCGACGACCAGCGCCGTGCGGTGCCCCGGCAGCTCGATGACGTCGAACCAGTCGCCGCCGACCTCGGTGGCGGTGGTGCCGGGCAGATAGCGGCAGGCGATGTCGAGGCCGGCCGCCTCCGGGTCGCCGGGCGGGAGCAGGCTGCGCTGCAACATCAGCGCGCGTTCGTGCTCGCGGCGGTAGAGGCGGGCGTTGTCGATACAGACCGCGGCACGCGCGGCCAGCTCGACGGCGAGCGCCGTATCGCGCTCGCCGAACGGCTCGCTGCCCTTCGTCCGGGAGAACTGCACCAGACCGACGACGGTGTCCCGGGCGACCATCGGGACGGCGAGCGTGGAGTGCACCAGCGCGCCCAGCTCCGGCCCGTCGTCGCTGTCCCGGCCCGGCAGGATCTGCACCTGCGCGGTCCGCAGGGCGCCCGCACAAGGGGAGTTGAAGGGGTAGCGGTGCACGGCGCCGACGGCCACCGCGCCCGGTTCGCCCTCGGGGACGCAGTAGGCGGTGGCGAGCGGCCCGTCCGACACGGCGCTGGTGAACGCGACCCGGCGCAGCTCCGCGCTGCCGTCCGTCATACCGGGCGGGGCCTCGTCACCGGCGAGCAGCCCCTGGTAGAGGTCCACCGAGGCCAGATCGCAGAACTGCGGGACGGCGACGCTCAGAAGGGTGCGGGCGGTGGTCTCCAGGTCGAGGGAGTTGCCTATCCGGGCGCCGGCTTCGTTGAGCAGCGCGAGGTTGCGACGGGCGTTGGCGGCCTCCCGTTCGGCCCGCCGACGGCCGGTCACGTCCCAGGCGAGCGCGGCGACACCGATGGGGCGGCCGCTGGCGCCGTGCAGCCGGTAGACCGAGACGGACCAGCGGCGGCTCTCCTCCTTGCCGGGCGCCGTCCCGACCAGATGCATCTCGGTGACCGGCCGGCCGGTGTCCAGCACGCGGCGCAGCGCGGCGATCAGCCGCTCGGCCTCGGGGCGCGGCAGGAAGTCGTACGCGCTGCCGCCGCGGTACTTGCCCACCGGGCCGCCGAAGATCGTGGCGAACCGTTCGTTGACCCGCAGCAGCTTCAGATCCGTGCCGAACAGGGTGAAGCCCATGGGAGATTGACCGAAAACGGCCTGCGAGGCGGCGAGGTCGGTCTCTATGCCGCGCAGCGCCCGGACATCGACGACGAGACAGAGCGCGCCCCGCCCGCCGTCCGCCGCCTCGGACGGCATCACATAGATCTCGGCGAGCCCGTCGGCGCCGCCGCCCTCCTCCTTGCGGTAGGGCACCAGCCCGGTCCACTCCCGGCCGTCGAGGATCTCGGAGACCTTGCGGTACCCGGTCTCGCGCAACTCGGCGGGGACGAACGCCGCTACGGGGTCCCGGCCGATGGCGTGGCGGGCGGGGATGCCGAGCATCTGGGCGGCCCGCTCGCTCCACTGGTCGATGCGCCCGTCGGGGCCGAGCGAGAAGGTGGCGACGCGGATGTAGTCGTAGATCGATCCGGGCGGACTGCTCTGCCAGACGGACGGGCCCTGCCGCTCGCGCACCGGCCGCCGTCCTCCCGGAACATCCGGACCGTCCACCCCGCTGTGGCCATCGGTCTGCGTGAATCCCGCCCCGCCGGCTGACATCTCGCTCACGAGCCCCGTCCCCTCCAGCTCATCGTGCCCGGACCGGACCTGCCGAGTATCCAGCACTTCGGCTATCCGGAACACGGTCTTCACGATCACAGCACAGTCTCGATCGCAGCCTCTCCACAGATCTGCGACGACATGGCAACGATCAGGACTCCCCTTGTCTCCTAACCAGCCACCGGCAGCTCGAACCACACAGTCTTGCCGCTCTTTCCGCGCCGCGTCCCCCAGCGCCGCGCACTGCACGCCACCAGCTGCAATCCGCGGCCGCCCTCGTCGTCCGGGGCGGCGGCGCGTTCGCGCGGCGGGTCGGGCAGCGGATCGGACACCTCGACGAGCAGCCCATCGCTGCCGAGCAGCGCCATCCGGACGCCGATCGGCCCGCTGGCGTGGCGCAGGGAGTTGGTGACGAGTTCGCTGACGAGCAGTACGGCCACGTCGACGGCGCCGTTGAGCCCCCGGTCGGACAGCGCCGCGCGGACCCTCGCGCGGGCGGTGCGCACCGCGCCCGGGTCGGCCGGGAAACTCCATTCGGCGATCGGTGAACCGGAGACCTTACCGCGCCCGCGGACGTAGACGGAGGCCGACTCTGGGTCCCCTGCCGCTGCGCTGTCGCTCACGCCGATCACTTCCCAGCCCGCTGCGATCCCCGTCGAATGACCCACCCAGAAAGCGGGTTAATCAGGACATACCCGGTATCGAGCCCGGAATATCGCCTTCAACCGCGCACTGTGGCACAAATAGCGCGGCTCGGCACAGTCGGGGGCCGGGGAGGTACGAGGGGATGGGGGCGGACGCGGACACGCACGGTGCCGGCACACGGCCGACACCCGTACCGACGCAGGATCCACGCGTACGCACAAACGCACGGTGCCGGCACACGGCCGACGCCCGTCCCGGCCCGGGATCCACACGTATACAGAGGGGCTCGCGAGCTGCCGGACGGAATCAGGCGGCCGCCGGACGGAGTCGCGGGGCAGGGGCCGAAAGCCGCGCCGGAGGTGCCCTACGAAGACGGGAGTCCGGAGCCGTACGGAGCGAGGCGGGCACGAGGGGCCCCGGCCCACATGCCGACGGGCGGCCGGTGGCCTTCAGCGGCACCGGGCATCGGCCGTCCGCCGACGGCGGTCAGCGGTCAGCGGCGGTCAGCGGTCAGCGGCAGCCGACAGCGCTCACGACCGCGCCGACAACCGGCACCGACACCGACAACCAGCGACCAGCGCCGACGGCCCCACGACGGGACCACCCGCTGACGAACCCGCTGACAAACCCCGCACGGCCGCACCCCCGCCCCGCTTACGACCGTGCTTACGACCGCGCGCGCTCCGCCCCGCTCCCCGCAGCCAGCCGTCGCATCGCCTCGGCGACCGCCGGGCGGTCCTGGTCCAGCCAGTCGACCTGTCGCTCCTGTGTGGGCAGCAACCAGCGCAGCTCATCGTGATCCTGAAGCGGCTGAGGCTCCCCGGACACCAGACGGGCCGTCCACACCTGGAGCACGAAGCCGGGCCCCAGTGGCCATTCCCCCGGAATCCGCTCCATCGCCGCCACCTCGACGCCCAGTTCCTCGTGCAGTTCGCGCTCCAGCGCCTGCTCGGGCGTCTCCCCGTCCTCCACCTTGCCGCCGGGCAGCTCCCAGCGGCCGGCCAGGGAGGGCGGCGCGCTGCGCCGGGCGGCCAGCAGCCGCCCCCGGTCGAACACCGCTCCACCCACCACCACGCGCACCGTCGTCATGCGCGCAGCCTACGTCCCACTCCCGGCCGGGAGCCGCCGTGTCCTGTCGCCGTCCGGCCGGCCGCCGGCCCTCAGCCGGTGGCCTGCCCCGCACGCTCGACCACGTAGAGCCGCTGGTGGCCACGGGTGTCGAGCCGGTCGGCCACCTTCTCCGCTTCCGCCCGGGTCGCATAGCGGCCGACGCGATAGCGGTTGCCGCCCTCGTCCTGGCGGATGACCAGCCAGGGCAATACGGCCCCACCGTCGGTCATCGCGCCCCTCCGTCCGCCGCGCAGCGCGCCGTCATGCGCCCCTCCTGTGCTGGTGCCGAAACCGCAATCCGCATATGCCCGAGCCTACGCCCGACCTTTACGCACCGGATATGGATTTACACAAAGAGAAGCCGAACCGGCCACCCGCGGCCCCGGATACCGGGAAACCTGCGAGCGGCCGGTGGGCACGGCTCGGACCGGACTCAGGCGCCGACCGGCTCCTTGCCCTCTCCCGCCGGCTGTGCCGCCTCCGCCGCGTTCACCTCGGCCTCGACCTGGACCAGCGACGGGTTACGCCAGGAACTGCGCACACCCCAGTAGTAGAAAGCGAGGCCGATCACCGCGACCACGGCGAGGTCCCAGCCCGCCGGCAGATAGCCCCGGCCGCCGAACTCCTTGCCGCCCGCGTACGAGACAGCGGCCATCACCAGCAGATACGCCACCATCCAGGCACCCGCCTTGAGGTGCGGACGCAGCTGGGCCCACGGCTTGCGGCCCTGGGTCAGCGGCTTGCCGATCTCGTACCAGGCCCAGACCGGCAGCCCGACGGCCATGATCAGGATGACCTTGCCGGTGAGCGGCCAGCGGCCCCAGTACAGCACCAGCGAGCCGAAGACCATCGCGACCGGCGCGATGTACGGCATGGCCCGGAGCTTCACCGGACGCTTGAGATCCGGTGCGAGACGGCGCAGCGACATCACCGCGACCGGGCCCGTGATGTACGAGATGACCGTGGCGACCGACACGATCTCGGCGAGCGACCCCCAGCCCCGGAAGACCGCGAGGAAAAGGAAGGCGATCACGAGGTTGAGCACCAGCGCCGGACGCGGCACACCGGTCTTCTTGTCCACCTTGCCGAAGATGCCGGGCAGGTGGCCGTTCTCCTGCACGCCCTGGATCATGCGCGAGGTGGTGGCGGCGTAGATCATGCCGGTGCCGGACGGCGAGACGAACGCGTCCGCGTACAGCAGCAGCGCCAGCCAGTTCAGACCCCAGGCCACGGCGAGGTCGGCGAGCGGCGAGTTGTAGCCGAGCTGGGCCCAGCCGCTGACGCCCAGCTTGTCGCCCGGGACCGCCATCAGGAACGCGACCTGAAGGGCGACGTAGATGACCAGCGCGATCACGATCGACCAGATGACGGCCTTGGGCAGCGACTTGCCGGGGTTACGGGCCTCGCCCGCGAGGTTCAGCGGCGACTGGAAGCCGTTGTAGGCCCAGACGATGCCGGAGACGGCGACCGCGGTGAAGACGGAGCTCCAGCCGTTGGGCGTGAAGCCGCCGTGGTCCGTGATGTTGCCGGTGTCGAAGTGCGCCAGCATCAGCGCACTCGCGGTCAGGATCGGGACGACGACCTTGAAGACCGTGATCGCGGTGTTGGTCTTCGCGAACAGCGAGATCGCGAACCAGTTCAGGAAGAAGTAGAAGATCAGCAGGATGCTGGCCAGCCCGACACCGGTGCCGGTCAGCTCCTTGCCGTCGTACAGCGCCTGCGCCCAGCCGAAGTCCCAGGAGCTCATGTACTGGACGGAGGCGGTGGCCTCACCCGGGATGACCGAGACGATCGCGATCCAGTTCGCCCAGGCCGCGAGGTAGCCGGCGAGCGAACCGTGCGAGTACTGGCCGTAGCGGACCATGCCGCCGGCCTTCGGGAACATCGAGCCGAGCTCGGTGTAGGTGAGGGCGATCGTGAGCGCGACGACCGCGCCGATGACCCAGGCCAGGATCGCGGCCGGCCCGGCAATGGCGGCGGCCCGCTCGGCCCCGAAGAGCCAGCCCGAACCGATGATGGACCCGAGACCCGTGGCGGTCAGGGCGATGGTCCCGAGGGACCGACGGTAATTCGAGTGCGAGGGCTGCTCCGCACCCGGGGTCTTCGTCGTGCTCACGTGCTTGGTCTCCTGGTCTTCCCCCGTGCCGTGCACAAACTTCGCCATCGTAAGAGCGATTCAGAAGATCGGATTCCCTCCTCGGGCCAAAAGTCCCTACGCACTGAGACTCTGTGAGGTTTCCAACACCAAGATCCATCCGCCACAACACCTGAAATGGGGGCAAACAGGGCAAGGAGATGGGGGTTACGGATCAGTAGGTGACGCAAAGATGGCCAACTCTGGACGCCGAAGCAGCCACCGCGGGCCACGAACACGTCGACGACGAAGCATCGAAACAGCGGCACGAGGCACGCCAACGACCCACCCTCCCCCCTCTCCACCCCGCCCCCGTCATCAGGAGGTGACCCGGCGCCCCTCCCCCAGGAGGTGGCCGGACATCCCTCCCCCGGGGCCGGCCCGGCTACTTCACCGGGAGGTGGTACGTGACCCGGTGGCGGTCCGCGAGCGTGACGACATCGGCCGTCTCGACCGGCCGCCCGCCCGCGAAGTACGTACGCGAGATGACCAGGACCGCATGGCCCGGCACGCCGCCGAGCGTCATGGCCTCCTCCGCCAGCCCCGGCCGCGCCCCGACCTCCTCCACGACGTTGTCCACCACGACGTCGATGGCCGCCATCCGCTCGACCACACCACGCCCGGCCAGCGGCCCCTCCTCCGGCAGCATCACCGGCGTCCGCCCGGTGATCTCCAGGGGCTCCCAGGACGTGGAGAGCATCGACGGCTCCCCCTCCGCGCGGTAGAGATAGCGCGTCCGCATCACTCTGGCCCCCACCGGAATCCGCAGCCGCGCCGCGACCTCCAGACCGGCCTCCCGCTGCCCGCTGCTGGACTCCCAGGTCCCTTTCACCCGCTCGTCCGTCTGCTCCTGACGGAACGGGCTGGAGCAGACGGACGAGTGGTAGCCGACGCGGGCGATACGGCGTGGAACGGGCTTTTCACGGACATAGGTCCCCGACCCCGAACGCCCCTCGACCAGCCCTTCCGCCATCAGCACTTTCCGCGCTTCCAGGGCGACGGTGTCCGAGACGCCGTATTCCTGGCGGATACGGGCCTGGGAAGGGAGGCGGGTATGCGGCGGCAGCACCCCGTCGACGATCTTCTGACGCAGGTCACCGGCGACGCGAAGGTACGCGGGCTGCTCACCGAAAGGCACGGGCCCCTCCCAACAGCTTGACAGTCAGCAACAGCCTGACAACTGCGCGTTGCCAATCGCAACCTTGGGCCAGAAATTCACCCAATGTGCTGACATCCAGCTCAACCGGCATACACCGCCAGATCCCGTGCCTCATACCCCTCCACCGCTGCCTCTCCCCCTTCGCCCGCCAACTCCCTCTCCTCTCCCTTTCCCTGAGACACGGCACTCCCGGCCATGACCGTGCGGCGGTCGATGCCGTGCGCACCGGAGAGGGACAGCCTTGGCTGATGACTCGCCCAAAGAAGAACCCGGGCTCCGTAGCAATTGATCACCACCAGCCGCGGGAGGCCATCCCACCCTCATCGGTCCTCCACAGACACCCGCAGAACACGCCCTGGCCGGCCGTGTCTCCGGCACGGTCGGTGTCGGAGCCGTGTCAGAGCCGTGTCAGTCGTATGTCAGGTCCGTCGGCGACTGTGGCCGCAACAGCCGCCACGAAAGGGCCTCCGATGAGTCATACGGTTCCCGTCCCGCACGGCCTCCCCACGGAGCGCGATGCGGGCCCCTTCGACCCGCCCCGCCACATCACCCGGCTGCGCGAGGCTCGCCCGGTCAGCCCCATGGTCTTCCCCGACGGTCACGAGGGCTGGATCGTCACCGGCTACGACGCCGTCCGCCGCCTCATGGCCGACACCCGGTTCAGCTCCCGCCAGGACATCGGCATTCTCCACGTGCCGTACGAGATCCCCGGCCTGCCCGCCATTACCGAACCGTCCCCGCAGACGCCGGGCGTGTTCATCGCCATGGACCCGCCGGACCACACCCGGCTGCGGCGCATGCTCACCGGCGCCTTCACCGTGAAACGCATGAAGCAGCTCGAAGAGCGCATCATCGACATCGCCGAGCGGCAACTGGACGAGATGGCGCGCCTCACCCCGCCGGTCGACCTGGTCAAGGAGTTCGCGCTGCCGGTGCCGTCCCTGGTGATCTGCGAACTGCTCGGCGTCCCCTACACGGACCGGGAGAACTTCCAGGTCAACTCCGCCAAGTTCTTGAACAAGGACTTGCCGTTCGACGAGCAGATCGCCGCGTACACCGAACTGTCCACGTACCTGGCCGAACTGGTCACGCACAAACGCGCCACCCCCGGCGAAGACATACTGTCCGACCTGGCCCGCCGTGCTGACCTCAGCATCGAGGAGCTGACCGGTATCGCCTTCCTGCTGCTGCTCGCGGGCCACGAGACCACCGCCAACATGCTGGCGCTGGGCACCTTCGCGCTCTTGGAGCACCCCGAGCAGCTTGCCGAACTGCGCGCCGACCCGGATCTGCTTCCCGGCGCCGTGGAGGAACTCACGCGCTACCTGTCCATCGCCGATATCCTCTATCGCTACGCCACGGAGGACATCGAACTCGGCGGCGAAAGAATCGGCCAGGGATCGACCGTCCTTGTCTCCACGCTGGCCGCCAACCGGGACCCGCGGCGCTTCGACAACCCCGACACCCTCGACATCCACCGCAAGGCCCGCGGCCACCTCTCCTTCGGCCACGGCATCCACCAATGCCTCGGCCAGCAACTGGCCCGCGTCGAGATGCACGCCGGTTTCGAGGGACTGCTGCGTCGCTTCCCGACCCTCGAACTGGCCATCCCCGCCGGCGAAGTGAAACTCAAGACCGACATGCAGATCTACGGCGTCCACGAACTGCCGGTCACCTGGACGGAAACGGCCCGCTAGAACCGCCGGCCGAGCACGTCATCCGCGCAGGAACGCGCCTTCGATGCCTGCCTCGTGGATCTTTCCCGTGGATCATTCCGATGGTTCATCCCCGTGGATCTCTCCGGTGAGCGGCGGAGCCCCAGCCCAGTTCCACTGGAAATCCCCTGGTCGAACGTGTGGAGGGGGCGGACCCGGAGAAGACGTGCTGCCCCTCGGCGAGAAGCGGGCAGCCGCGGTGGGCGCGCCTGCACAGGGCTCGTCACCACGACAACAACCCGCAGTACGTCGACGAGTTGGCTGCCTGCCGACAGGGGATGCCTGCCGAACGCCCATGGCAAAATCAGCGGGTGCAGATCGGAATGCTGGGTCCGTTCGAGGTGCGCACGGACGACGGCGGCTGGGCCGACGTGCCGGGCGCGCGGCTGCGCGGACTGCTGATCGCCCTCGCGCTCAAGCCGGGGCAGGTGGTCCCGAAGGCGTCGCTCGTCGACTGGATCTGGGGGGAGCACCCGCCCGCCGATGCGACGAACGCCCTGCACCGCTTGGTTTCCCGGCTGCGGAAGGCACTGCCGGACGGGGTGATCGAGAGGCAGCCGGACGGCTACCGGTTGACGGTGGACCCCGACGCCGTCGACGCCGTGCGGTTCGAACGCCTCGTCGTCGCGGGCCAGGCCCGTACCGAGGACAGTTCCCGGCGGGTGCGGCTGCTGCGCGCGGCCCTCGAACTGTGGCGCGGTGCGGCCATGCAGGACGTCGGTCTGGACAGCGCCGCGTTCGACGCCGCGGCCGTCCGGCTGGCGGGGTTGCGCCTGACCGCCACGGAGGAACGGGTCGACGCGGAGGTCGCCCTCGGGCGCGGTGCGGAGATGGTCACGGAGCTGACCGACCTGGTGGCCGCGCACCCGGTGCGGGAACGGCTCGTCGCCGCGCTGATGCGCGCCCTCGTCGCGGCCGGTCGCGACAGCGAGGCGCTGCTGGTGTTCCAGCGCGCGAGGGAGGCCCTGGCCGACGCGCTGGGCGTCGACCCCGCGCCGGAGCTGGCCGCGTTGCATCTCGCGCTGCTGCGGGGCGAGTTGGGGCAGGGGAAGGTGAGCCGCAGAACCAACCTGCGCGCCGAGCTGACCACCTTCGTCGGCCGGAGCGCCGATGTCGCCGCGGTCCGCGAACTCCTCGCCGGGCACCGGCTCACCACCGTGATCGGGCCGGGCGGCTCGGGGAAGACCAGGCTGGCCACGGAGACCGCGCACGCGCTGCTCGGCGACCTGCCGGACGGGGCCTGGCTGGTGGAGCTCGCCGCCATCGGCGCGGACGGCGACGTGGCGCAGTCGACGCTCGCCGGGCTGGGCCTGCGGGACGCCCTGCTCGGCGGGGCCCCGAATACGGAGCCGACGGACCGGCTCATCGCCGCGATCCGCGAGCGGGAGGCGCTGCTGATCCTGGACAACTGCGAGCACGTGATCGAGTCCGCGGCGGTGTTCGCCCATCGGGTGCTCGGGGAGTGCCGGCGGCTGCGGATCCTGGCGACGAGCCGGGAACCGCTCGGCATCACCGGGGAGGCGCTGTGGCCGGTCGAGCCGCTGGCCTTACCGGAGGGGGACGCGGGACCGGACGAGATCGAGTCCGCACCCGCCGTCCAGCTGCTGCGCGACCGGGCCGGGGCGGTGCGCCGGGATCTCGCGGCCGATGCGCACACGCTGGCGACGATGGTGCGCGTCTGCCGGGCGCTGGACGGGATGCCGCTGGCGATCGAACTGGCCGCGGCCCGGTTGCGCACCATGTCCATCGATCAGCTCGCCCACCGGCTCGACGACCGGTTCCGCCTGCTGACCAGCGGCAGCCGGACCGCGCTGCCGCGGCACAAGACGCTGCGCGCGGCGGTCGACTGGAGCTGGGAGCTGCTCACCGACGCCGAGCGGATGGTCCTGCGCAGGCTCTCGGTGTTCTCCGGCGGGGCGAGCCTGGAAGCGGCCGAACGGGTCTGCGCGGGCGACGCGGTCGAACAGGAACAGGTGCTCGAACTGCTCACCGCGCTGACCGAGAAGTCGCTGCTGCTCGCCGAGGGCGACAGCGCGCCGCGCTACCGCATGATCGGCACGATCAAGGAGTACGCGGCGCACCGGCTCGCGGAGGCGGGGGAATCGGACCTGGCGCGCCACGCGCATCTGGCCTGCTTCACCGAGCTCACCGAGACCGCGGAGCCGCACCTGCGCCGCGCCGAGCAGCTGGTCTGGCTGGCCACGCTCAGGGCCGAGCACGACAACATCGGTTCGGCGATGCGCGGCGCGCTCGCGGCCGGTGAGGCCCAGGCGGCGATGCGGCTCGCGGCGGGCGCCGGCTGGTACTGGTGGCTCGGCGGGCACAAGACCGAGGGCATGGAGCTGATCACCGCGGCCACCAGGACGCCCGGCGCGGTGACCGACGAGGTCCGGGCCACGGTGTACGCCCTGGCCTCGATGTTCGTGAACTCCGGGTGGGGCGACGAACACCAGGCCGCGGAGTGGATCCACAAGGCGTACCGGTTCAGCCGGCGCAGCGAGCGCGGTCACCCGCTGATGGGGTTCGTCGCCCCACTGGAACGCATGCTGCACGCGCCCGACGCGTTCCTGCCCGCGTTCGAACCGCTGCTCGACGACGAGGACCCCTGGGCCCGTGCGCTGGCCCGGCTGCACCTGGGCAAGTTGCGGATCATGCTCGGCCGGGACGGGCGGGACGCGGACGCGTACCTGGAGATGGCGCTCGCCGAGTTCCGGGCGCTCGGCGAGCGGTTCGGGATCTCGTTCGCCCTGACCGAGCTGGCGGACCGGATCGCCGTACGCGGCGAGTTCGCCGGTGCGTGCGAGCACTACGAGCAGGCGATCGCAGTCGTCACCGAGGTCGGCGCCACCGAGGACGTCATCCGCATGCGGTCGCGGCAGGCGCAGCTGTACTGGCTGCTGGGCGACGAGGACGCCGGCACGGCCGCCCTCGCCGAGGCCCAGCGGTGCGCGGAGCGGGTCACCTGGCCGGACGCACTGGCCGAGCTGGCCCTCACGAAGGCGGAACTCGCCCGGTGGGGCGGCAACGCCACAGAGGCGCACCAGCAACTCGACGTCGCGAGGGCCATATTGGGCGACGAGGCGGAGCGGGCGAGCATCCGCGCGGTGACCCACGACCTGCTCGGCTACCTCGCCGACGACCTCGGCGAGGTCCGGGCACACCGCACGGCGGCCTGCGCGGCGGCCTCCGAGGCGGGACACGCACCCCTGATCGCGCAGGTCCTCGTCGGGGTCGCGGACCTGGCACTACGCCACGACGACCACGAACAGGCCGCACGACTGCTCGCGGCGAGCGCCGACGTACGCGGCCTGCCGGACCGCTCCCACCCGGACGTGGCCCGGATCGAGCAGACCGCACGACGCCACCTCGGCGACGCACGGTTCACCGAGGCGACTCAGGAGGGAACGCGGACCAGCTGGCCCCAACTGGCCGAGGTCACGCTCGCTTCCTGAACATGGGGACCGGAGGTAGGCCCCATCCGGACTGCACGTTCAACGGATCGCCTGACGCTAAGCACGCAACTGGTCACACATCGAAGCGGAACGTCGGGCGTAACGCTGTCACCTGCGGAAACGTGCCTTCCCGGGATCGCATCCAGCACAGATCCAGCACGGTCGCGATCCATCCAGCACACCCGCTGTCAGTGGTGGATGCTTCCATGACGCCATGAGCACTGTGCACGATGCCGCCGCCCGCCTCCCCGGCCCCGCCGAACTTCGCGCCCATCTTCGCGCGTTGGCCATTCTGGACGCCACGATCGGCGACGATCCGCAGTTCTGCTGCTACACCTTCGACACGGCCTGGGGCCCTGATGAAGAGGCGGCCTTGATGCAGAACGGCTCGGGAGACGACTTCTCCGTCCTCTTCACCCCGGCCGGCGTGCTCATACGCGGCTTCGACCACGAGTCGGAGATGAGCCCTTACGGGACGGATGACGAGCAGGTCTGGCCCGGCGTCATCGACGAAGTACCCGCCGCACTGAGCCCGCTCCTGAACGAACCCGCCTTCTGTGACGAGGGTATCGACGCCCCTCGCGTCACCGCCTGTCTATGGCGGGAGACCGGCGACACGGCATGGCGCACCGGCTCGGCCATCGCCTTCCCGCCGGGCAGCGAAGACCCGGACGGCTCCGGCTTCCTCTTTCACCTCCTCGCCGACCGCTCCCCCGAGACCGTCCAGGCCCACTTCGAGGATTACTACGAACGCCCCGTCCCCCTCGACGCCGTCCGCCACGTCCTCGCCGGACTTCCCCTCACTCCTGTGATCACCGCGACCCTCAATCCGACTGCCCTCTCGGGCTCCGCTCTGCTCCGCAGGATCACCGCGCATCCCGAGGTGGCCTCCTACCTGGCCTGCGACGGCGAGTTCGACCTTGCCCGCACCGACCCGATCGAGCCGATCGCCCTGCCCAACAGCCTGCCGGTGGAGCCCGTCGCCGGCTGTAACGCAGGCGGCACCCACTACCTCTGTGGCCCGGCCGTCCCCGCCCCGTCCTCTACACCGACTCCGAGGGCCGGGCATCCTTGATCGCCGAGTCCCTGGCCGAGGCTCTGACCCTCGCCGTCGTCCTCCCGTCCTGGCGCGACGCCCTGGCCGGCTTCCGCCCTCCTGCTCTCAACTCCGACTATCTCGACGACCACCCGGACCACCCCACCGTCCGCGACCAACTGCTCGCCGCCCTTCGGCTCCCCCCGGCCACCGAGCGGGAAGTCCTGGCCCGCCTCCTCGCCACTGCCGCCCGCACCGTCCCCGACGGCTTCCTCCCGCACGCCTCCGACGAAGAGGACTCCTCCTTCCAACCGATGCTCGAACCACTTGCCGGCTAGGGCCCCGGATGCCTTGTGAAGGGGGCCGACACACCGGGGCGGTGCTGTGTGCCTCCCGCCAGCCGCCAACGCCTCTGGGCGCCACCTTCCGGCCCATGCGCAGATGACCACGCGTCAGGAAATCCAGCACCCATCCAGCACGGGAAACAGCAAGGGGCCGACTCACGAAAGAGTCGACCCCTTCTGACCTGCACATTTACCAGGCCAGCCAACGTGGTGTTATTTCATCCGCTCACACGTTGAACCGAAACTCCACCACATCCCCATCCTGCATCACATAGTCCTTGCCCTCCATGCGGGCCTTGCCGGCCGAGCGGGCTTCGGCTACGGAGCCGGTTTCCACGAGGTCGGCGAAGGAGATGACCTCGGCCTTGATGAAGCCCTTCTGGAAGTCGGTGTGGATGACACCGGCGGCCTCGGGGGCGGTGGCGCCCTTCTTGATGGTCCAGGCGCGGGTTTCCTTGGGGCCGGCCGTCAGGTACGTCTGGAGGCCGAGGGTGTTGAAGCCGACGTGGGCGAGGGTGGCGAGGCCGGGCTCCTGCTGGCCGACGGACTGGAGGAGTTCCAGGGCCTCGTCGTCGTCGAGCTCGACGAGCTCGGACTCCAGCTTGGCGTTCAGGAAGATCGCCTCGGCGGGGGCCACCAGCGCGCGCTGTTCGGTCTTGAAGTCCTCGTCGGCCAGCTCGTCCTCGTCGACGTTGAAGACGTAGAGGAACGGCTTGGTGGTGAGCAGGTGCAGGTCGTGGAGGAGTTCGCCCTGCTCGGTGTCCTTGGTGATACCGGCAGAGAACAGCGTGCGGCCCTCCTCCAGGATGGCCTTGACCGCCTCGACGGCCTTGACCTGGGCCGCCTTATCCTTCTGGATCCGGGACTCCTTGACCAGGCGCGGCAGCACCTTCTCGATGGTCTGGAGGTCGGCGAGGATCAGCTCGGTGTTGATGGTCTCGATGTCGTCCTTGGGCGAGACCTTGCCGTCGACGTGGACGACGTTCTCGTCCTTGAAGGCGCGGATGACCTGGCAGATCGCGTCCGACTCGCGGATGTTCGCGAGGAACTTGTTGCCCAGGCCCTCGCCCTCGGAGGCGCCGCGGACGATGCCCGCGATGTCGACGAAGTCGACGGTCGCCGGGAGGATCTTCTGCGAACCGAAGATCCCGGCGAGGGTGGCCAGACGCGGGTCCGGGACGCCGACGACGCCGACGTTCGGCTCGATGGTGGCGAACGGGTAGTTGGCCGCCAGCACGTCGTTCTTGGTCAGGGCATTGAACAGGGTCGACTTGCCGACATTGGGCAGACCGACGATTCCGATCGTGAGCGACACGGTGGCGACTTCCCGGAGCGAGGAGGTGAAGGGCGAAAGGTCGGCTCCCTGAGGGGCCGATCCACCAGTCTACGGGGCGGCCGGGTTCGGCCGCTCAGCCCGGGGCCGTACACCGAACGGAGGGCCCAGCTGGCGAAACCGCGTGTCTCATGACCTATTAATCCCACTTAGCGGCCTACCGTTGGCGAGTGGAGCAACACGAAGCGCGCAGACATCAGCACAGCCCGCCGCGGCGTGACCGGCCGGCCGCGGGCCAGGAAGCCCGGCTGCCCCGTCCCGCGGAGGCCGCCGTCTCCGATCCCGACAGCGACTACTGGTCCGCGATGGAGGCCGCCGGGCTGACCTCGGCCCGCGGGCCGGCGCGGGCCGCCACCCGCGCGCCCGCCCGGCCCGCCGTACGCATCCCCGAGCGCCCGGCACCACCACCGGCGCGGGAGAAGGAGCCGGAACGGGAGCGGGAGCGGGCGGACGCTGCGGACGACCGGGCGGCGGCGGAGCCGTACGCTCCCCGGCCGGAGCCGGACGAGGATCCGTACGCCGAGACCGACGGCGCCGAGACCTCGACCGTCTACCGTGCCGGGCGGCGGCGCGGCCTGCTGGCACCGCTCGGTGCCCTGCTGCGCCGGATGCCCGCGCCGAAACTCACCGGTTTCGGCTGCTGGCTGCTGGCCACCCTCGCACTGTTCGCGTTCGGCTGTCTGGACACGCTGCTCCTCGGCGGCTCGCAGACCGCGTACGGCGTCTTCTTCGTGCTGGTCGGCGTGGGCGCTGCGCTGTGGGTACGGCCGTACGACCTGATCACCGCGCCGGTCTCGCTGCCCATCGCGTTCGCCGTGGGAACACTGCCGATCCAGCGCGGTTCCGGCGGGTTCGGCGGACTGCTGATCGGGGTGTTCACCGTCCTCGCGCTGAACGCGGGCTGGCTCTACGCGGGCACGCTGGTCTGCGCGCTGCTGACGCTCGTCCGCAAGACGGTGCTCATCGTCCGGCGTCGGGCCAGCCGACCGGCGAGTCGACCGCAGGGCCGGAGCCGGCCGGGCGAGCGGGCTGCGGACCGGGAGCCGCGACAGGCAGAGCCGGGGAGCCGTCCACAGCAGATGGCCCGGCAGTCCGAGCGGCGTGCGCAGCCATCGCGGCGCCCACGATCCCCGCACTGTTCTGAAGCTGCGCCGGCACGATCTCGGCCCTGATGCCCTCCACCAGCGGGAGGAACTTCTCCGCCTTGCGGCTCACCCCGCCGCCGATCACGAACAGCTCGGGCGAGAAGAGCATCTCCACATGGGCGAGGTATCTCTGGACGCGGTGCGCCCAGTGCTGCCAGTCCAGCTCCTCGTCCTCCTTGGCCTTGGTCGAGGCGCGCTTCTCGGCGTCGTGGCCGTGCAGCTCCAGGTGGCCCAGTTCGGTGTTGGGGACCAGCCGTCCGTCGCGGAAGACGGCGCTGCCGATGCCGGTGCCGAAGGTGAGCACGATGACCGTGCCGGTGCGGCCGCGGCCCGCGCCGAAGCTCATCTCGGCCAGGCCGGCCGCGTCCGCGTCGTTGAGCAGCGTCACCGGACAGCCGCCGGACTCGCCGCCCAGGCGGCCGGTGAGCAGGGCGGCGGCGTCCGTGCCGATCCAGCCGGGATCGACGTTGGCGGCCGTACGGGTCGTACCCCCGGTGACCACGCCGGGGAAGGTCGCGCCGACCGGCCCCGACCACTCGAAGTGGTCCACGACCTGCTTCACACAGTCCGCGACCGCCTCCGGGGTGGCCGGGTGCGGGGTCAGCACCTTGTAGCGGTCGTCCGCGAGGTCGCCGCGCTCCAGATCCACCGGGGCACCCTTGATGCCCGATCCGCCGATGTCCACGCCGAAGACCTTCATGGGAAAAGGCTAGGCGCGGAGCGGGCCGATCGCCCCCGGGATCACCCCGACGCACCCCTGGGCCGACCCTGAGGCGGCCCGGGGACCGCCCGCCGGCTCAGCCCTCGACGGCCGACCTGGCCTCCGCGCGCAGGTCGCGGCGGAGCTCCTTGGGGAGCGAGAAGGTGATGGACTCCTCGGCGGCCGTGATGGTCTCGACGTCGTCGTAGCCGCGCTGGGCGAGCCAGTCCAGGACGCCGCTGACGAGGATCTCCGGGACCGAGGCGCCGGAGGTGACGCCGACCGTGGTCACGCCCGCCAGCCAGCTCTCGTCGATCTCCTCGGCGTAGTCGACCAAATGGGCGTCGCGCGCGCCCGCGCCCAGGGCGACCTCGACCAGCCGGACGGAGTTCGAGGAGTTCTTGGAGCCGACGACGATGACGAGGTCGGCCTCGGCGCCCATCCGCTTGACGGCCACCTGGCGGTTCTGGGTGGCGTAGCAGATGTCGTCGCTGGGCGGTGAGAGGAGATTGGGGAAGCGGCCCTTGAGGGCGTCGACGGTCTCCATGGTCTCGTCGACGGAGAGCGTGGTCTGGGAGAGCCAGACGACCTTGTCCGGGTCGCGGACTTCGACGTCCGCCACGTCCTCCGGACCGTCCACGATGGTGATGTGCTCGGGGGCCTCGCCGCTGGTGCCGACGACCTCTTCGTGGCCCTCGTGGCCGATGAGGAGGATGTCGTAGTCGTCCTTGGCGAACCGGACGGCTTCCTTGTGGACCTTGGTGACCAGCGGGCAGGTGGCGTCGATGGTGGCGAGCTTGCCGCGCTCGGCCTCGTCGTGGACGACCGGGGCGACGCCGTGCGCCGAGAAGATGACGATGTTGCCCTCGGGCACCTCCGCCGTCTCCTCGACGAAGATCGCGCCCTTCTTCTCCAGAGTCTTCACGACGTACTTGTTGTGCACGATTTCGTGGCGTACGTAGACCGGCGCGCCGTACTGCTCAAGGGCTTTCTCGACGGCGATCACGGCTCGGTCCACACCCGCGCAGTAGCCACGGGGGGCGGCGAGCAGGACCCGGCGGGCGGCATCGCGGCGCGGCGCGTCCGTGCTCGGGGTGGCGGCGGGCGACGGGCTGGCCATAGCACTCATGCGCCCCATCGTACGGCCGTACTCCGACAGCCGGAGCGCGCACCGGTGACCCAGACTGGGGGCGAACGCACCAAGGAGGCACGATGCCGGGCACGATCGGCGACAGCAGCGACGGCGAGACGGGCGGCGGGGGCGCGCCTACCGGCGGCAGCGGCGCCGACGGCGGCGCCGGCTCGCTGCGGCGGACGCTGACCTTCCGGGACCTGATCGTCTACGGACTGCTGTTCATCGCCCCGATGGCACCGGTCGGCATTTTCGGCACGCTGCAAGCCAAGTCGCACGGCGCCATCGCCGTCGTCTACCTGGTCGCGACGGTCGCGATGGCCTTCACCGCCTATTCGTACGCGCAGATGGTGCGGGTCGCCCCGCAGGCCGGGTCGGTCTACACCTACGCCCGGGTGGGGCTGGGCGAGGGCGCGGGGTTCGTCGCCGGCTGGATGGCGATGCTGGACTATCTGCTGATCCCGGCGGTGGCGTATCTGTTCTCCGGGATCGCGATGCACGCCCTGGTGCCGTCCGTGGACCAGTGGGTGTGGACGGCGATCGCGGTGGTCGTCACCACGCTGCTGAACCTGTGGGGCGTACGGACCGCGGCGATCGTCGGGTTCGCGGTGCTGGCCATGGAGATCGCGGTGCTGGCGGTGTTCGTGGTGGCGGCGGTCGTCGAACTGGTCGCCCACGGTGCGCAGCGCGGCTGGGCCGTACCGCTGACCGGCGAGGGCGGCTTCTCGGTCGACGCGGTGCTCGCCGCGGTGTCGGTGGCGGTGCTGTCGTATCTGGGTTTCGACGCGATCGCGTCCTTCGCGGAGGAGGCGAAGGGCGCGCCGGGTGACGGGGACGGCGCAGGCGGAAAGGGCGGAAAGGGCGGTAAGGGGAGCAAGGGCGCCGGGGGGCGCGGTCTGCGCGGGTCGGACCGGGTGGCCCGTGCGGTGCTCACATGTCTGGCGGTGGCCGGTGTGCTGTTCGTCGTGCAGACCTATCTGGCGGCGCTGCTGGCACCGATGAGCGCGGCGGAGCTGGCGGCCCGGCCGGCGGAGCAGGGCGCCGCGTTCTACGCGACCGTCGACTCGGCGGTGGGCGGCTGGCTGCACGACCTGGTGGCGGTGAGCAAGGCGATCGGCGCGGCCTTCGCGGCGCTGGCCGGGCAGGCCGCGGCGGGCCGGCTGCTGTTCGCGATGGCGCGCGACCGGCGGCTGCCGGGGGCGATGTCGAAGGTGGACGCGGGGAGCGGGGTGCCGCGCCGGGCGCTGCTGGGCGCGGCCGTGGTGACGCTGGTGGCGGCGGTGTGGGCGGCCCGCAGGCCGGACGGTCTGGACCATCTGTCGTCGGTCGTCAACGTCGGGGCGCTGACCGCGTTCGGCCTGCTGCACGCGTCGGTGATCGGCTGGTTCCGGGTCCGCAAGCGGGCCGAGGTGCCGAGCGTGCTGCGGCATGTGGTGGTGCCGTTGCTGGGGCTCGCGGTGGTGGTCGCGGTGATCGTCGAGGCGTCCGGGACGGCACAGGTGGTGGGTGGGATCTGGCTGATGGTGGGGCTGGTGGTGCTGGCGGTGCAGTACGGGACGGGTCGGCGGGCGGCTGCACAGGGCTGACTGCCGGGCGGCCCGGGGCGATGCGGGCCGGGCACAGGTATGGGGCCCGGTCCGGGCGGGCCGGGCGCGCCCCGTCGGCCGCGGGCGGCGGGGCACTGTCGGTGCCCGCCGCTACGCTCCCTCGTATGGCTGTCACTACGTCCCCGCAGACGCCGATCCCGGTCGGCGAGGTGTCCCGGCTCATCGGCGGATGGATCGACCGGCTCGGCGCGGTATGGGTCGAGGGGCAGATCACCCAGCTCTCCCGGCGGCCCGGTGCGGGCGTGGTCTTCCTGACGCTGCGCGATCCGTCGCACGACATCTCGCTGAGCGTGACGTGCTACCGCCAGGTCTTCGACAAGGTCGCCGACGTGGTGAGCGAGGGCGCCCGGGTGGTGGTGCACGCCAAACCGGAGTGGTACGCCCCGCGCGGCCAGCTGTCGCTGCGGGCCGCCGAGATCAAGCCGGTCGGGGTCGGTGAACTGCTCGCGCGGCTGGAGCAGTTGAAGAAGTCGCTGGCGGCCGAGGGGCTGTTCGCGGCGGACCGCAAGAAGCCGCTGCCGTTCCTGCCGCAGCTGATCGGGCTGGTCTGCGGCCGGGCCAGCGCCGCCGAGCGCGATGTGCTGGAGAACGCCCGGCTGCGCTGGCCCGCCGTCCGCTTCGCGGTGCGCAATGTGCCGGTGCAGGGGGTGCATGCGGTGCCGCAGGTGATCGAGGCGGTCAAAGAGCTGGACGGGCTGCCCGAGGTGGACGTGATCATCGTGGCGCGGGGCGGCGGCAGCGTGGAGGACCTGCTGCCGTTCTCCGACGAACGGCTCATCCGGACGGTGGCCGCGGCGCGCACGCCCGTCGTCTCCGCGATCGGCCATGAGCCGGACACCCCGCTGCTGGACCTCGTCGCCGACCTGCGCGCCTCCACGCCCACCGACGCGGCGAAGAAGACCGTCCCGGATGTCGGCGAGGAGCTGGCCCGCATCCAGCAGCTGCGGGAGCGGGCGCTGCGGGCGGTGACCGGGTTCCTGGACCGCGAGGAGCGGGGGCTCGCGGCGGCGCTGCACCGCCCGTCGATGGAGCGCCCACAGCGCATGGTGGAGGACCGCGAGGAGCAGGTCACGGCGCTGCTGGCGCGCGGCAGACGGACCCTGGGGCATCTGCTGGACCGGGCAGATTCGGAGCTGTCGCACACCCTGGCGCGGGTGGTCGCGCTCTCCCCCAAGGCGACCCTGGAGCGCGGCTACGCGGTGCTCCAGAAGCCGGACGGGACGGCGGTGCGCGCACCGTCGGAGGTCGGCGCGGACGAGGAGTTGCGGGCCCGGGTGGCCGAGGGCGAGTTCCGGGTGCGGGTGGCCGGCGTCCCGGGCGCTGTCACACCCCCCGCATAGGGTGGGGGACATGGCGAAGACGGACGACGCGACGAAGGCGGAGCACGGGGCAGCGGCCGGCGCGCGGACCGAGGCGGCAGCCGCGGATTCCCCCCTCGGCTACGAGCAGGCGCGGGACGAGCTGATCAAGGTCGTCCGCAGCCTGGAGGCGGGCGGCACGACGCTGGAGGAGTCGCTCGCGCTGTGGGAGCGCGGCGAGGAGCTGGCGAAGGTCTGCCGGCGCTGGCTGGACGGCGCGCGGGCCCGGCTGGACGCGGCGCTGGCGGAGTCGACGGGCGCGGCGGTGGACGGCGGGGAGCGCGCGTAACGGCGGGCAGCGCGGAGAGCGGTCCCCGGCCGGGGACCGCCGGAACGGCGTACGCGACCCCCGGCGCAGCGCTCGTGCACCATCGGGCGGCCACCTCACGCCCACCGCACACGGGCGCATCACGCATGCGCCCATCCCCTGCATGCGCCCACCTCTCACACAGGGGCACCTCACCCCTCCCTCTGCACGCTCCTCACCTCTGCGGCCGCCCCACAGATGAATGGCATGTGAACACACTCACAACCCACACCGTTTTAGTTGAATGTTAATACATCTCCGCTACAGTGGTCCTCGCGGCGCTGCCCCAAGCGCCGCCCGCAGGACCTGATAAGCCCCCTGAAACCCAGTTGAACCCGAGGTGCCCCCATGTCTCTCACCCTTGACGCCGCCGCTCAGGACCTCCTGTTCCGCGAGGCCCAGACCGCCAACACGTTCACGGACGAGCCGGTGACGGATGAGCAGATCCAGGCCATCTACGACCTGGTGAAGTACGCACCGACCGCCTTCAACCAGTCGCCGCTGCGCATCACCCTGATCCGCTCCGAGCAGGCCCGTCAGCGCCTGGTCAACCACGCCATGGGCGCCAACGGTCCGAAGACGCTGACCGCGCCGCTGACCGTGCTGCTCTCCGTGGACCTCGACTTCCACGAGAAGCTGCCGACGCTCTTCCCGCACGCCCCCGGCGTCAAGGACGCGTTCTTCTCCGAGCTCGCCACCCGCGAGGCGGCCGGCACCCAGAACGCCACGCTCCAGGCCGGCTACTTCATCCTCGGCATCCGCGCCGCCGGTCTGGCCGCCGGCCCGATGACCGGATTCGACTTCGGCGGCATCGACAAGGACTTCTTCGGCGACGGCAAGCAGAAGTCGTTCCTGGTCATCAACGTCGGCAAGCCGGGCGCCGACGCCTTCTTCCCGCGCTCGCCGCGCCTGGCCTTCGACGAGGCCGTCGCCACCGTCTGAGCCCCGCCCTCCGGCCGTGCCGACGGCACGGCCACGGGCGCCACGGACGACGAGGCCGCCGCACCCCTCCCGGGTGCGGCGGCCTCGTCACGTTGTCGTACGGGATCTCGTTCTCGTACGGGACCGTTGCCGGCCCGCCCCGTACACCCCTCCCCGTCAGCCCTTCTTCGCCTCCAGGGAGGCGGCCAGTTCCGCGAGCCTGCCGTACGGCGCGGTGCCGGTGACGACCGTGGTGACGCCCGGCTCCTCGCGGACCAGGGCGTTGTACTTCTCGCCCTTGTAGCGGTCCCACTTCGCGCCGCCGACGGCCTGCTTGCCCTCGACCTGCTCCGCGCCCAGCGTGACGTCCTTGATGAACTTGGCCGCGGGCGCGTCGCTCTGCTCGACCGCCGCGTACTCCCGCTCCGGGTCCAGCATGCCCAGGTGCCAGGCGCCGCCCTTGCCGTCGTTGCTCGCCTTGTACGAGACGGACGTGGCGCGCCAGGTCCCGGGCAGCCCCTTGGGCGCGGCGACCGGATACGGCGCCGCGCGCCGGGCCGTCGCCACCTCGACGCGGTAGTCGACCGTCTGCACCGCCCCCTGCTCGGCGGACGGACTGTCGTTGTGCGGAATGAAGAAATAGACCGCCGCGACGACGACGCCGATCGCCGCCAGCGACAGGATCATGTCCCGCACTGTTTGCTTGCCTCGCGTACCTGCCACGCACCTATCGTCCCCCATGCCCGCCGCGCACCGGACGGACCCCCCGGGCAGGTCCCCCGGCTGCCCGGCCGATCGCGCCCACACGGCCCTCACCAGGCCGTACGAGCCGGTGGCGGGCGGCCTTGACACCGCTCATGCGTAGGGCCCCCTGCTCATTTTCGCGCGGTACCGATAAAGTCAGAGACAAAACCTCACCATTTCCGGCCGTCGCCGTACAGAAAGGTGCGCTCGATGACCGAGCATCATCTCCCGTCCCCCCTCGAGGTCAGCCCCGAGGCCCCCGACCGCAACCTCGCCCTGGAGCTGGTCCGGGTGACCGAGGCCGGCGCCATGGCATCGGGCCGCTGGGTCGGCCGGGGCGACAAGAACGGCGCGGACGGTGCGGCGGTCAAGGCCATGCGGGCCCTGATCCACACCGTGTCGATGAACGGCGTCGTGGTCATCGGGGAGGGCGAGAAGGACAACGCCCCGATGCTCTACAACGGCGAGCGGGTCGGCGACGGCACCGGCGCGGAGTGCGACGTGGCCGTGGACCCGGTCGACGGTACGACGCTGACCGCCAAGGGCATGGCCAACGCGGTCTCCGTGATGGCCGTCGCCGAGCGCGGCTCGATGTTCGACCCGTCCGCCGTCTTCTACATGGACAAGCTCGCCACCGGCCCCGAGGCCGCCGACTTCGTCGACATCACCGCCCCGGTCGCGGTGAACATCCGCCGCATCGCCAAGGCCAAGCGGTCCGCCGTCGAGGACGTCACCGTCGTCATCCTGGACCGGCCCCGCCACGACGGCCTGGTCAAGGAGGTCCGGGAGGCCGGCGCCCGGATCAAGTTCATCGCCGACGGCGATGTCGCGGGCGCGATCATGGCGGCCCGCGAGGGCACCGGCGTCGACCTGCTGCTGGGCATCGGCGGCACCCCGGAGGGCATCATCGCGGCCTGTGCCCTCAAGTGCCTGGGCGGCACCCTCCAGGCCCGGCTGTGGCCCAAGGACGACGCGGAGCGGCAGCGCGCCCTCGACGCCGGCCACGACCTCGACCAGGTCCTCCAGACCGACGATCTGGTCAGCGGCGACAACGTCTTCTTCGTCGCCACCGGTATCACCGACGGCGATCTGCTGCGCGGGGTGCGCTACCGCGCCGAGACCGCCACCACCCAGTCCCTGGTGATGCGTTCCAAGTCCGGCACGATCCGCCAGATCGACTCCGAGCACCGCCTCTCCAAGCTCCGCGCGTACAGCTCGGTGGACTTCGAGCGGCCCAGCTAGCCGGTACGGACGCCCGGCCGGTACGGACACGCATTCAGTGCTCCGGCAGCGGTCGGTACGGACACACACTTCGCCCCCGTCGGAGAATCTCCGGCGGGGGCGAAGTGCCGTACCGACCTGTCCGGTCCGTACGGTCGGCGGAACCACATTGCGGGCGGCGGGGCCGTGGTCAGCCCGCTGCGGGCATATGGGCCGCGCGCTGGAGCTCGGCCTCCCGGCGCCGGCGGCGGGCCAGCACGACCCGGCGCTCGGCCGCGGTCAGCCCGCCCCAGACGCCGTACGGCTCCGGCTGGAGGAGTGCGTGCTCCCGGCACTCGACCATCACCGGACAGCGGGCACAGACCCGCTTGGCGGCTTCCTCTCTGGCCAGGCGGGCGGCGGTCGGCTCCTTGGACGGGGCGAAGAACAGCCCGGCTTCATCCCGACGGCACACCGCCTCCGAATGCCAGGGGCCGGCCTCGGCGCGAGCGGGAACTCGCTGAGGCGGAACGACAGTGGCGTCCTGCCGGGGCTGATGCGGTAGCAGCACGGTCTACTCCTGACGACGGCTTCGGCGAGAAAATCACCCTTGTCCGTCTCGCTGCGCACGACTTTTCGCACCCCGCAGCCGTACGAGAGACGATGCACCAGCCCTACCCGCTGTACGCACGCTTATGCATACGGTGGCGGTCGGGCAGCCGCCGCGCCGGCCGCCGCACTCCTCAGCGGTCGCGGTCGCGGCGCTCGCGCCGGGCGTCCCGCAGCTGGTCGCGCAGCTCCCGCCGGTCGTCCCGCAGCTGAGTGTGCCGCTCGCGCCGCTCCTCGCGCCACCGGTCGCGCAGATCGCGGATCCAGGCGCCGCGCCTGGGCTTGGCCTCGACGCTGCCCAGCACGGCGAAGCCGTTGACCATCACCAGCGGGGCGCCGTCGTCCCCCGCCTCGTGCGTCTCGACCTCGAAGGAGCCCAGCACACCGGAGCCGTTGCTGCGCAGTGTGACGTTCTCCGGCACCCGGATCTCCACGCTGCCGAAGATGGAGGTGGCATTGATCTGTATCTGCTGCTGCGGGAAGAGCGCCTCGGTCAGATCGATCTCCACACTGCCGAAGATCGCGACGGCGTTGATCCGCGCGGGCACCTGCCAGCGGCCCTTCCGGGTCGAGGCGCTGAAGACCGCCACCAGATTCTGGTCCGGGACCGGGCCGCCGCCGGGCGGGACCGCCCCGGGCGCGGGCTGCGGACGGCTCGCCGTACCCGCCGCGGGCAGGTCCCGCACGACGGGCTCCAGCTCGCCCAGGGTCTTGGCGCGGTAGACCACGTCGATCCGCTCGGCGTGCTCCTCCGGATCCAGCCGGCCTTCCGCCAGCGCCTCGCGCAGGATCTCGGCGATCCGGTCACGGTCGGCGTCGGAGGCGCGGAGGTCTCCCCCGGCCACCCCCGGGGGCGCCGCCGCCTCGGCCACGGGCCTGGCCGGATTCACCGGCTGCGGATCCCGCTTGTCGAGGGGTACGGCCGGGGATGAGTTCGACTTCCGATTGTCTGCGCTGTCCACCGCCCCAGCCTAGCGAAACGCGATAGATCGCGACCAGGGGAACGGAAAAGTCCGGTCGCCCGCGAACTGAGCCTTACCTCACAGCGGCGGCCGTCCGCCAGGGTTCTACGCTGTTCTGGCGCTGCCGCAGCTGCCAGCCGAAGCCCCCGTCGAGTGAGGAACGCCCGTCATGCCCCCCGCCTCCCGCCCCGCATTCGCCTATACCGATCTGCTCCCGGTAGGCGAGGACAACGCCCCGTACCGCCTGGTCACTTCGGAGGGTGTGAGCACCTTCGAGGCCGACGGCCGTACGTTCCTCAAGGTCGAACCGGAGGCGCTGCGCAAGCTGGCCGCCGAGGCGATGCACGACATCTCGCACTACCTGCGCCCGGCCCACCTCGCCCAGCTCCGCAAGATCCTGGACGACCCCGAGGCCAGCGCCAACGACCGCTTCGTCGCCCTCGACCTGCTCAAGAACGCCAACATCGCGGCGGCCGGAGTCCTGCCGATGTGCCAGGACACCGGCACCGCGATCGTGATGGGCAAGCGCGGTCAGCACGTGCTGACCGAGGGCGGTGACGAGGCGGCCCTCTCGCACGGCATCTACGACGCCTACACCGAGCTGAATCTGCGCTACTCGCAGATGGCCCCGCTGACCATGTGGGACGAGAAGAACACCGGCTCCAACCTGCCCGCCCAGATCGAGCTGTACGCGACCGACGGCGACGCCTACAAGTTCCTCTTCATGGCCAAGGGCGGCGGCAGCGCCAACAAGTCGTTCCTCTACCAGGAGACCAAGGCGGTCCTCAACGAGGGCGCCATGATGAAGTTCCTGGAGCAGAAGATCCGTTCGCTCGGCACGGCCGCCTGCCCGCCGTACCACCTGGCGATCGTCGTCGGCGGCACCAGCGCCGAGTACGCGATGAAGACCGCCAAGTACGCCTCCGCGCACTACCTGGACGAGCTGCCGGGCGAGGGCTCCCCCACCGGCCACGGCTTCCGGGACAAGGACCTGGAGCAGAAGGTCTTCGAGCTGACGCAGCAGATCGGTATCGGGGCGCAGTTCGGCGGCAAGTACTTCTGCCACGACGTCCGGGTCGTCCGGCTGCCCCGGCACGGCGCGTCCTGCCCGGTCGCCATCGCCGTCTCCTGCTCCGCGGACCGCCAGGCCGTCGCGAAGATCACCGCCGAGGGCGTCTTCCTGGAGCAGCTGGAGACCGACCCGGCGCGCTTCCTCCCGGAGACCACCGAGGAGGAGCTCACCAAGGGCGCGGGCCCCGACCTCGACGCCGTGCGCATCGACCTCAACCGTCCGATGGACGACATCCTCGCCGAGCTGACCAAGCACCCGGTCAAGAGCCGGCTCTCGCTGACCGGCACGCTGGTCGTCGCCCGCGACATCGCGCACGCGAAGATCAAGGAGCGGCTGGACGCGGGCGACGAGATGCCGCAGTACCTCAAGGACCACCCGGTCTACTACGCGGGCCCCGCCAAGACGCCCGAGGGCTACGCCTCCGGCTCCTTCGGCCCGACGACCGCGGGCCGGATGGACGCGTACGTCGAGCAGTTCCAGGCGGCCGGCGGCTCGAAGATCATGCTCGCCAAGGGCAACCGCTCCCAGCAGGTCACCGACGCCTGCGCCGCACACGGCGGCTTCTACCTCGGTTCCATCGGCGGCCCGGCCGCCCGCCTCGCCCAGGACTGCATCAAGAAGGTCGAGGTCCTGGAGTACGAGGAGCTCGGCATGGAAGCGGTCTGGCGCATCGAGGTCGAGGACTTCCCCGCCTTCATCGTCGTCGACGACAAGGGCAACGACTTCTTCCAGGACCCGGCACCGGCACCGACGTTCACGAGCATTCCGGTGCGGCAGGGGGCATAGCCCGCGCGCACCACGCGAACGCCTCATACGCGGCCATCACCTGTGCATCTCATGGGTGGTGGCCGTTCGCGTTCGGCGACCTCTCACACCAGGCATGCTTTTCGGCCCAATTCCCTCTTGGTATCCGTCCCGAATGACAGGCACCGCCCAGTAGGTCGCACGGCGAACAACGCCATGTTAGCCTCGTCCGGATTAATCGATCAAGGATCTTCCATAGCGGGGAGAGGCCACTGATGTCCGGTTCGGGGGAGTTCAATGCCGATGTCGAGGAATTGGGTTCATTGTCAATGCGCTTGGAGCGCTGCACGGAGTCGATGAAGCGCGCCGGTAGCAATTTGCGCAACGCGTCGGTCGGCGGTCTGGGCAACAGCCGGATCGACAAAGCGGGGGCGGACTTCAAGAGTTCGTGGGAATTCGGCATCTCACAGATCGCCGAGGTGACCCACGCGATTCGAGAGGGGCTACAGGTCACCGCACGGGCATACAACGAGACCGACAGCGCCGTACAGCAGGCATTCGCGAAGGGGCAGCGCCAAGGTGGCGGGGCGGCGAGCGGCGGGACGCACACGAGCCCCTTCGGGTAACGCGCCACCGCTCGGACAGCGCTCGGCGCCAGCGCATCCGGCAGCGGTCCCGGTCGGTCGTGTGGAAAGACTTCAGCTCAAAGCAGTGGGGGTGGGCAAGAATGTCGATCGGGGAGCAGCTGTGGGGATACGGCGGCGGGGATCCGTACGAGGACAACGGTAATTTTTCCGGGCTACGGTTCAACCCCGCACCTGGTGTCCCACAAGCGGTCAACGATCTCGTCGAGGATTTGGGCCGCGCACACAAGAACCTCACGAGCGCCGCGGACACACTGCGCGGCATCAACAACGGCGCTTGCTGGACCGGGGAGGCCGCGGAGGGATTCCGCGCCAGGACCCGCCCCCTGCCGAAAATGCTGGACACCGCCGGAATGAGCTTTGCGAAGGCACGCGGAGCGCTGGACGGTTGGAATTCGGATCTGAACACCATGCAGGCATCGGCACGTTCTTACGAGAGCGCGGCCAAGGCTGCCCGTCGGCGTGCCGAACAGGCCGAGAAGGATCCGGACCTACAGATCTTCCGCTACGGCGGCGTCGGAATGACGGATGCGCAACTCGAAGTGGCCGAGGAGCGCTACAGCGGTGCCGTCAACGAGCTGAACTCGGCACGCTCCCAGCTGACGACCGTCATCAACAAAGCGGAGAAGCTGCGCTCACAGCACGAGGAGCTGGCCGAAAAAGTCGCCTCGGCGCTGTCGGACGCCGCCGAGCAGGCCCCGGACGAGCCCGGCTTCTTCGACAAACTGCTGAGCGGCCTCAAAGTCCTGGCGGCGGGCGTCGAAGAACTCGGGCGCGAAATCGGGCAGTGGGTCAAGGAGAACGCGAATGCGATTGCTGCCATCGGTGATGTCTTCGCGACCATCAGCACCGTCACTGGTTTGATCGGTGTCGTATTTCCGCCTGCGGAAATCGCCATGGGACCGGTATCCGCTATCACTTCAGGAGCGGCGTTGGCCTTGCACGCCACGGCACGGGCTGCCGGTGGCGAGGGCGTCGTCAGCGACAGAACCCTGACTGAAGACAGTTTGGGGCTGGTCTCGTTCGGTCTGGGAAAAGTTGCCGCCCGGGTGGAGAAACTCGGCGAAGGGGCCGTCGCGGGAAAGATGATAGGCGATATCGGAGACGGTGCGGGTATGAGTGGATCGGGTATGTCTCTCTGGGATTGGGCAAAGGACCAGACGGGCCTCGGATATTTCCTCCCAGACGACAAGAAGGAAGCGGCAGAATTGGGCGGCTCCATGTTGTTGGGCGGTCCTTTGGGGCCCGTAGTGGGTTTGGGATTGGCATTCGAACACGCCTGGAAAAAAGGCAGCGAGAAGGACGCGGCCGCAGCCCAACAGGCAGCCGGCTGAGGTCGGCCGAGATGGAAAAAGTCCTGTTGGTGCTCGGCGTGGCCTGTGCACTGATCGCTGTCATCGCCATCCCCTTCATCTTTTATTTCGACAACGTCGGTACAGCAGCACAGCGCAGGCGTCGATGCGAGGAAATACTGCGTTCCTTTGACGGGCGGCCAGAAGTCAAGGTGCGGGTGAGTGGCACCGGAATGTCTGCCGAGGAGACGGCACTGCTGGGACACCGCTACGGATATGCCGTTCAGGAGTGGCAGACCCGTCGAGGTCAGCCTCGGTACCTCGTGCTAGGACGGACCGGAACCGGCACTCCCTGGTCACCCCTGGGACATGGCCCAGGAGCGGGGAACGCGCCGCCTGTCCCCGGCACGATGCCGCAGATACGACAGGAGCTGTCCAGGGCCCCGGATCCTCGGGCAAGGCAGCGGCAGATCGGCACCCTCGTAGCGACGGGCATCGGTGCAGGAGCCGCGGCATTCAGCAATTACCGTTCCGGCGGCTCGTACACCGTGGTGGCGATCGTCTCGATCAGCCTGCTGGGCGGAGCAGCGGTTCTCGCCTGGTTCACCTGGTCGGCCGCCCGGCGAAGGAACGTACCGTCCACACCTGCCGACCGCCCCGGTACCGGCGCACAGCAACCAGCGCCGTCAAGTGGCGGCCTCCCTCCGACCCCGCCCGCACCCCCGGGGAACGGGCCGCCCGGCCAGTGGCCGGGCGGTGGACAAACATGGCAGTGATCCCGGCGAACATGGTGAATTCAATGAGTGCGGTGCGCATCGCTTTCGAAATCCCGTCGGCCTTTCGGGAGATCACCCCCGGTCTGAACGCCCGGCAGGCATGTGCCGAGGTCATGACCCACGCGGCTGCTCAGGGCAGCGATCTTCCCGTGGACCGGCTGGAGGAGATCGCCGCGGAGTACGAGAAGACCTCCGCGATGCTCGCATCGTCCGGCGTCCGCTACTGCGCCACGTGTTTCGGACAGTTTCACGACGAGTGGTCGATGGGTACCGTGGCCATCGCACTGACCCCGCTCACCTACCGGGACACGGAGATCGCGGTCGCCGGCATCACCCGGATCCTGGCCGCGGAGCACGGGCGGAGCGCCGAGGTCAGCACCATCACCCTGCCGTGCGGACAGGCCACCCTGGTCATCCGGCAGCCGGCTGCCCTGCGTCTGCCCGGCGAGTTCACGGCATCCGGTACGGACATTCCCCTTGAGGTCGCCCAGCTCCAGGTATCCGTCCCCGTCCCGCAGAGCGCGGTCCCCGGGGCCCAGACGCTCGTCACGGTGACTTTCAGTACGCCCAGCACCGATCACTGGCCGGACTACTGCGAGCTCTTGGTGCCGTTTCTCCGCAGTCTGCGATTTCTGCCGGATCCGGCCGCGGACGGGCGGACGGCTGAGGTGCGGCCGGCCCCTTCGGCCCGCGCCGGCTCCGTGCCGGCGTTCGGCTGAGCTCCCACCCGGCGGACAAGCGACACACCTCCACGCCCGGGAACAGATCCCCCCTCCCGGGCACTCTCATAGATATGAGCGAACACAGCGATTCCGGCAACCTCGGCGGCTCGGACGGCTCGGCCCGTTCGGACGGATTTCGGATCGAGCACGACTCGATGGGGGAAGTTCGGGTGCCCGCGCACGCGAAGTGGCGGGCGCAGACGCAGCGGGCGGTGGAGAACTTCCCGGTCTCCGGGCAGCGGCTGGAGCGGGCGCATATCGAGGCGCTGGCGCGGATCAAGGCGGCGGCGGCGAAGGTGAACGCCGGGCTGGGGGTGCTGGACGAGGACGTCGCGGGGGCGATCCAGGAGGCGGCCGGGGAGGTCGCGGCGGGGCGCTGGGACGAGCACTTTCCGATCGACGTGTTCCAGACCGGGTCCGGTACGTCGTCCAACATGAACACCAATGAGGTCGTCGCGACGCTGGCGAGCGAGCGGCTGGGGCAGGAGGTGCATCCCAACGACCACGTCAACGCCAGTCAGTCCTCCAACGACGTCTTCCCGTCCTCGATCCATATCGCGGCGACGGCGGCGGTCACCCGGGATCTGATCCCGGCGCTGGAGCATCTGGCGGCCTCGCTGGAGCGGAAGGCCGCGGAGTTCGCGGAGGTCGTGAAGTCGGGGCGGACGCACCTGATGGACGCGACGCCGGTCACGCTGGGCCAGGAGTTCGGGGGGTACGCGGCGCAGGTCCGCTACGGCGTCGAGCGGCTGCGCGCCTCGCTGCCGCGGCTGGCCGAACTCCCGCTGGGCGGCACGGCGGTGGGGACCGGCATCAACACTCCGCCCGGGTTCTCGGCCGCGGTGATCGCGGAAGTGGCGCGGACGACCGGGCTGCCGCTGACCGAGGCCCGTAACCACTTCGAGGCGCAGGGCGCGCGGGACGGCATCGTGGAGACCAGCGGCCAGCTGCGGACCATCGCGGTCGGGCTGACGAAGATCGCCAACGATCTGCGGTGGATGGCCTCCGGCCCGCGCACCGGCCTCGCCGAGATCAGCCTGCCCGACCTCCAGCCCGGCTCGTCGATCATGCCGGGGAAGGTCAACCCGGTGATCCCGGAGGCCGTGCTGATGGTCGCGGCCCAGGTCACCGGCAACGACGCGACGGTGGCGACGGCGGGCGCGGCCGGCAATTTCGAGCTGAACGTGATGCTCCCGGTCATCGCCAGGAACGTACTGGAATCCGTCCGGCTGCTCGCCAACGTCTCGCGGCTGCTGGCGGACCGCACGGTCGACGGCATCACCGCGCACGCCGAACGGGCCCGCGAGTACGCCGAGTCGTCGCCGTCGGTGGTCACCCCGCTCAACAAGTACCTCGGGTACGAGGAGGCGGCGAAGGTCGCCAAGCGGTCGCTGGCCGAGCGGAAGACCATCCGTCAGGTGGTCATCGAGGGCGGCTATGTCGAGCGCGGACTGCTCACCGAGGAGCAGCTGGACCAGGCGCTGGATGTGCTGAGCATGACGCGTCCGTAACGCCCGGTGCGGTACAGGTCACGGCGCGCGTCACGCCGCGCCCCTAAGATCTGTGCATGACAGCGGACATGGTGGATACGGCGGACGGCGGGGCGGTCGGTCCCCGCGGCACGGCCGGGGCCCCGCGGCACGCGGTGTCCGGCGCCGCGGGGCGGCCGCGCTGGGCACCCGGGGAGCACATCCTGTGGCGCTATCGCGACAACGCCGCGGGTGACCGGATCCACATCTGTCGCCCGGTGACCGTGGTCCAGGACACCGAGGAGCTGCTCGCGGTGTGGATGGCGCCCGGCACCAGCTGCGTCAAGCCGGTGATCGCCGACGGGACGCCCGTCCACCGCGAGCCGCTGACCACCCGTTACACCAGACCGCGGCGGACCGTCCGCGACCACTGGTTCGGCGCCGGGGTGCTGAAACTGGCCCGGCCCGGCGATCCGTGGTCGGTGTGGCTGTTCTGGGAGCGCGGCTGGCGCTTCAAGAACTGGTACGTCAACTTGGAGGAGCCGCACCGCCGTTGGGCGGGCGGTGTCGATTCGCAGGACCACTTCCTCGATATCTGCGTCTATCCGGACCGGCACTGGGAGTGGCGGGACGAGGACGAGTTCGCGCAGGCGCAGCGGGACGGGCTGATGACGGCCGGGCAGGCCGCCGGGGTCCGGGCGGCCGGCCGCGCCGCGGTCGCGCGTATCGCGGCGTGGGAGGGCCCGTTCGGCGACGGCTGGGAGAGCTGGCGGCCCGATCCGGCCTGGCCGGTGCCCCCGCTCCCGGAGCACTGGGACCGGTTCCCGCAGACCGGGGATCACGCGACGGGGACGCGGGCGGACCGCGCGCCGGAGGGTTTGCGGTAGTGAGCGAGTGAAGTGCGGCAAAGGACGGTGAGTGAACCGGCGAACCGTGGAAAGGTGCGCCTATGGGCACAGCTGGTTCTCGCGCCGTGCGGAGCGGGGCCGGGGATGTCTTGTGCCGGGTCGGACGACGTGCCGTCGCCCTGATCCACAAGACACTCCCGATCCCCCTTGCTGCGCCGGGGGGCTTCAAACGTAGGATCGTCCTCCGCAAGACTGCACAGGCGCAACTCCAGAACTGGAAACCGAACTTGACCGCGGTCGCAGGAGGGGCGAGGTCGTGAGCGCTGCAAGCTACGACGGATACGAGGGCCTGAACCGGTTAGCACTCGACCGGGCCGGCCAGGCCGAGGCGTTCGACGCGATCGGTGACCGGTACGACGAGGCGTTCCCGCACAAGGAGGGCCAGCTGGCCTCGGGCGACTGGCTGGCCGGCGCGCTGCCGGCCGGCTCGCGCGTCCTGGACCTCGGGTGCGGTACGGGTCTGCCGACCTCCCGTCAGCTGTCCGACGCCGGGCACCGGGTGGTGGGGGTCGATCTCTCCCCCGCCATGGTCAAGCTGGCCCGGGACAACGCCCCGGACGCCGAGTTCCACCGGCTGGACATCGCCGATCTGCGCAATGGCAGACTCGGCGGCGCCGGCTCCTTCGACGGCATCACCGCGTTCTTCTCCCTGCTGATGCTGCCCCGTGCGGAGATTCCGTGCGCGCTGCGGATGCTGCATGATCTGCTGCGACCGGGCGGGCTGCTGGCCCTGTCGATGGTCGAGGCGGACGTGGACGACTTCACCATCCCGTTCCTGGGCAACTCGATCCGGGTATCGGGTTACCTGCGGGACGACCTGCGCCGGGTCGTGCGCGACGCGGGTTTCGACGTCATCGGGGAGGACTCGTATGCGTATGCCCCGGCGAGTACGGACGTACCACCCGAGATCCAGCTCTTTGTGCACCTGCGACGCGCTTGACACGCAGCGCGTCAGGCGCGCAGCCCCGGACGGACGGAATCCCACGCGTGACGGAGCACCCGACCTCCCACGAATCGCGGCAGCAGCCGGCCCCGCCTGCCGCGCCCTCGGTGTCCCCTGCGCGGGGGCCGGCCGGGACGGCGGCGCCGCCGGGCACGGTCCCGGACCCGCGCAGCGCCCTCCAGCAGCCGGCCGTGCCCGGGTGCGCGCCGCTGACCGGTACGGGGTTCGCCGTGTCCACGGATGACGGCGGGACCGGCGGCGGTCCGGCGGGCGGAGTGCCCGGCGGCGGGTACGGTCCGGAGGGCGTCGGCCGCGCGGGCTCGTCCGGGTGTGCCGGGGCGGCGCTCGCGGCGTCGGCGGGACCGTCCGACGGGCGGGCGAAGGACGAGCCGGTCGTGGGTCACGGCCCGGCGGAGCCCGATGCGGCGGATCAGCACGCCGCGGTGGAGCGTGATGCGGTGGCAGAGGATGTGGCGGGCCGTGCTGCGGCAGCTCGCGAGGAAGCGGAGCACGCCGCGGCGGACGGCGGCGAGACGGATGACAGCGCCGCGGGGCACGCCGCCGTGCGGCACGAGCCGTCCGGGCAGCACCCCGTACCGGCCGACGGTCCGTACGGCGCCCCGTACACCGGTGGCGCGTACGGCGGCGGCCCCGACGGCACCGGCGCCGGTGGGCACGGCGCGGTGGCCGGGCAGGACGGGCCGGGCGCCGGGCCCGGCGGTGCGCGGGAGGTGCCGGTGACCGGCCGGCCGTCCGGCGCGCCGGACCAGGACCGGGACGGCGTTCCGGGTACGGCGGGCCAGGAGCGGGAGAGCGGTGTCGTGGCGGCCACCCGGGCCATCCGGGCGGCGACCGGGGCGCCGAGCGGCGAGGGCCGGGCGGCGCCCGACCGCCGTACCGCGCGGCCCACCGCACACGGCGCGGTGGGCCGGGCGGAGGCGCCCGAGCCGGGTGAGAATCCGCGTCCGGACCAGGACCCGGCGCCCGGCCAGGGTCCGCGCCCGGTCGGCGAGGGCATCGGCCGCCCGCGCGAGGGCGGCCGGGACCGGTCCCGGCCGCGCGGTGAGCAGCCGTCGGGCCCCCGCGGCGAGCCGGCCGTGGCACCGGGCGGACGCGGCGGCGCGGGCCGGGCGGCCGGGGAGCCCGCCGGGGCGCCCGTGCCCCCGCAGGCGGCCGGGGAGCGGGCCCCGGCGGGCGGGCCGGCCCGGTCGGCGCATCCGCCGCAGCCGGGCGAGAGCGGCGAGCTGGCGGCGGCCCGGCAGGCGGGCGGTGACCGGCTGCGGTTCATCGGGGCGGCGACCCGGCGGATCGCGCGCGGGATAGACCTCGACGAGATCGTCCTCGGTCTGTGCCGGGCGACGGTGCCGACGTTCGCCGACGCGATCCTGGTGTATCTGCGCGACCCGCTGCCGGTGGGCGACGAGCGGCCGACCGGCCCGGTGGTGCTGCGGCTGCGCCGTACCGACCGGATCCCGGAGGAGCCGGACACCAACGGCGTGCGGATGCCCGTGCTGCCCGCCCAGCCGGACCTGGGTCCCGCGATGGGCGGCAGTGCGGCCGAGCTGGCCGAGGTGCGGCCCGGCGGCCCGCTGGCGGAGGTGCTGCGCGGGGTGCGGCCGCTGTTCGGGGAGGCGCAGGCCGCGCGGACGGCGCTGCCCGAACTGCTGGGCGCGGACACCCGGCTGCCCGGCGGCCACCGGGTGATCCTGGCGCCGCTGCGCGGGCGCCGGCGGGTGATCGGCGCGGCGGTGTTCCTGCGCACGCCGGACCGCCCGGCGTTCGAGCCGGACGATCTGCTGGTGGCGGCGCAGCTGGCGACCCACACCGCGCTGGGCGTGGACAAGGCGGTGCTCTACGGCCGCGAGGCGTACATCGCGGACGCGTTGCAGCGCACGATGCTGCCGGACTCGCTGCCGCAGCCGACCGGGGTGCGGCTGGCCAGCCGCTATCTGCCGGCCGCCGAGACGGCGCGGGTGGGCGGGGACTGGTACGACGCGATCCCGCTGCCCGGCAGCCGGGTGGCGCTGGTGGTCGGCGATGTCATGGGGCATTCGATGACCTCCGCCGCGATCATGGGGCAGCTGCGGACGACGGCGCAGACGCTGGCGGGTCTGGACCTGCCGCCGCAGGAGGTGCTGCACCACCTCGACGAGCAGGCGCAGCGGCTGGGCTCGGACCGGATGGCGACCTGCCTCTACGCGGTCTACGACCCGGTCGCGCACCGGATCGTCATCGCGAACGCGGGGCATCCGCCGCCCGTCATGCTGCACCGGGGCGGCCGGGCGGAGGTGCTGCGGGTACCGGCGGGCGCCCCGATCGGTGTCGGCGGGGTGGATTTCGAGGCGGTGGAGCTGGACGCCCCGGCGGGTGCCACGCTCGTGCTCTACACCGACGGCCTGGTGGAGTCGCGGATCCGGGACGTGTGGACCGGTATCGAGCAGCTGCGGGAGCGGCTGACGGAGACGGCCCGGCTGACCGGTCCCAATCCGCCGCCGCTGGAGCCGCTCTGCGACGAGGTGCTGGACATGCTGGGTCCCGGCGACCGCGATGACGACATCGCGCTGCTCGCCGCCCGGTTCGACGGGATCGCGCCCAGCGATGTCGCGTACTGGTATCTGGACCCGAAGGCGCAGACGGCCGGGCAGGCCCGTCGGCTGGCCCGCCGGGCGCTCTCGCGCTGGGGTCTGGAGGAGCTGACCGATCAGCTGGAGCTGCTGGTCAGCGAGGTGGTGACGAACGCGGTGCGGTATGCGGAGCGGCCGATCACGCTGCGGCTGCTGCGGACCGATGTGCTGCGCTGCGAGGTCGGGGACGATGTGCCGCAGCTGCCGCGGCTGCGCCAGGCCCGGCCGTCCGACGAGGGCGGGCGGGGTCTGTACCTGGTCAACCGCATGGCGCGGCGCTGGGGCGCGACCCGGCTGAGCATGGGGAAGGTCGTCTGGTTCGAGCTGTCGATGCCGCCGGGGGCCGGTCGCGGCTGACCGCCGCGCCGCCCCGTCGTACGGGCCCCGTCCGTCATCGGATGGGGCCCGTGCTGTTGCCGACACACAGTCGGCATAGTTGACTGCATCATGGATATAAGGGACATAACGACCCCCACTCCAGTCGACCGGACGGGAGGCATCTCACCATGACCAGCCCCGCGCAGAACGTCCCGCGCACGACGAACAACGCCGGTATCCCGGTGGCGAGCGACGAGCACTCGCTGACGGTCGGGCCCGACGGCCCCATCCTGCTCCAGGACCATTACCTGATCGAGAAGATGGCCCACTTCAACCGCGAGCGGGTCCCCGAGCGGGTGGTGCACGCCAAGGGCAGCGGCGCGTACGGCATCTTCCAGGTCACCAACGACGTCAGCCAGTTCACCAAGGCGGACCTCTTCCAGCCGGGCAAGACCACCGAGATGCTGGCCCGCTTCTCGACCGTCGCGGGCGAGCAGGGCTCCCCCGACACCTGGCGCGACCCGCGCGGCTTCGCCCTCAAGTTCTATACCGAGCACGGCAATTACGACCTGGTGGGCAACAACACGCCGGTCTTCTTCGTCCGTGACCCGAGCAAGTTCCAGGACTTCATCCGCTCGCAGAAGCGCCGCCCGGAGAGCGGGATCCGCGACCACG
This sequence comes from Streptomyces sp. x-80, assembly GCF_046549095.1. Classification (NCBI taxonomy): domain Bacteria; kingdom Bacillati; phylum Actinomycetota; class Actinomycetes; order Kitasatosporales; family Streptomycetaceae; genus Streptomyces; species Streptomyces sp. x-80. The sequence continues at coordinate 414,719 of NZ_JAJPWM010000004.1, forward strand.
ACATGCAGTGGGACTTCTGGACGCTGTCGCCGGAGTCGGCGCACATGGTCACCTGGCTGATGGGCGACCGCGGCATTCCCAAGTCCTACCGCACCATGAACGGCTACGGCTCCCACACCTATATGTGGGTCAACGCCGGCGGCGAGAAATTCTGGATCAAGTACCACTTCAAGACCGATCAGGGCATCGACTTCCTCACCCAGGAGGACGCGGACCGGATCGCCGGCGAGGACGGCGACTACCACCGCCGTGATCTGTACGAGGCCATCGAGGGCGGCAACGAGCCGTCGTGGACGCTGTATGTGCAGGTCATGCCGTTCGCGGACGCCCCGGACTACCGGTTCAACCCGTTCGATCTGACCAAGGTGTGGCCGCACGGCGACTACCCGCTGATCGAGGTCGGCCGGATGACCCTCAACAAGAACCCGGACAACTACTTCGTCCACATCGAGCAGGCGGCGTTCGAGCCGTCCAACCTGGTGCCGGGCATCGGCCCGTCCCCGGACAAGATGCTGCTGGGGCGGCTGTTCTCCTACCCGGACACCCACCGGTACCGCATCGGCCCGAACTACGCACAGCTGCCGCCCAACCGGGCGCACGTCCCCGTCCACTCGTACGCGAAGGACGGCCCGATGCGGTTCGACCCGGCGCGCACGGGTGCGGTCTACGCCCCGAACTCGTACGGCGGGCCGGCGGCGGACACCCAGCACTTCGGGGAGGCGGCGGGCTGGGCGAGCAGCGGCGAGATGGTGCACGAGGCGTACACGCTGCGCCGCGATGACGACGACTGGGGCCAGCCGGGCACGATGGTGCGCCAGGTCCTGGACGACGCGGCCCGGGACCGGCTGGTCTCCAATGTGGCCGGCCACCTCCGGGACGGCGTGAGCCGCCCGGTGCTGGAGCGCGCGTTCCAGTACTGGCGCAATGTCGACAAGGATCTGGGCGACCGGATCGCCAAGAGCGTCAACGGCGGCTGAGCCACCGCGCACAGCACCGCGGCCCCCGCCTGATGGCGGGGGCCGCGGTGCCGTGCGACGGTCCGTCAGTTCATTTCGGGCCGGTAGTTGTTGTTGACGGCTCCCTGGTCGCCGCCGCCACCACCGTTGTTGCCGCCCGAGGCGTTGCCTCCGTCGCCCGGCGGCGGGGAGCCGCTGGAGGTCGGCGGGCTCGGCGGGCTCGGCGGCGGACTGCTCGGCGTCTGCTGCGGCGGGTGGCTCGGCGGCGTCGCGGTATGCGACGGGGTCTGGCTCGGCGTCTGCTGCGGCGGGGACGGGGGCGGCGTCGGAGTGTTTCGCGGCGGCGGGGTGTTGGCCGGGGGCGCCCCGGCACCGATGGCGGTTTCGAGGTCGAAATCGGCGCCGCTGCCGTTGGTCGCGGCCTCGGTGTAGTCGGCCCAGATCTTGGCCGGGTAGCCACCGCCGTTGACGCGGCCGCCGCCGCCGGTGCCCTTGAGCGTCACCTGGGCGCCCTGGACGATCTTCCCCTCCGCCTTGGCGGCCTCACCGAACATGCCGACCGCGGTGACCAGCTTGGGCGTGTAGCCCACGAACCACGCCGACTTGTTGTCGTCCGAGGTGCCGGTCTTGCCCGCCGCCTTGTAGTCGGCGTTCTGCACGGCCTCCTTGGCCGTACCGTCGTTGACCACGCCCTTGAGGACCGAGGTCAGAGTGTCGGCGGTCTTGCGGCTGAGCACCCGGTCGCCGACCGGGTCCTTGAGCTTGTGCTCCGCCTCGGCGCCGTGCACGGCCTTGGTGACCAGCGCCGGGGTGATCTTCTTGCCGTGCGCGTCGAGCGTGGCGTAGGCCCCGGCCATCTGGAGCGGGCTGGCGCCCATCGTGCCCAGGGTCATGGCGGGCTTGACTTCCATCTTGCTGCCGTCCAGGCCCAGGCTGACCGCGGTCTTCTTGACCTCGTCCAGTCCGACGTCCTCGCCCATCTGCGCGAAGACGGCGTTGACGGAGTTGTTCGTCGCCTCCTGGACGGTGATGTCCGAGTAGGTGCGCTCGTCCTCGTTGGGCGGTGCGAAGGGGATGGTCCCGCCGACGACCGGGCGGCGGTTGCGGCCCGAGTACAGCGTGTTCGGCGTGATCGTCGCGCCGTCCTGCGTCTGGGCCTGCTTCTCCAGCGCCGCGGCGAGGATCAGCGGCTTGAAGGTGGAGGCGGGCTGGTAGTCGGAGCGCGTCGCGTTGTTCGTGTAGTGCTTGGTGTAGCCCGCACCGCCGTACATCGCCACGACGTGGCCGGTCTCCGGGTCCACCGAGGCGGCGCCGACCTGGGCGTCCGCGTCGACACCGCGCTTCTCGGGGTTGAGGTCGTCGGAGAGCTTGCTCTTGACGGCCTTCTCCAGCTCCTTCTGCCTGTCCTGCTGGATGCCGAGGGTGATCGTCCAGCCGCCGGCCGCCAGCGTCTTCTCGTCGACGCCGTCGGCGATCAGTTCCCTCTTGGCCGCCTCGACGAGGTAGCCGGTCTGGCCGCCCATACCGGGGAGCGGCTTGGGGGCCTGCGGCTTCTGGAAGGTCTGCTTGGCGCGGTCGGCCGGGGAGAGCCACTTCATCTCGACCATGTTGTCGAGGGTGTAGGCCCAGCGCTCCTGGACCAGCTTCTTGCCGGCGTCGCTGGCCTGCGCCCAGTCGTACTGGCTCGGCGCCTGGAGGAGCGAGGCGAGGTAGGCGCCCTGCGAGACGGTGAGCTTCTCGACGTCCACGCCGTAGTACGCCTGGGCGGCGGCCTGGATGCCGTATGCGCCGCGGCCGTAGTAGCTGGTGTTGATGTAGCCGAGGAGGATGTCGTTCTTGTCGTACTTGTTGTCCACCTTGAGCGAGATGACGATCTCCTGGAGCTTGCGGGAAACCGTCTGCTCCTGGCTCAGGTAGTAGTTCTTGACGTACTGCTGGGTGATCGTCGAGCCGCCCTGCTTGCCCTTGCCCTGGAGGGTGTTCAGGATGCCGCGCAGGGTGCCCTTGAGGTCGACGCCGGAGTCGTCGTAGAAGGTCTTGTTCTCGGCGGCGACGAAGGTGTGCTGGACGGGCACGGGGATCCGGCTGAGCGGGACCTTCTCACGGTTGACCGTGCCGTCCCGGGCCAGGACCTTGCCGTCGGCGTACTTGTAGACATTGCTCTGCGCCTCGGCCTCCTTGTTGAAGGAGGGTATGTCCACGTAGAGGTACAGGCCGACGAAGGCCAGGATGCCCAGCAGGCACACCCCGAGGAAGGTTCCGAGGATCTTCTTCCAGGTGAAGAACCGGCGTATGCCGCGCTTCTTCTGCTTCGCTCTGCCACGGCGAGTGCTCTCCTGCCGCGCCCGCCTCGCGTCCGCTCGGCCCATCGCTCCAGTAACTCCAGTCGTTCCGCCCCCAGATAACTCAGCGGTCGAAGCTAACACCGCATCTGACATCAAATGCTCATCGATCACGGCTTTTCCCTACGTGACAAACAGCACCCACCACCAGGGAACCGTCGGGCAGGGATTGCGCATCCTGTCTGCCGAGGAGTTAAAGTGATATCACTTAGCTAGGTCGAAGCTAGTAGACCGCGGCCGGTGCACCGCCGACGCACCTCGGTGCACCGCAGCCATCAGTCATCGCGTCCCGGGACGCGACACGAGAAACGGGGATCCCCATGTCCGACCAGACATCGCCCGGCCGCCTCACCGGCCCCGGCGGCGAGCCCGCCACCGACGGCCCCGACATGCCGGAGCCGCAGGTCCGCGAGACGCCCGCGCACAGCATCCCGGGCGGCCTGGCCCTGCTGCTGACCGTGCTCGGGGTGTTCCTCGGGATCGCGGTGATCGCCGTCGGCGGCACGATCGGCTCGGGCGGCAACAACGCGACGGCCGTGCCGCTGGTCATCGTCGGCGTCCTGCTGCTGCTCGGCTCCCTCTTCTGCATGACCGGGGTGAAGATGGTCGCGCCCGGCGAGGCCCGGGTCATCCAGCTCTTCGGGCGCTACGCCGGCACGATCCGCACGGACGGCCTGCGCTGGGTCAACCCGCTCACCTCCGCCACCAAGATCTCCACCCGGGTGCGCAACCACGAGACCGCGGTGCTGAAGGTCAACGACGCCTACGGCAACCCGATCGAGCTGGCCTCCATCGTCGTCTGGAAGGTGGAGGACACCGCGCAGGCCCTCTTCGAGGTCGACGACTTCCTGGAGTTCGTCGCCACCCAGACCGAGGCGGCCGTCCGGCACATCGCGATCGAGTACCCCTACGACGCCCACGACGAGGACGCCCTGTCGCTGCGCGGCAACGCCGAGGAGATCACCGAGAAGCTCGGCGTCGAACTGACCGCCCGGGTCCAGGCCGCCGGCGTACGGATCATCGAGTCCCGCTTCAGCCACCTCGCCTACGCGCCCGAGATCGCCTCCGCGATGCTCCAGCGGCAGCAGGCCGGTGCGGTCGTGGCGGCCCGTCAGCAGATCGTCGAGGGCGCGGTCGGCATGGTCGAGCAGGCGCTGGTGCGGATCAGCGAGCAGGGCATCGTCGAGCTGGACGAGGAGCGCAAGGCGTCCATGGTCGGCAATCTGATGGTGGTGCTCTGCGGCGACCGGGCCGCCCAGCCCGTCCTGAACACGGGCTCGCTCTACCAGTGAGTGCCGACACCCCCGAGGGGTCCGGTGCCGACGGCGACCGGACGCCCGCGCGACGGCCGCAGCAGCGCAAGCAGGTGCTGCTGCGGCTCGACCCGCTGATCCACGACGCGCTCGCCCGCTGGGCGGGGGACGAGCTGCGCAGCACCAACGCGCAGATCGAGTTCCTGCTGCGCCGGGCGCTCGCGGACGCGCGGCGGCTGCCCCGGGGCGCGGGCGCGATCCCGCGCCGGGGCCGGCCCCCCAGGGAGCCGGAGCCGCCCGAGCCGCCGGACGCACCGCGGGCCCCCGACGACCGGCACCCCTGACCTTCCCGGGCCTCGATCGCTCGGGCGGGGCCTGCGGGACGAGCGCCCACCACGCTAGACACCCCGTCTATACACCGCAGGTATACATCTCATGTAGAGTTCGCGGCGCGTCCGTCGGACGTTCCCTGTCCGCACTCTCGGAGGCTCCCGGATGACCCCGCCCGGTTCCCTGCTGGAAGCACGTACGCTGCACAAGTCGTACGGACCCACACCCGCGCTGGACGGCGCGGACTTCGCCATCCACCCTGGGGAGGTCGTCGCCGTCATGGGCCCCTCCGGTTCCGGCAAATCGACCCTGCTGCACTGTCTCGCCGGCATCATCCGGCCGGACTCCGGCACCGTCCGCTACGGGGAGCACAACCTGACGACCATGACCGACGCCCGGCGCAGCGCCCTGCGCCGCAGCGACTTCGGCTTCGTCTTCCAGTTCGGCCAGCTGGTCCCCGAACTGACCTGTGTCGAGAACGTCGCGCTGCCGCTGCGGCTGGCCGGCGTCAAGCGCGCGGCGGCGGAGGCCCGGTCCCTGGAGTGGATGGAGCGCCTGGAGGTGGCCGAGATCGGGGCCAAGCGGCCCGGTGAGGTCTCCGGCGGCCAGGGCCAGCGGATCGCCGTCGCCCGCGCCCTGGCCGGCGGACCCCGCGTCATCTTCGCCGACGAACCCACCGGCGCCCTCGACTCCCTCAACGGCGAACGCGTCATGACCCTGCTGACCGAAGCGGCCCGCGGCACCAACGCCGCCGTCGTCCTGGTCACCCACGAAGCCCGGGTCGCCGCCTACTCCGACCGCGAGATCATCGTCCGCGACGGCGTGGCCCGGGAAATGGCGGGCACCGTATGACCACCCTCGACAACCGGACCGGGCAGCGGAACCCGGGCCCCGGAGGCGCCCCGGCCCCCACGCCCCCCACCGGCACCGCCGTCTGGGCCCGCGACCTCGCGATGGGTATCCGCTTCGCGGCCGGCGGCGGCCGCGAGGGCTGGACCCGTACGCTGCTGACCGCCGTCGGCGTCGCCCTGGGGGTGATGCTGCTGCTGTTCGCGGCGTCCGTCCCGAACCTCACGGACAGCCGCGCGGCACGCTCCGAGGCCCGTTACATCACGCCGACGACGCACGACCTCAGGCCCTCGCCGGAGACGATGCTGATCGCCAGCGCCGGGACCGAGTTCCGCGGGGACACGGTGGGCGGCAAGCTGCTGCGCCCCGACGGCCCCCGGCCGCCGCTCCCGCCGGGAGTCACCGCGCTGCCCGGCGACGGGGAGATGGTGGTCTCCCCCGCGCTGAAGAAGCTGCTCGAATCGCCCGACGGCAAGCTGCTGCGCGAACGGCTGCCCGGCAAGATGACCGGCACCATCGCCCAGGCGGGTCTGCGGGGCCCCGGTGATCTCTACTACTACGCGGGCAGCGCCACCCTCCGTGTGTCGGACCCCGGCACCCAGCGCATCGAGAGCTTCGGCGACCACCGGATGCCCGCCACGATGTCGCCGGTGCTCCTCGCCATCGTCATCCTGGCCTGCGTCGTGCTGCTGATGCCGGTGGCCATCTTCATCGCCACCGCGGTCCGCTTCGGCAGCGACAGCCGCGACCGGCGGCTGGCCGCGCTGCGGCTGGTGGGCGCCGATATCCGGATGACCCGCCGGATGGCGGCCGGGGAGGCGCTGTTCGGCTCGCTCTTCGGGCTGGTCCTGGGCGCCGCACTGTTCCTGGCCGTCCGGCAGGCCGCCGCCTCGGTCACCGTCTGGGACGTCAACGTCTTCGCCTCCGACATCACGCCGTCCCCGGTGCTCGCCGCGCTGATCGTGGTCGCGGTACCGCTCTCGGCCGTGGGCGTCACCCTCCTCGCGCTGCGCGGCGTGACCATCGAACCGCTCGGCGTCGTACGGCACAGCGCCGCACGCCGCCGGCGGGTGTGGTGGCGGGTGCCGCTGCCGATCGCCGGTGTGCTCGTGCTGCTGCTGAACGGCAAGATCATGGGAGGCCGGGACAGCGTCAATCCCGTCCTGCTCGCCGGTGGCGCGGCGCTGGTGCTGGTGGGCATCGCCGTGCTGCTGCCGTGGCTGGTCGAAGCGGTCGTCGGACGGCTGCGCGGCGGCCCGGTCCCCTGGCAGCTGGCCACCCGCCGCCTCCAGTTGAACAGCGGCTCGGCCACCCGCGCGGTCAGCGGCATCACCGTCGCGGTGGCCGGCGCCATCGCCCTGCAAATCGCCTTCGCCGCCATTCAGGGCGACTTCACGACGGCGACCGGCCAGGACACCGAACGGGCCCAGATGAGTGTCGCGCTGCCCAGCCGGGACATCGCGACGACCCGGAAGATGATCGAGGACTTCCGGGCCACCCCGGGCGTCCGTGGCGTCATCGCCTCCATCGAGACGTCGGTGGTGCGCCCCGGCCCGCCGCCCGACGGCGAGGCGGGCGCGCCGAACGCCAACCTGACCGTCGGCGACTGCCCGAGCCTCAAGGAAATGGCGCACCTGCCCTCGTGCAAGGACGGCGATGTCTTCATCGTCCGGGACGGCACCGGCACGGCCGGCGACGCGTACCTGAGGCAGACCGCGCGGCCGGGCGCCGAGGTGCTGCTCAACTACGACTACGCGACCCGGAAGCCCGACGGTGCGGCGCGGCTGTGGACCATTCCGAAGTCGGCCCGCGAGGTCGCACCGCGCAAGAACGCCATGGGCAAGGAGACCTCCGGGATCTTCGCCACGCCCGCGTCGGTCGACATGGCCCAGCTGACCGACCCCGTCGCCCAGGCCTTCCTGCGGATCGACCCGGCGGTACCGGACGGCATCGAGCACGTCCGTAACACGGCCGCCCGCCTGGATCCGCTGACGCAGGCCGTGACGCTCCGGACCACCGAGCGCGACAAGACGTTCGCCAGCGTGCGGACCGGGCTGCTGGTCGCGTCCACGGCGACCCTGGCGCTGATCGCGGCCAGCCTGCTGGTCGCCACCCTGGAGCAGCTGCGCGAGCGCCGCCGGCTGCTGTCCGTACTGGTCGCCTTCGGCACCCGGCGCGCGACCCTGGGCTGGTCGGTCCTGTGGCAGACCGCGGTCCCGGTCTTCCTCGGGCTGGCGCTCGCGGTCGCCGGCGGCTGCGGACTCGGGTTCGCGCTGCTGAAGCTGGTCGGCAAGTCCGCGCTGGACTGGTCGGCGGTCTGGCCGCTGCCCGCGGCCGGCGCCGCGCTCGTCCTGCTGGTCACCCTGCTGAGCCTGCCACCCCTGTGGCGCCTGATGCGGCCGGACGGGCTGCGGACGGAGTGACCCCGCCGCCCCGGGGGCCGGTACCCACCGGTCCCCGGGGCCTCCTCTTGCACAGCTATACAGCGTGCGTATACACCATGGATACACCCACGACGTAAGGTGGTCGCCATGTCAATCGGTCATACGCTGCTGGGCCTCCTGGAGTCCGGCCCCCGCCATGGCTACGACCTCAAGCGGGCCTTCGACGAGCACTTCGGCCAGGACCGCCCGCTGCACTACGGTCAGGTCTACTCCACGATGTCCCGGCTGCTGAAGCACGGCCTGGTCGAGGTGGACGGCGTCGAGGCCGGTGCGGGCCCGGAGCGCAAGCGGTACGCCATCACCGACGCCGGTGTCACCGATGTCGCGCAGTGGCTGGCCCGTCCCGAGAAGCCCGAGCCCTACCTCCAGTCGACGCTCTACACCAAGATCGTCCTCGCCCTGCTGACCGGCCGGAACGCCGCCGAGCTGCTGGACACCCAGCGCACCGAACATCTGCGGCTGATGCGCGGACTGACCGAGCGCAAGCGCGGCGGCGACCTCGCCGACCAGCTGATCTGCGACCACGCGCTGTTCCACCTCGAAGCGGACCTGCGCTGGCTCGAACTGACCGCGGCCCGGCTGGACCGGCTGGCGGAGGCGGTCCGTACATGACCCCGGACGGATCCCTGCTCTCCGCCGAGGGACTGCACAAGACATACGGGGCCACGCCCGCGCTGGACGGCGCCGACTTCTCCATCCACCCCGGGGAGGTCGTCGCCGTCATGGGCCCCTCCGGCTCCGGCAAATCGACCCTGCTGCACTGCCTCGCCGGGATCATCCAGCCGGACTCGGGGACCGTCCGCTACGGCCCCCACACGCTCACCGGCCTCAACGACGTCCAGCGCAGCGCCCTGCGCCGCAGCGACTTCGGCTTCGTCTTCCAGTTCGGCCAGCTGGTCCCCGAACTGACCTGCCTGGAGAACGTCGCGCTGCCGCTGCGGCTGAACGGCGCCAAGCGCAAGGACGCCGAGCGGCAGGCCCGCACCTGGCTGGAGCGGCTGGAGGTCGAGACCGTGCGGGGCCAGCGGCCCGGTGAGGTCTCCGGCGGCCAGGGCCAGCGGGTCGCCGTCGCCCGCGCCCTGGCCACCGCGCCCCGGGTCGTCTTCGCCGACGAACCCACCGGCGCCCTCGACTCCCTCAACGGCGAACGCGTCATGAGCCTGCTGACCGACGCCGCCCGCGACACCAACGCCGCCGTCGTCCTGGTCACCCACGAAGCCCGGGTCGCCGCCTACTCCGACCGCGAGATCGTCGTCCGCGACGGCAGAGTGAAGGACATGCTGGCGGGCTTGATATGAGCCTGCTCCGCCCGGCGGCCGGGCGGCGCGGCGGCAGAACCGGTCAGCCCCCGCCCGCGCACCAGCCCCCGCCCGCGCCGCTGCCCGCGACCGCGCGCCCCGGACCCGTCGGCTGGGCCCACGACCTCGTCCTGGGGATGCGGTTCGCGGCCGGTGGCGGCCGCGAGGGCTGGATCCGTACGGCGCTGACCGCCGTCGGCGTCGCCCTGGGCGTGGCCGTCCTGCTGCTCGGCACGTCCGTGCCGACCCTGATGGACTCCTGGCACAGCCGGGAGAAGGCGCGGGAGAACCTCGGCCAGCTCCACCCGCCGGCCCCCGCCGACGACACCGTGCTCTACACCTCGGCCGACACCGTCTTCCGCGGCGCGCAGATCCGCGGCCGCCTGGTGCGGCCGGACGGCGCGCATCCCCCCGTACCCCCCGGTATCGACCAGCTCCCCGGCCCCGGCCGGATGATGGTCTCCCCCGCCCTCAAGGAACTGCTGGACGCCCCCGGGAGCGCGCTGCTGCGCGCGCGGCTGGACTACGAGGTGGCCGGTGTCATCCGCGCCGAGGGCCTGCGCGGCCCGGCCGAACTCACCTACTACGCGGGCAGCGCCACCCTGCCCTCGCCCCGCGCCTACCGCATCGACCACTTCGGCAAGGAGTACGAGCCGCGGCCGATGCAGGCGCCCACCGTGCTTCTCGTGGTGATGACCTGTGTGGCGCTGCTGATGCCCGTCATGGTCTTCCTCGGCACCTCCGTGCGGTACGGCAACGAGCGCCGCGAACGCCGGCTGGCCGCACTCCGGCTGGTCGGCGCCGATATCCCCACGACCCGCCGGATCGCCTCCGGCGAGGCGCTGTTCGGTTCGCTGCTGGGGCTGGCCGGGGGCGCCGGGCTGTTCCTGGGCGGCCGGCAGTTCGCGTCGGTGGTCACGCTCTGGGATGTGAACGTCTTCCCCGCGGACATCGCCCCGAGCCCGCTCGCCGCGGCGCTGATCGCCGTACTGGTGCCCGCGGCCTCCGTCGTCATCACGCTGTTCGCGCAGCGCGGTATCACGGTCGAACCGCTGGGCGTGGTCCGCCACCGCCCGCCCGTCCGGCGCCGGCTGTGGTGGCGGGTGCTGCTGCCCCTCGTCGGCGCGCTGCTGCTCGTCCCGATGTCCGCCGAGCAGACCTGGACCGACACCTCGCTGAACACCCTCCGGCTCACGGCCGGCTCGGTACTGCTGCTGTTCGGTGTCACCGCGCTGCTGCCCTGGCTGGTCGACGCGGTGGTCGGGCGGCTGCGCGGCGGACCGGTCCCCTGGCAGCTGGCCACCCGCCGCCTCCAGCTGAACAGCGGCACGGCCACCCGCGCGGTCAGCGGCATCACCGTCGCACTGGCCGGCGCCATCGCGATACAGATGCTCCTCACCGGCATGAAGGTCGGGTACGCCGACGCCTACGCCAAATCGGCCGAGGAGCGGCCGGGCATCGGCCTGCTGGGCTCGACCGACGACTGGCGGCAGGCCGACCGGGCGCTCACCGCGCTGCGGGCCACCCCCGGCGTGACGGCGGCCAGCGGCACGATCGACGCGTCCGTCGGCGCACTGCCCGCCGCGGGCCACGACGGATCCGACAACCACTTCGGGTCGGTCGCCGTCGGCAGCTGCGCGGAACTGCGCAAGCTGGCCGCGCTCCCCTCCTGCCGGGACGGCGAGCTCTTCCTCACCGGCTTCCGCGCCAAGGACAACGCCTTCGCGCCCGGCACGACCATCGACCTGAACCCTCGGTTCTCGGAGGACGACCCGGCGTCCCCGCGCCCCTGGAAGATCCCCTCGACCGCCCGCCCCGCCCGGCTGCTGACCCCCGGATTCGGTCCGGGCCGCCACTCGTACGGCATCCTGGCCACCCCGTCCGCCTTCGACCTCACCCGGTTCGACCACCCGTTCCTGGAAATCCAGGTCAGCAGCGACAGCGGCGACCCGGACACCGTGGAGCGCATCCGCAACACCGCGGCGCGCATCGATCCGACGATGTACGAGCACTCCGAGATCGACAATCCGCACGACGCGCAGCTCTCCGGCGTCCGCAACGGCCTGTTCGTCGGCGCGGTGGTCACCCTGCTGCTGATCGGCGCGGGCCTGATCATCTCCACCGTCGAGCAGCTCTACGAGCGCCGCCGGCTGCTGTCCGCTCTCGACGCCATCGGCACCCGGCGCGCGACGCTCGGCTGGTCCGTCCTGTGGCAGACGGCGATCCCCGTCGTGCTCGGCCTGGGTCTGGCGCTGGGCTGCGGTCTCGCGCTGGGCTCACTGCTGCTGACGATGATCGACAGCGCGGTGATGGTGGACTGGGCCGCGGTGGCGGGCATGACCGGCATCGGCGGCGGGGTGATCCTCTTCGTCACCGCCCTCTCGCTGCCGGCCCTGTGGCGCATGATGCGGCCGGAGGGTCTACGGACCGAGTAGCCGCTGGCGGCACGAGGTGGCGGCGGACGGTCCGTCCACGATCCGCACGGGCAGATGCCGCAGCGCCACCCGCAGCGCGGCCGCGAACTCCTCGAACTCGCGCTGCCGCGCCGACCCGCCGCGCATCGCCAGCGCGATCCGCCGGGAGGGCACCGGATCCGCGAAGTACCCCGTCGTCAGCTGGTCGTTGCGGCCGGTCTCCACCCGCAGCGCGGTGCACGGCAGCAGCGTCACCCCCAGCCCGCCGGCCACCAGCTGCACCAGCGTCGACAGCCCCGCCGCGCTGGTCGTCACCGGGGCACCCACCTCCCGCCCGGCCTCGCGGCAGATGTCCAGCGCCTGGTCGCGCAGGCAGTGCCCCTCGTCGAGCAGCAGCAGATCCAGCTCCTTGAGCGCCTGCCGCGGGATGTCGTCGCGCCCGCCCAGCCAGTGGTCCTTCGGCGCGACCAGTACGAAGTCCTCGTCGAAGAGCGGGAGTTCGGTGATCTGCGGTACGCCGAGCGGCACCGCGAGCAGCAGCAGATCGAGCCGTCCGTGCGCCAGCCCGTCCAGCAGCGACGGGGTCTGCTCCTCATGGACCTGGAGGTCCAGCTCCGGATAGGTCTCCTGCACCAGCCGCAGCACGGTCGGCAGCAGATACGGCGCCACGGTCGGAATCACCCCGAACCGCAGCACCCCGGTGAACGGCGCCCGCGCCGCCTCCGCCTCCTCCATCAGCTCGCCGACCGCCTCCAGCACCGTACGGGCCCGCGCCGCCACCCGCTCCCCGGCCGGCGAGAGCAGCACCTTGCGCGTCGTACGCTCCAGCAACTGCACACCGAGCGCCTCCTCCAGCGCCGCGACCGCCCCCGACAGCGCGGGCTGGCTCATCCCGATCTCGGCCGCCGCCTCCCGGAAATGCAACTGCTCGGCCACCGCGACGAACGCCCGCAACTGCGCCAGACTCGGCTGCCGCGCCCGCCCTCCGGACCCCACTGGAGAAGCCACTGATAACCACCTTCGATCAACTTCCCTCAGTCTAGCGGGTTCCTCTATCAATGGACGGGGAGCATCGACGGAGAACCTGATCAACATCAACGCCTGACGGTTCGGTGATTTCGATACGGCTGTTTCTGTACGGCTGTTTCTGTACGACTGCTCCTGTACGACTGTTTCTGTACGACTACTCCTGTCCGGCCGTCCGATGCGGTCATTTTGATTCGGCCATCCCGATACCGATATTTCGATGCGGCCCTTTTCGGGCGGACTGTACGGATATTTCAATATCGAGGAGGGCACAGCAATACGGCCATCACCCGCCGCGCACCACCGGAGCAACGGGCACCGTCTCGGCCCATGCCGCCACCACGTCACGAACTGCCTGAACTGTATGAACTGCACGAACGCCGGCCCGCACACGATCGAGTGAACCGCCCCTCCACGGCCGGACCGCCGGCAATTCCGGGCCCTAGCGTGCCGACATGGCCTCCATCTGCCCCAATTGCCACACCGCGGAAGCGATCGCCGTCCTCGAAAACGGCGACGGGATCAGCCTGTTCCCCTGCCTCTTCTGCACCCGCTACCCCCGCCAGACACCCCATGGCGGCACACGGGAATGCAGCGCACCGTGCGCCACACCCCATTGCACGGGCTGGATCACGGACATCTACTACTTCCGCACCGAAATTGCCGAGCACGTCGAACGACACCCCTGCAAGGCATGCGGAAGCCCCAAAACAAAAGAGCCTGACAGCCAGGCCAAGTAATTAGATAAAACAATCATGAACAAGAGCGAGAATTGAATAGGTCAAACGTTGGGCGGGGTAATGGCTATCTACCTCGATCGGAACCGCCAGCCGAGGCCGTTCCTCCGCCTACGCACACATCTGGTGATCGTCAGTCACGGGTCATTTACTCAATCCTGAGGTTACGCCCCGACCTTACTTATTCAACGATTGAGTAAGAACCATCGGCCTCGCGACACACCGTCGGGCTATGCGGCACCTCCTCTGAAGCCAGCCCTGACCGACTATCTCAGCGCGGAAAAGCCCCACCCGTTTGGTTCTGCGGTCACCGATGCCAGGTCAGCGCAGCCGTTCAGCCAACTGCTCCAGGCCCTTCCTGATCAGCCGCCCGTACTCGTCATCGCCGAGCGCGCCGATCGTTTCCCGCGCGCGCTGGAGGTGGTCACGAGCACGATCGAGATCGCCCAGCTTGCGATAACACTCGCTCAAGTTCAGGTGCAGCGAGGGGTACAGCCCGGCCACCGGAACCGGCACCCCGACCTGCACGACTCGCGCATCGGTGATCAGGCCAACGGCCGCCAGCGCTCGCTGGTCCCAGATCAGCTCCTCGTGCACGTCGTCCTGCACATCGGCCCTCGCATGCGCCAGCATGCAACCCTGCAAGGGATCCCCCTGCTCGCCGCCGATCTCGTCCCAGATCTCTGCGAACTGGCGGCGAGCGGCCTCCCGCTCGCCGCTGTGGCTGAGCTGCACGGCCTGGCCAATCCGGATGATCGTCAGATCCGTGATCAATCGAGATCCCTTCCCTGCGCCATCTCGCGACAGCGGCCGTATCGCCGCGCCTGCGACCGAACAACGGCGACATCCACGCGATTAGTCTCCCGGGTGATCTCCCAACGGGACAGCACCTAGTCGAAGTTCGTCTGCCGGCCGACTATCCATTGCGTAGCGCCGGGCTATGGGACTGCGGCCCTGTCATTGCAGAAATGGTGCAGAACCTCCTCTCGGGCGAGGCGTACGACGAGTGAGGCGGCTGCCGTGCCGGACACGAGTGGGAGGATGCCGCCATCCCTTACAGGGACCGGCAAGGACTTGCCATCGATACGGCGGACCGGGCAAGGCTGCGGAAGGATGCGGCTTACTCCGTTGTCGCCCAGGACGAGGTCGGCAACGTCCTGGTGCGGACAGTGTGGGAGGGATAGCGGACGTGGTCGGAGCGATGTCTGCCACTGGGGTCTCCTCTGACGCCGGAACGAGCTGGCGCACGCTGCGCGATAGCGCGCCGACGGAGGACGAGGCCCTGGTGCAGCATCGCGAAGCGGTGGATCTGGTCAGGAGAAGTGAAGTCTTGTCCGGTCAAGTCGTGTAGCTAGCCGAGCAGTCCGCGGATGGGGAAGGCCCCACCAGTTGAGGCAGCGCCTCCGTCACTCCCAGATGTCAGGGCCTCCCCCACGCCACTCGATGAGCGTGCTGTCGTCGAGGTCGATGGCGTCTGGGTCAAGGCCGGCTCTGCGGAGGAACTCCAGGAGATCCCGTTTGTCCATCGCCAGGCCCAGGTCCGTGCCGTCGGCGCTGACGCGACGGCCACCTGTGCGGCTGAGGGGATGTACGACGATCCGTGCGGCCATAAGGTCAGGGTCTCCTCAGGCCGACGCACCTGCATCCCGAGAACGTTGCTGGTCGTAGCCGTCCGGGCCGAGGTCGATCTCATATGCCACACCGTCGAGGGAGATGGTGTGAGTTGCGGCCTCCGCGGACTCTTCGCCCGTGAGGTCTTCTGTGTAGATGGTGATTACCTTCTGCGCCAAGTGCCGGAGAATAAAAAGGTCACGGGATCGCCGACTCCATTTAGGTACGGCACAGCCCCGCCATCCTTCATCAGGACGACGGGGCTTGTGGTCGAGTTGGGGCAGGGTCAGGCGAACTTGTCGCCCTTGACGGCTGAGACGAACGAGGACCACGCGCCCGGGGCGATCGTGAGCACGGGCCCGCTCGGGTCCTTCGAGTCACGGACGGGGACGGTGCCGGTAGAGGACGTGGGGGCCCATTCGACGCAAGACCCGCCGTTGTTGCTGTAGGAGGATTTGACCCAGAGGATGGAGGGAGAGTCGGTCGTCACGGGGTGCCCTTTCGTAACTGCTCGATCATTGCCACGGATGCCGCCTGAGACAGCGCTTCGGCCTGTAGTTGATGGTAGGCCCTCACCAGCGGCAACACGGAAGCGAGTTCACGGTCCAACTGCCCTTGGGTTTGCGACTCGACGTAGGAAACTACGGATCGGTCGTGCAACGTGAGCAAGTTGACCAGCCGATCGAACGGACGGCGCTCACCAATGGAGTAGGGAGCGAGCTGGAGCACAGTGTTCGACTGCTTCGCAAACTCCACCAACCGGTCAAGCTGAGCACCCATGACTCCGGGGCCCCCGATCGGTCGGCGAACACAGCTCTCGTCCAGCACCACGATCACCACGGGCGGCAGGGGTCGTACCAGAGCGGCTTGACGCTCTATCAGGAACGAGACCCGCTCATCTGCCTGTTCATCTGTGATGACGCCGCGCCGCACAGCGCTGTCGGCCAGCGCCTGCGCGTACTCCCGTGTCTGAAGTGGACCAGGGATCAATCCCGACTCAAACAGTCGGATCTCCGCGGCACGGCCTTCGTGTCCCAAGTACTCCGGGAAACCCTCCAGCAACGCACCATGCCTGATCTCGCGGAACTGGCGCTCGAACGACTCTGCGGTGCCGGCCAGGCCAAAGACTTGATCGGCCGTGCGCGAAAACCGCAAGGTTGCGAGCTTGTACCCAGTTTCGACGGACGAAATATGCGACGCGGTATATCCCATCGGGACCGCTAGATCACTCTGCTTCCACCCACGAGACTCCCGCAAGCTGCGCAATCGTGCACCGAAGGCCGCTTGCGGCGAGCTGTCCGGGTTCAGCTCCTTGCGATTCACTGAAGTCTCCCAACTAACCGATCGCGTCTACGAGTTTGCTGAGTCCAGGGACTCTAGTCCACGCTGAGTCGCCTCGGCTCCACCTACGACGACTCAGTCAGGAGGCGTAGTCATGTCCGCTGTTAGGACCTCTGAAGAGGCGTTTGACGCGTTGTTCCGCGAGCTGCGGACGGCCTTACCGGCCGTCGGGCTTGATCTCCCGGAGCTGCACGTGGACTACGGAGCGCCCGGAGAGCACCACCTCATGCATCTCGGCACGGTCAACTACGCAACTGCCAGGGAACTGGCGCGCATTGTCCAGGCTGCGCGCGAACCCTTCCGTGTTGGTGCGGCCGTTGTCGACACAACTCGCGCCAAGGTCGGGAAGATCCTTGCGGTCAACGGTGAATGTCTCGTGCTGAGTCGTTCCGTCGGAGACCCCTGGGACGCGCTCCTGAACTTTTGCCGCCCTGCGACCCTCAGCGAGGCCCTGAGCCTGACGGCCTTGCAGGAGATCGACGGTGGTGAGCGTCCGGATGGTCATCCGTGACGCCTGAACAGCGCCGCGTCGTCACGTACCTCACATGCCTGGCGGCCTTGGCCTTCGTGCTCGCCATCGGCATCTCCGGCAGCCACCACAAGTGACGCCCAACGCCAGTTCTCCGGTCACGCGATGACCGGGCGCGGGCCGGAACGGGGGGCCGGCCCGCGCATCAAACTCCTCGGAAAGGGGACGTCCATGACCGCCACCAGTCATGTTGTGCGTGAACTCACCGGCTACATGCGCCTGCATCCCGCAGAGTCCTCACCGCTGATACCGCTGTACGACGCGATCCGCGACCACGTACGGCGGGGCCTCTGCACCCACCCAGGTCGGTGCCCTGTGATCACGGCCGGCGCCCTGGTGGTCAATGAGGAGGATTGCGCCCTGGCGCTGTGGGACGGCGAGCGGTACGTCTTTCCCGAAGCGCTCCTGGAGGGCGGAGACGACTCCCTCCGCGACACGGCCACGCGTGCGCTGACCCTCGCAGGCGTCCGCGAAACCCGGGCAGCCCCGGAACTCGACGGCCCCTTCCTGATCGACCTTTCGCCAGCTGCCCCTCAGGACGCTCGTACGCGGTACTGCTTTCGGTACCTCTATCGAGCCCACTCCGATGGCCTTCTCCCGGCCACGCTGGAGAACGGCAAGGCGGCCTGGTTCCCCCTCGCCGACATCGGTACACCGGGCTTTGTACGGCGTTTTAAATCACATCTGGCCGCTTTCTGAGGGCCGAGCTCTCGCATTTTGACCCCGTAATACCCCCGGTAGGTTTCCTGCCGGGCGTGCTCCTCGCGGAGGGCCCTGAGACGTGGCCCCCATCTCCTTTTGCGTTGGTTTCAGAGATGCAGTGGGGAGCATGAAGCGGGGCGCCCGGACAGATTCGCACTTCACTTCCGGGCGCCCCGCACCGTATCTGAACCAGGATAAGGGGATGACTGTGGACCACTTCGTTGGATCGGATTTGGTCCGGCGCCTCACGAAAGACCCGTCATTAGCCGTATCCATGGTCGCCGATCTGCAAGCCCAAGGCTTGATCAGCCCGTGGTGCTATGCGTCCACACACCTCCCCTATGGAGCGTCGCCCGTTCCGGACCACGAGTCTCCGCAGACCTGCTTTTTACTGCCTGATCACTGGGGATGGCACTGCGCAGTCGTGCATGAGTTGCCTGTCGGGGCCCTGTGGATCCGGTGGCGTGGCCACCTATCCGTAGTGTCCGAACTGGACGACTGCGCAGCGCCATCCTGCTCGCTCTTCGAAGGCCATACAGGCCCCTGCCTCTAGCTTCCGTCCCTGCTCATCGAATTTCAGCGGGAACGGGCACCGACCCGACCGACTGTCTGCGTGACGGCAGTCAGCCGGTCGGACATCAATCCGCTTGCGACAGAAAGGGGGGATCCGCGATGGACGACCGCAGCGCGAGCTGACCATTTGCACACATTGACTCCGCCCCTGCCGGATGGCACCGGCCCAGGGATCCCGGCAGGGGCGGGCAATGCCCGCTCCGGAGCGATTGGGGCGGTTCGGCAAGGCCGATATCAGAAGGAAGAACAGCACGCGAGCGGGCACGCACCATCCCTCATCCAGGCAAAAGGACAAGTCAAAGGAGACTGGACATGGCATTACTCGCCCCCCAGTTCGTATGGCTGGAGATCACCGGGCTCTGCAACCTCAGCTGCCGCCACTGTTACGCCGACTCGTCCCCACAGGGCGACCACGGCACCATGGCACTGGAAGACTGGTTCCGTGCCATCGATGAACTGGCCGCACTCGGCACCCGTCACTGCCAGTTCATCGGCGGTGAACCCACCATGCACCCCCAGTTCGCTGAACTGGTCCGTCATGCCCGCGCCCGAGACATGCAGGTCGAGGTGTTCAGCAACCTCACCCACATCACGGACGAAGCCTGGTCCGCCCTCCGCGGGAACGGTGTCTCGCTCGCGTTCAGCTACTACTCCGACGCCCCCGACGACCACGACGACGTGACCGCGAGCAGGGGTTCGCACCAACGCACCCGCGCCAACGTCGAGAAGGCCAAGAAGTACGGAATCCCCCTGCGTGGCAACGTGATCAACGTGCTGGAGGGACAACGCGGCAAGGAGGGGCGGCGCGATCTTCTGGATGTCGGCATCCGGGACGTACGGACGGACAAGATCCGCCCGTTCGGCCGGGCAGCGGACGGTGCAGCACCGGACATCAAGAAGCTCTGCGGCAGGTGCGGCCGGAGCAAGATGGCCGTCTCTTCGAACGGTGACGTCTGGCCCTGTGTATTCGCACGCTGGATGCCCGTGGGTAACGTCCGCGAGCAGAGCATCCGGGAGATCTACCACGGCGTCCCCATGCAAGGGGCCCGCGCCGAACTCGCCCACGCCTTCCCTGAGAAGGCCCGAGCCGGCGGCGATCCGAGCTGCCTGCCCGACTGCGGTCCGTCCTTCGAAACCTGCGCACCCCAACTCGCCTGCGCCCCGGATGCGGCATGCGGGCCGACCGACGATTCAGGGGGATCGGGGGATGCAGTGCGACGACTGACGCCCCCGATCACTTCGCCGCACCGGTCGGTGCGCTACCGGAATCCCGGCATCGCAGGTACCGACTGCTGATGCCCAGAAGAAGGAACTTCAAGACAAGCCAGTGATGACTGAGACGCACCCGAGTAGCGTGGCTGCGCCTCAGTCCCTGGACGCACGGAGAGCACACATGAGCACGCCTGCCCCTCTCGCGCTGTACCTCGCACGACGCGACGCCTTCGCGGCCTTCCTGAGCGCAGCAGACCAAGAATCGTCCGTGTGCTACTGGGAAGCCGAAGGACGTTACGCCACTCCCGAAGCAGCCACCGCAGCACGGGACAAGGCATATGCCGTCACGCGCGATGCCTGCAACGTCATCACGGTTGAACCCACCGGGCCGCACAAGGAAGCTCAAGCCCTTGTCGAACAGCTCCGGCACCTGGGACGCGCAAGCACCAAAGAACAAGACTGGGTGTCGTTCAAGAAAGCACGGGAGGTCTTCATCGAAGCTTCCCGTGGATACCTGAAGGAGACGCAAGAGGGCTGAGCCCCGGAAGACCGCCCCGTCCGTCTGCCGTTCCCCCGTGGCAGGCGGACGGGGCTTCTCGCTGTCAGTGACACGGCGATGCCGGCAGAGCGGTGGACTCCTGCGCTCTGCGAAGGGGCCTTCCGCGCGGCCTTCCCGGCTCGGAGTGAGCCCGGCCCGACCCTGCTGATCTCATTGATCACGGCGCCCTCGCACAGCGACTGATAGCCATAACCAATCAACCCCAGCCCATCTGGCTATTTCCGTGATCAATGACTCCTGTGGCACTGTGTGAACCGTCCAACCCCCTAGGAAAGACCCCAAAAGGGACTTCCTGCGTCGCAAGGAGAGCACGTGCTCACTGTCGGTGACAAGTTCCCCGAGTTCGACCTGACCGCCTGCGTCTCGCTCGACTCCGGCAAGGAGTTCGAGCAGATCAACCACAAGACCTACGAGGGCAAGTGGAAGATCGTCTTCGCGTGGCCCAAGGACTTCACCTTCGTGTGCCCGACGGAGATCGCCGCCTTCGGCAAGCTGAACGAGGAGTTCGCCGACCGCGACGCGCAGATCCTCGGCTTCTCCGGTGACTCCGAGTTCGTGCACCACGCCTGGCGCAAGGACCACCCGGACCTGACCGACCTGCCCTTCCCGATGCTCGCCGACTCGAAGCACGAGCTCATGCGCGCCCTGGGCATCGAGGGCGAGGACGGCTTCGCGCAGCGCGCCGTCTTCATCGTCGACCAGAACAACGAGATCCAGTTCACCATGGTGACCGCCGGCTCCGTCGGCCGTAACCCCAAGGAGGTCCTGCGGGTGCTGGACGCCCTCCAGACCGACGAGCTGTGCCCCTGCAACTGGTCCAAGGGTGACGAGACCCTCGACCCGGTTGCGCTTCTGTCGGGCGAGTGACCCGGTATGGCTCTCGATGAACTGAAGTCCTCGATACCGGACTTCGCCAAGGATCTGAAGCTGAACCTCGGTTCGGTGATCGGCAACAGCGAGCTGCCCCAGCAGCAGCTCTGGGGCACCGTCCTGGCCTGCGCGATCGCCTCGCGCTCGCCGCGCGTCCTCAAGGAGCTGGAGCCGCAGGCCAAGGCGAACCTCTCCCCCGAGGCGTACGCCGCCGCCAAGTCGGCCGCCGCCATCATGGCGATGAACAACGTCTTCTACCGGACCCGCCACCTCCTCTCCGACCCGGAGTACGGGACGCTCCGTGCCGGTCTGCGGATGAACGTGATCGGCAACCCGGGCGTGGAGAAGGTCGACTTCGAGCTGTGGTCGCTGGCCGTCTCGGCCATCAACGGCTGCGGCCGGTGCCTGGACTCGCACGAGCAGGTGCTGCGCGCCGCCGGTGTGGACCGCGAGACGATCCAGGAGGCCGTCAAGATCGCGGCCGTCCTGGAGGCCGTCGGCGCCACGCTCGACGCCGAGGCCACGCTCGCCGAGTAGTCCGGGCAGCCCGAGCGCCGCGATCGGCACGATCGGCGCGAGCAGTCCGGGTGATCCGGGCAGTCGCGACGATCCGGACGGCTCCGGATGCGCCGGGCAGGACACAGAAAAAGCAGAACCCCGCAGACATCCTGTCTGCGGGGTTCTGTGCGTCCCCGGTGGCGGTACGGGACACGCGGGGCCACTGGGGACGGGGCGCGGAGGACGGGTGACGGGGTGTACGGGACGGGGTCACCGGGCCACGGGGATGATCCCCGCGGCCCCTGCGCGCCCCTCCCCCTACTCCGGCGGCCGTTCCCCCGGCCCCGGCGCGGGGCTCGGCGTGGGGGCGACCCCGATGGCCGTGGCACCGTGCGGCGCCGGCGTCATCCGTAGCGCCTGTTCCCGGGAGTAGGCGCGGAGGTAGCCGACGACGGTGTTGGTGACCGCCACCAGCGGCACCGCGACCACGGCGCCGCCGATCCCCGCCACCAGGCCGCCGGCCGCGACCGACAGGATGACCGCGAGCGGGTGGACGCGGACCGCGCGGCCCAGGATGAACGGTTGCAGGACGTGGCCCTCGATCTGCTGGACCGCCAGGACGACGGCCAGTACCAGCAGGGCCGTGAACACACCCTGGGTGACCAGCGAGACGACACACGCCAGCGCGCCCGAGATCACCGCGCCCACCAGGGGAATGAAGGCGAACAGGAAGATGAAGACGGCGAGCGGGACGGCCAGCGGCACGTCGAGGAAGTACAGCCCGATGCCGATGAAGAACGCGTCGATCATCGCCACTATCACCGTGCCGCGAACGTAGGCGGTCAGCGTCCGCCAGGCCCGCGGCCCCGCGCCCGCCAGGCCCTCGCGGGCCGCGCCCGGTACGAGCTTGAGCAGCCAGGTCCAGATGCGGCGGCCGTCGTAGAGCAGGAAGAGGGTGGTGAACATCGCGAGCAGGATGCCGGCGAGCACCTCGAAGACGACGGTGACGCCCTCCAGACCGGCCGAGGTGATCGCCTCGGTATTGGCGCCGACCGCGTCCTGGAGGTTCTTGGCGATCCGGTTGATCTGATCCTCGGTCACATGGAACGGGCTGTCCAGCAGCCAGCCCTTCAGCTCGGTGATGCCCTCCTGGATACGGCTGGAGACCGAGTCGATGTTGTCCTGGACCTGCCACACCACGAACCAGCCGACCAGGCCCATGACGACGAACCCGGAGATGAACGTCAGCGCGGTGGCCAGCCCGCGCGGCACCCTGCGGCGCCGCAGCCAGGCCACGGTGGGCTGGAGCAGCGCGGTGATCAGCAGCGCCGCCACGAAGGCCAGCACGACCAGTTCGATACTGGTGATGACCTGCGCCAGCACCCACAGCGCCGCGGCCAGGACGAGCAGCCGCCAGCCGATCTCGGCGGCGACCCGTACGCCCCACGGCACCGCGGCGACCGGATCCGGGCGGGCCGACACGGCCGGCGCGTACGCGGGCGGGGCGGGCACCGACTCCGGCGGGCGCGCGTCCGCCGGCGCCTCCCCGGTCCCGGCCTCCTCCGCCGGGTCCGGCCGGGCCTCGCCGACCGGACCGGCCGGCCGCTCCGTCCCGGAGCCGCCGGGCGCCGCCGGGCCACCGGTACCGCCGCCGGCGTCCGCGTGCTCGGCACGCCTCAGCTCGTCCGGGTCTCCGGCCGCCGCCGCGGCTTCCGCACGGCGGCGCTGGTCCTCCAGCCGCTGCGCGAGCCGCGTCAGACCGGCGCCGAGGCCACCGACCCACTGAGGCAATCTGGACATGTCTCTTCCTCTTCCCCTCCCGCATCACACAACTGTCGACACGACGTTACCCGTGCCGGATGCACGAAACCCCCGCCGCGGTCGCGGTCGGGGGTTTCGGAGGTGCGGTGGTCGCCGCGGTCCTGGCCGGGCGGGCCTAGTACCAGCTGTTGGCCTGCCAGAACGACCAGGCACCACAGGGGCTGTTGTACCGCGAGTTCATGTAGTTCAGGCCCCACTTGATCTGCGTGGCCGGGTTCGTCTGCCAGTCCGCGCCCGCCGAGGACATCTTGGTGCCGGGCAGCGCCTGGACGAGGCCGTAGGCGCCCGAGGAGGCGTTGACGGCCCGGTAGTTCCAGGTCGACTCGTGGTTCACGATGTTGCTGAAGCACTGGAACTGGTCGGCCGGGATCATCTGGCGCGCCATGTTCTGCACCTCGGCGACGCTGTACGAGCTCTTGGCGGTGAAGTCGCTCGCGTCGCGCGTGGCGGAGCGGGAGGCGGCAAGCTCCTTCTCCTTGCGCTCCTTGGCGTCCTTCTCGGCCTTCGCCGCCTTCTCGTCCGCCGCGTCCTTCTTGTCCTGCGCGGTCTGGGCGGCGGCCTTGCGGGCCGACTCCTGCGCGGACTTGAGGGCGGCCGTGTCGGCCTGGGTGGACTGGACGTCCGCCTGCTGCGTCAGGGACGCCGTCTGTACCTGGGCCTGCTGGCCCGCGGGGATATCGGCGATGGTCGCATCGGCGGCGGCGGCCTCGGTGTTGGCGACCGAGCCCTGAGTGCCGCCCGCAGCGACGCCGACAACGGCGCCGACGGTGGTGACCGCGGTGGCGGAGGCCACGGCGAATCCCCGGACCGAGATCCGGCTCACACGTTTTCCTTCCAGCATCGGCCGCATAGGTGACCTCGCGGACGCAATCGTGCCCCTGGCGCTGGTCTCCCCTTGTTCCGCCCCCTGTTGAACAACAGGGAACGGCTGGTCACGGGAGGCACTGACCCGGTACGTCCCCCTCGGGGTCCGCGTGGTGCTCGGGCGGCATACGGCGACGCGCTATGAAGTTCGGGGTGTTCCTCACCCCCCGGCGTTCTCTCCGGGGGCCCCAGGAGTGCTGGGGATGCCGTATGCGGGGCCTGACAGGACCCAGACTCTGCCCGAACGAGACGCCGGGAATCAATTCTCCGTTGCGTGTGAAAGCTCACACCTCGCTTGTTCCCCTGGATTTTCGGATATCCGCGCACAGCACGGCGCCGCCCGGCTAGGCTGCTGCGCTTCGCCGGGCGGCGCGGTGTTCCACACGTGGTCAGATCCTGCCGTCCTCCAGCATTTCGGTCACCAGCGCCGCGATCGGCGACCGCTCCGAGCGGTTGAGCGTGACGTGGGCGAAGAGCGGATGGCCCTTGAGCTTCTCGACGACCGCGACCACGCCGTCGTACCGCCCGACCCGGAGGTTGTCGCGCTGCGCGACATCATGGGTCAGCACGACCCGGGAGTTGGCGCCGATCCGGGACAGCACCGTCAGCAGGACGTTCCGCTCCAGTGACTGGGCCTCGTCCACGATGACGAACGCGTCGTGCAGCGAGCGCCCCCGGATGTGGGTGAGCGGCAGCACCTCCAGCATGCCGCGCCCGACCACCTCCTCGATGACGTCCTTGGTGGTCACCGCGGACAGCGTGTCGAAGACGGCCTGCGCCCAGGGGCTCATCTTCTCCGCCTCGCTGCCCGGCAGATAGCCCAGCTCCTGCCCGCCGACGGCGTACAGCGGCCGGAAGACCATCACCTTGCGGTGCTGCTGACGCTCCAGTACCGCCTCCAGGCCCGCGCAGAGCGCCAGCGCCGACTTCCCCGTACCGGCCCGGCCGCCCATCGAGACGATCCCGACCTCCGGGTCGAGCAGCAGATCCAGCGCGATCCGCTGTTCGGCGCTGCGGCCGTGGATCCCGAACGCCTCCCGGTCGCCCCGCACCAGCCGTACCGCGCCCTCCGCGGTGATCCGGCCGAGCGCCTTGCCGCGCTCGGACTGGAGCACGAGTCCGGTGTGCACCGGGAGTTCTGCGGCCTCCGGTACATGGGTGCTCTCGGCGGCGAAGAGATCGTCCACCTGCTCGGCGGTGACGGTCAGCTCGGCCATCCCCGTCCAGCCGGAGTCGGTGATGGCGAGTTCGGCGCGGTACTCCTCGGCCAGCAGCCCGACCGAGGACGCCTTGATGCGCAGCGGCAGATCCTTGGAGACGACCGTGACGTCATACCCCTCGGCCTGGAGGTTGCGGGCCACCGCGAGGATGCGTGAGTCGTTGTCACCGAGCCGGTAGCCGGCCGGCAGGATCACCGGGTCGGAGTGGTTCAGCTCCACTCTGAGCGTCCCGCCGAGCCCCCCGATGGGGATGGGGGCGTCCAGCCGCCCGAACTGCACCCGGTACTCGTCCAGAAGGCGCAGTGCCTGCCGCGCGAAGTAGCCGAGCTCGGGATGGTGCCTCTTCGCCTCCAGCTCCGTGACCACGACGACCGGCAGCACGACCTCGTGCTCGTCGAAGCGGGACATGGCGCCTGGATCTGCCAGCAGGACGCTGGTGTCGAGGACATAAGTGCGCCGGCCGTTCTCACGGCGCTTCTTGCTGTTCACCACGGGTGGACGAACCCCCTCGGATGAGGTCGGGGTGCGACGGCGTCGCGGGGGATGGGACCGGGTTCTGGCCACGCTGCGCGGGCCGAACACCGGCCCTCCGCGTCGTCCGTGCGTTGCGCACGATCGTCCGAGATATGCAAAGGGCCTCCCGGGCGGACGACCCCGTGCCGTCCGCTGAGATACGGCGCCCGATGTCTTGTTTCCGGACGCCGACCTGCAAGGGATATTCCCGCGAAAGGCCGTACCCATGCCATGGCATATGACGCACGGCCGGTGAACCTTTGGTTACCGGTGATCTTCGCGCGGGGCAACGCGCCCCGGGAGAGGGCCCGTCGGGACGGGCCGGGCGGCCGGCGGGGCGCCCGGGTGGCGCCCGCACGCCGTGTGCGCACTCCGGAGAACGGCCAGAAACGGCTGTCCGGAAAGTGCGGTCCGTCCGTCAGAAGCCGTAACGGCGGTGCCGGGCGGCGTAGTCGCGCAGTGCGCGCAGGAAGTCGACCTTCCGGAACGCCGGCCAGAAGACCTCGCAGAAGTAGTACTCCGAATGGGCGCTCTGCCAGAGCATGAAGCCCGACAGCCGCTGCTCGCCGCTCGTACGGATCACCAGGTCCGGGTCCGGCTGGCCGCGCGTGTAGAGATGCTCGGAGATGTGCTCGATGTCGACGATCTCGGCGAGCTCCTCGAAGGAGGTGCCGCGCTCGGCGTGCTCCAGCAGCAGCGAACGGACCGCGTCCGCGATCTCCTGCCGGCCGCCGTACCCGACCGCGACGTTCACCAGGATGCCGGTGTTGTCGAGGGTCTCCTGCTCGGCCTCCTTGAGCACCTGCTGGGTGTGCGAGGGCAGCAGATCGGCGTTGCCGACGTGATGCACCCGCCAGCGGCCGTCGGCCGCCAGATTGCGCACGGTGTTCTCGATGATGCCGAGCAGCGGGGTCAGCTCCACCTCGGGCCGGTCGAGGTTGTCCGTCGAGAGCAGCCAGAGGGTGACCACCTCGACGTCGGTCTCCTCGCACCAGCCGAGCAGCTCGCCGATCTTGACCGCGCCCGCCTGGTGGCCCTGCTCGGGGGTCCGTCCGTCGGCCCGCGCCCAGCGGCGGTTGCCGTCGAGGATGACGCCGATGTGCTTGGGCACCTGGCTGTGGTCCAGCCGGCCCTCGACCCGGCGCGCGTACAGCCGGTAGACCAGATTGCGCAGTGCAGGCGGATACGGGATGCGCACCCCGGAAGATCGCAGCATGTGTGGTCCAGCCCCTCCGTGCCAATGGCGGTCGCCCCGTCGCCTCAAGTGGGCAACTTTACGTCTCGGGCGACTCGACAGCCCAATCAGGTATGTCAGAGGCACGTGATAGGGAGGTGACCATGACTGATACCTCGCCCTACCGCGCCGCGGAATCGCGCTATGACTCGATGGAGTACCGGCGCGCGGGCCGCAGCGGCCTCAAACTCCCCGCTATCTCCCTCGGACTGTGGCACAACTTCGGCGACGACCGCACGCTGAGTTCCCAGCGGGACATCCTCCGCCACGCCTTCGATCTCGGCATCACCCACTTCGACCTGGCCAACAACTACGGCCCGCCGGCCGGCTCCGCCGAGCTGAACTTCGGGAAGATCTTCGCGCAGGACTTCCGCCCTTACCGTGACGAGCTTCTTCTCTCGACGAAGGCCGGATATCTGATGCACCCCGGCCCCTACGGCGAATGGGGTTCGCGGAAATATCTCCTGTCGTCGCTGGACGCCTCGCTGAAGCGGATGGGCGTCGATTACGTCGATATTTTCTACTCGCACCGCTTCGACCCGAACACCCCACTGGAGGAGACGATGGGCGCCCTGGCGTCCGCCGTCCAGCAGGGCAAGGCGCTGTACGCCGGCGTCTCCTCCTACAACGCCGAGCAGACGGCCGAGGCGGCCCGCATCCTGCGCGAGATGGGCGTCCCGGCGCTGATCCACCAGCCCTCGTACTCGATGATCAACCGCTGGACCGAGGACGACGGGCTGCTGGACACCCTCGAAGAGGAGGGCATGGGCTGCATCTCCTTCGTGCCGCTGGCACAGGGCCTGCTCACCGACAAGTACCTGCGCGGCATTCCCGAGGGCTCGCGCGCCACGCAGGGCAAGTCCCTGGACCCGGACCTGCTGTCGGACGACGTCGTACGGCGGCTCCGCGGCCTGAACGACATCGCCGCCCGCCGTGGCCAGTCGCTGGCCCAGCTGGCGCTGGCCTGGGTGCTGCGCGACGAGCGGATGACCTCCGCGCTGATCGGCGCCAGCAGCGTGGCCCAGCTGGACGCGAATGTCGCGGCGGTCAGCGCCCCCAAGATCACGGATGCCGAGCTGGCCGAGATCGACGAGTTCGCGACGTCCACGGAAGGCGTGGACATCTGGTCGGGCCGGGGCTGAGCGGATGCCCGGCGTGCGCCGGGCGGGCGCGGGACGCCGACGGCGGAGCGGGGCCGCCCGCCGGTCCGCCCCGGCGGGGTCCGGCCCGTATGCGGCGGGCGTGGGTCCCGCCGCATACGGGCCGGGCCCCGGGCAACAAAAAGCGGGCCGGTCCGTGGGGGGGGATACGGACCGGCCCGAGGGGGGGGTTTCCACCATAACCCCGCGAGCGGCGTGCTCCGCGCACCGACGGAAACCACGGCGTGGCCCGGCCGGTCGCGGGGAGCGCCGCCGGGCGCGTACGGGGCGGCTCCGGGGAGCGCCGGGGCCCCGCGGGGACCGGGCGGGCGCCGTACGCCATCGGTGCGCGCCCCGGCCGGGACGTGCCGCGGATACCGGTCGCGGCGCCGCCCGGCCGCCGGTCAGCGCCTGGCCGCGGCGCCCAGGAGCAGCCCGCAAAAGGCCCCGAAGATCATGAACGGCCCGAGCGGCATGGTGGTCCCGCGGCCGCGCCCGGCCAGCAGCAGCCCGGCGCCGTAGACCGCGCCGGCCAGCACCCCCGCCGCGCCGCCGGTGACGACGGTGCGCCAGCCGTACCACCCAAGGGCGACCCCGAGCCCGATCGCCAGCTTGACGTCCCCCAGGCCGATCCCGGCCGGGTTGGCGACGAACAGCAGGAGGTAGCAGGCGCCGAGGGCCAGTCCGCCCAGCAGCGCCCCCGGCCACGATCCGCCCGCGCCCGTCAGCAGTCCGACGAAACCCAGCACCCCCGCCGCCACGAGCGCGAGCGGCAGCGTCAGCACGTCCGGGAGGCGGTGCACCCGGCGGTCGACGGCGGCCAGCAGCACCGCGACCGGCGCCATCAGCAGCCAGGCGGCGAGTTCGGGCCGGGCGCCGGTGGCCGCGGCCAGGGCCGCGCAGACCAGCGCGGTGACCGCGGCGGTCGGCAGCGCGCCGGGCCCGTACGCCCCGCAGTCCGGGCAGCGTCCCCGCCCGAGCCAGCCCCGCGCCACCCCGGTGATCGGGTGCCCGCCGGGACAGGTCCCGCGCCATTCCTCGTCCGGCCCGACGGCCATCCGGTGGACGGGGCGCGGTATGAGCAGCCCGGCCGCGGCCCCGTAGGCGGCGGCGAGCACCAGCAGCGTCACAGACACCCGTCGACCTTAGGGCGCGCGAGCTGATAGAACGACGCGCATGGCGCGCTGGCGGAACGGCCCCGGAACCCTGCACGGCGCGGACGTCGGCATCCCGCTGGAGATCGCGGCGTCCTACCGTGCCCGCACCCGCGGTCTGCTGGGCCGCGACGGTATCGAGGGGGCGCTGCTGCTGACCCCGGCGAGCAGTGTGCACACCTTCCGGATGCGGTTCGCCCTCGATGTCGCGTATCTGAGCCGGGACTTCACCGTGCTGGCCGTGCGCACCATGCGTCCGGGACGGCTGGGACTCCCCCGGCCGCGGGCGCGGCACATCCTGGAGGCGGAGGCGGGAGCCATGGCGCGCTGGGGTCTGCGCCCCGGTCTGCGGGTCACGGTGGTCCCGGCCGACACCGCCTGACCGTACGCCGCCCGTCGGTGGGCGCGTTCCCCGCCGGCGGGCGCGTTCCCCGCCGGCGGGCGCGTTCCCCGCCGGTGGGCGCGTTCCCCGTCGGTGGGCGCGTTCCCCGCCGGTGGGCGCGTTCCCCGCCGGTGGGCGCGTTCCCCGCCGGTGGGCGCGGTAGCGGCCGGTGGCGCGGCGGCCTGCCGTGGACCCGCCTCGCCCGGGGCGCCAGCTGGCCGCTCCGTGGCGCGCCCTCAGCCCCGGCCGGCCGCCGCTCCCCCGCTATCCGTCCCAGTCGGCGACCAGCGCCAACAGCCCCGGGAACCGCGCCTCCAGGTCGTCGACCCGGACATGGCTGCGCCGCTCCAGGCCGTACTGCCGCTGCCGGATCAGCCCGGCGTCCCGCAGCGCGCGGAAGTGGTGCGTGAGCGAGGACTTGGGCCGGTCGAACCCGAACCAGCCGCAGGTGTGGTCGAACGCCTCGGACTCCAGCAGCAGGGTGCGCACGATGCGCACCCGCAGCGGGTCGCTCAGCGCTCCCATGACGGTCTCCAGCCGCAGGTCGGCACGGTCCGGCTCGGCCAGCGGCGCGGGCGCCCCCACCGGTACGGGCCACACCGGCGCCCCGCATCCGGGCCGCTCCGCACCGGCATCCGCACCGCCTTCCACGGCGGACCGCCGTACCGCCCGCACACCTGCCCTGGACGCCATGACGACCACTCCTCCCGACACTCCCGACAGCGCCCGGCCGGTCCGCGCCGACGGCGCTGACGGCATCGGCGACACCCAGTACGACTTGCATCGTACTGCGAGTGCCTGTACGAATCTTCTCGTACTGCCCGTACGAGGTATCTAGTACAGCTGGACTCGGAGGGGACACCCATGCCTGAAACCCGGACCGCACCGCAGCCCGCCCCGCCCTCGGGGGCCGCCGGAGCGCCGCCGTCGCCGCCCGTCCGGGAGGTCTGGTTCGCCGCCTGGCCCATCGCGGCGATCTTCATCCTGTCGAATGCGGCGATGCCGCTGTACGCGGTGTGGCAGCACCAACTCGGCTTCCACTCCGGGACGTTGACCCTGATCTACGCCGCCTATATCGCCGGACTGCTCGGCGCGCTGCCGGTGGCGGGCGTGGCGTCGGACCGCATCGGCCGCAAACCCGTCCTGATCCCGGCGCTGCTGCTGGGGATCGTCGCCTGCCTCGGTTACGCGACCGCGCCCTCGGTGGCCGCCCTGGCCGCCGCCCGCTTCCTGACCGGCCTGGCCACCGGCGCCGCCGTCTCCGCGGGCATGGCCGCCGTCACCGACCTCGCGGCCGGGCGGCGGATCGGCCCGCTGCTGGCCTCCACCGCGGTGGTCCTGGGCGCCGGCATCGGGCCGCTGCTGGCCGGGGTCCTGTCGGAGACCGCCCCCGCGCCGACCGTCACGGTCTTCGCGGTGGAAGCCGTGCTGCTGGCCACGGCGCTGGGGGCCACCGCCCGGATGCCGCTGCCGCGCACCCGCCGCCGGGCAACGGGCACGGGCCCCGGAGCCTCCGGGGCCGAGGCGGCCACGGGCGCGGATACCGGCGGTGTCGCGGGCGCGTCCGCCGGGGCGTGGGTCCGGCTGCCGTCCGTCCCCCGGGCGAACCGGCGCCATCTCGCCCTCGGTCTGGCCGCGTTCGCCCCCGGCATCAGCGCCACCGGTTTCGTCCTCTCGCTCGGGCCGTCGCTGCTGACCGGGCTGCTCGGCACCACGAACCGCGCGGTGACCGGCGCGATGGCCCTGACGATGTTCCTCGCCGCGGCCGGGGTGCAGTTCGTCATGCAGCGGACGGCGGTCCGTACGGCCCTGCTCCTCTCCGGCGCCGCCACCGTCGCGAGCACGCTGGCACTGATCACCGCCGTCCATACCGCCGCTCTCGCCCCGCTGGCCGCCGCGGTCGTCCTGGCCGGCGCGGGCCAGGGCGCCGGACTGCTGGGCGGCCTGACGCTGCTGAGCCGTGAGATCCCGGCCGCCCGCCACGCGGAGGCCAACGCCGCCCTGAACGCCGGCGGCTATCTGCTCGCCGGCGCCCTGCCGGTCGCGGACGGCTACCTCAGCGACGCGATCGGCCTCTCGGCGGGCGCCACCGCCTTCGGCCTCACCGTGGCCGTCCTCGCGGCGGCGGGCGCGATCCTGGTGGTGGCACGGGGCGGCGATGCGCACTGAGGGCGATGCGCGCTGAGACGGCTTCCGAAACCTTGCCGACGGAGCATCAGCACGCCTGATGGCAGGCGGGTTCCGACGGGACGGAGGGGGCGGAGGGGGCGGAGGCGACGGGCGAGGCGCCGGACGGGGTGGACACCGCGGACGAGGCGGACGGGGTGGACCCGGTGGACGGCGATACGCGCTGAGGCCGCTTCCGGACCCTGGCCGACGAGGCATCAGCACACCTGATGACAGGCAGGTTCCGACGGGACGGAGGGGGCGGAGGCGACGGGCGAGGCGCCGGCCAAGGCGCCAGAAGAAGTGGACACCGCGGACGAAGCGGACGGGGTGGACCCGGTGTTCGGCGATACGCGCTGAGGCCGCTTCCGGACCCTGGCCGACGGAGCATCAGCACACCTGATGACAGGCAGGTTCCGACGGGACGGAGGGGGCAGAGGCGACGGGCGAGACGCCGGACGGGGTGGACACCGCGGACGAGGCGGATGCGGTGGACCCGGTGGACGGCGCGGCGGTTGCCGCAGGCCGCGCGGGCGGTACGACGGTCCGGGAGGTGACGGTTCGAGGGGCAACGGCCGGGGAGACGGCGGCCCGGGGAACGGAGGCCCGAGAGGCAGCGGTCCGGGCATGCGGCACCGACGAGCCGGTCGCCCCCGCGTCCGCCGACGAGCCAGTTGCCCCCGCGTCCGCCGACGAGCCGGTTGCCCCGGCGTCCGCCGCCGGTCCCCGCGCCGCGCGGCGCTGGAGGGCCGCCGCCCACGCCGTCGCGGCCAGGGCGAGGACGCCGGTCCCGGCGCCGACCCAGGCGACCGAGGCGAAGCCGAAGCCCGCGTCGATGGCGAGGCCGCCCAGCATCGGCGTGAGCATGATGCCGACGTTGAAGGCCGAGGTGTTCACGGCCGGTACCAGCGTCGGCGCGTCGGGCGCGAGGGGGAACACCCGTGACTGCGCGACCGGGTTGACGACATAGCCGGTCAGCCCGAGGACGAAGACCAGCACGACGGTGACACCGAGGCTCCCGGCCGTCAGGGCGAGCAGCGCGGAGGCGAGGGTGAGCGCACCGACGCCGAGGAACAGCGTGCGCAGCGGCGCGGCGTCGGCGAACCGCCCGCCGAGCGTCATACCGGCCAGCCCGCCCACCCCGTAGAGCGAGAGCACCGCCGGCACCCACGCCGCGGGCAGTCCGCTCACCTCGGTCAGCAGCGGCGCGAGGTAGCTGAAGGTGACCACCGCCGCGCCGAAGGTCAGCACGGTGACGAGGTAGGAGACCCACAGCGCGGGCCGGGCGAGACCGGCCACCTCGCGCCGCACCGACGGCAGTTCCGTACCGGTCGCGCGCCCCGCGGGCAGTACCGCCAGCAGGGAGAGCGCGCTGAGCACGGTGAGTCCGGCCACGCCCCAGAACGCCGTGCGCCAGCCCGCGTGCTGGCTGAGGACCGTACCGGCCGGCACGCCCACGACCGTGGCGAGCGTGAGCCCCGTACCGACCACGGACAGCACCTTCCCCTTGGCGCCCGGGGGCGCCAGGCTCACGGCCGTCGCGACGGCCACCGCCCAGAATCCGGCGTACGCGAGGGCGCTGACGACGCGGCTCGCGAACAGCACCCCGTACCCGGGCGCGAGCGCCCCGACCACATGTCCGGCGACGAAGACCAGCTGGAAGGCGACCAGCGCGGTCCGGCGCGGCACCCGCAGTGTGGCCACGGCCAGTGCGGGCGCGCCGATGACCATGCCGATGGCGAAGGCGGAGATCAGCAGGCCCGCGTCCGGGATGGAGACGCCGAGGTCGGCGGCGATATCGGGCAGCAGCCCGGAGAGCATGAACTCGGATGTGCCCTGGGCGAAGATGCCCAGGCCGAGGAGGTAGATCGCAAGTGGCATGGCAGGGGGCTCCGTTGGATACGGACGGGCTGCACCCGTGAGGCGCAGCCGCGTGGTGGACAGCGGGTTCGGACAGACGTTTTGGACAGACGATTCGGGCAGGGGTTTTGGGCAGAGGTTTTGGATAGATCAGTACAGAATGAGCCCGGGGGACGCCCAAGGCGCATTCAGGTCAGGGGTCGGACCGGATCAAGCGGCCCAGGACAATCGAGTGATCAGGGGCAGGGGCGGGCCCCGGCGGCCCCGCGGCTCAGAAGGCGGCGAGCGCGGCGTCCGCGATGGCCTCCAGCTCCGCCCGGCCGACGCCCGCCCGCGCGGCGACGCGCAGGCCGCTGACGGACGCGATGACGAGATGGGCGAGGGTGCGGGCGTCCTTGCCGTCCGCGATCTCACCGGCCCGCCGGCCCGATTCGAGCACGGCGCGGATCGCCGCCAGCCGCTTGTCGTAATCCCGGGCGAGCGCCGCCGCGACGGCGTCGTCCCGGGCCGACACCTCGACGTAGGTGTTGACGACCAGACAGCCCCGGCCGTCCGCACCGCGGGCGGACTCCTCGTCGATCACCCGTTGCAGCAGTGCGCGGATCTTGTCCCGCGCGGGCAGCTCGCTCTCCAGCAGCTCCGTCAGCTCGGCGGCCTTGCTCTCCATATAGCGCGCGAGCGCCCGCTCGAAGAGATCGTGCTTGCTCTTGAAGGTGTTGTAGATACTGCTGCGCCCCAGACCCGTGGCCTCGCACAGGTCCTGGGTGGACGTCGCTTCGTAGCCGGCGGCCCAGAACGCCTCCATCGCGGCGTCGACCGCCCGCTCCTCGTCGAACTTCCTGGGTCGGGCCATGACCGGAACGCTACACGTATTGGATC
Source organism: Streptomyces sp. x-80 (assembly GCF_046549095.1). Lineage (NCBI taxonomy): Bacteria > Bacillati > Actinomycetota > Actinomycetes > Kitasatosporales > Streptomycetaceae > Streptomyces > Streptomyces sp. x-80. The sequence continues at coordinate 449,495 of NZ_JAJPWM010000004.1, forward strand.
GACCAGTTCAATATCCATCGGCCCCTTACCCGCGGTCACACCGAACCGCTACGGTCACCCCACCCGAACCCGCGCCCGTATCCGCGCCCGTATCCGCGCCCACACGGACACCCCGGACCACGTCCGCATCCCCGTATCCCCATCCCCATCCCCATCCCCATCAACACGGACACCGCGACCGAGGGGCACCCATGGCACGTACCACGCGTCGCGCACCCGCGTCACCGGCCGTTCGCCGGGCGGCCCGTACCGCGCTCGCCCTCGCGGCGGTGGTCGCCGCGGCCCTCACCGGCGTCGCCCCGCCGGCCGCGGCCGCCGCTTCGGGCACCACGCTCTCCTCCGTCGCTCCCGCCCCGAGGGCCGCCCGTACCCCGGTGATCTTTGTGCACGGCTACAACGCCGACCCCGGTGTCTGGGGCCGCATGCTCGGGGACTTCAAGGCCGCCGGGTACACCGACGCCGAGCTGTTCACCTGGTCCTACGACACCCATGCCTCGGTGAACGAGGTGCTCTCCGGCCGGTTCGCGGCGTACGTGGACGAGGTACGGCAGCGGACCGGTGCGCGGCGCGTCGACATCGTGGCCCACTCCTACGGCAGCCTGCCGACGCGCTGGTACCTCAAGAACGGCGGCGGCACCACGGCCGTCGGCCACTGGGTGTCGCTGGGCGGTCCCAACCATGGCACCGGACTCGCCTGGCTGTGCGCCGCCTGGGACCAGGCGTGCCGCGATATGACCCCCGGCTCCTACGTCCAGAAGGGCCTGGCGGCGGGCGACGAGACGCCGGGGGACGTCAAGTACGCGACGTTCTGGTCCAGTTGCGACGAATTCATCGACCCCCATGACAGCGTGCCGCTCACCGGTGCGGTCAACACCCCGGCGGGCTGCCTCAAGCACAACGAGCTGCTGACCGACGGCGGGGTCTCGGCGGGCGTACGGACGTTCCTCGGCCGCTGAACCGGTCCCGGCCGGGGCCCGGTCCGGATCACGATCCGGTGCGCGGGAAGCTGACCTCGACGCGGCGGTTCTTCTTGCGCCCCTCCTCGGTGCTGTTGTCGGCGATCGGGTACTGCTCGCCGTAGCCGCGGATCTGGAACGTGACCGAGGAGTCGAGGTGCTCGGCCAGCTCGCGCTGGACGGCGTTGGCGCGGTCCTTGGAGAGGGTGAGGCCGTGCGCGGTCGAACCGAGGTTGTCGGTGAAGCCGAAGACGCGCAGACCGGTGGCGTGCTGTTTCTTGATCTCCGCGGCGATGGTGTCGATCCGGGACAGCGCGTCCGGGGTCAGCCCGGCGCTGTCCTTGGTGAACAGGACCTCGGCCTGGAGCGCGAAGGTGACGTTGTCGTTGGTGTCCTGGCGGCGCTCGGCACCGTCGTCGGTCTCCACGATGGACTTGATGTTGAGCACCTTGGACGGGGCGAGGGTGGCGCCCTGGACCATCCGGAGGCCGGGGTTGTGCGGGTCGATGGTGACCGGCGGGCTGGAGTCCTCGGTGATGCCGGGCGGGTCGGCATGGGCCGCGGGGACCGTCAGAGCCATGGCCAGCAGCAGCGCGACGGTGGTGGTGACCACCGTACGGGCCAGGTGCGCCGGGCAGGTCGTACGGGCCGTGCAGGCCGGGTGGATCGCGTGGATCACGTGGGTCGGGCTGGTCGAGTGGGTCGGGCTGGTCGCGTGGGTCGTCTCCGGCACGGTCATCGGCCCGCTCAGTCCGTGATCTGCACGCTGGCCGGCGGCATGGTCGGCAGCTGGAAGTCGACCTCGGTCACCTTGGCCGGCGGCGCCGGGAACTGGGCGAAGATCGGCCGGCTCGCACCCGGCTGAAGCCCGCTGAGTCCGGTGGTACACAGACATTCGCCGTTGGTGTCCCGCAGCACCAGGTACCGCTTCTTGCCCGCCTTGTCGACGAGCGTGGCCCCGGAGATGGAGGACCGGGACCGCAGCTCCGACTCGTGGGAGCGCCAGTCGACGGCGTTGAAGGCGCGGGTGCCGTGGTTGGCGACCGTGCCGTTGACCGTGACGAACCCGCCCGCGTCGCGGATGACGGAGTGGAGGGTGACGACGACCCCGTCCGCCCCTTTCATCTCGCCGATCACCTTGTCGGCGTCGTCCGCCGGCGCGCCCGGGTCGTTCTGCTTCAGCGCGGCGCTGCTGTGGGCCACCGGTTTCTTGCCGTCCGCCGCCGGCGCTCCGCCGTCGCCACCGCAGCCGGTCACGACGAGGGCCAGGCCGACCGCGCTCGCCGTGGCGACCGCTCCCCTGGCGGCCTTCGTGGTGCGCCGAATGCTCATGGCTGCGATTCCTTTGATCGTCGAGTGATCGGGCTCGGGGTGGACCGGCGGTCGGACGGTTCCGCGGTCCAAGTGGTTCGCGTGGTACGGGTGGTACGGGTGGTTCGCATGGTGTGGAAGTCAACTCGGCGCCGGGTTACGGGTCGTTCAGAGGTCCACAGCGGGTCCGACGGTTCGGAGGTCCGGTTGCTCATTGTGCGAGACGTACGGCGAAAAGGTCGGAGGCTTGCGGGAGAACACGAAGGTTCCCGGGATCGAGGACCCAGGTCCTGCCGTCGCAGACGATCCCGAGGGGCGGCCCCGGCTGCCCGGCGCCGTCAGCCGCGCCGCCCTTGTCGCCTGTGCCGCCCTTGTCGCCATCGCCCGTGCCGCCGGTCCCGCCCGTGCCGTCCTCGGCGAGGGTGCAGCGGGGGACGACGACGGCCTTGGCCGCGGCCGACGCGTACGTACTCCCGGTCGACGGGATGATCGAAGGGCCCACCGGTTTACGGGAGGTGACGGTGACGGCGAACGAGGTCGCCGGCTCCGAGTCGGGCCGGCACGCGGAGACGACGGCGTCGTTCTGCGCCGCGAACCAGTCCGCGTTCTCGCACGCCGGACCGGAGGGCAGGCCGCGGCCGCGCAGCCGCTCCGCCCACCGCGCGCGGCTGTCCCCGCCGTCACCGCCGCCCGCACCGCCGCGGATCGGGTCCAGCAGGCCCTTGGTCAGCTGATCGCGGTACTGCTGGCCCGCGGCGAGCGCCGCGGCGTCGGCCGCCGTCTGCGCGCCGTTGCGGGAGGCCGCCGCCTGTCCGACGGCGAAGAACGCGAGCGCGAGGAAGAGCAGACCCGCGACGGCCACGAGATAGAGCGGAAACGCCTGTCCGGCGTCGCGCCCTCCTCGGCGGCGCGCGCCGCCGGCCGTCCGGGCCGTGGTGGCCGCCATGACCGTGCGGTCAGCTAGATGCCGACGACATCGGAGATCTTGTTCGCGATGGCGTTCGCGATCTGACTGCCGAAGTCCGTGGTCGACAGGACCAGGACGATCGCCACGACCACCGCGATGATGCCGAGGTACTCGATCGAGGTCTGTCCCCGGTCGTTCCCCAAAATCCGCTTCGCCATCGTCTTTCCCTCCGTGGGCGGCCGTCCCGGTCCGGTCCGGCTGGTCTGTCCCCGTGGTGCCGGCGCGCTCGTCCGCGCCCATGACACGAGAAACGTACGCCGGAACGGCGCTACCGGGGCAGAGAATCCGTACCCAATCCTCCGGTGGGAACACGACCCGGCGGCACACCGTCGCTTTTCGGCCACTCAGCCGCACCCCGACCACCCCCGATCCTCCTCCGGGACCCTCCGGCGCCCGGCGCCGTCGCGGATCGGCCGGCCCACCCCGGAGCGGTGCGGTACGGGGGAGCCGCCAGGCCCCACTGTGGCACAACTCGTTGCTCCGGCAAAGGAGTTGTGGCACACCGCTCGGGGCACCGCACGCTTCCGGCCGGATCCGGCGGCGCGGCGGCCGCCGGCCCCGGCCGCCCGCTCCCCGCACCTGGGCCGCGCCCGGCCGTCGTCGTATGCCGGCCATCGTCCGCCACACACGGGCGACGGGTGCCGGGTGGCGGCAGCAGGGCCCTCACCGTCCCATGAGCGACCCGAAGTTCGTCCCCGACCCCAGGAAGAAACCGGCGATCAGCAGGATCATGGTCCCCGGCACCATGAAGGTGGTGATGACCATGGTGGCCTTGGGGACCGCGCGGGCGGCGCGGCGGCGGGCGTTCTGGGCGTCGGTGCGGCGCATGTCGTTGGCGATCTGGATGAGCGTCTCGACGATCGGCGCCCCCAGCTCCTCGCCCTGCTGAAGGGCGGTGACGAACTGGGCGACCTGTTCGGAGTCATTGCGTTTGCGCAGCTCCTCGAACGCCTCCCGGCGGCTGACGCCCATGTCCATCTGGCGCAGGGTGATACGGAGTTCGTCGGCCCAGGGGCCCTCGTACTTCTCCGCGACCCGGTCCAGCGCCTGCCGGAACCCCAGCCCCGCGCTGACGACGACGGCGAGCACGTCCAGGAAGTCCGGCAGGGTCCGTTCGATGGTGTCCTTGCGCTGGCGGATCGCGGCCCAGATGCCGACCTCGTTCCAGAAGAGCCCGAACAGGACCATGAGGACGCCGAGCAGCGGCTGGCCGCGCAGGAACATCACCAGCGCGCCGCCGAAACCGAGGGCGCCGTAGACGGCGCGGCGGGCGGCGTAGCGGTCGACGGTCAGGCCGCCGGGGTTGCCCGCGAGGTCGATGCGCCGGCGGATCCGGGCGACCCGCTTGGGGCCCATCAGCCGCAGCACGAACGGCGCGTAGCGCATACCGGCGCGGTCCACCGCCGAACCGACGGCCGTCGTCCGGGTCGCGCCGATCTCCAGGGACAGCGCGAGGTCCGGGGGGAGCCTGGCCTCGCGGCGGTAGAGCGCGATACCGCAGCAGACGCCGACGACCGAGAGGGCGCCGGCGAGCGCCAGCAGGATGCCGATGAGCATGTCCGTACCGCCCTAGACGTCGATCTTGGCGAAGCGGCGGATGACGAAGAAGCCGAGCGCGTAGAGGGCGAAGGCCACGACGACCGCGAGCTGGCCCAGGAAGGACGAGGTCATCCGGTCGATGGCGCCCGGTGCGATGCGGTTCATCAGCAGCAGCGTGCCGATGCCGAGCAGCGGGACGACATACGCGGTGACCATGACCTGGGAGAGCTGGGTGCGCACCTCGCGGCGGGTCTCCTTGCGCTCCTCCAGGGTCTTGGTGAGGTTGCGCAGCGAGCCGACGACGGTGCCGCCGGCCCGGTTGGCGAGGACCAGCGTGGTGACCAGGACGACGAGTTCGCGGGAGGGCAGCCGTTCGGCGAGTTCGCCGAGGGCGTCGTCGACGGAGTGGCCGACGGCGAGTTTGTCGGAGACCTTGGTCAGCTCCTCACCGGCCGGGGCCTCCAGTTCCTCGGCCGCCATGCCCAGGGCGGTGCGCAGCGCCAGCCCGGCCTGGGTGGCGTTGGCGAGGATCCGGGAGAGTTCGGGGAGCTGGTTGATGAACCGCTCGATGCGCTTCTGGCGCTGCCAGTTGAGGAACGCGGAGGCGGCCCAGACGGCGGCCAGTGCGGCGATCGGGCCGAAGAACGCGGCGAGGGTGGCCTGCGCGACCAGCCAGAGGGCGAGCGCCGTGCCGCAGGTGTAGACGGTGAATTCGCCCGGGGTGAGGTCCAGGCCGGTGGCGGCCAGCCGGAGTTCGAGGCGGCGGCCGGGGCGGGTGCGGCGCAGCGCGCGGTCGACGGCCGGGAAGCGGCGGCGCCGGCCGGCCGGCGGCAGCCCGCGTTCGTCGGCGAGACGGTCGACGACGGCCTGCCGCTGGGCGCGTCCGGCCGCGTACAGCCGTATGCCGACGACCGCCAGCGCCCCGCACAGCAGGGTGGCGCCGAGGGCCCAGAGAGCGGGATCGTTCGGGCCGGTCATGGGGTGTGCGTCCTCCTGGGGCGGGTCGTCATCGGGCCTCCCGGGTGGCGAGGTCGTCGTCGGTGGCCGCGACGCCGAAGGCGGGCGGGGCGGGCTCGCCGGCCATGAAGAGGCGTTCGGCGACCCGGCGCGGCAGCGGGAAGTAGCGGAAGCGGCCGTGCACGATCCGGTCGGCGCCCATCGGCTCGGCGTCGAAGCGGCAGACCGTCGCGAGCCGGTAGTCCTCGTGGCCGCGCGAGTCGAGGAGGGCGATCTCGGTGATCCGGCGGGAGCCGTCGGCGTGCCGGCCGAGCTGGACGAGGCAGTCCACGGCGCTGTTGATCTGGTCCCGCAGCGCCTCGAAGGGGATCTTGACGTCCGACATGGAGGCCAGGGTCTGGAGCCGCATCAGGGCGTCCTCGGCGCTGTTGGCGTGGACGGTGGCCAGCGATCCGTCGTGGCCGGTCGACATCGCCTGGAGCATGTCGAGGGTCTCGCCGCCGCGCACCTCACCGACGATGATGCGGTCGGGGCGCATGCGCAGCGAGTTGCGTACCAGGTCGCGGATGGTGATCCGGCCCTTGCCCTCCACATTGGGCGGCCGCGATTCCAGCCGGATGACATGGCTCTGCTGGAGCTGGAGTTCGGCGGCGTCCTCGACGGTGATGATCCGCTCGCCGTCGGGGATCAGCCCCGACAGGGCGTTGAGCAGCGTGGTCTTCCCCGCGCCGGTGGCGCCGGAGACGACGACGTTGAACTTGGCGCGCACCAGCCCGGCCAGCAGCACCAGCATCTGGTCGTCGAGGGTGCCCATACCGATGAGTTCGGCGAGGGTGTAGGCGCGCGGGAAGCGGCGGATGGTGAGGGTGGCGCCGTTCAGGGCGAGCGGCGGGATGATGACGTTGACGCGTTCACCGGACGGCAGCCGGGCGTCGACCATCGGATTCGACTCGTCCACCCGCCGGTTGACGGTGGAGACGATGCGCTCGATGGTCTGCATCAGCTGCTCGTGCGAGGCGAACCGGACGGGGACCAGCTCGACCCGGCCGGACCGCTCGACATACACCTGGTCCGGTCCGTTGACCATGATCTCGGTGATCGAGGCGTCTTCGAGGAGGGGTTCCAGGACGCCCAGGCCGAGCGCTTCGTCCACCACCCGGCGGATCAGCTGGGCGCGCTCGGCGGTGGACAGCACCGGGCCCTCGCGGCTGATGATGTGGCCCAGTACGCGCTCCAGCCGCGAGCGGCGTTCGGCGGCGGCCAGCGCGGACATCTCGGCGAGGTCGATCTCTTCGAGCAGCTTGGCCCGGTAGACGGCGATCAGATGGCTGTCCTGGCGCGCCGCCGGGGGCACTTCGGGTACGACGATCCGGGCTTTGAGGCTCATCGCGGGGCCGCTCCTTCGTCGCCGGACACAGTGGGTCGCCCGCCGCCGAGGGCGTGCGGGGCGGCCGGGCGGGCCATGGTGGCGCTGCGGCGGGCGGTCCCGAAGTCGATACCGGGGATGACGGAGGGGATCCGTACGGTCGCCGTGGCGTGCACCGCGTCGCCCCCGCCGCCCACCGAGACCGTGGTGCCGCCGCCGTCGCTGAGCCAGCCGCTCACCGCCGCCCGGCCCGCGGCCTCGCCGGCGGCCGACGGATCGCCGCCGACGTCGGTCGCGTCCATCGAGGCGGTACGGGCCGCGGCGCGCGCCGCCGTACCGGCCTGCTGGACGGCGTACGCGCCCAGGCCCAGCTGGATCACGGCCAGCGCGATGACGAGCAGGATCGGCAGGAAGCCGAGGAACTCGATGGCGACCTGGCCGCGGTCCCGGCCACGGCCGCGCAGCCGCGCGGGCAGGCCCCCGCGCGCCCGGGGCACCGGCCGTCGGCCGCGCGCCGCCCGTGCCGTCGCCATGGCGGCCCGCTCCCCGCGCTCCGTTCCCGGCCTCATCCCGCTCCTCCCCCGCCGTCCTCCCGCGCCGCGCCCGCCGTGCCGGTGACGTCCCAGGGGAAGTTCCCCACACCGGGGAAGAGCACCGGGACCTTGATCCGGACGACCGCCTTCCACAGCCCGGCCTCGGTGTGGCAGTCGGTCGTGGCGCCGCCCCGCCAGGCGGCGGGCAGGTCCCGTACGGCGGACGCGTGGCAGGCACCGGCGCCGCCGCCCGCCGTGGCGGTGGCGGCCCGCGCGCCCCGGTCGGCGGAGTTGGCGGCCAGCGAGTAGGTGTAGCCGACCAGGACGAACTGCCAGAGCAGGACGAGGACCAGCAGGATCAGCGGGAGCAGGCCGAGGAATTCGACGGAGACCTGGCCCCGGTCGCTGCCGCCCAGCGGGCGCCGCACCGCTCAGCCCTCCTCGTACGGACCGGCCGGATCGAACGGCCCCGCACTCCTGGCCGCCGGTCCGCCCCGCGCGCCGGAGCGGGGACCGGCGCCGGGTGCGGGCACCGGCCCGGGGACCGGCCCCGCCGTGAGGGCCCGGCGCTTGCGCCCGGTCAGTGCCGCCCGCGGGCGCCGGCCGCCCCGCCCCTGGTGCGGTGCGGCGGACGGGCCGGCCAGGCCCAGTTCCCCGGCCAGCGCCCACAGCGCCTGGCGGACCGTCGACCGGTCGTCGAGGTCCTGCATCCGGCCCGCGTCGACGCACGGCTGGAGTTCCTTGTAGGCGGCCGGTACGGGTGTCCGGGCGACCTGGGTGCCGGTGGCCCTGGCGACCAGCGAGGGCTGGATCTCGGTGTGGCGGGTGAGGCGGTTGACGACCGTGGTGGTGTCCGCGGCCTTGCGGATCTGGAGCCGGTCCCAGAGCCGTACCTGCCGTTTGGCGGCCCGTACGGACACCACGTCGGGGGTGGTCACCAGCAGGGCCACATCGGCGAGTTCGACGGCGGCGGCGTTCGCGGACTGCATCTGGGAGCCGCAGTCGACGATCACCACGTCGTAGCGGGCGCGCAGCGCGGTGACGATCTGGCGGGCCGCCCGGTCGTCCACCTCCTCGCCACGCTCGCCCTCCTCCGGCGCGAGCAGCAGTCCGAGGCCGGTGTGGTGGTCGTGCACGGCGTCCTGGAGGACCCGTGCGGAGATGTCCGAGATCCCCGCCAGGTCGACGATCGAGCGGCGGAACTGCACGTCCAGATAGGAGGCGACATCGCCGGACTGGAGGTCCAGGTCCACCAGCGCGACGCCGCGGCCCGCGGCCCGTGCGGCCAGCGCCAGCTGGACGGCGGCGACGGTGGTGCCGACGCCGCCCTTGGCGCCGGTGACGGTCACCAGCGTGCCGCTCGGCCCGGGGAGCGCGTCCGGGCTGCCCCCGAGGTGGACCCGGACCCCGGCCGACCACTGGGCGGCGGCCCGTACCCGGGCGGCCAGTTCGTCGTAGCCGAGCGGCAGTCCGACGACGCCGCGGGCGCCCGCGTCCATCGCGGCGGCGAAGAGGGCCGGGCCCGCGTCGGTGGTGATCAGGACGACGCCGACGGCGGGGAAGCGCAGCGCCACCTCGCGGATCAGCTCCAGCGCCGGGAGCGGGCCGATCCGCTCGTGGACGAGGACGACCTCCGGCAGCCCCTCGACGCCCGCGGCGGCCGGGGGGCCGGTGGGCGGCGCGGCGCCGCCCGGGGCGGTGGCGGCGGCCAGGGCGTCGAGCAGGGCGGCGGAGTCGGCGACCGGGGGTGCGGGTTCGGCGTCCGGCAACTGGCTGAGCAGCGAGGACACGGCTCGCGCGGCGTCGGGGTCGCCGACCGCCGGGAGGATGCGGATGGTCACCTGGGCCTCCGGGTCATTTGTCGCCGTCGAGGGTGTAGGTGCGCTGGCCGGGCGGGACGGGGGTGTCACCGCCGGGTCCGAGGAGGGCGAGCCGTACGTGGGTGGCGAAGGACTCGGCGTACGCGACCCGTTGGGCGTCCTGGGTATCGAGGGCGAAGGTGATCGGGACGGCCTCGCCGGCCCGGCGCGTGGTGGTGGTGTCGCCGGGGTCCTTGGCCGCCAGCGGGGTCAGCCGGCCGACGTCGATGACCTCGGCCGCGGCGACGATGACCTTGGAGACCGGCTTGTCCTCGGGGCGCTTGCCCTCGAACGTGGCGTAGATGTTGACCCGGGCGCCGGGGGTGATCTTGCCGGCCACACCGGTGGCGGCGTCGATCATGATGGCGATCTCCTGCTGCCCGGCCTTCAGCGCGGGCCGCTCGACGATCATGTCGTCCTGGAGCAGCGAACCCTTGTGCAGCGGGGTGACCGCTATCCTGCCGCTGACCGTGCCCAGGTCGGTCACGGCGGTGGCCGGCAGCCACCGCTCCGGCATCGTCACCTTCTCGAACTGCCCCGGCTCCAGCGCCTGGTACGCGGGCACGTCCGCCTTCAGCCGGTATGCCGTCTTCTCCGGTCCGACCTTGGACTCGACGTTCCTGATCACCGCCAGCACACCGGCGAACGCGCCGAGCGCGCACAGGACCGACAGGAGCAGCAGGACCAGTCCGCGGCGCTGGCGTGAGTTCATGGGCGAGGGACCTCGATCGGGGTGGGGCGGGGCGGCACGGCATGGGGGGGGCGGGGCGGCGGAGGCGGCGGCGGAACGGCCGGTGGGCGGAGCGGGGGCGGTCGGGGTCAGCGCACGCGGGCCACCGCCCGCGGGCCGCCCGGAGCACCGGGGCCGCCGTACGCGCCCGGTCCGCCGTACGCGCCCCGGACGCCCGGCGGTGCCACCGGCGACAGACCGCGCTGTCGCAGCGGCGACGGCGGCGCGACGGCCGGTAACACGGCCGCCCCGGCGGAACCCGCCGCCCCGTCCGGCACCGCCGGTCTCCCCACCGGTCGCCGTTCCGTGCCGCCGGTGCCCGTCCGGGCCGTCGCCAGCGGTGCCGCGCAGAACGCGCAGCGGTCGCCGATGACGTCCTGTCCGCACCAGCGGCACCGGGCGCGCCGTACGGAGGCGACCAGCTGGTGGAGGACCGGCAGATCCGGTATGGCCGCCGCGAACTCGATCAGCTTCCCGGTGCCCCACCACCGGGCGGACTCGGCGGGCAGCGGCACCTCGTACACCCCCTGCACCTGCCAGGCCGGGGCGAGCACCCCGTCCACCCAGCCGTCGGTGAGCCGGCCGCGGGCGACGGCGAGCCGGGTGACGAACGCGGGGCCCGGCAGCCCGGCCCCGGCGGCGTGCCGGGGCACATGGTGCAGCTGCGGCTCGGGGTGGGCAAGCACCGCGAGATGCGCGCCGGGCAGCCAGGACTTCAGATGGGCGCGCAGATCCACCTCGACCCGGTCCAGGCCGGTGACGCTGTCCAGCAGGGCGCCGGCGTGGACGTAGTGGGCCAGCAGCCGTACCGCGCAGGCCAGCACCCCGGGGCTGAAGTCGCAGAGCGACAACTGCCGCAGCTGGCGGGCGAGTACGGCCACCCCCAGCGGCGGCAGGGGCAGCGGCAGGATGGCGATCCGGTCGCTCTCCAACACGGCGCGCAGGGTGTGCAGCCGGCGTACGTGCTCCGGCGGGCAGGCGGCGGAGTAGAGGACGACGAGCCGGCCGTGCTGTTCCAGTACGGCCGCGGTCTGTGTCAACGCCTCGCCCAACGGCTGGAGATGCGGCGCCGGGAGGACGACGGCGGCCGGGGTCCCCCGGTCGGTGGCGGGCAGCGCGAGGTCCGGGCTGGTGACGGCAATCGCGGTCGGCACGTCGCTCCCCCACTCCCTTTGGCCACCGGACGCTCCGGGACCGCGGATCGGCACAGCTCTGCGCCAACGGCGCCGTACGCCCAGCACTTTAGCTACGAGACGCGTTCCGGAGAACACGTTCCGGGAACAGTTCGGGACCGCTCCCCACACCCCTACCCCACAGGGAAATCGCACAGTCCTCCGGGGGAAACCACCGCCACCGCCAGGTGACGAACACACGAACGGCGGGTTCCGGCGGGAGCCTTGACAGGAGCAATGGTCTGGACCACTTTGTACGGGAAGCCCAGGGGCCCCTGAGCGCGCATCCGCACCACCCGCCCAACTCCCCCCACGGAGGCAGTAGTGGTTCGCGCACGATCAGGAAGAGTGACGAGCAGGCTGGCGGCCGCCCTGGCCGCCGCGGTGCTGGCGTCGGCCGGCATCCTCGCGGCGGGCACCGCCCCCGCGGCCGCGGCACCCCCGGCCGCGCACACCCCCACCGCACACACGTCCGCCGTCCCCGGGCACGCCGTCACCGGCTACTGGCAGAACTTCGACAACGGCGCCACGGTGCAGAAGCTCAAGGACGTCAACGACGCGTACGACATCATCGCGGTCGCGTTCGCCGACGCGACCGGCCGACCGGGCGCCGTCACCTTCAACCTGGACCCGGCCGTCGGCTACGCCTCCGTCGACGACTTCAAGGCCGACATCAAGGCGAAGCAGGCGGCCGGCAAGTCCGTCGTCATCTCGGTCGGCGGCGAGAAGGGCGCGGTGTCCGTCAACGACGGAGCCTCGGCCCAGAACTTCGCCGACTCCGTCAACGGCCTGATGGACGAGTACGGCTTCGACGGCGTCGACATCGACCTGGAGAACGGCCTCAGCGCCACCTATATGACCCAGGCGCTGCGGGCGGTACACACCGCGCACAGCGGGGTGGTGGTGACCATGGCGCCGCAGACCATCGACATGCAGTCGCCGCAGACCGAGTACTTCAAGACGGCGCTCGGCATCAAGGACTTCCTGACCGCCGTCAACATGCAGTACTACAACAGCGGTTCGATGAACGGCTGTGACGGCAACGTCTACGCCCAGGGCACGGTCGACTTCCTGACCTCGCTCGCCTGTATCCAGCTGACAGGCGGCCTCGACCCGTCCCAGGTCGGCCTCGGCGTACCGGCCTCGCCCCGGGCGGCCGGCGGCGGCTATGTCGATCCGTCCGTCGTCAACGCGGCGCTGGACTGCCTGACCCGGGGCACGAGTTGCGGCGCGTTCACCCCGTCCACGACCTATCCGGGCCTGCGCGGCGCGATGACCTGGTCGACGAACTGGGACGCCGCGGGCGGCGACGCGTTCGCGAACCAGGTGGGCGCGCACGTCCACAGCCTCCCGTAACGCCCGGCGCCCGGGGCCTTCCCGGCGCCGCCGCACCTGGCCAGATCCCGTGCCCGAGCCGTGCACGGGACCTGGTGTCCGCCCGGTGGCCGGACCTTCGCGGCGGCCACCGGTCCGGGCTCAGCGGCGGACGGCCCCCTGCTTGGGCAGTTCACAGCCGGCCTGGCTCAGGTCCAGCTTGTTGCCGGCGACGAAGCACTGCGGGATGCCGTAGGTCTCCTGGGCGTAGTTGGTGCCCTGGTGCACGGTGACGTTGCCGCTCTCGTCCACCTCGCACGGGTTGTTGACGGTGCACTGCTCGCCGTCCTCGTTGCCCGTGTTGTTGATGGCCGCGACCTTGCCGGTGGCGTTGTCGATCACCGGCGAACCGGAGGTACCGCCGATGGTCCGGCACTCCGGGGTGTAGCGGACCGAGTCCTTGAAGGTCCAGTCGCCCTCCTTGAGGTTGTGCACGAACCCGTCGATGTTGCAGGAGTAGGTCTTCTTCCAGTAGCCGGAGACGACCGTGATCGCGTTCCCCTGGACGGGGTGGCCGGTGGCCAGCTCCAGCGGCTTGATGTTGAACTTCTGCTGGATCTGGGCGTAGGTGGAGCTGGTCTGGTAGAGCGTGACGTCGGTGTCGGTCATCGTCGAGTACGCGACCTTGGTGGCCTTGATCGTGCCCAGCTGATTGGCCGACGCGCCGAGCACGGTGAAGCTGCGGCTGGACGGCTGGTCGACGACGACCTCACCCGGTCCGGGCATCCCGGTCTCCAGGCAGTGACCGTTGGTCATCACCAGGGCCGGGTCGTTCGCCTGCGAGGTGGGCATCCGGACGATCGAGCCCGAGCAGTTGCTCAGCGCGACCGTACCGGCGAAGTCCACCGCCTTGGCTTTGCTCTTCACCTTCGACTGGAGCTGTACCTCGGCGCCCGTACCGTGCGCCGCCGCGCCTCTCTGTGCCGACTGCTCCGCCGTTATGACGCGGTCCGGGTGCGCCGCCTTCCCGGGAAGGGGAGCGGCGCCGGCGCTTCCGGCGGTGCCCACCAGGGCTGCGGCGCCCAGCACGGCCGTGGCCAGGGTGCCGACGAGAGGTCGATTCATGTGGGGGTCCTCTCACGCTTCCGTCACCGAAGATCCTTGATGTTCCTTCGGTTTTGTCGTGCGCATTGTTGGTGCCGGAGCGCCGCGAGGCAATGAAGTTACCCGAATCGGCGGTAACTTGACGGATTCATGACCATCGCCGATGACCCGTTCGGCGGCTTGCGGCCGGTGTCGTACGGCCGTCCGGGTGACGGTCCGGCCCCGGCACGCGGTGCACCCGCCGGTCCGCCCGCCGTACGGCAGCGGGCACGGCGACGCCCCGCCGTCCTGACGGATGACGGGGCGTCACCGGTGAGCCGGGCGGGGTCAGACGCCGGTGAACCCGTCACGCCGGACGGCCGAGACGAACGCCGCCCAGACACCGGGCCCGAAGCGGAGCGCGGGGCCGTCCGGGTGCTTCGAGTCACGGACGGGGACGGCGCCGTGATCCGCTGCGTACGAGGGGGACCATTCCACACAGTTGCTGCCGTCATCCGGGCCGCTGTAGGTGGACCTGACCCACACGGCCGTGGCAGAGGTGGTGTTCACAGTGCCTCCATCCTCTCTCTCAGTAGGTCGGCGCTGTCCCGGGCCGAAAGCGCCTCCCCGGTCAGATCATCGTAGGCGCGTGCCGCGCGTCGCACGTCCTCCGGTTTCTCGATGATGTCCGTCGTCCGGTAGGTCTCCACGCAGACGACCGTCACGTGATGCGGTGTCGTCAGGAGCGTCACCGGCCATTCGATGAGGGGGTGCGGTTCGGCGTCCAGCGGGAGCACATACAGCCGCGTCGTCGGCTGCGCGCCGAGGCTCAGGAGCGCCGCGAGCTGATCACGCATCACTTCGGGGCTGCCGACGCGGCGCCGAAGCACGGATTCACACAGCACCACGCGAACGTCCGGAGGAGCCGCGCCCCTCAGGAGATCCTGCCGGGCGAGCCGCTTTCCCACCGACGCCGAGATCTCGTCCTCGCTCGCCCGTGGGTCGCCCGCCCGGAGCAGCGCACGGGCGTACCCCCCGGTTTGCAGCAGACCGGGAACAACGGTCGGAGACCACTCCGAGATGGCCACCGCCTTCCGCTCCAGCGCCATGCGGCGCCGGTATCGAGCGGGGAACGAGTGGGCCGCCACCTCGTCGTACAGCCGCTTGAACAACCCATCGGTCTCAAAGATCTGGTCGAAGAGCTCGGGCAGGCCCCCGGGGATCGGCGGAACTCCCCGCTCCATTCGGCTGATCGCGGACTTCGACGTCCGCGCCCGCCTCGCCAGGTCCGTCTGCGTCAGCTTGCGTTCCGGGTACAGCTCCCGGGCGTCCCGCAGCGCGTTGCCGAACTCCTTTCGCGGATCGCCGTCCGATTCGTCAACTTCGCTCCGATCGGTCACCACAAACCCCCTTGTTCCGCCATCTGGGAATCCCCGCTCCATGACGCTGCTGCGCAGTTCAGAGACTTGTGCATATGCCAGGGCGGCCAATCAACAGGTCGGGAGCCAGGCACCTTTCGACCTGTCTGCCCGCATCGCACTCTGAGTACCCCGCTCACGAACAGTCAGAAGGAGGGGTGCATGGAGAACTCGCCGATGCCGGAAGACGTCACGCGCGGTGCCTACACCGCGCCAACTCGCCGGACGCCGACGGCCATCGAGGCCGGGCTGAGGTGTCCGGTCGATGAAGGACGGTGAGCCGACGACGGCCCCGCCGCTGCGGGTGCTCGCGCTGGAGTCCGTGCCACATCCCTCGTGCGCCGTCTGTGTGGCGGCGGCGCGGCGGCGCGAGTGCGGTCATGAGGCGGGCAGTGCGGTGACCGTCCGGGAGTGCAACGCGATCATCCGGCAGCACCCGCACCGGGCCGGGGGGACGTGATGGACGGAGAGCCGTTCGAGGGCGCGGATCTCGCACCCCGCTCCCCGGTCACCTACCCGCCGTGCGGTTGTCCGGGCTGCCCGGAACGCGCCGAAGCGCACGGGCAGGACGGCACCGGCCGGGCTCCGGACGGGGCGAGCGGCAGGCACCGGACGAGCGGCGCCGGCACGGGCAACTACCTGCGGTCGATGGCCCCGGCCGTGCACCTCGGCGACCCGACCGAGGCGCCGCCCGGCCCCGCCCCCGTCGAAGGGTGCGCCGTCTGCGCAGCGCTGGCGCGGCAGCGGGACGCAGCCCGTGCCCGCCGTGACCGGACGACGGCCATCGACTGCAACATCGGGATCCGCCGGCACCCGCACACGGAGTGGGATCGAATCCTTGCCGGGGGGTGATCGGTACTGCCGCGTGGTGCTGTTTTGCCTGGTCAGCGCCGTGTGGCTGCGTACTCCATCCGGCTCATGACGCGCCGTGCCGGACAGTCCACTCCCGCATCGCTCACGCACGAAGCCGGACTTCTCGGCGTCGCAAGGGTGAGGACCGCACCAACGCAAGTGCCCGGCGCGGATTAATCGCACAGCAGGCGCATAGCCAGCACGGAACCGTCAGGATGTATGGAGACGGGACCGTTCCATCGCGGGGCCCAGGTGTCTCGCGGCCAGGTGGACCTGCGCGCGTAGATCTCCCGACGGTACTGCTCCACCCGCCCCTGCTCAAGGTGACGGAAGAGATCCTCCGCGACTCCAGAGAATGCCTCGACTCGCTTCCGGTTAAGTCGGAAGACGTGGTCAGTACCGACGAAGTCGATGCCGAGGAACCGGTGGCGGGCGTCCTGGACGCTGTCCGTGGCTGCGTGCATCAAGCCTGTGAAGTGGCGTTGCCCTTGTCGCTTCGTCAGATACGGAGCGGTCGCCCTTCCGTCCCCAGCGAAGGCGGTGAGACCGGCTGCGGTTGTGCGGGCGAGGGCGTGTTGGAACCACGCGTAGAGGGCCGGGCTCACGTGATAGCCAGGTTCGGGCTCCATGGGCTTGTCGCCTTGCGCGGGCGGTTGGATACCGGGGTAGACGTTCTCGTCCTCCAAGGCGTGATCAAGAACGCGACCGGGCGTGTCCAGCCAACCTCCATTTCCTCTTGCCTCCAGTGTGTGGACCGTCAGTGGTCCGTCGAGAGGGAGCTCCGTGCTGAACACCAGACACGGTGTCTCATCCCATCCTCCGATGTGCACCGCCTCAACGTGAGCGGAAGCCGATGCGAGCTGAGTATGTGAGGCGGCGAGCCCACTGTGGTTGCCCTTGCACGCAATCGGGAAGACGCGAGAGGGCTCGCCGGGCTTCCATACCTCGGCGAGGAACTGCGGTCGGTACCGATAGCCCGACCTCGGGCCGGAGTCCCTACTGGTCAGGGCCCACCCTGCACGCAGGGCCGTGTCGGCCGGCACGATCGAGACGAGGTGATCCGGATAGCGCCTGTTCAGGAGTCGTGTGGCGAGCGCCAGTGCGACACCGATGCCGAGTTCTCCCGACTGAAGTGCTTTGTAGTAGTCCGCGGTCTCCCGGCCCTCGGGTGAGAGGGCCATGAAAGCGTCAGAGTTCCCGGTCAGAGCTTGGTTGTACTTCAGGCAGCCCCAGTGCTCGGCGAGGCCGCGTCCCGCTCCGCGCCGGGCCAAGGCAATCGACCGTCCCAAGGTGTGCAGAACCTCCCAGGGCGTGAGCTGCACGAGTCGGTTGAGATCCGTCGCTGGTATGGGCTGCAGTTCCGGCTTTCGGCGGAGCGGGTCGAGCTCCTTCTCCTTTCTCTGCTTGTCGTCGTCCGCCGCCGAGGCACTCACGTCCCCGGCCAGCTCCGAGTTCGAGTGGACTGCGACGTTCGACGGCCGCGCAAGATCTCTCAGCACCTCTGCCGTGAGCTTCAACCTGCTCTCCCTCGTGCTCTGTTGTCCCTGGTCTGACTGCGTGGCCCGGTAGGCACGCAGTGGCTTTCGTCCGTGCCCGCTCTACGCGCTGGCTTCAGGTTGGCTGGCCGTGAGGTCGTTGAGGGCGCCGTTCACGACGTACCAGGAAACGGTGAGCGTGTCGCGGTCGGGAGTGTGCGCCTCGGAAAACTCACGTCGTGGGTGGACGAAATTGCGGTACTCGCGCAGGGTCTGGCTGTGGCGTTCCATGTCGACGTCGATCCAGCCCGCCTTGTGACAGATGTCGATGAGGGCCTTGAGGCCGATGAAATCGGGGTCCTTGTTGCGCAGCAGGGAGGCGTCGCGCTCCTCGATCACCGTAAGCAGGACGCCCTCTAGGAGGCTGCCCAGCATGATGACGGCCGCGACGTGAGCCCCGTTGGCGTAGCAGGTGCGGGCTTCGTCCAGACGGCGCTGGAGCAGCGCGGCCATCCGTGGTTCACGGATGATCTCGGCCATGGTGGCCTTGAGCTCGACAGGCGCCTGCTGGCCCGGGTGTGCCACGGCCGGATCGCAGACGACGACCCTGGGTCGGCCGCCGGGGTTCTCCAAGCGGAAGCCTTCGTGGACAAGGAAGGCGTTGACCGCGTTGACGACGGCCGGGAGAACGTCGGGTTCTTCGAGGTACTCGCGTGCGTCCGCCAGTCTGAGAAGTACCTTTTCCAGCTCGGTGTGGTTCTCGCGACGTTCCATGAGCAGATGAAGTACCCACTCGCCCCGGTACTCGCCGTCGTACTCGGGCACGTTGCGCCACCCGGCGTTCTCCAGGAACTGGGTGATCTCGAAGCCCCTGCGGTAGTAGAGGTTGTCATCGCCGCAGATGACACGGGCCAGCTCTTTCAAGGTGTTGCCGTCGAGCGGGCCCAGTACGGTTTCCTGCATCATGCGGCGTCGTCCTCCGTGGTGTCGTTGTCGGTTGGGTCGTCGTACCGGTCGTCGGTCTGTTCGTCTCCGGTGCCCTCGTCATCGGTGAGCCCGTCGTCCGAGGAGAGATCGAGTGGCTTCCACGTGGCGTTGGAGCCGACCGGCTGGGGGGCTGTCGCGGACCGCGTGTAGTTCGCGGGCCGAATCCCCTGACGGTCGAGTTCGTCCCACAGACCGTCGAGTGCCGCGGCGGGATCGAAACGGAAGTCGCTCTCCCGTATCCGCCAGAACTTCCATCCCACGCGCTTCAGTTCGCGGTCCCGCCGTTGATCACTCTCGATCTGCTCCCGCGTGGCGTGGTGGAAGGCGTCGCCATCGCACTCCACGGCGAGCCGACCGCGGGCCCCCACCACCACCAGATCGATACGCTTGCTGCCGGCCGGGAACTGCGGGACCACGTGGTAACCCCGTTCCTTGATCTCCAGGTACACCTGCTGCTCGAAAAGCGAGTCGAAGGGAGCCCTCCGGACGTCGGGCAGCACCGGTCCGATGTCGTCGGCTGCATCCAAAGCGGCGGGTGGGTTCTCCATGTACGTCAGGAGGTTGAGCCGTAGGTCGTGCGGCTTGAGACGGTCGGGTGGAACCGAGTAGAAGAGCCACATCTGATCCTGAGCCCGGCTGGCGGCGACGTTGTATGCCTGCTGCTCGCTTTTGTTCCCGCCCGCTGCGCGCGGCGGGTTCGTCACGACCATGGACAGCAGGATGACGTGGCGCTCGTCACCCTGGAACGAGGCCGCGTTGCCCACGCGAATCTGGTGGCGCTCCCGCACGGTGGCCGGTAGACGTTGCTCGATGAGGGCCTCCAGGAACTTGATCTGTCCGAAGCCCTGGAGCACGATCACGCCCATGGTCTTGTCCTGGTAGACGGGGTCCTTGGCCAGGCGGGCCAGGCAGTCGACGATCGCCTCGGCCTCCTTGGGGTTGTGGACACGGCTGTCTCGGCCCGTAACCACGGCGCCTTCGACGAAGTGGGAACGCAATGGGTCGAGGCGTTCGGCGCCGTACTGGCGCAGGGGCAAGAGCTTGTGGTCGTAGAAGGTGCTGGAAGACCAGTTGATGATCTCGGGCACACAGCGGAAGTGCTCTTCGAGACGGATCACCTGCGGAAAGAAGTTGCACAGCAACTGGTAGAGGTTGGCGTGCGGCATATAGAGCTGGCGCAGCCGGGTGGGCATGTCCGGCAGATGGGCGGCCAGCTTGTCCTGGATGGCCTGCAGACGGCCCTGGCCCGTGACGGCGGGCGCACACTGCTTGTCGTCACCAACGACGATCACTCGGGGAGCCAGCCACAGGAGGAACAACGCGTCCATGCCCGCTTGGCTGGCCTCGTCGACGATGACGACGTCAAAGGTGTCCCGCTTCGCCTGCACCATCTCGGCGACCTGGGGAATGGGCATGACCCATGCGGGAACCGCGCCCTGGGCCACGGACATCGCATCGCGTGCCGCGGCTCGGAAGCGTCCCGCATGCCGCCCCTTGCCCTTGCCGACGGACGACATGTGCGTCCGGTACGCCTGGAGCGCCGAATGCTGTTCCTGTGTCATCCGCTCCAAGCAGTGCAACCGCCCCCAAGCTGCAGCGAGTTCACCGGTCACATGCTCTAGCCGGGCTTCGTGCTCAGTGAGGTCGCCTTCGAGTTTGCGCTCCAGACCGGGCGTGCGCTGCTTGTCCATGAACTGCGAAGCCTTTGCCCATGCCCACGCCCGTTCCAGGGACCCCAGCCGTTCCTCCCAGTCGGGATCTTCGGTGCTGTCGACGAGGCGGCCTGCGAGCAAAGGGTGGTCGGCGCGTAGGGCGCCCAGCAGTTCGGTGCACCGACGCGTGCGGTGCTCCCTCCGGTGCGCTGCGGCCAGTGCATCTATGGCCTCGGTATAGGTGTCCACGTCCTGGTCGCGAAGGGCCTGTACGAGGGCCATGGACTCTGCTGATGGCTGGGCGCCATTGACGGGGGTACAAAGGAGTTCGTCCCAGGCGGCCAGTTGCGCGACCGCCTCATCGGCGGCGCGTCGGCCATGGAGCGCAGCGACGCCGGCGTTGAAGTTTTGCCACGTTCGGCGGGAGGCAATCGCCAGGCGCGCACGGTGACGTACAAGAAGCTCGTCGACGCGGTCCCGTGCCGAGCCGAATGCCTGTAC
The DNA here is from genome assembly GCF_046549095.1 of Streptomyces sp. x-80. Lineage (NCBI taxonomy): Bacteria > Bacillati > Actinomycetota > Actinomycetes > Kitasatosporales > Streptomycetaceae > Streptomyces > Streptomyces sp. x-80. The sequence goes on from NZ_JAJPWM010000004.1 coordinate 470,167, forward strand.
ATGCTCTAGGAACTCGGCGCGTGCGGCCAGTGCGGCCAGCCGTACCTCCACGTCTCCCGGGGGGAGTGCGGCATTTGCCTGTTGCCAGCGTGTGGCCGCGCCAGCGAGGGCGGAGTGTGCCCGAAGGTGTGACAGCACGGCGTCCAGGTCCTCCGCCGTCTGCGGCGCACGGCCGTCGACTGTGCACGAGTCCAGCAACTCCCGGGCCTTCTTCTGTGCCTTGCTCGGAAACCACGGGCGCAGAGTCTTGCCTGTGGTCAGATGAGCCCGGAGCGCGGCGCCGACGGTCGCCAACTGGCTGGCCTTCTGGGCGGTCAGGTCCTCGGGCACGGTCACCAAGCGCAGGCCCAGCGCGTCCAGGTCCCGCGCGACCTCGCGGATGTCGTCGGTGATGGCTGCCACGCGCTGCCACAGCCCGAGGTCGGATCGAGAGAGCCGGTCCGTCAGCGCCCGAGTGATCCAGGAATCCGGATCCCAGTGTGTGGCGTCGGCAGGCACCCCGAGGTGGTGAAGGGCCGTCTCGCAGTCATCAAGCAGCGAGGCCAGTTCGGCGGTCACGGACGCGTCGAGATGAGCGAGTATGTTCCGGATCTCGACGGCCTCCGCGGACAGACCCTCGTCGCTGAGGCGGCTGGCCACGAAGACGTCCGCGATGTGCCGGGGCGAAGGAAGCTCGTCAGGGGCAGGCAACGCCCCGCCCACCCGCGGCTGACCCGTGCCGTCACGCAGCAGCAGGAGGAGTTCCTGGGCTTGCTCGGAGGCCAGCGGAGGGGAGTCTTCGGCGGTGTCCGGGAGAGGGCTGATCCACTCGAACTCCTTGGCTCCGGTGTGAACCCGCTCCACGATCTCGGCGAGCGTTCCCGCGTATCCCGGCGCCACGCTCCGATGCCGATACTCGGCCTCACGGAGCGAGATCACCTGCTCGGTAAGCGTCTCGATCCGTCCTCGTACCTCATCGCGTTCGCCGGCGAGGCGGCGGATTTCGGCACGTAGTTCGTCTGGGTCGCTGGTGGCTACCTGGTCGGTAAGCGCGTTGATTGTGCGTTCAAGCTCGCCCGCGCCGTCGTGGCGAGTAGAGCTGAGCAACAGGACGCACAAGTCCCTCACCGACGGCGGAAGTTTGTCCCGCAAGACGGTCAGTGCCTGGTCGCGGGCGCTAGTGACAAGCACCCGCTGGCCCTGAGCGAGTAGCGCGGAGACAAGGTTGGCGATCGTGTGGGTCTTGCCTGTGCCGGGTGGCCCCTGAACCACCACGCCGGTGTCGCGCTCCAGGCGCCCCAGCACGCTGCGCTGCTGTGCGTTCGTCTTGCCAGGGAAGAGAGGATCACCACCGAAGAGTGGGGCCTTTTGAGCTCCATCCCAGGCGGATCGGTCATCGGTCTCGATCGTCATGGCCATTTGGGCCAGGCCGAGCGGCGCACGGCCCTCCGAGGCCACCGCTTCCGCGATCTGGTCGTAGAACCGCAGCAGAGAGTTGAGGTTGCGGGGGCGCATGACCAGGGCGGGCGCGTATGCGAGGCGCGCCCCCGGCTCAGGTGCGCGGGGCGGCTCCCACGCCGCGCTGAAGCCCATGGGACGTGTGATCGCCCTCTCTTGCCACTGCGCCAGTTGCTCCAGTGCCTCGGGCCCCAGCGGATCCATCCCACGAGCGGTGATCTCTTCCGAGAGAGCGGCCCCGCGCTCGCGAACCCATCCGTCGTCACTGTCCAGGAAGTCCTGGTCTTCGAGACGCAGGGCGCCCTCCGACGACAGCCTCACCGTCAGCATTGCCGTGCGGCGGTCCACTGACGTCTCCACCCGATGGGTGAACAGATGGCGGTGCACCGTGTCTTCGTTTGGACCATTCCAAGTCAACAGCCCTATACCCAAGATGAGTTCTGTCTGATCGTCCTCCTGGGCCAGCTTCTGGTGCCACGCGTAGATCCGGTCGTAGAGTTCCCGCAGCGGCCGTTCCGAACGCTCCCGCTCCGCCCACCTGCGCCAGCGGTCCAACCAGGTGCCATAGGCCCGCAGCACGTCACCGGCCTCTTCACGGCGCAGGGTTCCGTCCTCCTCCAGCCGTTCCCGCTCGTCCGCGACGCGCACCAACTCGTGTCCCGGACCCTCTTCCGCGAGAGGTGGATCGCCCCCATCTGGGTCCAGGCAGCGCGTCGGCTCCACCCAGCCGTCGAGTGAGGCGGGCAGGTCGGGCGGAGCGCTCTGCGGCACGTGGTCGAGAATCAGCAGCACGCCGTCATCACGCGGTGCCGGCCTGCGGACTGGCTCGGGCAGCCGGGCCAGCCAGAGGCGGTCACGACCTCGGTCGTCACGCTGCCGCTGATGGCTGCTGTGGACCACGTCACGCAGGAAATTGACTAGCCCTGCTGTCTGCCCGATGACGTCTGGATCACTCGCGTGGCGTCGCGGAACGTTCACCATTCTCCTTCTCGGCCGCTGACGAACGTTCCAGATTCGAGGTCGGTCGAGGTCACAGCAAGGGGATCCAGGCAGGATGACCGGATCTGTTTCACAAGCTTCGGCGCCGTGTACGTCGCTGAATGGTCTGGTCGCGGACGTGCTGATCGCCCCGGCTGGAAGCGTCCTCGACGGGTCCCTTGATGCGCTTCTGCACAGGTGGGAGGCAATGGGAAGAGACCATCGGGGACAGCCTGACAGCCAGGACAACAGACCGTGTGTAGCCCCGTTCGTGCTTCGTGAGGCAGACCGAACGGTAGCTACGGTCCGCGATGAACAATGTCTGGTTATGGCGAGAACTGACGTCAGGCTTCGCGATCGTCGCGGCCTTTGACGGTGAGGGTGCCGCCGACGCGGACGGAACCGTACTGGTCGCTGTGGCAGTGCCCGGCGCAGATCACGAGGCGCCGAACGACCTTTGCGCGAGGTTGAATACAACCCAAACTGCGAACCTCTCCGAGGTCAGCCAGGTGCCAGACTTTGGCGACGCCTGCTACTACTCGTAGGTCCAGGCGCGGCCGGTCTGGCGGTACTGCTCGACGGGGATGGGGTCGGTTCCGGGCCGCATCCGCGCGGTGTAGAGCATGCCGTCGAGGTGGTCGATCTCGTGGTGGACCAGGCGGGCGAGGCCGCGCTGGTAGGTGGTGGTCAGGGTTTGACCGTCCAGCGTGGTGGTCTCCACGGTGATCCGCAGCGGCCGGGGGACCATGCCACGGACGTCGAAGAGAGACAGTCAGCCCTCGAACTATTCGTCCGCTTCATCCGAGCGCTCGGCGATGCGGGGGGTTGAGCAGAATGACCGGGGGAGCGGCGGGGTCGGCGGGCCGGACGACGGCAGCGGCCCAGGGCCGGGTCGAAGACGCTAATACCCTTCTGCACGGGTGCGGCTTTCAGCAACATCTCGAAGGAGTGCTGAAGGTGCAGAAGTACCTTCGTCTCTCGCCAACGGTCGTGCGGCGAGTTGAATGCCTCGGCCGCCGCGACCGTCGAAGAGACGGCCTTCTCCTTGAGGACGCGAGCTTCTTGCCTCAGTCTCACTCGCAGCCCCCACGTTCCAGAAGCACCAGACAGTTGATGTCGTGATATTCCCTTCCTGGGCGTCGAGCATCGGGCGTCCTTGATGGCCGCTCAGCTGTAAGCGAGCGCCCGGAAGGCGTTGCGCACTTCAGTCAGGGGCTGCCGGTGGCGGGTGAAGTAGAGCTTGTTGGTCAGCAGTACGGCCCACCGGCTTTGACGGGGTGAGATCCACATGCCGGTTCCAGTGAATCCGTAGTGGACCCATACATCGTCGGACTGGACGGTTCCGGGCGCGGTGTGCCAGAACAGGCCGCGCGCAGGTGTCAAGTTGCCGGTTTGCACGGTCAGTGACGTTGCGGTCCAGCAGCGGCCGAAGCCGGGGGGCTCCGGTGCGGTACTCGTGTCCAGCATGTACCGCAGGAGGGCGGCGAGATCGTCGAGCACGGTGAAGGTGCCGGCGATACCGCAGATGCCGCCCAGCAGGCGTGCGGAGAAGTCGTGGGCGGTTCCCTTGAGGTGAGTGTCGGTATCTCGATCAAGTTCGGTCGGGGCACAGCGGGTCGCGATGCTGTCCGGTAGTGGGCCGAATCGAGTGGTGTGCATGCCCAGGGGCCGCCAGACGCGCACGGTGGCCAGATCGTCGAGGGTTCGGCCAGAGAGGTGTTCGGCAAGGTAGCCAAGAATAAGGGCGGCCCGGTCGGTGTACTCGACGGCCTCGGCTGGTGGCCGGTGGAGTTGCTCGTGCAGGACGCCTCGACGGATGTCCTCCTTGTTGGTGCCGTAAAGGTTCTTCAGCTGGGCCCTCTGGGGAAGGCCAGCTGTGTGCGTCAACAGCTGCCGGGCGGTAGCGGTGCCGATGGGGTGGCCGGAGACCTCCGGCCAGAAGCTGCCCAGTGGCTGGTCCAGGTCGAGGACACCGTCTTCCCACAGAGCGCCGATGGTTGACCAAACGGCGAGAATCTTGGTGAGGCTGGCGGCATCGAAGACGGTGTCGGCGCGCATCGGCACGTCCGGCTCGTCGGGATCGAGGACACCAGTGGTGCCTTGGGCGCGGATGCCATTGGCGTCGCCGACGGCCCACACGGCGCCGGGGTACACCTTGTCGCGGACACCCTCGTCGAGCAGGGCTTTGATGCGGTCGATGTCGTACGTCATGGTCTCCCTCTTCGCCGGGCCATCCCGCCGGCCAGCGTAGTGACGTTCACGGAGCGGGCCGGGCAGCGGCGTGGCGGACCGCTTGAAGGGCTGTTCAGGCGAGTTGGCGGCCGAGTTCGGTTAGAGACTGAGCGGTCGTTGAGAGCGGGTAGCGGGCGGCGTTCGCGTAGCCCGCCTGTCGGAGAGCGGGCAGCAGTCCCGGTGCGGTCCACAGCCGGTTCAGGTCGCGGGCGAGTGCGGTGGAGTGCGTGAAGTCGGTGGCCACTCCGGAGCCTGCGAGGACCTCGGTGAGGCCGGGCACGGGCTGGTACAGGACAGGCAGCCCGCAGGCTTGGGCCTCCAGCGCGACCAGGCCCATGGCCTCCAGGGTGGTGGACGGCAGGGCCAGTACGTCGTGCTCGGTGAAGGCTCTCCACAGCTGTGGACGGCGGAGCCAGCCGAGATAGCGGGCCCGCACGCCGGCCCGCTGGAGCAGCGGGGGCAGGGCGCGGAACTGGTCTCTGGGGGCGGCGACGCTCAGCTCGACGCCCGGAATGGGCGCCAGGCCGGTGATGAGACGCTCGACCCCCTTCTCGGATGTCAGCCGTCCTGCGTACAGGACTCGCAGATGGCTGGTTGACGTGCGGGCGGGCCGGGCCGGTGGATCAGCGAGCAGATGGTCGGGGATGCCCCACGGGATGTGGATGACCTTGCGGCGGTCTGTTTGCGGGGCGAGTTTGAGCAGGTGATCGGCCATGGCGCCGGTGGAGACCACGATTGCGTCGGCGGCCCTCGCTGTCTCGCGCAGCACCTGGAGCTGGTCGCGGTGGGCTTCGGCAAACAGCAGGTCGGTACCGTGAACCATCGCGATCCTCGGGTGTGCCGGAAGTGCCCGGAGCAGCGCGGGGGTGGCGCCGAACGCGAGATGGTGCAAGTGCAGAACGCCGATCTGCGCCGGATCGATCGCTGTCACCAGGGCCCGGCGCAGGGTTGCCACGTAGCGACTGAAGCCGGCACCTTCCAGGCACTTCCCGGACACGGCGAGCAGGTCGAGGCCCGATGGGAGGCGTGACCTGGGGCCTGCGGGCCCCAGCATGAAGGCCCGCGCCGGGATGAGTGGATCGTCGCCGGTATAGAGATCGAGGAAGAGCTCGACGCTGCCGCCGGGGCTACCGGCCGGAAGGTCCAGGAAGGCAGCGGCCAGAGGGCCCGCAGTTGGGCGAACGACGGACTTCACAACGCTCCTTGGGGGATCTCTTCGTACAGGCGGGAGATGTCGATGCCGTTCGTCGCCGCGTACTTGGCGCGTTGGTGTTGGTAACTGGCCGGGCTGCCGGCAGTGGTGAGGAAGACGAGCTTGCCGAAGGTCATCCCCGGATAGACACGGGCGGGCTTGGCGACACGAATCTCCAAGGTCCAGCGGATCGCGTGACCCTGGTGGCCGAGCGGGGCGGAGACGTGGACCCAGATGCCCAGCGCGCCGGTGGTGCGGTTCCCGTTGAGCAGCTGTGCGTACGTTTCCGAGCCGGTCTTCTCCAGAGTGATGCCGAGGTAGAGCACTCCTGGCTTCAGAACCAAGCCGGAACTGGGGATGGGGTGTTCGGTGAAGGCGGTGCGGGTGGCTGCGTCCAGGTCGCCGTCACAGATGCGGATCGTGTCGCCCAGCCGCCAGTCGTAGGCGTTGGGTGAGATCCGCGCGGGCTCGTAGGGGGAGATGGTGATCTCTCCCGTGCTGACGGCAGCGACGATGGCTGGACCCGTGAGAATCACGAGCCCACTGCCTGGATGCGTGCAGCGTCCTGCCAGTAGCGGGAGGGCTGGGGGCCATCGGCTCCCTGGTACTTGCCGCGATACAGGTCGACGTCACCGGTGGAGACGAAGAACATGATCTGCCCGATCTTCATGCCCGCGTACACCCGTAGCGGGCGGATGGGCGAGAGCATCAAGGTCCACTGACCGTGGAAGCCGATATCGCCGATCGGCGCGGTGATCTCGACGAACAGGCCGAGGCGTCCGACCGAGGAGCGGCCGAAGAGCAGGGGAACGAAGATGTCCGAGCCGACCTCCTCCACGGTGTGGCCGAGGTACAGCTCGCCGGGCTGCAGGACGAATCCGTCCTCGCCGATCAGGATCGAGCGCGTGGGATTCGTCTGGTGGGCGTCGATCACCTTGGCGGCATACGTCAGCAAGGTCGGACCGAGGCGGACGTTGTAGCTGTTGGGGTTCGTCTGGTCCGGGGTGAAGGGAGTGATCCGTAAGCGCCCGTTGGCCACGGCAGCCTTGATCTCAGGTCCGGTGAGGATCATTACTGGCCTCCTTCTTGGGAGTCGGCGGAGCTGGGAAGCGAGGTGGTCAGGACATGGCTTACGGCTTGACGAAGGTGTACGCCTGCTTGATGAGTTCGCCCGCCGAGGTAGCTGTCGGCGAGGTAGTCGGTGGTCAGCACGGTTCGGATCGCCGGGGGAAGAGGCGCAGGGGCGACGACCAGGGGGCCGACGAGTTCGGTGAGATGGTCGAGCAGCTTGCCGTGGCCCTGGACGTGCTGCTCGGGGAGGAAGGCATGCACGAGCTGGTTCCCGAAGGGCTCGATGGCCAGCAGGTCGCCGAGGGTCAGCGTGGCGCCGAGTGACACGGGACGCAGGGCGGTCTCGTTGAGGATGACCGCGTCAGCGCCGAGGCCGGAGTGCAGTCGGCCGGCGATCTCTTCGAGCAGTCTGCGGCGATCCAAGGGCGCATCGCGGAGGCGCTCGTCCACAGCGCCGATGGGGCTTCTCAGTCGCAGTCCGATGGCTGAGATCTTCTCCATCAGCGAGGTGAGTTCGTGAGGAACGGAATGAGCATCGGGGAAGGACCCGATGCGGGCGCCCCACCCACTGCCGACAGGCTCGGCGGCGGCGTATCCGACACCGAGTTCGCGGCCCTTGACCACGAGGGTGTCGCCGACGTGCACGGGGCCGAAGCTGTCGCTGTGGCAGTGCCCGGCGAAGATGACATCGGCGCGCGGGCAGGCTGCGGCCAGCTTCAGGTCCTCCTCGAAGCCGGAGTGGGACAGCACCATCCACGAGTCAGCACTGTGGTGGTTCTCCTGCATCACTTCGTGCAGAGCCTGGGCCGGGTTGCTGATGCGGTGGTCGGCGCGCTGGTCGGCAGGGATGGCGTTGAACGCCTGCGGGCCCATCATCGCGGTGACAGCGACCCGCCGTCCGCCGACGTGCTGGATGCGTACGCGGTCGAAGAGTGGCGTGCCACTGTCATCGGTCGTGTTCGCGCACACCGTCATCCGGTGCAGCTGCGGCTCGAAGTAGTGCGGCCACCCGTGGTTTCCGGGCGCGAGCAGGTCGTACAGGGTGGTGAGGACTTCGCACTCGATGCGTCCCTCGCCGAGGTGGTAGTAGCCGCTCCCCTCGAAGAAGTCTCCGCAGTCCACGATCAGGCTGTCGGGTCTCGCAGCGTGTAGGTGGGCGAGCATCGGAGCGGCCGAGTCGAAGGCGGAGTGGACGTCGGTCGTCGCGATGATCTGCCGCAGTTGCCGGTTCACGGGATCACCTCGCAGATGTCGGCTCCGAGGGCGTGCAGCTTGACGGGCAGGTCGGCGTGGCCGCGCCGGAGCTGTTCGAGGCCGCCGAGGGTGGTCACGCCGCGAGCGGTGAGGCCGGCGATGAGCAGGGCGGAACCCGTGCGGATGTCGGTGGCCTCCACTCCGGCACCGGTCAGCTGCTGCGGTCCGGCGAAGCGGCACTGTGTGGGCGACAACTCGTCGATCGTGGCTCCGAGGCGGCCCAGCTGGGGCAGCAGGTTGCGGTGGCGACCGGGGTTGATGTCGTCGGCGAACAGGTGTGTGCCGGGCAAGGTGAGGGCCAGGGCCAGCAGCGCGGGCTCGAAGTCCGCGTCCAGGCCGCCGGGGGACAGAGAGGCAATGGCTCGCAGCGGTCGGCCGGTGGGCTGAGCGTCCTGGGCCTGCACGGTGAGGGTGCCGTCCTCGGCGTCGGCTGGAATGCCGAGCCAGCGCAGCGCGGTGATCAGGGGGGTGATGTCGTCGCGGTGTACGCCGAGGATGTGCGCGTTGCCGCCTGTTACCGCGACTGCGCAGGCCAGGGTGCCCGCTTCGATCTTGTCGCCAGGCACCCGCCACGCGATCTCCTCGCCGGAATCGGATCGAGGCGGCTGAAGGGTGAGGACAGCCTCGCTGACCCGACACTCCCACCCGGAGTTCCTCAACGCCTCTACGACACTCAGCACTTCGGGTGACAGGTTCGGTTGGCCCAGACGCAGCGGCCGTCGGGCGACGACCGTACGCAGGACAGCGGCGATGCTCGCTCCGCGGGACCGGAAGGGGAGCATGATCGATACCGTCCCGCGTCCGCCAGTGGCTGCTTCCACGAGGTAGCCGCGGTTATCGACGGTCGAACGGTCACCGAACCGCTCGTACACCTTGAAGTGCTGCTCCATCCCGCGTTCTCCGATGGCGCAGCCGCCCGGCCACGGCAAACGGGCCCTTCCGTAGGCGCCGAGAAGTGCCGGGACCAGGTAGTACGAGGCCCTGATACGCGCAGCGACCTCGGGTTCGGGATACGGCCGTTGCTTGTCGCTCGGCAGGATCACCGTGGTGTGTGGATCGCTGACCGGGCGGGCCGCGTGCCAGCCGGCCTGCTGGAGGAGGGTGAGCATCGTTCCGACATCCGTGTTGGCCGGGACGTTGCTCAGGTGCACCGGGCGATGCATGGCTGCGGCGGCGGCCAGCAGGGGCAGGGCCGCGTTCTTCGACCCGTCGACGGTCACGGCCCCGGCGAGCGGAACGCTCGGGCGCACGGCGACCACTTCTGCGGCGACTGGGGGAATTCGTACGGCTGGCAACAGTCAGCTCCTCATCTGGGGCACGTGTGTTGCGACGGTTGGAAGCGGAGCGCTGAGATCGAGCTCGGCCCAGCAGCGCTTACCGGAAGGCAGCGGGTCGAATCCGTGGCGGTCGGCGAGCGCGGCGACGAGAAACAGGCCGCGTCCGTTTTCCTCTTCCGCGTCCGGCAGGCCGACTTCCGGGATGTCGAAGCTGGTATCGATCACGGCGATCCGTAGCGCCTCGTCGCTGAGGTAGGCGCCGGCTGTGATCGGTCCTTTGTGTGCGTGCCGTACCGCGTTGGTGATCAGCTCCGAGGCCACCAACACAGCCGCATCCAGGAGTGCAGGTCCGAAAGCGGCACCCCATTCCCGTATCTCCTCGGCAATTTGCCGGCGCGCCGACGCGGCGCCGGCAGGCGTGCCGGGGACGGGAATCCGGATGTGGTGCGCTTCCATGAGCGGCCTCCTGATTGGTTCGGCCACTCCACGTAACCGCCGGACGGACCTCGCGAACCAGGGCGTGTGCGGGTGCTGCATGGTCTATGCAGGAGCTGCATCACGGTGCACTGCCAGTCCCCTTACGCTCGGTTGGGAAGGCAGGATCGGCGACGGCGGGAGGAGCCGTGGCACAGATGGCCGAAGAGCACAGCGAGGCGAGACGGATCGGTGAAGTGATCCGTCAGGCCCGCGTATTACAGCGACGTTCGCAGAGGGAAGTCGCCTCAGCTCTGGGCTATCACCAGTCCAAGGTGAGCCGCCTGGAAGGCGGCAGGGGCACGGACGACATCCGTATGCTGCGCGAGGTCTCGCGCGTGCTGGCGATTCCGCCCCGCCGCCTCGGCCTCGCCGCCACCTCGGACATCAGCCACTCCGGACCCGAGACAGAGGACATGCACCGCCGTACCGTTCTCGCCGCCGGCATCGCCGCGCTCGCGGCACCGACCCTCCCCAGCAGCACCCATCAGGACCTGGTCCAGTCCCTGCTGCCTGGAACAGCCCGTGTGACCGCCGAACAGGTGCCGGATCTCCAGAGCATGCGAGACCAAGTCGCGGGTGTACGACGTCTCTTCTGCACCTGCGATTACACGAAGCTGGAAGGCACGCTGCCCGTCCTGATCGGGCAGTTACGGCAGGCCATCAGCGACAGTCCCGGATCGAGCGACCTGTCCGGGCTCCTCGCCACGGCGTACCAGACCTCGGCGAGCCTGCTGCTCAAGCAGAGCGACCAGGGCAATGCCTGGCTCGCGGTCGGACGCGCCATGGCCGAGGCCGAACGCTCCGGCGATCCCGTCGTCCTCGCCTCCAGCGTCCGGGTTCACGCCCACGCCCTGGCACGTGACAGCCACACCGCTCAGGCCGTCGCCCTCGTCCGGCACACCGCCGACCAGCTCACGGGCTCGTACGACCAGCGCTCCCCGAAGTACCTAGCGGCACTCGGACTGCTGCTTCTGCGCGGGGTCACCGCCGCCAGCAGCGGCGGCGACCGCTCCGCCACCCGGGACTTCCTCACCGAGGCGAAGGAAGTCGCCCGCTACGTGGCACTCGACAGTCCCGACGCCTGGGCCAACTTCAGTCCGACCAACGTCGCCTTGCACGGACTCAGCGCGGCCGTCGTGTTCGGTGACGCGGGCGTCGCCCTGGACACCGCCCGGCCTCTCATGCGCCGCCACATCCCCGTCCCCGAGCGTCGTGCCGCCCTGTGGATCGAGGTCGGCCGCGCCTACAGCCAGCAGGGCCGCCTGGAGGACGGCTACCAGGCCCTTCGCATCGCAGAAAGCTGCGCGGCCCAGGATATCCGCCGACCGGCCGTCCGTGAGCTGGTGGCCGACATGGCCGCCCGCGACCGCCGACGTACGCTGCCTGAACTGCACCGCTTCAGCCGTCAACTGGGAGTCCCCGCGTGAGTGATCAGCCGGACCGGCAGACCAAGAAGCCCTTCCTCTACGTCGTCGTGTGCGCCTCCGGCATCGCCGGCGAAGTCGGCATCCTGATCACCGCGGCCCAGGAGGCGAACTGGGATGTGGGCGTCGTCGCCACCCCGCAGGCCCTCGGCTTCATAGACGCCGAGGCGGTCGAGGCACAGACCGGCTACCCGATCCGCTCGGGCTGGCGCTCGCCCGGCGACCCACGCCCGCTGCCGCCCGCCGACGCCATCGCGGTGGCCCCGGCCACCTTCAACACGATCAACAAATGGGCCGCCGGGATCTCGGACACTCTGGCGCTGGGCATCCTGTGCGAGGCGTACGGCTTCGGCATCCCTACCGCAGTCATGCCCTACCTGAACTCGGCACAGGCCGCCCACCCCGCATACAGCCAGAGCCTGGAGCGGCTGCGCGAGATGGGCGTCCTGATCGGTTCGTACGAGCCCCACAAGCCGAAGGCCGGCGGTGGGGCGGCCCAGTACCGCTGGGAAGAGGCGCTGGAGCTGCTTACTCCCAAGCTGTCCGCACCGGCCTGATCAGCGTCGCCGTGCTGGCGGGGCCTGTGGCGGCGGAGGGGCTGCTGCCCGGTGGATAGGGGCGGCACCACGTTGCGTGGTGCTGCGCGCCTTGGCCGCCTGAGAGCGGATGAGCCCGCCGTACCCGTACCGCCCCGCGGTCCGTCCGTACGCGCGAAGGTGCCCGGTCCAGGGGAGAGGACCGGGCACCGCCCGCTGCCCGAACGGCCGGCCGGGCGGCTAGACGACCAGGCTCACCAGTGCCGCCACCGCGAACCCGGCGACCGAGAGCACCGACTCCAGTACGGTCCAGGACTTCAGGGTGTCGCGTTCCGAGATGCCGAAGTACTTCGACACCATCCAGAAGCCGCCGTCGTTCACGTGCGAGGCGAAGATCGATCCGGCCGAGATCGCCATGATGATCAGCGCCAGATGGGGCTGGGACATGCCCTGGCCCTCGACGAGCGGCAGGACGATACCGGCCGTGGTGACGATGGCGACGGTGGCCGAGCCCTGGGCGACGCGCAGGACGACGGAGAGCAGCCAGGCCAGGACGATGACCGGGAGGCCGACGTTGTGGAAGGTGTCGGAGAGGGCGCCGGCGACGCCGCTGCCCTTGAGGACCGCGCCGAAGATCCCGCCGGCGCCGACGACCAGGAGGATGTTGCCGACCGGCTTGAGCGAGGAGGTCGAGACGGTCTCCAGCGACTTGCGCGACCAGCCGCGGCGGATGCCCAGCAGGTAGTACGAGAGCAGCAGGGCGATCGTCAGGGCGACGAAGGGGTTGCCGAAGAACTCGACGACCGAGCGGAAGGTGGAGGGGTCCAGGGCGATGGAGGAGAACGTCGCCAGCAGGATGAGCACCAGCGGGGTGCCGATGATGGCGAGGACGGTGCCCAGCGGGACCGGCTTCTCGTGCGGTGTGACACCGGCCGCGGCCTGTTCGGCGGCGACCGCGGCGCGGGCCTCCTCGGCGGCCTCGACCATGTCCTGCGGGACCTCGACGAAGATCCGCTTGCCGATCCAGGCGGCGTACCCCCAGGCCGCGAGGACGGCCGGGATTCCGCAGATGATGCCCATCAGGATGACCCAGCCGAGGTCCACCTTGAAGAGACCGGCGGCGGCGACCGGGCCGGGGTGCGGCGGCAGGAAGGCGTGGGTCATGGACAGACCCGCCAGCAGCGGCATGCAGTAGAGGATGATCGACTTGCCGGACCGCTTGGCCGCGGCGTAGACGATCGGCGCGAGGACGAAGATGCCGACGTCGAAGAAGACCGGGATACCGAAGATCAGGCCGGTCAGGCCCATCGCGAGCGGGGCGCGCTTCTCCCCGAAGAGGTTCAGGAGCCGGGCGGACAGCACCTCCGCGCCGCCGGAGACCTCCAGGATCGCGCCGAGCATGGTGCCCAGGCCGATGATGATCGCGACGTGTCCGAGGATGCCGCCCATACCGGACTCGATCATCGAGACGACGTCGGACTTCTGGACGGTACCGAAGAGTTCGGTGACCGACAGCCCGGCGCCGAGGCCGACGACGATGGAGACGCCGAGCAGCGCCACGAAGGGCTGGAGCCTGACCTTGATGATCAGGAAGAGCAGGAGGGCGATGCCCAGGGCGGCGACGGTGAGCAGTCCGGCCGTGCCCGGTATCAGGGCGAGCAGTCCGCCGGTGTGCGGTGGCGGTGTGGTGGGGGCCGCGGCGAGGAACATGAGGTGACTCCGTTGTCAGTCAGCGGTTTTCCAGGCAGGGGGGACCACGGCACGGCGCCCCGTGGGTACGGGGCGCCGCACCGTGCGGCGTTCGGTGCGCTTGCGGTGGCGCTAACGGCAGGCGGGGCAAGGGAGCCGGTGTCTCAGCTCAGGACCGCGAGGGCGTCGATCTCGATGAGCAGGCCCTTGGGCAGCCCGACGTAGACGGTCGTCCGGGCGGCGGGCGCCTCCTTGAGACCCGCGGCCTCGAAGTAGGCGTTGTAGATCTCGTTCATCTCGGCGAAGTGGTCGACGTCGGTGAGGTAGACGCGCATCATCATCACGTCGTCCCAGCTCGCACCGCCCTCTTCGAGGATGGCCTGGACGTTGGCGAAGGTCTGGAGGGTCTGCTCGCGCAGCGTGGGTCCGGCCGGGGTGGGGGCCTGGCCCTCGACGGCGGGGAGGAAGCCGACCTGCCCGGCGACCTGAAGGATGTTGCCCTTCTTGACGCCGTGCGAGAACTTCGCGGGCGGGGTGGTGTGGGTGGCCGGGGTGAGCGCGGTCTTCTCGGTCATGGTGTTCAGGCTTCCTGTGCGGGGCCGGCGGAGGGCTGGGGGATTGCGGTACCGGAGTACTCCCGGCTGATGGTGTCGGCGGTGCGGCGCACCAGCGGGAGCAGGCTGAGGAGTTCATCGGCGGTGACCACGACGTTCGGTGCGGAGACCGACATGGCGGCGACCAGGCGTCCGTCCGCGCCCCGGATGGGGGCCCCGATGCAGTTGATGGACTCCTCGTGGCCACCGAGGTCGGTGGCCCAGCCCTGTTCGCGGACCTTGGCCAGTTCGGCCAGGAAGGCCGCGGCGTTGGGGGTCGAACGGGGCGTGTAGAGGGGGTAGTCGAGCTTCTCCGCGAGGGCGCGGCGCTCGGGTTCCGACAGGTCGGCGAGGAGCAGTTTGGCGACCGCGGCGACCGTGATGGCGACGGGTTTGCCGATCCGGGAGTACATCCGGACGGGGTAGCGGCTCTCGACCTTGTCGATGTAGAGGACCTCGTTCTCCTCGTAGACCGCGAGGTGGACGGTGTGCCCGCACTTCTCGTTGAGGGCGACGAGGTGGGGGTGGGCGATCTCGCGGACGTCGAGGTTCTCGACGGCTTCCTGGGCGAGCGCGAACAGCCGGGCGCCGAGGCGGTAGCGCTGGTCGGGCTGGCGGTAGACGATGCCGTGCTCGTGCAGCGTGCGCAGCAGGCGCAGGGCGGTGGACTTGTGGACGCCGAGCCGGACCGAGACCTGTTCGAGGTTGGCCGGTCCCTCCGCGAGCAGCGGCAGGATGCTCAGTGCCCGGTCGACTGTCTGGCTCATGACCGGACCTCGCCGCGCTCGGCCCGGCGCGCCTCGGCGGCGCGCCTGTTCCTGGTTCGTTCGCTTCGCTCGTTCACTGTGCCGGTACCTCCACCCGTGCGGTGCGCACCCCGTCGGTCGTCCAGCCGGGGCCGAGTCGCAGTGTGCCCCAGTCGGCGGAATCGAGTGCGGCCAGGCCGTCGGCGAGGGCGCGGGAGGGCGGGGTGCCGAGGTCGCCGGGGACGGTGAGGGAGGCGGCGGCCATCAGGTGGCCGTGCCGGATCCGGGCGAAGACGGGCAGCGCGCGGAGGGTGGCGGAGAGGAAACCGGCGGCGAAGGCGTCACCGGCGCCGACCGGGGCGACGACCTCGACGGCCAGGGCGGGGGCGGCGGTGACGGTGTCCGTGCCGTCCTCCTGGCGGGCGTAGACGGTGGCGCCCTCGGCGCCCTGCTTGATGACGAGGGTGGCCGGTTCGGGCAGCGCGGCCCGGACAGCGGCCGGGCCGTGCAGGTCCCAGGCGGCCGCAGCCTCGTCCTCGCCGACGAAGACCAGGTCGCAGCCGCGGGCGAGGTCGAGCAGGAGGCCGGGGCCCTGGGCGGGATCGCGCCAGAGGCCGACGCGGTAGTTGACGTCGAAGGAGACGAGGGGGCGGCCCGGGGTGCGCCGGGTGAGGGTGCGCAGCACGTCGAGGCAGCCGTCGGAGAGGGCCGCGGTGATGCCGGTGAGGTGCACGATGCGGGTGTCGCGCAGGGCGTCGGCGTCGAGCAGGCCGGGGGTCATGGCGGAGGCGGCGGATCCGGCGCGGTAGTAGACGACTTCGGCGCGGCCGGGCTCCTCGCCCGCGACACCGGTGGCGCGCTCGCCCGCGGTGCGGAAGTAGATGCCGGTGGGGCGCCGGGGGTCGCGCTGGACGTGGGAGACGTCGACGCCGTGGCCGGCGATGGTGGCCAGGAGGTGGTCGCCGAAGCCGTCGGTGCCGACGCGGGAGACCCAGCGGGCGGTGTGGCCGGTGCGGGCCAGCGCGCAGGCGACGTTGGACTCGGCGCCGCCGATGTCGCGGTCGAAGGAGGGGACGTCCGCGAGGCGGCCCGGCCGGGTGGGCAGGAAGGTGACCATGGACTCGCCGAGACAGACGACGTCGACGTCCGGGCCGACGGTGTCGCTGACGTTCGAGGACCTGGTCACGATCGGTTGCGCTCCTTTGCTGTGCCGCCGCTGTACCGGCGGGCGGGTTCGCACGATGCTTGCCGCGGGGTGCCGTGCCCGGTCCGTCGCCGGGTCCGGGCCGGGTTTCCACGATGTTCGTCCGATGTTCGGCACCTGGTCCGACGGTTTTCTCACCATTGACCCGGTGCTGGCTCGGATGTTAGACAGCTGTAAGCGATATGCGCAATGGGCGTTGCACAGAATGCAACAAGATCTTTTGAGGAGGCCCCATGGCCGTCGAGCGGCTCGCGGACGGACTCGCCAGCGAACGGGTCGATCACCGCTTCAAGGCCCTCCCCCCGGACGCCGAGGGCCGGACCGTCGGCGAGCTGGCCGCCGAGCGCCGCAACCTCTTCCGGGACGGGTTCACCACCCCCGTCCTCGCCCTCTCCGCCGAGTCGGTCGAGCACAACCTCGCCCTCATGGAGAGCTACGCGGCCCACCACCACCTGGCCTTCGCCCCGCACGGCAAGACCTCCATGGCACCACAGCTCTTCGCCCGCCAGCTGGCGCACGGCGCCTGGGGCATCACCGCCGCCGTCCCCACCCACGTCCGCGTCTACCGCGCCTTCGGCATCCAGCGGATCTTCCTGGCCAACGAGGTGGTGGACGCCGCCGCGCTGCGCTGGCTCGCCGCCGAACTCGACGCCGACCCGGACTTCCGCTTCATCTGCTACGTCGACTCGCTGCGCGGCATCGAGCTGATGGACGCGGCCCTCCGCGCGGCCGGGGCCCGCCGCCCGGTGGACGTCGTGATCGAACTGGGCGCGGGCGACGGCGCGCGCACCGGCGTCCGTACCGAGGCCGAATGCCGCGCGCTCGCCGACGCCCTCGCGGGCACGGACACCCTGCGGCTGGTCGGCGTCGCCGGCTACGAGGGCGAGGTGCCCGACGCCACACCCGAGCGGGTGCTGGCCTGGCTGCGCCGACTGGTCGCGCTGGCCGTGGAGTTCGACGGCGCGGGCCGGTTCGCCGGCCTCGACGAGATCGTGCTCAGCGCCGGCGGCAGCGCCTGGTTCGACGCGGTCGCCGAGGTCTTCGCCGAGGTCCCGGAGCTGTCCGCACCGGTCCTCAAGCTGCTGCGCTCGGGCGCGTACGTCTCGCACGACGACGGCCACTACCGCCATCTGACCCCCTTCAACCGGGTACCGGAGGAGGGCGCCCTCCAGCCCGCCTTCCGCCTCTGGGCGCAGGTCGTCTCCCGGCCCTCCCCCGGGCAGGCGTTCCTCAACGCGGGCAAGCGCGACGCGGCGTACGACCTCGATCTGCCCACCGCCCAGGTCGTCCGCTCCGGCCGGGACGGCACCGTACGCCCCGCGGCCGGTATCACCGTCACCGGCCTCTCCGACCAGCACACCTGGATCGCGACCGAGGCCGCCGGGGATCTGGAGGTCGGCGACTGGGTCGGTCTGGGCCTGTCGCACCCCTGCACGTCCTTCGACAAATGGCAGCTGATCCCGCTGGTCGAGGCCGACGGCACGGTCACGGACTACCTCCGCACCTTCTTCTAGGCGCACGGGTGTCCCGGGGCGGGGCCCCGTCCCGGGACACCGGACGCCCCGCCCCGCCGCGTGCGCGCGGCCACCCCGCACCGGCCCCACGAAAGGCAGCCCCAGCCATGGACACCGTGTTCCGCGACGTACGCGTCATCGACGGATCCGGCGGTCCGTCCTACCGCGCCGATGTCGCGCTGGCCGACGGCCGGATAGCCGAGATCCACCGCGAGACGGACGGCGGCCCGCGCCCGAGCGCCGCCCGCGTGGTGGCGGCGGACGGCCTCGCCCTCTCCCCCGGCTTCATCGACATGCACGCGCACAGCGACCTCGCGCTGCTCCGCGACCCGTCGCACGAGGCGAAGGCCGCCCAGGGCGTCACCCTCGAAGTCATCGGCCAGGACGGCCTGTCGTACGCGCCCGTCGACGACACCACCCTCGCCGAGGTCCGCGCGCAGATCACCGGCTGGAACGGCGGTGCGCCCGGCAGCACCGACATCGACTTCACCTGGCGCACCGTCGGCGAGTACCTGGACCGCCTCGACCACGGCTTCGACGGCGACGGCATCGCCGTCAACGCCGCCTACCTCATCCCGCAGGGCACCGTCCGGATGCTCACCGTCGGCTGGGACGACCGCCCCGCCACCGCCGACGAGCTCACCCGGATGCGGCAGCTGGTCGCCGAGGGCCTGGAGCAGGGCGCCGTCGGCCTCTCCTCCGGCCTGACCTACACCCCCGGCATGTACGCCTCCGACGCCGAACTGACCGAACTCTGCCGGGTGGTGGCCCGCTACGACGGCTACTACTGCCCGCACCACCGCTCCTACGGGGCCGGCGCCCTCCAGGCGTACGAGGAGATGGTCGCCCTCACCCGCGAGGCCGGCTGCGCCCTGCATCTCGCGCACGCCACCATGAACTTCGGCGTCAACAAGGGCCGCGCGCCCGAGCTGCTGGCCCTGCTGGACCGGGCGCTGGACGACGGCGCCGACATCTCCCTCGACACCTACCCCTACACCCCCGGCTGTACGACCCTGGTCGCCATGCTGCCGAGCTGGGCGAGCGAGGGCGGCCCGGAGGCGATCCTGGCGCGGCTGAAGGACGACGCGACGGCGGAACGCATCCGGCACGTCATGGAGGTCGAGGGCGCCGACGGCTGCCACGGCGTGCCGATCGAATGGGACACCATCGAGATCTCCGGCGTCAGCGACCCGGGCCTGGCGGGCTGCGTCGGCAAGACGATCGCGCGCAGCGCCGCCGAGCGCGGCGAGCAGCCCTGGGTCACCGCCCGGCGGCTGCTCGTCAACGACCGGCTGGGCTCGACGATCCTCCAGCACGTCGGCCACGAGGAGAATGTCCGGCAGATCATGCGCCACCGGGTGCACACCGGCGGCAGCGACGGCATCCTCCAGGGCTACAAGCCGCACCCCCGCGCGTACGGCACCTTCCCCCAGTACCTCGGGAAGTACGTCCGCGAGCTGGGCGTCCTCACCCTTGAGGACTGCGTCGCGCACCTCACCTCCCGCCCGGCGGCCCGCCTGCGCCTACCCGACCGCGGCCTGGTCCGCGAGGGCTACCGTGCCGACCTGGTCCTCTTCGACCCGGCGACGGTCGCCGCGGAGTCGACCTTCGACACCCCGCGCACCCTGCCGTCCGGCATCCCGCACGTCCTGATCGACGGCCGCTTCGTGGTCGAGGACGGGCGCCGCAGCCAGGTGCTCGCCGGCCGGTCGGTACGCCGGACGCCGGCGCGGCGGGGCTGAGTCCCGGCACCGGGCGGGGCGGTCAGTCCGCGGGCGGCGGGGCGGGCGGCGCGCCCCGGTCGCGGGCCCGCGGCAGCCCCGCGCGCAGCACCAGCTCGCGCAGCTGCCGGGCGTCGTTGGTCAGCGCGGCCCCCAGCTCGGCGGCCCGCTCCTCGCGTTCGGGACTCCGGCGGAAGGTGTAGAAGATCACCGGCCCGTTGTAGAGCCCTTCCGCCGCGAGCTCCGCCACCATGGTGAACCCCGCGGTGTGCTCCCGGCCCCGGCTGATGTCGGAGATCAGCAGATCGGGAGCGCGGCCGCGGAGCGCGGTCCGCGCGGCGGCGGTCTTGGACACCTGCCGCACCCGCGCGCCGAGCTCCGCCAGCGTCTCCCGCTCCATGACGTTGTTCTCCGGCCGGTCGTCCACCCACAGGATGTCCAACGAGCGCTGTGCGTACGGCAGTTGCTGGACGGCCCCGGCCTGCGGCGACTGCTGCCCGTACAGGGCGGCCTGCTGCTGCCCGTACTGCCCGTACTGCGCAGCCTGCGGCGAGCCGCCCGGCAGGGGGTACCCGGCGGGCGGCACCGGGGGGTCGTACCCCGGGAGCGGGAGGTCCGCCGGCCCCGGCGTCCGGGGCCGGTCCGGGGCCGGCGGCGGCGCGTACCAGGGCTCGGGGAGTTCCGGCACCTGCCACGGCCCCGGCTGCTGCGGCACGTCCGGGGGCGGGACCGGCGACGGCGCGTACTCCCCGGGCGGCCGGCTGCCCAGCCAGGCCAGCGGCGGTCCGAACCCGGCGCCGAGGCCGTAGCCGTCCGCGACCGGCCCCGGCAGCTCGCGCCAGAGCGGCTCCCACTCCGGTGACATCCGGGTCGGCGCGGCCGCGGAGCCCCGCGGGCCCTCCCGCAGCCGCAGCAGCAGCTGGGCCGCGTCCGGGCGGGCGACCAGCTCGTCGACCAGCGAGGTGAACGCCGGATTGACCGCCAGGTCCGGGAACTCGTGGGGCAACTGGCGCTCCAGCGCGGCCAGCACCGCGTCACCGGCCGGTCCGGGCGGCCCCGGCGGCAGCAGGTCGTAGCGCGCGAGGAAGCCCTGCACCACCTCCAGCTCCTCGGCCGGGACGCCGCCCGGCGCCGCGAGCAGCGTCCTCCGTACGGCGCGGTAGATACGGAACTCGGCCACCACATCGCCGTCCACCGTGCCGGACGGGCCCGTCATCATCCGGTAGAAGTCGGGATAGAAGTACTGGAGCAGCAGCGTGCGGATCACCGCACCGGGCCCGAAGTCGCGCCAGACCGGGTTCAGCGTCGCCTCCAGGACGAAACCGTTCATGAGGCGCTTGATGCGCCGCGGGTTGCGCGCCGAGCGCGCCACCAGCAGCTCCACCAGCGCCTCGTCCAGCAGCGGCGCCACCCCGGCGGTCCGCGCGCACCACCGGATGTAGTCCTTGACCCCCTGGCCGTCCGGCGCCGGAATGCGGTAACTGGTCTGGAAGATCTTCTCCATGAACGCCGAACCGGCCGGCGACAGGTCCCGCAGCAGCCCGTTCGGCCCCATCGCCGACCGGTCGCAGCCGATGACGAACGCCAGCCCCGGCACATCCAGATAGACCTTCACGGCCTCGCAGACCGCCAGCACCGTCTCCTCCGAACAGCGGTCCAGGTCGTCGATGAAGACCACCAGCAGCCGGCCCGGCCGGAAGTCGTCGGTCTGCGCCCAGTCCCGGACCAGGTCGCCGAGGGCGCCGCGCATCTCGTTGCGGGCCTGGGAGTCGACGGACAGGCTCTTCCACAGCTCGTCGACCAGGCTCGCCACGCCCAGCGGCCCGGCGGCGACCGTCGTCAGCACGCGGACGGCCCGCAGCAGGGCGCGCCGCTCGGTGACCCGCCGCAGGCCGCGCCGGAGCACCCGCCGGTCGAAGCGCATCAGGACGGACTTGATCAGCCCCTCCAGCGCGTCGGCGCCGGTGGAGGTCCAGGCGTTGTACCAGACGGTGTGCACCGCGGGCGCCTGTGTCAGCTCCGCGTCGACCAGCCGCATCAGGCTGCTCTTGCCCATGCCCCAGCCAGCGTCGACGGCGAGGGTAAAGGGGGTGGAGGGGCGGGAGGCGGCCAGCAGCCCGGCGAGCTGGCGGGCGGCCCGGCCCGCGCCGAGCAGATCCGCCCCGGTCCCGGCCACCGGCTCGTCGTTGAGCAGGGCGAACGGCCCGTGCGGCGCGGGCCCTGCGGAAGAAGTCACCACGTCGGCCCCCCGGTGCCGGATCGTGAGCCTGGGCCGGTCGTGGCCGCGTCCGGTCGCGCGGCGCACCGGCCGCCCGGAGCGTACCGCCGCAGCGGCCGGGCCCGAAGGGACTCCGGCCGGTCCGTCCCGCCCCCGCCCCCGGCCTCGCCCACCACCAGTCCGTCCCGCCACTCACCCACCGGCCATCACACCCCGTGACGAACCACACACCACCAGCTGTCCGACGTGGGGAAGAACACCGGGCGGGTGCCGATACGCGCCCGTAAAGTGGCGGACATGCAGGTGATCCAGTCAACCAAGCTCGCCAATGTCTGTTACGAGATCCGTGGCCCGGTGCTGGAGGAGGCCATGCGGCTGGAGGCGGCGGGTCACCGCATCCTCAAGCTCAACACGGGCAACCCGGCGGCCTTCGGCTTCGACTGCCCGCCCGAGATCCTGGAGGACATCCTCCGCTCGGTCGCCACGGCCCACGGTTACGGCGACGCGAAGGGCCTGCTGTCCGCCCGCCGCGCGGTGATGCAGCACTACCAGACCAAGGGCATCGATCTCTCGGTCGACGACATCTACCTCGGCAACGGCGTCTCCGAGCTGATCCAGATGTCGATGCAGGCGCTGCTGGACAACGGCGACGAGGTGCTCGTACCGGCGCCGGACTACCCGCTGTGGACGGCCTCGGTCTCGCTCTCCGGCGGCACGGCCGTGCACTACCGCTGCGACGAGCAGGCCGACTGGATGCCCGATCTCGCCGACATCGAGAGCAAGGTCACCGACCGCACCAAGGCCATCGTCGTCATCAACCCCAACAACCCCACGGGTGCCGTCTACGACGACGAGCTGCTGCGCGGCATCGCGGAGATCGCCCGCCGCCACCATCTGATCGTCTGCGCCGACGAGATCTACGACAAGATCCTCTACGACGACGCCACCCACACCCCGTTCGCCTCACTCGCCCCCGATCTGCTGACGCTGACCTTCAACGGGCTGTCGAAGGCGTACCGGGTCGCGGGCTACCGCAGCGGCTGGCTGGCGGTCTGCGGCCCGAAGGCGCACGCCACCTCGTACATCGAGGGCCTGACGATCCTCGCCAATATGCGGCTGTGCGCCAACATGCCGGCCCAGCACGCCGTCGCCACCGCCCTCGGCGGCCGTCAGTCGATCAACGATCTGGTGCTCCCCGGCGGCCGGCTGCTCCAGCAGCGCGATACGGCGTACGAGCTGCTCACCCAGATCCCGGGCGTCAGCTGCGTCAAGCCGAAGGGCGCGCTGTACGCCTTCCCGCGGCTCGACCCGAAGGTCTACAAGATCAAGGACGACCGGCAGATGGTGCTGGACCTGCTGCGCGCCGAGAAGATCATGATCGTGCACGGCACCGGCTTCAACTGGCCCGAGCCCGACCACTTCCGCCTGGTCACCCTCCCCAGCAAGGACGATCTGACCGAGGCCGTCACCCGCATCGGCACCTTCCTCGACGGCTACGGCCAGCACTGACCGGCCGGGACGGCCCCGGACGGACGACACCGGCCCCGAAAGAGTTCTACACCCAACACAACTTTAGACAGTGTCTAAGCTAGGATGGCTTCCTAGACGTTTTCAGGAGGCCGTCCCATGTACGAACCGATCCGCACCAAGTCGGTCCACACCATGGCCGCCGCCCCGGAGATCCCGCACCGCTCCCGCGAGGAGGAGCTGGACATCCGGCTCGCCGGCCACCTCACCGCACTGCTGACCGTCACCGACGAACTGCGCGCCCTCGCGCCCCGCACCGGGGCCGGCGCGGCCGGTGCCGAGCTGGCCGTCGCCGCCGACCGCATCGCCGGGCAGGTCGCGCGGCTGTGCGGCGGCCGCTCCCCGCTGCGCGCCGAACCGACCGCCGGCGGCGCTCCGTCCCGTATCCCGGCCCTGCACCACCGCGCCCGCACCCTCGCCGGAAACGCCCTGGTGGTCGCCACGTCCCGGGGGAACACGGCGGCGATGACCCTGGCGGCCGAGCGCCTGGAGGCGCACAGCGCGAGCCTGCCGGATCTCGCCTCGGCGTGAGGCGCGGCGCCCGCGCCCGATTCCCTCGCCTCCACCCCGGCCGCCGACGCCGCACGGCCGGGACATACGTCCGGGGCTCCGCACTCGGTGCGGAGCCCCGGACGTAGGGTGCGCGCGGTGGCCGCCGGGCGGCAGCCACCGTCCACCGGTCAGCCGAGCCGCTGGACCAGCGTGCGGTACTCGTCCCACAGCTCCTTCGGCGTGTGGTCACCGAAGGTGTTGAGGTGCTCGGGGATCAGCGCCGCCTCCTCGCGCCAGATGTCCTTGTCCACGGAGAGCAGGAAGTCGAGGTCCGCTTCGGCCAGTTCGAGGCCCTCGGTGTCCAGCGAGCCCTTCGCGGGCAGGACGCCGATGGGGGTCTCGACGCCCTCGGCCGTACCCTCCAGCCGCCCGACGATCCACTTGAGCACCCGGCTGTTCTCGCCGAAGCCCGGCCACACGAAGCGGCCCGAGTCGTCCTTGCGGAACCAGTTGACGTAGTAGATCTTCGGCAGCTTGGACTCGTCGCCCCTGGCCGCGGCGGTCTTGCCGACGTTGATCCAGTGGCCCATGTAGTCGCCCATGTTGTAGCCGCAGAACGGCAGCATGGCGAACGGGTCGCGGCGCAGCTCGCCGACCTTGCCCTCGGCCGCCGCGGTCTTCTCACTGGCGACGTTGGCGCCGAGGAAGACGCCGTGCTGCCAGTTCCGCGACTCGGTCACCAGCGGTACGGCGCTGGCGCGGCGCCCGCCGAAGAGGATCGCCGAGATCGGCACGCCCTTGGGGTCCTCCCACTCGGGCGCGATGATCGGGCACTGGCCGGCCGGGACGGTGAAGCGGGCGTTGGGGTGCGCCGCCGGGGTCTCGGACGCGGGGGTCCAGTCGTTGCCCTTCCAGTCCGTGAGGTGGGCGGGCAGTTCCTCGGTCATGCCCTCCCACCACACGTCGCCGTCGTCGGTGAGCGCGACGTTGGTGAAGACGGAGTTGCCCCACATCGTCTTCATGGCGTTGGCGTTGGTGTGCTCGCCGGTGCCGGGCGCGACACCGAAGAAACCGGCCTCGGGGTTGATCGCGTAGAGACGGCCGTCCTCGCCGAAGCGCATCCAGGCGATGTCGTCGCCGATCGTCTCGACCGTCCAGCCGGAGATCGTGGGCTCCAGCATCGCGAGGTTGGTCTTGCCGCAGGCGCTGGGGAACGCGGCGGCGACGTACTTGGACTCACCCTGCGGCGGGGTGAGCTTGAGGATCAGCATGTGCTCGGCGAGCCAGCCCTCGTCGCGCGCCATGACGGAGGCGATGCGCAGCGCGTAGCACTTCTTGCCCAGCAGGGCGTTGCCGCCGTAGCCGGAGCCGTAGGACCAGATCTCGCGGTCCTCGGGGAAGTGCGAGATGTACTTGGTGGTGTTGCAGGGCCACGGCACATCGGCCTGGCCGGCCGCCAGCGGGGCGCCGAGGGTGTGCACCGCCTTGACGAAGAAGCCGTCCTCGCCCAGCTCGTCGAGGACCGCCTGGCCCATCCGCGTCATGGTGCGCATCGAGACGGCGACATAGGCCGAGTCGGTGATCTCCACGCCGATGGCGGAGAGCGGGGAGCCCAGCGGGCCCATGCAGAAGGGGACGACGTACATCGTCCGGCCGCGCATCGCGCCACGGAAGATGCCGTCCGGGCCGGCGAAGATCTCCCGCATCTCGGCGGGGGCCTTCCAGTGGTTGGTCGGGCCGGCGTCCTCCTCCTTCTGCGAGCAGATGAAGGTGCGGTCCTCCACTCGCGCGACGTCCTGGGGGTCGGAGGCGGCGTAGTACGAGTTGGGGCGCTTGATCGGGTCGAGCTTCTTGAAGGTGCCCTTGTCGACGAGCTCTTCGCACAGTCGCTCGTACTCCGCCTCCGAGCCGTCACACCAGACGACCCGGTCGGGCTGGGTGATCGCCGCGATCTCATCGACCCAGGAGAGGAGGTCCTGGTGACGGGTCGGGACGGGGTTGCCCCCGGCACGGAGCCCGTCTGAGTGCTGAGGGGAGGGAGCCGCGTTGTCGCGCGCCACGATCGCTCCTAGATGAGGGTGTGGACGGATCCATGCCCGCTTTACCGGGAAAAATCCGCTTCTTTTGGACGTCGGCCCCTTGGGGGCTGCGACCCGGATGCTTCGTGACCGCTCATCCGGTGCCGACCGCACTCATTTGATCATCCGACTGTGGCCGTCTTCTGTCCAGGGGGTGTTCTCGTGACCGTCACCACTTCCGGGCGAATCTGTAACTTACGGTGGCGTAGGTAGCATTGCGCCATGACTTCCGCGTCCGACGCCGCCGAGAGCCACCTTCCCCCCGCGCCACCCATGGCCGGCACAGCCTCCGCGGTCGCCGCGGCGGCCGCGCCGCGCAAGCCGAAACTGCGGGGGTGGCTGCACGCCGGGATGTTCCCCGCCGTCCTCTTCTCCGGCGTCATACTGACCGCACTCGCGGACAGCACCCGCGGCCGCGTGGCCTGCGCCATCTATACGCTCACCGCCTGTCTGCTCTTCGGGGTCAGCGCGCTCTACCACCGCGGGAACTGGGGTCCGCGGGCCGACGGCATCCTGCGCCGGCTCGACCACGCCAACATCTTCCTGATCATCGCGGGCACCTATACGCCGCTGACGATGCTGCTCGTGCCCGGCTCCCGCGGCCAGACGCTGCTCTGGGCCGTCTGGGCGGCCGCGCTGGCCGGAATCGCCTTCCGCGTCTTCTGGGTCGGCGCGCCACGCTGGCTCTACACCCCCTGTTACATCGCCATGGGCTGGGCCGCCGTCTTCTTCCTCCCCGACTTCCTGCGCACCGGCGGTATCGCCGTACTGGTGCTGGTGATCGCCGGCGGACTGCTCTACAGCGCGGGCGGCGTGATCTACGGGATCAAGCGCCCCAACCCCTCACCGCGGTGGTTCGGCTTCCACGAGGTCTTCCACTCCTTCACACTGGCGGCCTTCGTGGTGCACTACGTCGGCATCTCACTGGTGGCGTATTCGCACGCCTGAGGCGGCCCGCCCCCGCGCCGGTACGCCCGGTCTTCCGCGCCATCGTGGCCGCGGCCGCGAGGCCGCGGCCACTCGCCATGCCAGGACCGCCACCCCGGCCGGCACCAGGGCGAAGACCAGCGCGCTGCCGCCGATCAGAAAACCGCCGACACAGAGCGCGGCCGCGAGCGCGGCGTACAGATGAATTGCGGGTCGCATCCCCACCACCCCTCGATCGTCACTGACAGTAACCATTCCCGGGGCCGGAGCGTGACACACAGCATCGGCAGCCAGGGTTTCATTAATATTTGACAGTCAGCAGCTTTTGAGAGTCACTCCCCGTTCAAGCCAACTCCCGGCGGCGCGCCGGACGTCATGGCTCCGCGTGACGGTGCGGCGTCCACCGCCGGCCGGGGTGGCGGGAACAGATCCGCGCACGGCACGACCGTGGCCACTGGGACACCTGGTACCCGACAATGACCTTCATGGTCACCGCACGTACCTCCACCGCCACCCCGCCCGGGACGCCGAAGACCGGGCTGCGCGAGCGGAAGAAGATGCAGACCCGGCAGGCCATCCGCCGGGCCGCCTACCGGCTCTTCGAGAAGCAGGGCTACGACGCGACCCCCGTCGACCAGATCGCCGAGGCCGCGGATGTCTCACCCAGCACCGTCTTCCGCTACTTCCCCACCAAGGAAGACATCGTGCTGACGGCCGATGACGACACCGTGCTGGAGGCCGCGATCCGCGCCCGCCCCGTGACCGAGCCGGTGGTCGAGTCGCTGCGGCGGATCGCCGTCGAGACGCTGGGCCGGAACAGCGCCCGGGACCGCGCCGAACTCGTCCAGCGCACCCGGCTGGTACGCGATGTGCCCGCCCTCCGGGGCCGTGCGGCGGAGAACACCGCACGCGACGCCCGGACGATCAGCGCCGTGCTGGCCGAGCGCTCCGGGCGCCCGGTCGGCGACCTGGCGGTGCGGGTCATCAGCGCGGCCGTCCTGGCGGCCCTTCAGGAGGCGCTGCTGCGCTGGGCCGAGGACGGCCACTCCGACGACCTGGAGACGCTGATCGACCAGACCTTCGACGTCCTCACCCGCGGCCTCACCCTCTGACGGCGGGCGCGCCCGCCCTACCGCCCGCCCTCGCGCAGCGCGCCTTCGACACCCGCCGCGGCGTGCAGCAGCGCCTCGTCCGCACCGGCGCCGCCGACGAGCTGGAGTCCGAGCGGCAGACCGTCCGGAGCCCGGCCGGCGGGCAGACTGACGGACGGCAGCCCGGCGTTGCTCCACGGCAGGCACATGACCGACGCCCCGGTGGTGGTGAGGTCGGCGGGCGCGGGCCCGGTCGCCGACGGGGAGATCCACAGATCGACACCGGCCGCTTCGGCGTCCGCCGCGAGCCGCGCCCGGAACGCGGCGCGCCGGATCCGGGCCGCCTCGTAGTCGGCGTCCCCGATCGGCTGACCCTCGCGGATGGCCGCGGCCGTCTCCGGCCGGTAGCGGTCGCCGAAGCGCGCGAACCACTCGGCGTGGGCGCGCGCGACCTCATAGCGGTTCATCGTGAACAGCTGCTCGGCGATCTGCGCGAAATCGTCCATCACGGGCACCTCGTGCACGGCGTACCCGGCCGCGTGCAGCAGCTCCAGCTGCTCCGCGAAGGCGCGCAGGGCTGTGTCGTCGGCGCGCTCCAGATAGGGGCCCACCGGCACGCCCAGCACCGGGCGGCCCACCGTACCCTGGGCCGCGTCCGCGTCCGCGCCCGCCCCGGTGTCCGCCGACGCGCCCCGCCATCCGTCGCACAGCACCGAAGCGGCGAGGGCGACACCGGCGACGTCCGTGGCGTAGCACCCGAGCGTGTCGAAACTGACGGCGTTGGGGATCACCCCGTCGATGGGGATCCGCCCGTACGTCGGTTTGAAACCGACCACACCGCAGTACGCGGCGGGGCGGATCACCGAGCCGACGGTCTGCGTCCCGATGGCCAGCGGCACCATACCGGCGGCGACCGCGGCCGCCGAGCCGCTGCTCGAACCGCCCGGGGTATGCGCCAGGTTGTGCGGATTACGGGTCGGTCCGGGCGCCGTGACGGCGAACTCCGCGGTCACGGTCTTGCCCGCGATCAGCGCTCCGGCGGCGCGCAGCCGGTCCACCACGGTGGCCTGCGCGCCGCCGAGCACCTCGGGCGGCAGCGTGGCGCCCGCACGGGTGGGCAGCCCGTCGACGTGCACGATGTCCTTGACGCCGACGGGGATGCCGTACAGGGCGGGCCGGCCGGCCACGTCCCGCGGACCGGCCGCCGCCAACTCCCGCGCCGCCGACAGGAGTCGGGCACGCCGCTCCGGTTCCGGCACGAAGGCGCGCACCTGGGGATCGATGGCGTCGATGCGGTCGCAGCAGCGGCGCACCGCGTCGACGGGGCCGACCGTGCCGTCCCGTA
Organism: Streptomyces sp. x-80; assembly: GCF_046549095.1. Taxonomy (NCBI): domain Bacteria; kingdom Bacillati; phylum Actinomycetota; class Actinomycetes; order Kitasatosporales; family Streptomycetaceae; genus Streptomyces; species Streptomyces sp. x-80. The sequence continues at coordinate 499,190 of NZ_JAJPWM010000004.1, forward strand.
GCGCGGCGGCTTCCTGGACGAGGGACAGGTGCCCGAGCAAGGTCTGCATCCTCGCACGCTACAACCGCGGCGGCCGGTGCCCCGCGCCGCCCGCCGCCCCGTCGGCTCACAACTCGACGAGTACCGCGCCCAGATGGCGCCCGCCGATCAGCTCACGCAGTGCGCGCGGCGCCTGTTCGATGCCCCGCAGACGGGTGTGCGGGAAGGTGAGGGTGCCGTCGCGCAGGCCCCGTCCGAACTGCGTGAGCCACTCCGGGATCAGGTCCCGGTGGTCGTACAGCGCGACACCGCGCAGCGTGATGCCGCGGGAGATCACCGCGAGCGTGTCGATCTCGGTGGTGCGCGGGCCGGGACCGGCGAGCTGACCGGCCAGCGCGCCGACGAGCGCGAAGCGGGCGCCCCGTACGGCGACCGCGATGGCGGCCTGGAGCTGCTCGCCGCCGACGTTGTCGAAGAGCACGTCGATGCCCTCCGGGGCGGCCGCGCGCAGCTGCTCCTCGACGGGACCGGCGCCGCGGATCACCACGGCGTCGTAGCCCAGCTCCGCGCGGAGCCGGTCGGCCTTCTCCGGTGAGCCCGTGCTGCCGATGATCCGGGTCGCGCCCCGCAGCCGGGCGATCTGACCGGCGAGCGAGCCCACGCCGCCCGCCGCCCCGGTGACGAACACGGTGTCCCCGGGGCGCACTTCGGCGCCCCGCACCACACCCATCCAGGCGGTGGGGCCCTGCGAGAGATAACCGGCCGGGTCGGGCAGCAGACCGGGGTCGAGCCGCTGCGCCGCGACGGCGTCCAGCACGGCGTACTCACGCCAGCCGGAGTTGTGCTGCACCAGGTCACCGGGGCCGAAGCCGGTCCCGTTGGCGGTGACCACCTCGCCGATGGCCGGCCCGTACAGCGGCTCACCGAGCCCGAAACCGGGCACCGGCACCTCGCTGGTCTCGTCCATCAGGGTGCGCATCACGGCGGCGACACCCATGAGCGTGTTGCGTACGAGCACCTGGCCGGGCCCCGGTTCCGGGACCGGCACCGTCACGATCTCGAAGAGGTCATCGGTGACCGGCCCCTGCGGGCGGGCGGCCAGGCGGACTTCACGATGCGTGCGATTCGTCATGGCCCGAGGCTAGCGCCGTGACCGGCGAGGTCTGCCCCGTGAGGAGCGTCGTCCGGTGCGTGCGATCACAAGACGGCCGGAAGTCCTGGTAGCGGAGCTACCAGGACTTCCGGCCAACGCGGCGAGCGTGCGCGCTGGGCGGCACGACGGGGCGATGCCCGCCGGGAGGGGCACTGGATCCACCAGATCGCGACGCGCACGCCCGGGAGCCGTTTTCGAGGCTTCCCCCGCCTCGCCCTCACCCCCGCAGCCGCTCCGCCAGCTCCTCCGGGTCCGTCGTCGGCCGGTCACAGGTGAAGTTCCGGCAGACGTACGCGGCCGGCCGGCCGTCGACCAGCGGGCGGTCCTGGAGCAACACCACCTCCCGGGCGTCGTCGGACCCCGGCGCGCCGAGCGCGACGACCGCCCCCGGGGCGGTGCCGAGCAGCGCGGCGCGGTGCAGGGCCTGGGTGGCCGGGTCGTCCGGGGGGCCGACGACCGCGATCTCGCGCGGCCCGTCGAGCGCGGCCTCGGCGACCGCGAGCCCCCATCCGATGAAGCGCGGAGCCCGCCCGCCGAGCGCCGTGACGACCCCCAGGGCGCGTTCCGCCGCGTCCCGGTGGAGAGCGCTGCCGGTCAGCGCCGCGTACGAGAGCAGCGCCCCCGCGGCGGCCGTCCAGCCGGAGGGCGTGGCGTTGTCGGTCGGGTCCTGGGGGCGGCGGATCAGCGGCTCGGCGTCGGCGGCGGTGTCGTAGAGCGAACCGTCCTCGGCGCTGAACTGGACCAGCACGGTGTCCAGGAAGAAGCCCGCGAACTCCGCCCAGACGCCCTCCCCCGTGACCGAGCCCAGCGTCAGGAGGCCCTCGGCGACGTTCGCGTAATCCTCCAGGACACCGGAGTTGGCCCCGGCCACGCCGTCGCGCGAGGTGCGGTGCAGCCGGGCCTGCCAGTCCATGTGGACGCGGATCAGGAGGTCGGCGGCGTCGGTGGCGGCCTGGATCAGGTCGGGGCGGTCGAAGTAGGCACCGGTCTCGGCGAGCGCGGCGACGGCCAGCCCGTTCCAGGAGGCGACGATCTTGTCGTCCCGTGCCGGACGCGGCCGCCGCGCACGGGCCGCGAGCAGCCGCCGCGTGACGGAGACGACCCGCTCGGCGTCCACCAGGCCCTCCGTGTCCGGGAGCTGGAGGACCGAGGCGCCCTCCTCGAACGTGCCCTCGGGGGTCACCCCGAAGTACCCGGCGGCGAACTCTGCATCCTCCGCACCGAGCACCGCCCGCAGCTGCTCGGGCGTCCACACGTAGTACGCGCCCTCGGTGTGCGCCCCCGTGCCGTCGTCACTGTCCGCGTCGAGCGCGGAGGCGAAACCACCTTGGTCGGTGCGAAGCTCGCGGACCATGAAGTCGGCGGTCTCGACGGCGATCCGGCGGGCGAGATCCGAGCCGGTGGCCCGCCACAGGTGCGCGTAGGTCCGGCACAGGAGGGCGTTGTCGTAGAGCATTTTCTCGAAGTGGGGCACCGTCCAGGTGGCGTCCACCGCGTAGCGCGCGAAACCGCCGCCGAGCTGGTCATAGATGCCGCCGCGGGCCATCGCCGCGCAGGTCGCCTGCACCATTTCCAGCGCCGCCGCCGAGCCGGTGCGGGCGTGGTGGCGGAGCAGGAACTCCAGCACCATGGACGGCGGGAACTTGGGCGCACCGGCGAATCCGCCGTGCACCGGGTCGAATTCCCGGGTCAGCCCCATCAGCGCACTGTGCAGTTCCTCCGGGCGCGGCGGCCGCCGGTCCGGCGACAGCGCCCCGGACATCGAACGGCTCGCCAGGTCGGCGGTGATCCGCCCGGCGACCTCGCCGACCTCCTCGCGGCGGTCGGCCCAGGCGCTCCGTACGCCCTCCAGGACCTGCGGGAACGACGGCATACCGTGGCGCGGCGCGGGCGGGAAGTACGTGCCGAAGTAGAAGGGCTCGGCGTCGGGGGTGAGAAAGACCGTCATGGGCCAGCCGCCCTGACCAGTGGCGGCCTGGACGGCCTCCATATAGACGGCGTCGACGTCCGGCCGCTCCTCGCGGTCGACCTTCACGGCCACGAAGTGGTCGTTGAGCAGCGCGGCGGTGTCCGGGTCCTCGAAACTCTCGTGCGCCATTACGTGACACCAGTGGCACGCCGAGTAGCCGACCGACAGCAGAACGGGCACATCGCGCCGTCGCGCTTCCTCGAATGCCTCCGGCGTCCAGGGCCACCAGTCGACGGGGTTGTCGGCATGCTGAAGCAGATAAGGCGAGGTCGCGTCCGCGAGACGGTTCACGCCGCCAGCTTCTCACGCCCCCGTCCAGAATCTGGATCCGTGCGACCGGTCTCGATCCACGTCGAAATTCGGGACACTGGGATCATGCGGGCAGCACCACCTTCCAGTCCTGAGGTCTCCGCCCGGATGAGCCGGCAGACCAGCCAGAACACCGGTGCCGAACAGGCCGTACGACAGCTCCTCCATGCCTCCGGATACCGCTACCGCATCCACTTTTCGGTGCCGGGCATGCCCAGGCGCAAGATCGACATCGCATTCACGCGAGCAAAGCTGGCCGTCCTCATAGATGGCTGCTTCTGGCACGGCTGCCCGGAGCATGCCACCAGTCCCAAGGCGAACGCAGCTTGGTGGCGACAGAAACTCGATCGCAACATCGAGCGGGACCTGGAGACCACTGCACAGCTTCGCTCCGAGGGATGGACGGTACTGCGCTTCTGGGAACACGAGTCACCGGAAGCCGTCAAGCGAGCGGTTGCCGAGGCTGTGGAGCGGGAGAAAGCGGGCCGGCGGACTCCCACGCCACGCCGGCACAGGAACGAAGGAGGATAGCTCCGGCCTCCGGAACGGAAGGTGCCGCATCCGCAAGCGACTGAATACTCTCGGTCCGTGGTGAGGCCCGCCGGGCCGTGCCCCGTGGCCGGGGATCCCGGGGCACGGCACTTCGATACGCACCGGCAACGCCGTCATAGCGGCCGTCTAGACTTCAGCTCCATGAGCAGCCCGGGAACACAGGTTCACCCCCTCGACGAAGTCCGCATCCTGGACCTGTTTGCGGGCCCCGGCGGACTCGACGTGGCCGCGCACTTCCTGGGCTTCAAGAGCATCGGCATCGAGTGGGACCAGAACGCGTGCGAAACGCGCTACGCAGCGGGCCTGCCGACCTTTCATGCCGATGTCAGCGTCATGCGCGAGACCCGTTTCGACGAGATCCCCGCATCGGTCGAGGTGCTCGCCGGCGGACCTCCCTGCCAGTCGTTCTCCGTCGCGGGGCGCGGCTCGGGACGGGCGGCGCTCAACACCGTGAAAGAGTTCATTCACCGCCTGGTGAGCGGCGAGGACGAATCTCGGATCGACAAGGACCTGCATGCTCTCGGTGTGGATCCACGCACCGCCTTGGTACTCGAACCCCTCCGTTGGCTCCTCAAAGCGATAGAGATGGAAGGCCGCGACCCGTACCGGGTGATCGTTCTGGAACAGGTTCCTGCGGTCCTGCCCCTATGGGACGTCTATGCGCAGCTTCTGCGCAGCGGTGAGGGACGCCTCAAGGGTGTCAAGTACGAAGCGGACTGCTGGGAGCTGAAGACCGAGCAGTTCGGGGTTCCCCAGACGCGCACACGCGCCGTACTCGTGGCCCGGCTCGTGGGATCCGGAGCCGTCGAACGGCCCGAAGCGACTCACCTGCCCTTCGACGTACATCGCAGAAGAGGCAATGCCGCTCAGGCCCAGATGCTTCCGACCGGCTCCGCAGCCGAGCGCCGCTGGCTGTCGATGGCGGAGGCGCTCGACGCCGCGAGCGCCCTGAAGGGGTCGTCGATCGACATCTCCCGGCTCCGCACCGGAGGCAGAACGAAGTTCTTCGTCGTCTCGAACTACGGATCGAACGGCAATCCGAAGAACCGAGGCCGGCGCCTGTCCTCCGAACCTGCCTTCACGGTCACCGGCAAGGTTTCCCGGAACAAGGTGTACAGGAGCGAGGCGGACTACGAAGCGGAAAGGTCCGACCGCTTCAGCATCGCCGAATCCGGAGTGCTGCAGACCTTCCCACACAACTTCCCCTGGTCGGGAAAAGACCAGGCACAGCAGGTGGGCAATGCGGTACCGCCCCGGCTCGGCATGCACGTACTCAGCAGGGCACTGCGCGGCACCGCTCCCTCCAACAACGAATTGGCACGTTCGACGACCTGGCCGACCGTCCCCGGGACCACTGCCGATGAGCTGCGCGCCATCGGATGCGGTGATCAGAGCCGGTGCCCCCAGGACGGGCACAAGGCCACTCGGACTACTCGGAAGTCCGCCCCCTGACCGGCGCGTCGGCGAAGAGCTCCTCGAAGTGGCTGACCAGGCTCTGCACCGCGTCTTCTGGGACTCGCTCCTCCTCCGGGCCTTCGGGAAGTCCGTTCCAGGGGGAGGGAAGGGCTGATGCGGCCCCCGCGATCCAGTCTCGCAGGGCCTCGCCGTCACGCTCCACGTCCGGGGCGACGATGTCGTACATCAGGGTCGCAGCAGCGGCGTTGACCGCGGGTGTCAGGGCGTTGACCTCTCGACCGGTGCGCACGGTTCCTCGCTCCAGCAGCCGGACGAGTGCCTGAGCGGTCGGGCGGTGATCGATGACGTCCAGCCGAAGTGCGGAGTTGAGCATGTCCTGATTGCCACAGGCCACGACTACGGGTCGGTAGTCCGGGCCGTCCCGGAAGAGCTCCGCCGCCCACCAGAGCCTGGCGAACGACTGCTTGGAGTGCGGACCGACGAACCTGTCGCGGGCCACGCGTACGCGCGAACCGTCGGCCTTCGGCTCGGGCAGGTGCCGCCAGACGACGTAGTCCGGCGCAACTCCGAGGGCCATATACGTCCAGAATCCCTTCTCGGCGGCTTCCCTGCGCGTCAGGCGGAGAGTTTCGTGCAGTCGCGGCGCCAGCCAGGCGTCCGCTACGGTGGGGCGCTCGGCTCGGAACTTGTTCAGCGCGTCATCGATCAGGTCCCGGACGCGATGCAGTTCCAGTCGCGCATCGTCACCCGCCAGGGGCTCGGCAACCTTGTTCAGCCCGATGGACGGAACGTCATCGTTCCCCTCGAGCAACCCTGCGGAGAGGAACTCGGCGGCCTGCACATCGGAGATCAGAGCCAGTCGCTCCGGCAGGTGCTCGGGTCGGGACGTCACGCGTGGGTCTCCTGCTCGAATCGTTCGATGTCGCGGACAGTGGAGGCCAATGCCCTGGGAATCTCGGCACGCCGAGCGGCGGCGTACTGGATGCGCGGTTGCAGATCCGTCCAACTCCCCTCGCCCGTGCGCCGAGTGTGCACCTCGCGGAGAGCATCCTCCTCCAACCGTCCGGGGATGACGTCCGGGAGCATCTCCCGAAGTACCGCCCCACGCCAGTCGGGCGGGAAGAGCGGCGTTCCGTCGTCCTCGATCTCCAGGTCACCGATCGCCGTATGGAACACTGCGGTCCAGACATCGGCGCACATCTGGGCCAGCAATATCTCGCTCACCATGCTCTCCATCTTCGAGCCCGGTTCCTGCACGAGCGCTGCAAAGCCCTCGAAATCCGAGTTCAGACGTACGGCTGGCATCCGCCCCGAGGTGTCCACTATCCAGGGCGCGTCCCGGAAGCTCCGCAGCCACTCCGCACCACGGACGAAGCTGACGGTGCTGACTTCGAGTTGGCGGTCCCTGAGCGGAACATCGGACGTCACATCGATCAACCACTCCTGGTCGGTGGAACCGATGACCCGACCCGCCACACCCTCCACCGTTGCCACCACATGCACGACGAGGGACGCTCGATCCACATGATCGTCCCGGTCGACCTCGATCTCCCCGGTCCATTCCCGGTCACCCTCCGAGCGGGGCTCCAGTCGGGTCACGGTACGGGTGTTGGTGATCCCCTCCGTCAGAACAGCGACGACCGCGACATCGGACCAGCAGCCCTTCGTCTCGATCTCACGAGAGGGTACGGTCGCCGTCACCGCGAGCCTGGCCGTCTGCCAGTCGTCGCGTTCTGCCATGCCGAGTGCCACGACCTGCTCGACCACCGAGCAGCCCCGGGAGTCCAGCTGTTCACGGCTGTCGCCGGGCCCGCGCAACCGGACTGCCGTGACCCGGGCCGTCACCGCGCCGGTCAGCCGGGGGTACGGGTAGACCTTCACGCGACGGCCTCCTTGTTCTCCTGAAGTTCGACGACTAGGCCGGTCAGCGTCGCCCGTACCGGGTGGGTGGACACGTCGGTGACTCCCCGGAAGACGGCACGGCGTGTTCCTGGCGCGAAATGCAGTACACCGTCGACCAGTTCGCAGTCGCTGACTGCGGCCAGCTCGGCCCATCCAACCGACGGACGCGGGCCGGAGCGCACTTCCAGCTTGGCAACGGGGTTCATCGCCCAGGACTGGTTTCCGGGCGCCACCTTGACCACCGCGGTGATCTGCCACGCGCCGGAGGAGTCGATCACGGCTGACAGCTCATCCAGTTTCGGAGGCGTGGCCGCTCCCCTGACCTTGGCGACCGGCTTGCCCGAAATCTTGAGTCGCTTGCTCACCTTGTTCGTGCCACCGGACTTCTCCTTCTTGGAGACTGCCACGAATTGGTGCACCGCCTTGTTGATCTCCCATGTCATCGCCGCGATCCGCCGATGGGCCGACGGCGAATAGCGCATCCTCAGCTCCTCGGTCTGGCTCCACTTGTTGTGCTCCGGCGGCTCGGAGGTTCTCAGGAACTCCTCGGCCTCGGCTGCGAAGGGCGCGTCATCTCCTGCCGCTCGGCCTGCGAGCAGGACGGCCTGGAAAGGGTTCGTCCCAACGGGGAGATTGGGTACCCGACTGGCCCTGACCGTCATGCGATTGCCGCGCATCGCGGTCACGTGATTGATCCTGCCGTCGGCGTCCGTGGCCTCGGTGACAAGGAGTACGGCCCGATGCTCACCGGCCGTACCGGCGATCCCATCGCGCTCAGGGAGTTTCAACCGCACCGTGGTGAGAGCCACTTGGCCCACCTCGGTGAGACGATCCACCGTGGTCCCGGCCAGGAAGGCCTGAAGAGCGCGCGAGCGAGCAGGCTGATGCACCTGCGGGTCCACCCGTTCCTCCTCGATGTGTTCCACACCGTTGCGAAGCGTCCGCACGGACGCCTCCAGCAAGGGCCGACGCTCTCCCCCTGATGTCATCGCGGCCCAGAAATTGCGCCCCAGGGCGCGGACAAGTCGCTGATGCATGCGCTCCAGGCTGTCCTCGTCCTCGCTCGCATCGCCTTCGTGATCCTGCCCGGCCTCAGCCAGGCTGGCCACATCATGGGCTCCCACAATCAAGAAGGATGTGCCGGGCTCATCGCCCTCCCTGGTGAGATGCAAGCCCTCGGCCGTCTCTTCGTCCGCCCACCAGGAGCGGACGACCTCCGCGTTCTCCGCCCCAGGATCCGGCCGCCCCAACCAGGCGGGACCGGCGAATCTCCTGCCGTCCACCTCCCGCCAGGGCAGATCGAGCCGTCCGATCAATCGACGCCGGGTACACCCCTCGTGTGGTTCGGAGAGCGTCGAATTCATGAGTACGAGCCCCAAACGGCTGGTGGCCCACAAGGTGGCTTTCCCCAGACCGTACGACCCACCGGCCGACACATCGGACTTGTGGCTGTCGAGTTGACGTCGGACCACCGCCGCGAACCGGCCGTCCTCGTAGTCGTCACCGGTCAGGCCATGGGCGTTGTAGTCGTCAATGCGAAGAAGTACCAACCGATCCCGCTCGGCCATCTCGCGCAAGCCCGTACTGATGACACGTCCGACTTTCTGGTCCTGCGCGGCGGCCGCTTCATAGTGCGGCTGGAGGTCGTCCCAGCGGATCGCGCTGCGGAACCGGGCAAGAGAATCACCGGTCAGTTCGTGCAGCGTGTAACGAACCCTGACCGGGAGGTCGTTCCGCCTGTCGCGCTCGTCCAGGCTGTTCTGGGTCGCCTCACGCGCCAGCACCTCCAGGTCGGCCTCGAAGGCGAAGGCCGCCGCGTTCCCGAACTCCCGCCCACCGTCGTCGTGTCCGGGACGGTGGTACCACCTGACCGACGCCTCCTGCTCGGTCGCTCCCAGGTCGAACTCGGTCTCCTTCGAGGCCACCGTTTCCTCTCCTCTGTTGGAACTGCTCTCTGTCTCCCGTATGCCTGCCCCACCTTTCGGCAGCGAGGCAACGGAACCCGATTCTGCTCGATTTCCCTGATTCCTGCGACGCGCGGTTCCTTCGGCGGTCTCCCGGGCAAGCCGGCGAGCCGCCTTCTCGCGACGTCGTTCAGCGGCGGCATCGTCCGGTTCGAGGCCCAGAAAGATCCTGATGTCCGTCAGCGCCTGGCGCTCGATCTGCCGAATGCGTTCGCGTGTGACGCCGAACCTGATGCCGATGTCCTCCAGCGTCCAGAATCGCCCATCGACGAATCCGTGTCGCAGCAGCAGAATCTCACGCTTCCTCACTGTGAGACCGCATGCATCGAACCACTGGTAGATCTCCTGTCTCTCGAATATCGGCCGCAGCGCCTGTTCCGGCCCCGGTACGACTCCGAGGTCGTTGACGACCAGCTCCCCGAGAGTCACGTTCTCGCCGGCGGGTTGATCGAGCGAGACAACCCGGCGACTCAGGCGGAGGCACTCAGTCACTTTCTCAGGACGCAGGTCACAAGCCAAAGAAAGATCGTCAACATTTGGATTTCCACCCCGCGCAAGAAATTCCCGCTCCTTCTTCCGCACCTTCTCGATCTCGGCCCGAAGGTACACCGGGATTCGAATGATCGATCCTTCATCGGCGATCGCACGAGAGATGCGCTGCCGAATCCACCAGGTGGCATACGTGGAGAACTTGTAGCCCCGGGAGACGTCGAATTTCTCCACCGCACGGATCAGGCCGCGCATACCGTGCTGTACGAGGTCCTCGTAATCGGGATGGTCCCGGTACCCGAAGTTGTTGACGATCCGGTGGACCAACCGCTGATTATGGACGAGCATCGCGGAAAACGCCCGGTACGCCTCACAGTCTCGCGCAAGATTCGCCACGTATCGGTCGGGCAGCTCCTCCGCCGGCGTCATGGTTCCGCGGAACAGCAGGACGAGTCCCACCTCTTCCTCCGCACTGAGCAGGCATCGGCTCGGATCCCGTCGCCGGCGATCGGCTTCGAGCACACATCGTGCCGTGCCACGAGCGGCCTCCAGGTCGTAGATCCGCACCGTGCCCCGGAACTCGACGAGGTCCGGAGCTTCCTCGGCCTCTTCCGCCTCGGGGAAGTCCAGGGCGTCACGATCCTCGTCGGGAACAGCCCCGCGGTCGACGGTCGTGCCGGACCTGAACGACGGTCCCGCATCGAGGCGTACGTGCTCCCCCTCGACGGCCTCCCATAGAACCCGGGCCCCGGCCTCGTCGAGTCTCGCGGCCTTCACCACATGCGCAAGGGCCGACCTGTGGTCGACTCCTTCGGTCGCGAATCGACGAACGAGACGGACGAGCAGGTCCCGGCCGGCACCATCCATCCGTTCACCGGACACACTCCCCCACTCCATGATCACCGCGCCTTTGCAGCTGCTTCACACTTGTGTCGGCTCGTAGTCCATCATCCATCGGGCCGCTCCTGCCAGCGCCTCTTCATCAGGGCGCCGCAGCCTGAAGCCCCGGGACTCGGTATGTTGAAGATGTTTTGGCGTGACGGTGGGGAGAGTTGATGCGGATCATCCCGAGCGAGATCTCGAGCAGTACCAGGAGCCGGGCCGAACGCAGTGTGTTCGCGGCGCTCAAGGCAATCCCCGACCACCAAAGCGTCGCGCTGCACTCGGTCCATCTCGGCCGGCATCGCACGAAGCGTGTCGGTGAGATCGACTTCGTCGTCATCGCTCCCGACATCCTCCTCTTCATCGAGGTCAAGGGCGGCCGGGTCGTGCAGGAGGACGGGAAGTGGTACTACGGACCGGCCGGTCATGAAGACGGGCCCAAGGAAAGTCCCTTCGCACAGGCCAGCGGCGGGATGCACGAGTTCGAGCGGAAGCTCGGCACCCTGATCGGCGACCTCAGGGACCTGGGAGTCCCCAGCGGATACCTCGTGATCACCACGGACATCGATCTGGATCGCACAACCGAATTCGAGCCCGAGCAGTACCTGGGGCGCACGGCCTACGACGGGGGCCGCGGGCTGGCGCAGGGCATCGAGCGGACCACCCGCTTCTGGCTAGGGCGCAACAGGTGGGGACAGACCCCCGTCCCGAGCAGTGTTCGGCAGAAGATGCTCGACGCGATCCGCCCGGATTTCGATCTTGTGCCCAATCTGCAGTCGCGGTTGACGGATCTCGACGTCGCGTTCGAGCGCCTCACGAGCGAACAGATGGACAGGCTCGACGAGTCGGAGTCCAACCCTCGCCTCATCTGGACCGGAGGCGCGGGCACGGGCAAGACGTTTCTCGCTGCCGAGGCGGCTCGCCGCAAGTCCGTCGTCGGCAGTGTCCTGTTCACCTGTGCGAGCAGCACACTGGCCAGGCACATGACTCGAATCCTCGCCAACGATGCGATCACGGTCCTGCCCTTCGACCGACTGGACGAGGTCAAGCACCGCGCCTTCGACCACGTGATCGTGGACGAGGCCCAGGACCTGATGACCTTCGACAGCCTCGGCGTCCTGGAGGAACTGGTCTCGGGCGGCCTCGAGGAAGGCCGCTGGATCTTCATGCTGGATCAGAACAACCAAGTGCTGGCTCCGGACGCCTACAGCTCCGAGGCCTGGGACTACCTGCGCCCGCTGGGCTCCGTGTACGGACCTATGAAGCGCAACTGTCGCAACACCGTACAGATCGTCAAGCAGGTCCAGCTCTTCACCGGAGCCGACCTGGGTATCGCCTCTGCCGGCGAGGGGGACCCGGCCCGGTTCGTCTACCCGCAGGATGCCCGGCACGAGGCCAACCTGCTGGATACCTATGTGAACGAACTCGTGCAGCAGGATGTCTCGCTGCGGGACATCACGCTGCTGTCCGCTTCCGGCAACTGGGAGATGAGCTCGGCCCGTCTGTCACAACGTGCGTCCAAGATCCAACGCTTCACCGACGTCGTCGGGTCCGAACGCACCAGGCACCGGCTCACCTGGTCGTCGATCGCCGATTTCAAGGGCCATGAGAGCCACGTCGTCTGTCTGATCGACCTCGAACCCGAGCACCTGGAGGGCCGGCTCGATGCGATCTATGTCGCCTGGACCAGAGCACGCGCCCAGCTCTGGATCTCCTGCCACCCGAACGTCCGGAAGAAGCTGACGACCCTGGGCACGGCCGCACTGCAGCGAAACGGGGGCCTGAGATGAACGACCTCGCATCGCGGCTCTCCGCCCATCGCGACGAGTATGTGGCCTACCTGCACCGACAGCTGGTCGGCCCCCGCCCGAACGAGGAGGAGACCCTCGTCGACCCGCCCGACCGACGTTACCTGATGGGCACGTTGTATCCGCGCGGGACCTCCATGCTGGAGCACACACAGGAGGAGGGCGAGGAGGGCTTCCACGAGGCAGCGGCCGGCAGCGGGGAGGAGGACGGCTTCGCCGAAGATCCCGTGGCCGAGGCGAATGCCTGGCTTCCGTCATCTCTCGGTTTCTCCTTCTTCACCAACGCCCGCCGGATCGAGGTGTCCTGCGAGGCCTCCCGCTACCTGACGATCCGCGAGGGCGGGCGCCGCAGTTGGCGGAGGCAACCACGCCTCTCCACGACGAAGACCATCGACATCGGGATGCCGACCCCGATTCCTTGCCTGGACGGACACGGTCGTCTCCATGTCCGATGGCGCGCCTTCGGCAACGGGCATCTCGTCACCTGCGTACTGGCCAACGAGCACCAGGAGGAGGAGAGCCGGCACAAGGACCGGGACCTGATGCTCTTCCAGGTAGAACTCCGGGCGACGACGAAGGACGGCACCGTCCTTGAGTACCCGAGCACTCGTCTGAACAGTCGTGATGAGGAAGAGCAGGAACTTCGCGTCCAGTATCGGCACATCGTCACCAGAGCCGTGGGGCATGGCTGCGCTGTCGAATGGGACGACGATTCCAACCGGGTGACCACCGTGCGAGCACAGGTCATGCCCCGGCAGGTGGTCGAGCACATCAAACCCGACGGACCCCGGGATCTGCCGGTGCTCAACCTCGCCTACCTGTCACGGCCCGAGTTGGCAGTGGACGACCTCCGAGCCGGACTGCACTCGTTCATCATCGGATATCGCAAGTGGTTCGAGACCCAGCAATCGGAGGCGGAGTCCCTGCGGCCGTGGGCAGCCGCACCCGCCACGCGCCTCCTCTGTCGAATCGGCGCCGCACTCGACCGCATGACCGCCGGCGTGGAGGCACTTACCGCATCGACGCCGGTAGCGGGCAAGGCGCGCGAGGCGTTCCGCCTGGCCAACCGGGCCATGGCACTCCAGATGCTGCACAGCCGCCCAGAACTGGCGGGAAGCCGTCGCCGCAGGAACAGTGAGCTGATCGAGCTGGCCGAACCTGCCGACGACTACGCGTGGCACCCGTTCCAGCTCGCCTACTTTCTGCTCGTGGTCGAGAGTCTGATGAATCCCGGGCACGAGGACCGGCGGACGGTCGACCTCATCTGGTTCCCGACGGGTGGCGGCAAGACCGAGACCTATCTGCTCACCGCCTGTTTCGAGATCCTCTTGCGCCGGCTCCGGTTCGGCGCGAATGGGGGCGGCACGGCCGTATTGAGCCGATACACCCTCAGCCTGCTGACCACGCAGCAGTTCCAGCGCACGGCGACGGCGATCTGTGCCCTCGAATACATCAGGGCCGGAGAGGACGGCCCGCTGCCCGAGGATCTGGGTGAGGAGCCCATCTCCATCGGACTCTGGGTCGGCCAGGAGACGACACCGAACAAGATCGCCACCGCGGAGGTGGAACTCGATAGCCTGAAGCAGATGATCGAGCCGGATGATCGGTTTCTGCTGGAACGATGCCCGTGGTGCGGCACCGAGATCGTCCCGGAACGGGGTGGCCGGGAACGGGACTTCGGTATCCGGGCCGACGGGGTCAGCACCTCGTTCTTCTGTCCGCGCAGCACCTGTGTCTTCCACAAGCAGCTCCCGGTGGCGGTCGTGGACCAGCAGATCTACAAGGACCCCCCGACTTTCGTGCTCGGCACCGTCGACAAGTTCGCGCGGCTGGCGTGGGAGCCGGAGGCGGGGCGCCTCTTCGGCGCAGACGGCAGGCTCGCACCCTCGCTGGTGATCCAGGACGAGTTGCACCTGCTGGCCGGCCCTCTGGGGACAACGGTCGGCCTCTACGAGTCGGCTGTCCTCGAACTGTGCGCCTGGGGAGGCACACCACCCAAAGTCATCGCCTCGACAGCGACGATCCGACGTTCGCAGGACCAGATCCGCGGCCTCTACGGCCGCCCCGTACAGCTCTTCCCCCCGGCGGGGCTCAAAGCCGGTCACTCGTACTTCGCTTCACCCGACAAGGACAAACCCGGACGTCTGTACGTCGGTGTCATGGCACAGGGGCACACGGCCTCGACGGCGACTGTCCATGTGGGTGCCGCGGGGTTGCAGGCGCCGATGGAGCTCGGTGACGATGACGTCCTGCGCGATGCGTACTGGACCATGGTCGCGTACCACAACAGCCTGCGGGAGCTCGGCCGAACCGTCACCATCGCAAGGGACGACATTCCGGCTCGCCTGGAGCACTTGACGAAGGACCATTCCCGGCGCCGCAAGCTGGGCGATGGCTCGGTCGTCGAGCTCACCAGCAACATCCCCCGAGCCGACCAACCACGACTCCTCGAACGTCTGGGAAAGCAATTCAAGGAACGGGGCAGTGTCTCCTTCCTCGCCACGACCAACATGCTCTCCGTGGGCGTGGACGTTCCACGACTCGGCCTCATGATCATGAACGGACAGCCCAAGACGACATCGGAGTACATCCAGGCCACCAGCCGTGTCGGCCGACGCCACGTGCCCGGACTGATCGTCACACTGTTCCGCTCGACCAAACCACGCGACCGTTCCCATTACGAGTCGTTCGGCGTCTATCACCGTTCGCTCTACCGGCATGTCGAGCCCACCAGCGTCACACCGTGGTCCCTGCCCTCCCGCGACCGAGCTCTGCATGCGGTGCTCACCATTCTCATGCGACACGGGGCCGGACTCGACGCGGAGAACCAAGCAGGAGACATCCTCCATCACACGGACGCCGTCGCACAGATCCGGAAACTCGTGGTGGATCACGTGCGGCGCGCCGATCCCGACGAGGCCGACACCACGGCCACGCAACTGGATGCCCTGATCGAGGAATGGACGCAGGAGGCGGAAATCGCGCGTGGCGAGGGGAAACGCCTCTACTACAAGTCCCAGGGGAGAACGCACACCTCGCTCCTCACCGACTTCGGCAAGCAGGAAGGTCTGTGGGAGACGCCGCAATCGATGCGCAACGTCGACCGCGAGTGCCTCATCGTCGTCAGGGGAGCGTGAACAGTATGAAGGATATTCGCCGTAAGGTCCGCAGGACGCAGACCATTGTTCCTTTCGGGGTCGGCGGGATCATCGACCTCCGCGGCGAATCATTCGTGGCCGCCGATATTCGCAGCTGGGCCAGGACTGCCGAACGAGTGGACTCGCCTCGACTCGCAGCAAAGCTCCGAGTCGAGGATTTCCGCTCGGCCCCCGTCATTCCTTCCGGAAAGGCCGCCTACGCCTCCCGGAGCGGACCTTCGTACGTACGGTTCCCCAAATGGCTGTTCTGTCCCCAGTGCAGGGAGATGAAAATCTGGCGCACGGAGCTCGAGGCAAAGGACAGGAACCCCACGTGCGAGCGCTGCCCCGGTAGGCCGCAGCTGGCCCCGATGCGTTTCATCCAGGTGTGTCGGGCGGGCCACATGGCCGACATCGACTGGCGCCGGTGGGCGCATTCGCAGAGCGAGAACCGTGATCAACGCCAGTGCCAGGTCCGTCGACTCCGGTTCGTCGCCACCCCCGAATCGTCCGGCCTCGAAGCCCTGCGGGTCGTCTGCGACGCCTGTCGGGCCGACCGCAGTCTGGCCGGGATCAGTCAGAAGAACATCCTCAAGCAGTTGCAGAAGCAATGCCCCGGCACTCATCCCTGGCAATACGAGGACGATGAAGCTGATGCCTGCGAGGAAACACCGCAGGCGGTTCAGCGCGGCGCGTCCAATGTGTACTTCCCGGTCACGCACTCGGCGATCGACATCCCCGCGCCCGCGGGCCTGCCGGAAGGCGACGAGCTCATCCAGACGGTCGTCGACAACAAGCTCTGGCCGGACTTCACCAGCGCTCCTGATGGCCCCCTCGCCGGCGAGTTCAAAAAGATCATCGCCGTACAGTGCGATGTTTCGGTGGAGTTCGTGGAATCGGTGTGGCGCCGCACAGCCGACGAGGCCGCCTCGAAGCCGTCGACAAGCCCGGACGACGACCTCAGCATCGCCGAATGGGCAGCTCTTTCCGCCCCGGAATCCGTCGCCGGTTCGAAAACGTTCTCCGTGCGCCGAACCCTTCTCGGCATCGACCACACCGCCCCGCGCTCGATGCGGGAACTGGCCACGGCAATCTCCACCGTGGTCGTGGCGGATCGAGTACGCGAAGTCCGAGCACTGGAGGGATTCTCGCGTTACGAGCCCACTCCGGGCGACGAGGGCGAGGGCGGCCGTCTGATATCGGTCAACACGGCGCGCCGGGCCAAGTGGCTGCCCGCCGTGGAAACCTACGGCGAGGGAATCTTCATCGCCGTGGACGAAGATCGTCTGAGCTCCTGGGAAAGCCTTCCGTCGGTTCGTGACTGGACGCGCCGGATCGAACGCGATCTGAACGCCTCCTTCAAGGCCGACCGGTTGAGGACCAAGTCGGGCCCGGCGCTTCTCCCGCGATTCGTGATGCTGCACACCCTGGCCCACCACTTCATCCGGCAGCTCTCCTACGACAGCGGGTACAACGCGGCCTCACTCCGGGAACGCGTCTACGCCAGGAGCCATTCACCGGGCAGCGGGCATCCGCCACAGGCCGGTGTGTTCGTCTACACGGCCGCCGGGGACGCCGAAGGAACACTGGGCGGACTCGTCCGCCAGGGCCAGTCCCCCTACCTCGCCGAGACCTTGATCCGCCTGCTCGAATCGGCGCAATGGTGTTCACAGGACCCTCTGTGCGCCGATTCGACCGGTCGTTCCTTGGCCAACCTCAACCGCGCCGCCTGCCATGCCTGCACTCTGCTCCCCGAGACCTGTTGCGAGATCGACAACTCCATCCTCGACAGGACGCTGCTGATCGGCGACAACGAGGTTCCGGGCTTCTTCCAGGAGACCCTCCGCGCCGCGCTGGAGGAGTCGGTCGAGACCGTGGGTCTTTCATGAGGATCCCCTCCCTGCTGGAGCTCGGAATCGAGCAACAGAAAGTCATCGACCTGCCGTTCCACGGATGTCACGTCGTCACGGGCTCGCCCGGCGGGGGAAAGACCGTGACAGCCGTCTATCGTGCCTGGGCCCTGGCAACTGCCGGGCGCGACGTCGTCCTCGTCACGCGGTTCAACCTGCTGCATCAGTACCTCGCACAGCTGGCCCCGGATCTCACCGAGGCGGTCGGCATCACCACCTGTGAACAGTGGACCAGGGACTTCTGGCGCGCACACTTCCAAGCCATCCCCCCGCGGGCCGACCTGTATGAGCGGAGCTATGACTGGATCACGATGCAGCGCGACTGCATACTCCGGAACGTGGGAACGACCACTCATCTGGTGATCGACGAGGGGCAGAACCTCCCTCTCGGCTTCTACCAGTTGTGCCATGTCCTCGGCGTCGATGTCACAGTGTTCGCGGACGAGAACCAGCGCATCGGTGACGAACAGAGCACGTTGTCCGAGATACGGCGAACACTCGCCGCGGAGGCCGAACCACTCGTACTGCCGGAAAACCACAGGAACAGTCGAGAGATCGCGATGCTGGCGGCCGAGTTCCGCATCGAAACCCGCGAGGAGATCCCGTTGCCGGCGCGCATCGGCCGCACTCCTGTCGTCATGAGGATTCCCTCCCTTGACCATCTCGTCACCGGGGTCTCCCAGTACTTCAACGCTCATCGGGGCTGGACCATCGGAATCATCTGCAGGTCGACCTTCCTGGTACGGGACATCCAGAGCAGGCTCACCCACGTGGGACTGGCGGATCAGACCCAGGCCTATGTCCACAACGATCGCCACCGGCACACCATCGACTTCTCGGCACGCCCCATCAAGATCGTGAGCACGGCCAGCATGAAGGGACTGGAGTTCGACAGCGTCTTCGTGCCGGATCTGGACGCCTACGCGGAGGACCCGACCAGCATCGACGCCCGCCTGCGCTTCCTGGTGCTCTGTACCCGTGCCCGCGAGGATCTCCACCTGGCCCATCGCGGCCTCCAGGAACCCGCGATCCTGTCGACCGTTCCGGATTCCCTGTTGGCCCGACACGGAGGTTGATCGGGCGGCAAGGAGGAATCTCCCGGGCGGGCCGCCTATCCGATCGAGGGACGGGTACGGGTTTCGGACCTGGTCGACGCCGGGCTGCTGGCTGCGGAGGCACAGCTCACCTTCCGGCGTAAGCGATCGGGGGAAGCACATCTTGCCCGGGTGACCGCGGATTGCGAACGCCCGAGACATCGAACAGGGCGCTGCGTGAAGGAGCGCCCCGCCCGCCCGAGGCACTCGCCCTGCTCCTGCGCAATGACCGAGGATGGCGGCTCGCATCGAGGCCTCCCGGCAGGTCGGCGTTCCCGTACCCGTGTCCGTGTCCGTGTCCGTGTCCGTGTCCGTGTCCGTGTCCGTGCTGACCATCGTCGAAGCAGCGTAGGGGAAGGCCGGTCCGGCCCGGTTGAACTGGGTAATCTTCCGGCTACAGGTAGAACCGGTCAGCCAGGAGGACTCTCTGATTGCGGTAGCGCTGCTTCGGGACGCAGGCGGGCTACACGGACACGAGTACGTCATCGACACTCTCGTCGCCGCACTCGCGCTCCACGCGCCGGCCCCGTCGTTGTCCTGACCTTCGACCGTGACGACTGGTCGAAGCTCTGCGGAAGCCGCGTGATCATCAGAGAGATGTGAGAGCCGTGGACTACTGGTTTGCGAGTTCACCGGCACCCGTGGCAAGCGCCGTACCCCACGCTGAGCAGCACCGGTACGCCGCGCCGCCGGGCTTCTTCGAACGCCGCGGTGGAGCACGGTCACCAATCGACCGGGTTGCCGGCGTGCTGGCGCAGATACGGGGAAGTCTCATGAGCCAGGCGGTTCGGTATGGGGCCGTCCTCTCCCGGCGGACGGCGGGGAGCGGGGAGCCGGGAGTGAAGGGGAGTTATCCACAGCCCTGCCGGAATTCGCGCGGAAGCGGAACACTGTCGTACGGCGGCGATCACCGCCGGAGCGGGTACGGGTGCGGGAGCGCGACGGTGCGGGCCCGAGCGTGTCGGCCCGCACCGTGCGCACCACCGCCCGGTACCTCCGGCGCCGCCGGACGCACCGGACCTACTGAACTGCTGGACCTGCTGGACCTGCTGGACCTGCTGGACCTGCTGGACCTGCTCGATCTACCGGACTGCTGGACCGACCGGACCGACAAGACCCACTGGATCTACCGAATCTACCGAACGTGCTGAACCTGCCAACCATGCTGGATCTACGGAATGTGCTGGATGTGCTGGAACTGCTGAAGGGGGATACGCATGCCGGGCTCACTGGCTGAGCTGCGCGACAGTCACCGGACCGAAGCGGAAGGGCTGTTGACGCGGGCCGTCGAGGAAGAGGTGCGGCGTTCGGACGGCCGGCTCGACCGGGGCACGCTGCTCGGCAGAGCGCGGGCGGCGCTGCCGGACCTGGCGGGCACGGCGGCCGAGGAGTACACCGCGTATGTCCGGGCGCTGGACGAGACGGCCGCCGGGCAGCGCCCGCTGACCGAGCGGCTGTCCCGCAAGGAGCTGGGCACCCCGGCGGTGGCGACGGCCGTGGCGGCGGTGGCGGCCTTCGGCACGGACCTCGCGAACGGTGCGGGCGGGGGTCCGGCGCTGGCCGTGGGCGTCGCCGCGGCGGTGGCGGGCGGCGCGGCCACGGTCGTGAAGCTGACCGCCGGTCACTGGCCCGCGGCCCACCGGCAGGCGGGGATGCGGGGCCAGCCGGGCGGCCCGGAGCAGCTGCGTTTGCAGTGGCTGACGGCGCTGGAGGTGCGCGGCATCCGGCCGTTCCTGGACCAGCAGCGGATGCTGACGGCGGCGACCCGCCGCAGCGGCACGCCGGCCAAACCGGCCGCCTCGAAGAGCGGCCGGGGACCGCAGCTGCGCGGTACGGACCGTAGCGCGGCGGCCCGGCAGCGGTCCCTGCTGGATCATTCGTTCTCCCATCTGCCGCGCGCGGAAGGGCCGTTCGCGGGCCGACGGGCGCAGCTGACACAGATCGCCCAGTGGGTGCAGGCGGCCCGCGCGAGCACGGAGACGAAGCCCACGGTCGTGGTGCTGCACGGCGCGCCGGGCTCGGGGCGCACCACGCTCGCGGTGCGGGCGACGCACCAGCTGCGTGATCAGTTCCGCGGTGCGTGTGTGGTGGATCTGCACGGTGACACCCCCGGTGAGGTGCCGCTGCCCACCCGGGAGGCGCTGCTGCATCTGCTCAACCGGCTGGGCGCACCACGCGAGCAGTTGCTGTTCCGCGAGCGGCCCTCCCAGGAGCAGCACGTCAAACGGCTGTCGGAGCTGTATCAGCAGCATCTGACGGGCCTCGCGGTGACGGTCCTGCTGGACGACGCCTCGGATCCCGAGCAGGTGCGGGCGCTGGTCCCGGACCGTTCCGACAGTCTGGTGCTGGTCACCTCCCGGGAACCGCTGGAGCTGCCCGCGGACCTTCAGGCGTGGGTGCATCAGCTGCCGGTCGGCGCGCTGGACGCGGCGGGCACCGAGGAGTTGCTGCGGGCGACGGCCGCGGCGGACGAGCCGACGGGCGCGACGGGTCCGTACGACTCCCGGGCCGTCGACGAGATCTCCGAGCTGTGCGCCGGGCTGCCGCTGGCGCTGCGGGTGGCCGGTTCCTCGCTGGGGTCGCGCTCGCCCGCCGCGCTCGCCGCCGATCTGGCCGCGTACGGCCCGGTGGCGCCGGTGGAGCGGGCCCTGTGGCTGCGCTACTCCGACCAGTCGGAGACGGCCCGGCGGCTGTTGCGCCGGCTGGCGCTGGTGGGCCGGGCCAGCCTGGGGGCGGCGGCCGCGGCGGCGCTGCTGGGCGTCCCGGACCAGGAGGCGGAGCGGCAGCTGACGACGCTGACCGCGGCGGGGCTGGTCGAGAACGTCCGCGGCGAGCGGTACCGCCTGCATGCCCTGGTGCACCGTTTCGCGCATGCCCGGCTGATGGACGAGGAGGAGCCGGCGGAGCGCGGCGCGGCCCAGGAGCGGCTGATCCGCGGCTACGCGGAACTCGCCGACTCGGTGATCCGCCTGGTCGACGGGCGCACCTCCACCCGCGCCGACCGTTTCGGTTCGCACGGCTTCACCTCGCTGGACGCCGCCCTCCAGTGGCTGGACGACGAGACCAGTTTCATCACGGCCGCGCTGCGCCACGCCGATCAGGGTGTCGACCAGGAGGCGGTCTCGCATCTGCTGGGCGCGCTGGCCGACTACTGCCTGCTGCGCGGCGATCTCTACCGGCTGGGCGAGCTGAACGAGCTGACCCGGGCCGTCGGCCAGGGGATGCTGGTCCGCTCGGTGCAGTGGCGTACGGGTGTCGCCGCCCGCCAGCTCGGCGAGCTGGACACGGCGCGTACCACGCTGTCGTCGGTGGTCGATCTGTACTTCGAGGCGCAGCATCCGGTGGGCGCCGCCCGAGCGCTGCGCGATCTGGGCATCACGCTCCAGCAGCAGGGCCATCTGACGGAGGCCGCGGCGAAGCTGCGTGAGGCGCTGGACATGCAGACCGCGCCCGAGGTGCACGGCGACCGGGCCTGGACGCTGCACGCGCTGGCCGCCGTGGAGCGGGACCGGGCGGGCCTCGCCGAGGCGCTGGAGCTGCTGCGCGAGTCGCTGGAGCTGCACGAGGAGAGCGAGAGTGTGCACGGCCAGGCGTGGGCGCACTTCCAGCTCGGCCAGGTGTATCTGCGGATGGGCGAGGTGTCCCGGGCGCAGGACGCGCTCCAGTCGGCGCTGGAGCTCTACGGCCGTACGCACGACGAGCGCGGCGAAGCCTGGGCGATGACGCAGCTGGCGCGCGCCCGCCTGGTGGACGGTGATCCGGGGCCCGCCGTCGACCAGTTGCGGCAGGCGCTGCCGCTGCACCACCAGCACGAGGACGCCCGCGGTGAGGCGTGGACGATGTACTACCTCGGCCAGGCGCTGGAGGAGCGCGGCGAGCACGATGCGGCGCTGCGCCAGCTGGAGCGGTCGCGGACGATGTTCAGCCGGATGCAGGACGGCTACGGTCTGGCGTGCGCCCGGCACCATTCGGGGCGGGTGACCCGCGATCTGCGGGCGGCGCAGACCGGTTCGCTGCGGAACAGCGGCTTCGCCCGGCAGCTGCTCCAGGACGCCCGCAAGGACTTCCAGCGGATCAAGGTGGCGCACGGCGAGGCGTGGTCGTGCCTGGAGCTGGTGATCATCGACGCGGGCAACGGGCGGGCGGCGCAGGCGCTGGAGCTGGCCGACGAGGCGGCGCGGCTGTTCGCCGGCTACGGCGACCGGCGCGGCGAGGACTGGGCGCGTTTCCTGCGCTGCACGCTGCTGCCGTTCGCCTCACCCGGCGGTTCGGTGGTGGGTACGGCCGTCGCGCAGGAGGAGCTGGCCCAGCTGGTCCGGGACGGTCACCCCGCCCGCGATGCGAAGCTGGAGGACTGCGCGGAGACGTTCGCGCTGCTCCTGGACCGCGGTGTGGAACCGGAGACCGGCTGGCAGGCATGGCAGCTCGGCATGGTTCCGAACCGGCACTCGCGCGAGGTGATGGGGGTGCCGGTGGCGCCGACCGGGGCCGGGTGACGGGTCGCGGACAGGGCGGCTCGGCGTCATGCCGAGCCGCTGTCCGCGCGGGAGCGCGAGGTCGTCGGGGCGGCCTCGCGCGTTCCCGTCGGTCGCCCCGGCCTCAGCTGGTCTTCGGCTTCGGGGCCTTCGAGGTCCTGGGGGCGGTGGCGGCGGTGACCGCCTCACCGTCCTCGGGCGTCTCCTCGAAGTCCACCTTCCTCATCTGCTTGTTCATGGACTTCATCAGCAGCCACACGGCGCCGCCGATGATCGCGAAGACGATGAAGCCGAGGACGCCGGGTGTCACTTTGTCCTTGTCGAAGGTGTCGGCAAGGGTGACGAAGTGCGTCATGGCGAGGGTGCTGGTCGCGCTCATCATGGGCTCAATTGTTGCGGATGCCCGCGAAGAGGTCGTCCTCGGGGAGGGATGTGTCCACGAGCGACTTCGCCAGCTCGTACTCCTCGGTCGGCCAGACCTCCCGCTGGATGTCCATCGGCACCCGGAACCACCCGCCGTCGGGGTCGATCTGGGTGGCGTGCGCGATCAGGGCCTTGTCGCGGATCTCGAAGAAGTCGGCGCACGGGACATAGGTGGTCAGGGTGCGCTCGCGCGGCTCGAAATCCTTCCAGCGCGCCAGCCACTCGCCGTACGGCGAGTCCAGGCCGCGCGCCAGCAGCGCCTCGTGCAGCGCGAGGGTGCGCGCGCGGTTGAAGCCCTGGTTGTAGTAGAGCTTCTGGGGCTGCCAGGGCTCGCCGGCCTCCGGGTACCGCGTCGGGTCGCCGGCCGCCTCGAAGGCCACCATCGTGATCTTGTGGGTCATGATGTGGTCGGGGTGCGGATAACCGCCGTTCTCGTCGTAGGTCGTGATGACCTGCGGCTTGAACTCCCGGATCAGCTTCACCAACGGGGCGGCGGCTTCCTCGACGGACTGCAACGCGAAGCAGCCCTCGGGCAGCGGCGGCAGCGGATCGCCCTCGGGCAGTCCGGAGTCGACGAAGCCCAGCCACTCCTGCTTGACGCCCAGGATGTCCCGGGCCTCGTCCATCTCCCGCTTCCGTACCTCGTGGATGTTCTCCTCGATGTACGGGTCGCCCTGGAGTTTGGGGTTGAGGATGGAACCTCGCTCACCGCCAGTGCAGGTGGCTACCAGCACGTCCACCCCCTCGGACACGTACTTGGCCATGGTGGCCGCACCCTTGCTCGACTCGTCGTCGGGGTGGGCGTGGACCGCCATCAATCGCAGCTGCTCAGTCAAGACTCGATCCTCAGTGAATGGCTGGAGAAGATGCCTCCTATAGTGACCGAAGCGGGGGACGCTGTATTCCCTGGGGAGCGGACCCCCCAAGACCGGTGCGGTCCCGCTTCCCGTACCAGGAGGAATGATCATGACCGCGGTGCGCGAAGGGCTCCCGGACGGACGTTACGGCCGCTCCGCCGATGAGCGCGCGGACCGCAAGCTCAAGATCATCGGTTCGGTGCTCGGCGTCGCGCTGCTCGGCGTGGTCGGCTGGGCCGGCGCCTCGTACATCGCCAAGCAGGAACTCAGCGGCCGGGTGATCACGTGGGAGGCGGTCTCCGACAGCGCCGTCACGGTGCACCTTGAAGTGATCAAGGGCAAGGACGACCGCGGCGTCTGCACGCTCCGTTCACAGGCCAGGGACGGCTCCGAGGTGGGCCGCAAGGACGTCACCATCGACCAGCGCACGGAGCAGGTGGACACCGAGACCACCATCCGGACGACGAAGCGGGCGACCAACGCCGTCCTGGTCGGCTGTTCGTCCTCCGGCGGCAACTGACCGGCCGGCGCACCCGCACCACGGCTGCGCCCACCTCCGGCAGGCCCGTCGGGCGGGAACCGGCGGCTCGCGAGGCGGTCGCCGCTGAGCTGCGACGATGCGCCCCTGTGCGTTCCCTGTGAAATTCCTCTTCCCCGTTTTGTGCCGGAATTGTTAGGCTCGTGGTTTCGCCCACCTGTGAAGGCGCAGCCTTTCCGGGTAGGGCGTTTGATGTATTCCCAGCACCGACGAGGAGCACCTGTGACCCAGACCAGCGACAACGTCACCTGGCTGACCCAGGAGGCGTACGACCAGCTCAAGGCCGAGCTGGAGTACCTGTCTGGTCCCGCACGCGCCGAGATCACCGAAAAGATCGCGGCGGCCCGCGAGGAAGGTGACCTGAAGGAGAACGCCGGGTACCACGCGGCCAAGGAGGAGCAGGGCAAGCAGGAGCTTCGCGTGCGTCAGCTCACCCAGCTGTTGCAGAGCGCGAAGGTCGGCGAGGCCCCTGCCGCCACCGGTGTCGTGGCCCCCGGCATGGTCGTCACCATCGCGTTCGACGGAGACCCGGACGACACCCTGTCCTTCCTGCTGGCTTCGCGGGAGTACGCGAGCTCGGACATCGAGACCTACTCCCCGCAGTCGCCGCTGGGCACGGGCGTGAACGGCAAGAAGATCGGCGCCCACGCGGAGTACGAGCTCCCGAACGGCAAGAGGGCCACCGTGCAGGTCCTCGACGCCCAGCCGTACGTGGCCTGAGGCCGCGGCGTCACCCAGCCGTCGTGGCGGCCCGGAGCCCAGTGCTCCGGGCCGTCGCGCGTATGCGGGCCGCCGCTCCGCGTGCCGTGCTCAGGCCGTGGCCGAGCGGTATTTGCGTACCGCCAGGGTCCGGAAGACCGTGATGATCAGCAGGGACCAGAGTGCCGAGGCCAGCACCGGGTGTTCCATCGGCCAGGCACCGGTCACCGATGCCGGCACCCCCTCGATGGTGTTGCCGAACAGCTGCCTGGCGGCCTGCACCGTCGCGCTGAAGGGGTTCCACTCCGCGATGTGCTGGAGGAACGACGGCATGCCGGTGACCGGCACGAAGGCGTTCGAGACGAAGGTCATCGGGAAGAGCCAGAGCAGTCCGCCCGAAGTGGCCGCCTCGGGCGTGCGGACGGAGAGGCCGATCAGCGCGCCGATCCAGGAGAAGGCGTAGCCGAGCAGGAGCAGCAGGCCGAAGCCGCCGAGCACCTTGCCGATGTTCTCGTGGCCGCGCCAGCCGATGAGCAGGGCGACGACGGCCAGCACGACCAGGGTCAGGGCGGTCTGCACCAGGTCGGCGAGGGTGCGTCCGGTGAGCACCGCGCCACGGGACATGGGCAGCGACCGGAACCGGTCGATCAGCCCCCTGTGCATATCGTCCGCGATGCCCGCACCCGCTCCCGCCGTGGCGAAGGTGACGGTCTGCGCGAAGACGCCGGCCATCAGGAATTCGCGGTACGGCTGGACGCCACCGGCCGGGGCGCCGGGGAGGGCGATGGAACCGCCGAAGACGTAGGTGAACAGCACCACGAACATGATCGGCTGGACCAGCGCGAACAGAACCACCTCGGGAATCCGGCGCATGCGAATCAGGTTCCGCTGAGCAATGACGAGAGAGTCGTTGACGGTGCTCACTGCGTCTGCTCCTTCCCGGCAGCGAACCGCCGGATCCCCGAGGTGAAACCTAGCTGAGACGGGCGAACACGATTCGGGATGCGCTTCATCCGGATCAGGTTGCGCTGGGCGACGACCAGGGAGTCGCGTACGGACCGGCCCGTCCGGCCGGGTGGCTGTGGTGCGCGGACCTGGGCCGCGTCGGTCACCGTGGTCACTGCGCGCCCTCCTTCCCGGTCGCCGCGGCCACCTGGGCCGCTCCGGTGAGCTCGGCGGCCTCGGTCACCTCGGTCGGCGCACCGCCTCTCCGCCGGCCCCTCTTCCGTCCGCCGGCCGCGTCGTCGCCCTCGCCGCCGGCCTCGGCGGCGTGGCCGGTCAGCGAGATGAACACATCGTCCAGGGTGGGGCGGCGCAGGCCGATGTCGTCTATCTCCACGCCACCGGCGTCCAGTTCGCGGATGATCTCGGCGAGCAGTCTGGCGCCCCCGGTCACCGGGACGGTGAGCTTGCGCAGGAGCGGCTCGACGGTGCTCTCGCCCGTGCCGAAGCGGCGCAGGGTCTCGTCGGCGGCGGCGAGCTGCTCGGGGGTGTGCACCACGACCTCGACGCGCTCGCCGCCGGTGCGGGCCTTGAGCTGGTCGGAGGTGCCGCGGGCGATGACCCGGCCGTGGTCGACCACGCAGATGTCGTGGGCGAGGCGGTCGGCCTCCTCCAGGTACTGGGTGGTGAGCAGCAGGGTCGTACCGCCCGCTACGAGCTCCTGGATGACGTCCCACAGCTGCTGGCGGTTGCGCGGGTCCAGGCCCGTGGTCGGCTCGTCCATGAACATCACGGGCGGGCTGACGACCAGGGCGGCCGCGAGGTCGAGGCGGCGGCGCATCCCGCCGGAGTAGGTCTTGGCGGGGCGGTCGGCGGCGTCGGCGAGGTGGAAGCGCGCGAGCAGGTCATCGGCCCGCCGCTTCGCGTCGCGGCCGCTCATCTGGTAGAGCCGGCCGACCATCCGGAGGTTCTCGCGGCCGGTCAAGTACTCGTCGACGGCGGCGAATTGGCCGGAGAGTCCGATCGATCTGCGTACCGCGTCGGGGTCCTTGAGGACGTCGATACCGGCCACCACGGCCGTACCGCGGTCGGGCCGGAGGAGGGTCGTCAGGACGCGTACGGCGGTGGTTTTGCCGGCACCGTTGGGGCCGAGCATTCCGAGGACGGTTCCTTCGGGAACGTCGAGATCGACACCGTCCAGTGCCCGCACATCGCCGAAGGTCTTCACCAGACCTTCGGCGTAAATGGCACCTGGCATAGGGGTACTCCCATGGCTTGGGTGAGCTCAAGGTCGAATATTACGTTTGCCGGACAAAGTGCGCTTTATGGGCATTCATCCGCAACGGCCCGCCATGGCGCGGCGGCGGTCCGGAGGCAGTGACTGAAGGGGATGCTACGCCAAACGCGATACATCGCGATACAGGTCGCGTCATGATTTTCCGCGTACACGTCATCGCGGGCGGATGCGCGACGCGGGCGTACGCCACGGTGGCACCCGGCCCGCCTCATCCGATGACGGCGTACCCCGCCGCCCGGAGCGCCGCTGTCACCTCGGCGCAGTGCCGGGGCCCCTCGGTCTCCAGGTGCAACTCCACCTCGACCTCGGTCAGCCCGAGCCGTGGATCGGTACGGACATGGCTGATGTCGAGGACGTTCGCCGCTGTCCCCGACAGCACGCCCAGCAGCGTCGCCAGCGCCCCCGGCCGGTCCGTCAGGCGCAGCCGCAGCGAGAGATAGCGCCCCGCGACGGCCATACCGTGCCGCTGGATCCGCTGCATCAGCAGCGGATCCACATTGCCGCCGGAGAGCACCGCGACCACCGGCCCCTCGAAGGCCCCCGGGTCGGCGAGCAGCGCCGCCACCGGGCTCGCCCCGGCCGGTTCCACCACCATCTTGGCCCGCTCCAGGCACAGCAGCAGCGCGCTGGAGAGGGCGTCCTCGGAGACCGTACGGACCTCGTCCACCAGCGCGTCGACGATCCGGAACGGCACCTCGCCGGGCCGCCCGACCTTGATGCCGTCCGCCATCGTGGCCGGCTCCTCGATCGCCACCGGATGGCCGGCCGCCAGCGACGGCGGATAGCAGGCGGCCCCGGCCGCCTGCACCCCGACGATCCGTACGTCCGGCCGCAGCGACTTGACCGCCAGCGCGATGCCCGCCACGAGCCCGCCGCCGCCCGTCCCGACGACGATGGTGCGCACCTCCGGGCACTGTTCGAGGATCTCCAGGCCGACGGTGCCCTGGCCCGCCACGATGTCCGGGTGGTCGAAGGGGTGGATGAGGACCGCGCCGGTCTCCCGCGCGTACCCCTGGGCCGCCGTCAGCGCCTCGTCCACGACCTGGCCGCACAGCCGCACCTCGGCGCCGTAGTCGCGGGTCGCGGCGATCTTGGGCAACGGGGCGTCGACCGGCATGAAGACCGTCGCGCGCACACCGAGCAGGGTCGCCGCCAGCGCCACGCCCTGCGCGTGGTTGCCCGCGCTCGCGGCCACCACACCGGCCGCCCGCTGCCGCGCCGACAGCCCGGCGATCCGCACATAGGCACCCCGGATCTTGAAGGAGCCGGTGCGCTGGAGGTTCTCGCACTTGAGGTGTACGGGGGCGCCGACCAGCCGGGACAGATAGCGGCTGCCCTCCATCGCGGTGGACCGGGAGACGCCGGAGAGCATCTTGTGCGCCGCACGGATGTCGTCGACCGTGAGCCCGGCGGTCGGGGCGTCAGCGGGCCGGCCGCCGGCCGGGCCGCCCTCGGCCGGACGCGCGGCCGCGGGGGACGCGTGCGGGGTGCGCGGCTGATGCTCGGCCATGCCGCCAGTCTCGCAGTTCACCCGCGGACGGGCCGCCCGGCGGACGGACCGCGGAACGGATGGCGAGCGGGCGGCGGGACGGACCGCGGGGCGGGGGCGGCCGCGGGGCGGGTACCGGGCCGTACTCCCGGACGGGTACCGGGACGGACGGGGCGATCACCGGGCCGGACTCCGGGGCCCTACCGGCCGGTATCGGATTCGTCACCGCCGGTACGGTACCCGCCACAGCCGCGTACGCTGTCCTCCATCCCTTTTACCCCCATGAAGCGAGCTCCCGGCCATGCCCACCTCTTCGGACATGACGACCCACACCGACCCCGCGCTTCTCGACGCACTCCAGCATCAAGTGGCCGTCTTCGCCCGCCGCGCTGAACAGAGCCGGCTCGGCGGCGTCGGACAGGCGCGCAACTCCATGGACCGCGCCGCGTATCTGCTGCTCAACCGCCTTGACCAGGAAGGCCCGATGGGCGTCAAGGCCCTGGCCGCCGGAATGGGCATCGACTCCTCGACCGTCACCCGGCAGGTCGCGCCGCTGGTGGACGCCGGGCTGGTCAGCCGCGACACGCACCCCGAGGACGGGCGGGCGGTGGTGCTCCAGTTGTCCGAGCGCGGTCACTCCCGCCTGGACGAGGTGCGGGCCTCGCGCCGCGCGCTGATGGCCCTGGTGACACAGGAGTGGTCCGACGGAGAACGGGACGCGTTCTGCACACTCCTGACGCGCTTCAATTCCTCCCTCGCCACACTCACCACAACCCTGACACCGGCGAACCCGGCCTCCTGACGCGCGCCGCCCGTACGGGTAATCCGTACGGGGCGTGCGGGCAGTACGGGTATCGGCCGGACGGCCGACGGTCCGTACGGGCAGGCCGCCACCGGCCCCACCACCCCTCCGACGGAGGGGTGGTGAACCAGGTCCCGGCCCTGTATCCCGCCGGCCGAGTGCCCGGAATCCGTCAGCCCAGTGCCCGGGTGAGGTCGGCCAGCAGGTCGTCGACGGACTCGATGCCGACCGAGAGACGTACGAGATCGCCGGGGACCTCCAGCGCGGAACCGGCCGCCGAGGCGTGTGTCATCCGCCCCGGGTGCTCGATCAGCGACTCGACGCCGCCCAGCGACTCACCGAGGGTGAACAGCTCCGTCCGGTTGCAGATGTCCACGGCCGCCTGCTCGCCGCCCGCGACCTGGAAGGACACCATGCCGCCGAACGACCGCATCTGCTTGGCGGCGATCTCGTGGCCGGGGTGGCCGGGCAGCCCCGGGTAGAGCACGCGGGTCACCTTCGGGTGCGCGACCAGCAGCTCCGCGACGCGGGCCGCGTTGGCGCAGTGCCGGTCCATCCGTACGGCCAGCGTCTTGATGCCGCGCATCACCAGCCAGGCGTCGAACGGCCCGGCGATGGCGCCCATCGCGTTCTGGTGGAAGGCGAGTTCGTCGCCGAGGGTGTCGTCGTTGACGACGAGGGCACCGCCGACCACGTCCGAGTGGCCGCCCATGTACTTGGTCGTGGAGTAGACCACCACGTCCGCACCGAGGGCCAGCGGCTGCTGGAGGTAGGGGCTGGCGAAGGTGTTGTCGACGACGAGGCGGGCCCCGGCGTCATGGGCGATACCGGCCAGCACGGCGATATCGCTGATGCCGAGCAGCGGGTTGCTGGGCGTCTCGACCCAGATCGCCTTCGTACGGGGCCGCAGCGCGGCGCGCACGGCCTGCGGGTCGGAGGTGTCGGCCACCGACCACTCCACGCCCCACCGCTCGACGACCTTCGCGAAGAGGCGGAACGTTCCGCCGTAGGCGTCATCGGGAATGACGACATGGTCGCCGGGGGTCAGCAGCGTCCGCAGCAGGCAGTCCTCGGCGGCGAGACCGGAGGCGAAGGCGAGGCCGCGGGAGCCGCCGTCCAGGGCGGCGAGGTTCTCCTCCAGGGCGGTACGGGTCGGGTTGGCGCTGCGGCTGTACTCATATCCGCCGCGCAGCCCGCCGACGCCGTCCTGCTTGTACGTGGACACCTGGTAGATGGGCACCGCCACCGCGCCCGTGGTCTGGTCGGGCTCCTGACCTGCGTGGATGGCGAGAGTTTCGAAGTGTTGGGGGCGCTCGTCGCGCTGATCGCTCATGCCTGCCGAGGGTAGTCGGCCGCCGCGCCGAGATTCTCGGAACTTTCTGGTTGGCTGGATAGTGGATATATGCGAGGAGTCGTACGTGGGTTCCCTCCGCCCACCCTCGCCTGCTCGTCGCACCTCCGCCCCTCACTCGCCCCTCTCGCCCTCCCCACCCCTCCGACCGGGACACACCACATGGACGCTCTGCTGGTTCTCTTCGCCGCGCTCGCGATCGGCGGTGTCGTCTTCCTGCCCTGGAGGCGGCGCCGGCGGGCCACCCAGCAGGCCCGGCAGGGCCTGACGGCGGCCACCGACCCGATGGCGGGCTACGGCTTCGTACCGCTCGAAGAGCTCGACGTACGGCTGCCGGGACCCGACCAGGCGCTGGAGGACGCACTGGCGGAGCTGCGCCGCACCCACGACTGGCGGCCGGCGGCCGAGCTGCTGAAGGCCACCGGCGACGACTGGGAGCGCCGCTGGCAGCGGGTCCAGACGCTGGCCGGGGCCGCCGCGTTCGAGCTGGCCCAGGAAGAGGCGGCGGAGCGGCAGGGCGGTGCCCCGGCGGCGGGCTCCGGCGGGCACCGGGTCGGCGGCATCTGGCTGCGTACCTGGCGCTCGGAGGCGCCCAAGGATCCCGGCGGCGCCCAGACACACGCCCAGTTCCTCGTCCTCCAGGCGCTGCGCGACCCCGCCTCGCAGGACTTCCGGATGATCCTCGAAGAGGCCCGTACGGTCTGCCGGGAGGCGGCGCTGCTGGCGCCCGGCAGCCCGATTCCGTACATCACGGAGCTGGCCGTCGCCCGCGGGCTGCACGACCGGCCCGCCGACTACGAGGCACTGTGGTCCACGGTCGTCCAGCGCGCGCCGGCACATATGGGCGCGCATCTCGCCGCGCTCCCGTACTGGTCGGAGAAGTGGCACGGTTCGCGCAAGGAGGCCGACGCGTTCACCGAGCGCGCGGCCGCCGGTGCCCCGGCGAAGAGCCTGCTGCCGGCGCTGCCGCTCTTCGCGGTCTACGACCATCTCCCCGAGGCCAACATGGTCAGCAGCCTCTATCAGAGCGCGGTGGTCGAGCGGGCCATCGACGGTGCCCGCTTCGCGCTGCGCGAGGCGCCCGCGGACCATCCGATGGCGCCACACGTCCGGCATCTGCTGGTCTGGTTCCTGGTCCGCGCGGAGCGCTACGCCGAGGCCATGGAGCAGCTGCGCCTGGTCGACGGCCACGTGGGCGCCGTCCCGTGGTCCTACGGCCGCAACCCCGCCGCCGAGTACGCCGCCTACCGCGCCCGCGCCATCGCCGGCTGGGAGCAGCTGGGCGGCACGGCGGCGGACTTTCCGCCGCCGGGGCGGTAGGCGGGCGGGTCGGCAGCGGGGGCGTACGGGTCGGGGGCGGGCGGGTCACCGGGCCTGTGGGACGGGATGACCTCCCCTGGGGCCTCGGCTCTCCCGGGGCTTCGGCTCTCCCGGGGACGCGCCTCTCCTGGGGCCGCGCCTCTCCCCCGACGGAATGCCGGCCCGTCCCCCGGCGTTTCCGAGGTAGCCGTTCCGTACTGTCCGATGTCCGCCGTCCCCGCCCCGGGCCCGTCCCCTCCTGGAGTCTGATCCTGATGCTGTTCTCCCGCTTCAAGACCCATCTCCCCACCCCCGAGGAAGCGCTGAAGGGCCGCCCGGAGCGGGACTTCACCGTCCCGGACCGGCACACCGTCCTCGGCAACCCACTGCTCGGCCCGTACCCGGCGGGCCTGGAGACCGCCGACTTCGGCCTGGGCTGCTTCTGGGGCGCCGAGCGGAAGTTCTGGCAGACCGACGGCGTCTGGACCACCCTCGTCGGCTACCAGGGCGGCCACACCCCGCACCCCACGTACGAAGAGGTGTGCAGCGGCCACACCGGCCACACCGAGGCCGTCCGCGTCGTCTACGACCCCGCCGTGGTCCCGTACACCGCCCTGCTCAAGCTCTTCTGGGAGTCCCACGACCCGACCCAGGGCTTCCGCCAGGGCAACGACGTCGGCACCCAGTACCGCTCGGCGATCTATACCCACTCCCCCGCCCAGCAGCAGGCCGCCGAATCCTCCCGCGACGCCTACCGCGCCGTCCTCCACAACTCCGGCTACGGCGACATCACCACCGAAATCCTCCCCGCCGACGCCACCCGCCCCTTCTACCCGGCCGAGGGATATCACCAGCAGTACCTCGACAAGAATCCGGCCGGGTACTGCACGATCGGCGGGACGGGGGTCTCCTGCCCCGTCGGTGTGGCCAAGGCGGAGGACTGAGGTCCTTCCGCAGGCGGTTCGGCCACGCTCAGCACGCTGCTGGCCGGGCACCGGTCTGGCCGGCGGCGCTTGAGACGCTCAGATCACACGCTCAGGGCCACCGCGTGTCAGATGGCCGATCATCCGTCTCGATGTCGTCTCGCGGCAATAGACGTGGGTAGCGTCGCCTTGACGTCCAGTGCGTGCCGTCGGCTGTCCTGACGGTCCGCGCTTCAAGGTTCCCGAGACCTGGGGGAGTGAGCAGGGGCATGCCGCAGGACGCCGCGCGGAGCATACGGAAGGGGTTCACGTCGGAGAGTGCCATGCGTGTCATGGCAGCGGCATGCCGGCGTGCGGGCCTCGACAGTGATCGCGCACGATTGATCCGATTCGGAGAGAACGCTCTCTTCAGATTGGCAACCCGCCCCGTGGTGGTCCGGATCGCAAGATCCACTGAGTACTTACCCGCCGTGCGGGGCGAGGTTCAGGTGTCGCGCTGGCTGGCGCGTGAGGGCTTCCCCGCGACACGGAGCGTCGATGATCTGGAGCAGCCCTTGATCGTCGATGGCCACCCGGTGACGTTCTGGCACGTGATCGAGGGTGGGGGCCGTAAGGCGACCTACGGAGAACTGGGCGGAGTCCTCCGGGATCTGCATGCGCTCAGCGTGCCGTCCTCCGTGTGTCTGCCGTCCTTCCCGGTCCTCGACAGGGCTGACCGGCGGATCGATACGGCGGCGGGCATACCCGAGGACGACCGTGCATTCCTGCGGAAGCGCGCACATGAACTACAGGAGCGTGTCGCCGGTCTGGACTTCGCATCGAAGAAGGGGCCCGTGCACGGGGACGCCCACGTGCAGAACCTCATGGTGGACCAGAAGGGTCAGGTGATTCTCATCGACCTGGAGAGGTTCAGCTACGACTTTCCGGAGTGGGATCTCATGGTGACGGCGACGGAGCATCACAGT
This sequence comes from Streptomyces sp. x-80, assembly GCF_046549095.1. Lineage (NCBI taxonomy): Bacteria > Bacillati > Actinomycetota > Actinomycetes > Kitasatosporales > Streptomycetaceae > Streptomyces > Streptomyces sp. x-80. The sequence continues at coordinate 533,814 of NZ_JAJPWM010000004.1, forward strand.
TTGGGATGGCAGACGTCGGAAGAGTACGGGGCCTTCGTGAGCTCCTACGGCCAGGATCTCCGCACCTGGGACGGGTTCCCCACGCTGCGGGCGGTCCAGGAATTCAACATGACGACGTGGCTGATGCAGAACGTTTCCGAGAGCCCTGAGACAGCGGCGGAGTATGCGCGCCGAATCTCCTCGCTCAGGGACGAAAACGCACCGCGCAACTGGACTATTGGATGAGTTCGGTTACTCGTCGCCGAGTTGGGCCACTGCATCCCGCACGCGTTCGTTGAACCGTTGGACAGCGGGCTTGTGTGCATGCGCGGCCAACGCGCCTTGGAAATCACTCACATACCGTTGAAAGCGTGCGGACTGTAGGGCATCCCCCTCTTCGACCGCGAGACCTGCGGTGGCGACGGCTGCCTCAAGATCCCCGTTGATCAGATGGCTCTGCGCAAGGACCATGCGGCAGAAGCCCAGCGTGCGGGCGTATTTCCGGTCGGTGAGTGCCACAGCGCGCTCGGCGAAGTGAACGGCCTCGGGGCCCTGCCCGAGATCGCGGAAGCAGTGGCAGAACTCGCCGACCAGTTCGGCCTCGTCCATGTAGGAAAGCCATTCAGGGTCGTCGCCGGTGTCGGCCCGCTCGAAGAACCTCTCCGCCTCGTTCATGGCGTGGCCGGCGCCTTTGTGATCACCTGCGGTGGAGAGCGCGCGAGCCTCATGGACAGAGAAGAGTGCCATGGCGCGTGGGGTCGCATGACTCCTTCCCCCTTCCACCGATGCGCGGGCCAGCATGATGGCTCGGGGTACTTGGCGCAGGTAGTTCGCCTGATGGCTCATGTTGGTCAGGATGCGCGCGCCCATCATCCGGTCGCCCGCAGCTTGCGTAAGGCGCAGCGTGGACAGCATGTAGCGGCTGGACAGGGCGTGATTGCCGCCGTCGTACGCGCTCCATGCCAGCAGTTGCGACATTTCCGATGCGGCCTTGAAGAGCGCGTCACCGACCTTGGGGCTGTAGCCGGAACTCAGCAGGGGGAGCACGTCTTCCCGGAAGTAGTGGCGGAATGCCTTGTGCGCGTGGCCGCCACCGAACTGGAAATCCAGCTGCATGAAGAACCCGGCGGCGGTCCGGATCGCGGCGACGTCCCGCATGCCGACCCGCTTGCCGGGGGTGTCCGCGGGAAGACCATCGGGGCGGGAGACCAGCCAGGAAAGCGCGGCGGAGTGTGCGTCGCTGTCGGACAGCGGGGCCTCGTCTGCCGGCCCGTCCTCCGGGCGCTGGTGCGTGAGGCTGTCGAGTGTGGCCAGTGCCTCCGTGAGCGAACCGGCGTAGCAGACGCCTGCCTCGGTGGAGGGTGCCGTCGGCGCGCCGGGCAAGCCGAGATCCTTCGGAGCGACCTTCCGCCCCAACTTGTCGCTCAGCGCCTCGGCCATGAATGCCGCGGTCTGACGCTGGATACCGCCGCCGCTCAGCCACCGCTGCACGGCGACGTGCGTGGTGCCGAGGTGTTCGCCGTGCCGCTGCGCCACGTCGCGGACTCGTTTCGCCAGCCCCTTGTTGGAGACTCCGGCCTCGGCCATGACAGCGGCCAACTGGTGGTTCGGGCCCTTGCTCACGCTCTGCTGCCACCCCCGGCGCTACGTTACGTGTTCATCCTGTCACAGGGATTTCCCGCGCGGGGGTCCATCGTGAACCCCCTGACCGATGTGGATGAACCCCCGTGAGCACATGAACTCCCCTGTGGACACTGCCTCATGGCCAAAGTCCGTCGTTGACTGACGAGACAAGAGACCCCGGCGGTGCGTGAAGGCACCCCGGGGCGTGGCCAACCTGGTGAAAGCAGGTCGACATGAGGAACCTTAACGGCAACCTCTTCGAACGGTTGCTGCGTCTGTTGCTCCCGGCTCGCGGTGGACACCGAGCTGTAGCCGGCTCTGCCACGGGCCGGGAGGAACATCCGACGATGTCCCTTCGGTGGGTGGCCGACCCCTACGTCTGGCGGTCGGCGCACGGCGAGGACGTGCAACTGGTCCGGCCGTATGTGCTCGCGCACGAGCGCGCTGCGAAGGGGCAAGGGACGAACGACTCGGAAGTGGCCCCCGCCGGCCTGACGCAGTACGGAACGGCGGTGACGCTGTGAGCACCCGCCCCCGTCTGCTCCCGTGGCCGGGCCCGGCCGGTCAGCCGTCCTACCTGGTGTCCGACGACACCAACAGCTACCTGTCGCTCCTGGCTGACGAGATGGAGGAGGTCCAGCTGAGCGCGGCTGAGGCAGTGCTTCGTCACACCACCGAAATGCTCGGTGATGAGGAAGCCAGTACCTACGAACTCCGGTGCGCGGGGCGCTGCCTGTGCGAATCGCTGCGTGACGCGCTACGGGTCGCCGAAAGCAGGGGCGCACGGCTGGCATGTGGTCTTGGCGGGCCCGACCCTGCGCAGGGTGACGGCGACGCAGTGAGCACCCGTCGCCTCCTGCCGTGGCCGGACCCGGCCGGTCAGCCGTCCTACCTGGTGTCCGATGACACCAACAGCCATGTGTCGCAGCTGGCCGACCAAATGGAAGAGGAACAGCTGAACACGGCTGAGACCGTGCTCCGTCTCGCCGCCGATCTGCTCCGTGAGGCGAAGGCGAGTTCCTGCGAACTCCGTTGTGCGGGGCACCGCCTGTGCGAATCGCTGCGTGACGCCCTGCGGGTCGCTGAAAGCAGGGGCGGACGGTTGTCCGGGGTTGCCGACGTGGACGACGACGGCGGGTCGCCGAGCGAAGCGGTCCACGATCACGGGAGGTCCGAATGACTGCGCCGCAGCGCCCAAGGGGCGAATGGCAGATCGAGGCTCTGCCCAGTGAGCGACTGCGCCGCGATCGGGACGGCCACGTGAGGCTGCTCCTCAGGGTGGATCACCAGGGAGAGCACGCCGCCACCGTGCCACTGATCCTGACCATGGTGGAAGCGGAAGGGCTCCACGCTCAGCTGTGCTACGCACTGGACGGGGAACCCGCTCCCCTCGGTGCCCCGGAGTGCCGACAGCTCGCCCAGTACCCGGGCGGACGACGGAGGTTCTGACCTCTGCCCAGCTCGCGGCCGGGCACGTCCGGTCGCCATGACTGCGGACATCACACCGGACCACCCCCTCAAACCCTGGCAGGCGCGGGGTGGTCCGGCTGGGAATCAGCTCTCAACGATCGCGAACCCCGGTGCCGTTGGTACCGGGGCCGTCGTCATGGGTTCGTACGACGGTTTCGGCGGATGTGCAGCAACTGGGCGGCCGGGAAAGGGACGTGAGAGATATGTGTGACACCGGGGGCGACGGATTCGGGGCCGATGGACTGGACCCTGACGCGGTGCTCTGGGTGCGCGGCGTGGACTACGTGACCGGCTGACGTGGCGCGGCACAGGCTGTCGAGGAACTGACCGACGCCCTGTCGACGGTCGGCGTGGACAGGGCGGGGCGAAGCTCCGGGCAGGCACGGCGACGGATGGATCCCGGGGTGGTTCGGCTGGAGCTGACGACGGCGACCGCACGCGATGTCGCGATGCTGGCGAGAGTGGCAGCGGGGCAGTCCAGGAGCCAGCCCGATTCGCGGCCAGCGTAAGGCCCCGAGGCAGCGCAGGCGGCCGGCCCACCGGCTTCGACACAGCGGTCTACAAGCGCCGCAACGAGGTGGCACGAACGGTCCACGCCCTCAAGGGCTTCCGCGCTGTGGCCTCCCGTTTCGGCAAACGGGCGTGCATCTTTCACGGCACGGTAACCGTTGCCGCGCTGCGTCTGTGGCTCCGCCCGTGACTCCCAGGGCAGCCCTTGGTGGGGCCCCGTTCCCGGTGCCCGCACCGTGGGTTGGGCGGGCACCGGAACAGCCGATCGGACGTCCGGGGCTACTTTTCGGTCTTGCGGGGGGGTGACGATGGGGAAGCGGGGGTTGGGGAAGACGAGGTAACCCAGGACGGTGTCCACGGCCGCCTGGTCGTCGACCTGGATCGAGCCCGCTGCGACCTGCTCGTTGAAGTTCTGCGTGAAGCGGTGCCCGGCCAGGGCCAGGTCGTTGAGGGCCTGGCGGGTGAGGGTGACGTTCGCGACGGGCTTGCCGGCCAGGGCATCCGGGCCCTCGACGTAGATCAGGACGCCGTTGCGCAGGGTGGTGGTGCATTCCTGGCGGGGGTCGTCGAGGACCCAGCGCAGGACGATGGGCGTGGTCTGCTCCTCCGCCGCCTTCGGGCCGTCGACGCTCTTCGCCATGGCCTGGAAGAACAGGTCCAGGGTCATGCTCCGCACGAGGTCAGGGGCCCCGTGATCGGCGGCCTTCTGGGGGCCGTCGATGACCTCCTGGGCGCCGGTGAGGTAGAAGTTGCGCCAAGTGCCGTTCTCAGCGCCGTAGCCGAGCTGGGTGAACGCCTGGGCCTGGAGCTGCTTGGCCTCGTCCAGGGTCTCCTTGGTGATGGTGAAGTCCGGGTCGCCGGAGGCGAAGATGGGGTGGTTGAGCAGTTCGGCGGCCCACCGGTACTGCGGCGGATTGGCCGACAGCGCCTCCTGTGCCTTGCCGATGACGGCCTCCGGGCCGCCGATGGCGTTCACATACTGCACGCCCGCCTCGATGGGCGGCAGCGTCCACAGGTGGGCGGGGTTGCCGTCGAACCAGCCGATATAGCGCTGGTAGACGGCCTTGAGGTTGTGGCTGAGGGAACCGTAGTAGCCCTGGTCGTACCAGTGCTCAGCCAGCCCCTTGGGCAGGTGCTGGAGCTTCTCGGCGATCTCGATGCCGGTGTAGCCCGCGTCGATCAGCCGCAGCGCCTGATCGTTGAGGAAGGCGTACATGTCCCGCTGGTTCGACAGGAACTCGATGATGGAGTCCTGGCCCCAGCGCGGCCAGTGGTGCGAGGCGAACTCGACCTCGGTGTACTCGCCGAAGGTCTGGATGGCCTCGGTGAGGTACTTCGACCACGCGTGCGGGTCACGGACCTGGGCACCGCGCAGGCTGAGCAGGTTGTGCATGGTGTGGGTGGCGTTCTCCGCCATGCACAGAGTCTTCAGCTCGGGGAAGTAGAAGTTCATCTCCGCCGGCGCCTCGGTGCCGGGCGTGAGCTGGAAGACGATGGGCACGCCGTCGATGGTGTGGCCGTAGAGGCCGGGCCGCCACGGGATCCCGTAGTCCGAGGACCACTGCGCCTCCGGCGTGGCCTGGATCTCGGGTCCGCCGACGTAGTGGCGCGGCGGGATCAGCGTCACCTCGCCGGTGGAGATCGTCAGGCCCAGGCCCGCGCCGACCTGCCCGTACGGGCTCTTGTCGAGGTTGGCCGCGTACATGTACTCCGCCCGGCGCGCCATCGCCGGACCCGCGAGAACGTTCTCGCTGATCGCGTGCTCCAGGAACCCGATCGGGGCGTAGACCGGCAAGTCCGCCGGAACGTCGTCGCCCTTCTCCGCGAACAGGCCGCGGGAGCCGCCGAAGTGGTCGACATGGCTGTGGGTGTAGATGATCGCCCTGATGGGCCGCTGGTCCTCGGTGGTGTCCCGGTAGAGCTTGAGGGCGTACTGGGCCGTCTCGTAGGAGGCGAGCGGGTCGATGACGATCGGGCCGGTACGGCCGGTCACGATGGTCATGTTCGACAGGTCGTAGCCGCGCACTTGGTAGATCGCGCGGTTGCCGTCGGCCACGACCTGGAACAGACCGGCGATGGCCGTCAGTAACCCCTGTCGCCACAGGCTCGGGTTGACGGGGCTGGGGTGGGTGTCCGGTTCACTGTCCCGCAGGAAGTCGTAGTCCGCGAAGCTCCAGGCCACTTCTTCCTGGTTGCCCTTGGCCGGAATGTACGGCAGGTCGCGCGGCGGCACGGCCAGGAGGCCCCGGTTGGCGTCGGTGAAGTCGCCCGACGGCGGTATGGAAATGACCTGCCCATTGCGGTCCTGGATGAACTCCGAGGGCTCAATGGGCTGGTTGATGCCGGCCATGCGCTGGCTCCTTGAGAGGGTGCGGGAATCCGCGGGGAGGAGGGGTGCCTGGTACACGAGTGACACTCTGCTGATGCGCGAGCAACGCTAAGCAGCCCTACCGATCTCCACAAGGAACGGATCTGGCCACTCGCTGGTGCCTCTGCGGCAGAACCGAAAACGTTGCGGTCTCGGCGACAGCCACGCCGACGGACGACGGCGCTCCACGCCGCCCGTGGGTACGACCATGACACGTGCCGCAAGCGGGTCCGGGCAGTCGGGATCACTCCGGTCATCGCCCGCGGCGGCACCGAACACGGCTCGGGGCCGGGCGTCCACCGGTGGGTCGTGGAGCAGAGTTTCGCGCTGCTGCACCGGTTCCGCCGGTTACGGGTCCGCCGGGAGATCCGCGACGGCATCCGTGAGGCATTCCGCGCGCCGGCCTGCGTGATCATCTGCCGGCGTCGCCCGGTCAGCCTTCCAGGCCCTTCGTGGCTTGTACGACGCGCAGGGCCGGAGAGCATTCCCGGCGGGCGGCAGCGTCTACCGGTACATCAGGTCAGCTCGGGGTGACGGTGCCGCACGGGGCTGACCGTCTCAAGTGCGGCACCGAGGCGCAGGAGGGTCGTTTCGTCGTACCAGCGAGAGACAAGCTGGACGCCGATCGGCAGTTTCTCGCCGGTGGCCCCGAAGGGAAGCGACAGCGCGGGCAGGCCGGTGAGGTTGAACGGAACGGTCGCACGCATGATGCCGCGTGCCGGGACGGTGACGTCTCCGACATCGAACTTCGACCGGGCGTGTGGTGGGGCGGGGATGGGGCACACCGGGCACAGCAGCACGTCGTAGCGCTCGAAGTATCCGGCGAACAGGGAGCTGAGCGCCTCGACCTGCTGCTGCGCTGCGACATAGTCAGCCGCCGTCACCTCCGGCGCGCTGATCGTCCGCTGGATGACGCTGTGCAACTCGGACTCGCGGCCGGCTGCGGCCCGCCGGAAGTACGGCACGATTTCAGCGGTGAACAGCACTGCGCTCAGCGCGGTCCCGTCGAGGTTCGCCAATCCTCCCAGTGGAGCCGGCTCGACGGTACAGCCCAGCGTCCGCAACGCGTCGGCCGCTGCCATGAGGGTGGCTGTCACCTCACTGTCCACCGGGCCGAAGGCTGGCTCGGCCGCCCAGCCCACCCGCAACCCGGCCACGTCGCCCGGCTGGTCGACAGGTCTCGGCGAGTGCCGTACGTAGCCGTCAACGCCGTCGGGTCCGGCGAGCACCTTCAACGCAGTCATGATGTCCCGCACGCTGCGGGCCATCGGGCCGACGTGCCAGTAACGGCGGGGAACCTCGGGCCAGTGTCCAGTGATCGGTATCCGCCCCCGGGTCGCCTTCAGTGCGACGATGCCGGTGTCGTGGGCCGGCCCTCGCACCGAAATGGCAACGTCACTGCCCAGCCCGAGCGGCGACATCCCGGCGGCGATCGCGGCCGACTCTCCGCCGCTCGAACCGCCCGGAGTCCGCTCGCTGTCCCAGGGATTGCGGGACCTACCGGCGATCAAGTTGTCGGTCTCGGTCCAGTAGGAGAACTCGGGCAGGTTGGTCTTGGCCAGCGGAATCCCGCCGGCCGCCCGGAGCCGGGCCACCGCGGTCGAGTCCCGCACCGCGACACGGTCCCGGAACAACGACGAGCCGCGCGTCGTCACCATCCCCGCCACATCCAGCGCGTCCTTGACCGTGAACGGAACACCGTGCAGCGCACCCACGGTGACGCCCGCCGCCACCGCACGATCGGCGGCGCGCGCCGCGGCGAGCGCCTGCTCGGCGGCCACCGTCACGACGGCGTTGACCTTCGGGTTGACCGCCTCGACGCGGTCCACGTGCGCTTGCACCACCTCCACCGCGGAGACCTGCCGTTCGCGGATCAGTTCCGCCAGTTCGGTCGCGTCCCGGTAATAGATCTCGTTCTCGCCCACCGACACCCACCCCTCCGTCGCTCAGCGAGATCACGCTACGCGCAGAGCCTGCGGCAACCGTGTTCGAGCGCCCCGACCGGCACGGTCCACGAGATCGAGCGCCTCGTTCGTCCCTGCTACAGCTACGGCTACTCGCTCCTGGACGGCCATCTGCTCGGGTGGCTGCGTTGCGCACGCCTCGTCGCATACGCCTCGTCGCATACGTCGCGGCGGTCTCTATGGGCTCGGCGGGACGCGCGAAAAGTGCAGACCGGTCGCTCGATGCTCGCTTCTGACATCACCATTCATGATGACGACGTTGCTGCCGGCGATATACGCATGGTTCAGCGAACGCTTCAGCTTCCCGAATACGAAGGACTCGTCCTCCATATTCTGTGCCGCGCAGGTGTGGTGGGTGGTGAGTCGGGTGTCGTGGAAGAAGACATGGGAGCCGTTGAAGAAGACTTTGGCGGTGAAGTCGTTGCAGCCGAGCTTGCCGGTGACAGCGCCGTCGCGATGGAAGACGAAGGAGGTGTCCTTGGCGGACTTGAATTTATCGGAACTGTAGTAGGCGGTCCGCGCATTCAGTTGGAATTTCGTATCGAACGTCTTGGAGAGATCCGCATGCCTACCCACACACCTTTCGTGGAAATTCGGTTCCGCCGCCTGTGGTTGACGTCTCAGGCGGGTGGAGTGACCTGGGGTGGGTGAGTGATGTGTGATGTGGACGGGTTCCGCGTGACGTGGCCGCATTGCGTGTGACGAGCAAGCCATGAGGGCGGCCTGTCCCCGGCTGCCGGGTCTACCGCGGCCGGAGTGCCAGCCCGTTGACGGTTGTGGTGGGTGGGGTGCCTGCGGTGAGGAGGAGGGTGGTGATGCGGTCGGCCGGGCCCGGGGTGAAGTGCACGTGGGCGCCGGGTAGCGGGAGGACGGTGTGGCCTGCGGGGAGCGGGATGCCGGTGAGGTTGCTCAGCCAGGCGGCGGAGGCGCGGGGGTCGGGCGTCTCGATGACGAAGCCGGCCAGGTCGTGCGGGCCGCGGTGGACCCGGCCGGCGCTGAACTTCTCCAGGATGACCTGGCGGTCGGGGGTGTAGGTGATGAAGAACGGCGCCCACGGCGGGGCACCGGAGACCATCGCCTCCTGGAAGGACACCGGGGAGCCCGCGCGGGCGAAGGTCAGCAGCTCGACCTGGTGGCCGGCGCGGCGGAGGCGTTCGGTGGTGGCGGCCACGTCGGCGACGTGGATCGCGAAGTTCAGCGCACCGCCGTCCGCGGCGAGGAGTGCGTCGATGCGGGGCATCCAGTCCGCCATCGCCTCGGCGAACGGGGAACCCGCGAACTCGGCACGGTCGGTGAGGGTGAGGATCTCGATATAGCGGGCGTCCAGCCGCCAGGCGCCGTTCCGGAATCCGAGGTGCGGCGGGTTGGCGTGGGCGGGCAGTCCGGCCACGGTGTAGGCCGCCACGGCGGCCTCCACGTCGGGGACGCAGTGCAGGAGGTGGTCGAAGGAGGGGGACTCCGTCGAGAGGACGGACTCCGGCGGCGAGGGGCACTCCATGGTGGAACTTTCCTGTGTAGCGGTAGCGGTAGCGGTAGCGGTGGTGGTAGCGGTGGTGGTAGCGGTAGCCGTGAGTGGTAGTGGTGGTGTTGATGCGCGTGGCGGGGCGCGCGGGCCGGCCGCGCGCGGCCCAGCCCGGCGTACGGCATCCAGTCGGCGTACGGGACACCTGCCGACGTGCGGGGCCTTTCGGCGTACGGGACCCGTCGGCGTACGGGACCGCGGGCCCACAGCCCCTCGCTGTACCGCCGTACCGCCGTACCGCCGTACCGCCGTCTACGGCCGTACGGCGCGGAAGCGGAAGGAGCGGCCGGCCCGGCCGACCGATACGTCCTGGACGTCGAAGCCGGCCTTGCGGAGCCGCTCCGCCATGCTCTCCGGCGGCACGGTGACGCAGATGTCGCCGATGTGCAGCGTCCGGAAGCGGCGGCTGGTGAGGGAGTCGCAGCCCGCGAACTGCCCACCGGGGCGCAGTACGCGGAACGCCTCGGCGAGGAGGCGGTCCTGCGCCTCTGGCGTCGGCACATGGTGCAGCATCGTGAAGCAGACGACCGTGTCGAAGCCCTGGTCGGGCAGCGGCATCGCGGTGGCGTCGGCGTGGACGACCTCGACCGAGTCTCCGTAGGTGCGGTGCAGCCGCTGCGCGGAGTCCCGGTCGATCTCGACCACGCTCAGCCGCGGCGCCCGGCGCACCAGCACCCGCGTGGTCGCGCCGAAGCCGGGACCGATCTCCAGAACGTCGGTCCCGAACTCGACCCCGTCGAGAGCCCATGGCAGCAGCTGCTGCTCCACCATGGCGGACCACTTGGCGGAGTTGCAGATCCATCGGTGCAAGAGGTTCATCGGCATAAGACGATGCTAGGAAGGACAACCTCATGTCCACCACGCGATAGAGGGACAACTCATGTCGTCAGACGGACAGCCCCGGGGACAGCAGGGCGGAGGGCGGCAGGGCGGGGGACGGGCCGGGGGCGGGCGGCCGGCGGCGAAGGCGTTCGCCGCGGTCGGGGTCGGCGAGTCGGCCGTGGTCGTCGGGAGCTTCGCGATGGGCGACGGGCAGTGGTACTCCTGGCATCGGCACGATCACCACCAACTGGCCTGGGCCGAACGGGGAGTTCTGGCCGTACGGACCGCGGGGAACACCTGGGTGCTGCCGCCGTCGATGGCCCTGTGGATCCCGGCCGGCACGGAGCACACCACGGGGGCCGTGACCCCGTCCCTCTCCCGGAGCCTGTACTACCTTCCGGAGCGCTGTCCGGTCGGCTGGTCGGTCCCCACGGTCGTCGGCGTCTCGCCGCTGCTGCGCGAGCTGATCTCGTACCTGGCGGACGGCAGCCTGGGCGCGGCGGCCCGCGAACGGGCGGAGGCCGTGGTGCTGGATCAGTTGCGCCCGGTGTCCGTCGCCACCGTGCTGGCCCCCATGCCGCGGGACCCCCGGGCGCGGCGGGTCGCGGCGGCGCTACGGGCCGATCCGGCGGACGGGCGGACGCTGGCGGAGTGGGGGGCGCGGGTGGGGGCGAGCGGCCGGACGCTGGCCCGCGCGTTCCTCGCGGACACCGGGATGCCGTACGGGCGGTGGCGCACCCGGCTCCGGCTCCAGGCCGCGATGCCGCTGCTGGCGGGCGGTGCGACGGTCGCGGCAGTGGCTGCCCGGGTGGGCTACGCCTCCCCGAGCGCCTTCGTCGCCGCCTTCCGGCGCGCGGTCGGAGTACCGCCCGGAACGTACTTCGCCCCGTTGGAGAAGCAGCAGGGGAAGGGGTAGCGGGGGGGAAGGAGTAGCGGGGGGAAAGAGTAGCGGGAGGGGAGCGAAGGGGGAGGCGGGGGGGGAGATCCCGTAGCCCTCGCCCCAGGCCCCGCTCCCCGTCCCGCATGGCCGGATGCCGGGTGTCCCGCCCGGCCCCGTGTCCCGCCCGGCCCGGTGTCTCACATGGACGGGTGTCTCACATGGACGGATGTCTCAGCCGGGCCCGGTCGGCGGCGGCCGTGCCCTGGTGCCAGCCGTCCGCGTCGTGGATGCCGCGCAGCCGGACCGGGGCGGTGTCCGGGAAGAGGGCGCCGGTGGTTTCCTCGACGGCCAGTTCGCGGGCGGCCAGCACCGGCAACAGATCGGGGGCCGTGGCGGCGGCCTCGGCGGTGGCGGCGGCCGTCGCGGTCTCGGTGGCGGCTGCGAGGCGGTCGCGGATGCGGTCGGCGTACGCGACGAGGAAGGTCTGGCGGAAGTCCCGGGTGCGGCGGGAGCGGCCGCGGGCGTGGTGGTCGTCGCCCGCGCGGTTCATCGCGGTGGTGGCCTGGAGCAGCAGCGAGGTGTAGAGCAACTCGGCCGCCTCCAGGTCGGGTGCGAAGCCGACGACGGTCGAGAAGCCGACGTCCGCCGCCCAGACGGCCTGGCAGCGGTTCGCGGCCGCGACGGCGTCGAGGAGCAGCGCCTTGGCCTGTTCGTACGGTCCCTCGATGCCGATGCGGACCGCCGTCGGGCCGCCGGCCGCGCCGCCCGGTGAGCCGTCCGCGCCGGCCAGGAGGGCTTCGTCGATGCTGTGGCGGGCCATCAGCTCCTGCGCCTTGGCGGACAGCGCCTCCGCCTCCTGGGCGAAGTCGGTCGCCTCGGCCTTGGCCAGCAGGCCGCGGATACGTCCCAGGGCGCGGGCCGCCCCCGCACCGCCGGACGGCCGGGCGGGCGCCGGGGCGGCGGCCGGGAGCGGGGTGATGCGCGGCAGCCTGGCGAGGGTGCGCAGCGCCGCCAGCACGGCGTACGCGGTCTCGAAGCGGGACGTGCGGCGGCGCCGGGCCAGCGCGTCGAGATAGCCGCCGTCCGACTCCCACCAGACCTCGGCGCCGAGCCCGCGCAGCTGGTCGGCCCAGCGGGTGTCGCGCGCGGACCGGGCCGCCGGCGGGCGGGCCGCCTCGGCGGCGATGGCATCGACGGTCAGCGCGACGACCGTCGGGTCGGCCGCCTCGCGCCGTACGATCCGCGCCAGGTCGGCGGGGTGCCAGCCGCCCGCCCAGCACTGCCGGACGGCCTCCGTGGCGGCCGCGACGACGGCCGCGGAGACTGCCTTCCAGCCCGCCGGGGCCGCGGCCAGCCGGGACGCGCCCGCCTCGATGGCGTCCTCGGCCGGTGTGCCGTCCGGTGCGTAGCGGACGGCGCCGAGCACGTTGGCGATCAGTTCGTCCAGTTCATGCGGTTCATGTGCGTCATGCGGTTCATGTGCGTCATGCGGTTCGTCGGCGGCCGATGGCGGGCGTCCGCCCCGTCCGCGCCGACTGTTTCTTCCGTGCTCGCTCACCCGTTCACTGTACGGAGGGCCGCCGCGGGGCCGCGCCCGGAGGCCCCGGCTACGCCCTGCGGCGCACTCCGGTCGTCCGGGCGCACGTCCGGTGATCCGGCCGTCCGCCCAGTGGCTCGCGCCGCCGCTGCCGGGCCGTCCGCGGCGACCGCGTCGGCGTGGCCGCGAACGCCACCGCCGGGCCGTGCCCGCTCAGAGCCGTACCCCACCTGTGCTCAGATCCCCACCTGTGCTCAGATCCGCACCTGATAGACGCCCAGGCCGCTCTCGGCGCGGTAGCCGAGCGCCGCGTTGACCGCCAGCATCGGCGCGTTCTCGTCCGCGACCGTGGTCATGATCTCCCGGACGCCCGGCCGCTGCGCGCGCAGATACGCCAGCATCCGCAGCTTGACCGCCCGGCCCAGGCCGCGGCCGCGGTGCGCGGGGATGACGACGGTGTCGGACTGCACGGCCCGTACGGAATCCGGTGTGGGCAGCACGAGTTCGGTGTACCCGGCGACCGCGCCGTCCGCCTCGGCGATCGCCGCCACGGTCAGCATCACCCCGCCACGGTCGAGGATGACGCGGGCCACGGCACGTACCCGCTCTGCGTCCCAGGGGTCGTGCTGCTCGTCCAGACCGCCGGTCGGGGCGTCCTGCATGGCGTCGTGGGCGCGGGCGTGCGCGGCGGCGTGTTCGTCGGGAACGAGCCCGCTCCAGGCGGCGAAGCGATAACCCTCGGGCAGGAGGCCCGATTCCCCCGGCTCCCCCGGCTCCCCGTGCTCCCCCGATTCCCCCGGCTCCCCCGAACCCTCCGAGCCCTTCGGCTCGCCCGGCTCCCCCGTCATGCCCACCGCACCCTTCACGTTCTGCACGTCCTGCACATAGGCCACCAACGGCAGCGCGCACTCCGCGCCGCACCCGGCGGCGAACCGTTCACCCGCGCCGCCCTGCTGGACGAGGGCGCTGAGCGATGTACGGCCCTCCGCGGCGAGCAGGGCGCGCACCTGGGACCAGAGGGCACTGCCGACCCCGCGGCCGCGCCGCCCGGGGTGGACGGTCAGGGTGTCGAGGAAGGCGGTCGCCGCGTTCTCCTCGGTGTCGAAGAGGCGGACCAGGGCTATCCCGGCGTAGCCGGGGGCGGTCCCGGCGACGGCCTGGGGATCCGGCAGCGCGAAGGCGACCGAGCGGCTGCGCAGCGCGGGGACGTACAGCCGGCCGGCCACGGCGTCCCGCTCGGGGGCGGGCATGCTCGGCCGGTCGTGGCGGTGCGCGGCGGCCAGGACGTCGCACCATGCGCCGACGTCGATCTCCGTCACGGACAGCGGGCCCACATGTCCGTACCGGCCCGCCCTGGCCGGTTCCTTTCCGGGCAGTCCAGGAAGTTTTCCCATTCGCGCACCGTACGCAGCACCGACGCCCGGCGCGCCGCAAATTCGGCACCACCGGGCGTCGGTCACCTCGGGTCACTACGGGTCGCGGTGGGTCACCGCGCGGCCGGGACGGGGCGGGTCACTTCACGGCGCTGCCGGCGACCCACTCGGACCAGTTCATGTTCCAGCCGTTGAGGCCGTTGTCCGGCTTGATGGTCTTGTCCGGGGAGTTGATCATCTGGACGACGTCGCCGAGCTGCGAGTTGGCGAAGAACCACGCGCCGTCCGTACCGGGGTCACCGGCGCCCTTGGCGTCCGCCAGGCCGATGCAGCCATGGCTGGTGTTGGAGTTGCCGAAGATGCCCTTGCCCCAGTAGTTGCCGTGGATGAAGGTGCCGGAGTTCGACAGGCGCATGGCGTGCGGCACATCGGGGATGTCGTACTCGCCGCCGAAGCCGACCGTCGAACCGTTCATCCTGGTCTGCTGGTACTTCTCGGAGATGACCATCTTGCCGTTGTAGGTCGGGTGCTCCGCGCTGCCGGCCGAGATCGGGATGGTCTTGATCGTCTTGCCGTCGCGGACCACGGTCATCTGGTGCGTCCTGGCGTCGACGGTGCTGATCTGCGAGTGGCCGACGGTGAAGGTGACGGTCTTGTGCTGCACGCCCTGGACACCGGGCGACGCCTGGACGCCGTCGAGGCCGAGCTCCATGGTGACCTTGGAGTTCGCCTTCCAGTACTCCTCGGGGCGGAAGTCCAGCCGCTGGTCGCCGAACCAGTGGCCGACGACCTTCTGGTTGCTGCTCGACGCGACCTTGATCGCGGACTCGACGGCCTTCTTGTCCTTCACCGGCTTGTCGAAGTTGACCGACACCGGCATGCCGACGCCGACGGTCGAACCGTCCTCCGGCGTGAAGGTGCCTATGAAGCTGTGCGCCGGGGAGACGGTGGTGAAGGTGGCGTTCTCCACCGCCTCGCGGCCCTGGCCGTCCGTCGCGCGGGCGCTGACCGTGTACTTCGTCGAGCGGTCCAGGGCCTTCTTGGGCTGCCAGGAGGTGCCGTCGGCGGAGAGCGTGCCCTCGACGGCCTTCTTGGACTCGACGGCCGTCATGGTGACCTCGGTGAGCTTGCCACCGCTGACGGTCACCTTGGCGTCGCTGTTGATGCCCGCGTCGGCGGTGCCGTCCTTGGGCGTGATCTTTATCTTGGCGTCGGACGTGGCCTTCGCCGCCGCCGCGTCGACCTGCTTGGTCTTTGCCTGCGCGGCCTCGCTGCTGCCGCCGCCGCACGCCGAGAGCGTGAGTACGCCCCCGAGCAGCGCGGCGGTGGCTATCAGCCCGTTGCGGCGCTTGCTGTCCCTCATCACGCTCTTCTCCATCACTACCGATCCCCGAGGTCGCCGGGTCCACGACCGAACGCAGACGTTCCGGACCGACGCCTTATCAACGTCTGTTCCATTTCGTCCGTTCCACACCTGTACAGAGTGTGGGGAAGGACACTTATCGGGCGCTCACCCGCATCACCGGACATGCACATGCAATCGCCCCCCGTACGGCGGGACAGCCGCGCGGGGGGCATGGGGGTGGAGAGGGAGGGGCGTGCGGGGCGTGGGGGTGTGCTGCGGGTGCCGGTGCGGTCAGCGCGTACGGTGCGGGCCGACCGCGCCCGCGCCCGCCGCGTCCCCGGCACCGCCCGCGTCCCCGGCGTCCGCCGCCTCGTCCGCGTCCGGCGCCTCGTCCGCGAGGCCCCACTCCGCGGCGTCCCACTCGGCGTCCGGGTCGTAGTCGGTCATCTCCTCGCTGCTCCAGGAAGCCTGCGCGAGTTCGGTGCCCGGCACGGCGGTGACAAAACGGACCGGGTCCAGCAGGTGGGCCAGCGCCTCCGCCGGGTCCTCCCGGACCGTCACCCGCGACTGCTCGCGTTCCTCGTCGGCCAGGGTCGGGTCGCTGTCGAGATGGTCGAGGGCGGCGCCGGTCAGCCGGCCGATGTCGGTGATCTCCACGACCAGATCGATGTGAAGCCGCACAAAACGTGATGTCTCACCATTGCTCATGGCACGGAGCGTAGGCATGTACGGTCCCGACTTCCGCGCGACCCGCGGCGGTCACTAACATCTGCGGTCAACGGCCAAATCGCCGAACCCACAAGGGAGATCGCTCTGTGACCGCACGACGACCATTGCTGACCGCCGCTGCCGCGGGATCGGTGCTGCTCGCCCTGTGGTTCGTACCGTCCGCGAACGCGAACGTGGACACCCCCGAAACGGCCGTTTCCGGGCCCCGCGCGAGCGCGGCGGCGGAGCAGGGCCGGGCGACCACCGCCCTGGAGCGCTCCGCCACCGGGTCCGCCGAGACGCGGTCCGCCCCCGCGGGACCGGCCGCCGAGGCGACGGGCGACGGCACCGCGGACACCCGGGAACAGCTCCTCGCCGACACCGGCAGCCCGGACACCACGCCCTATGTGGTCGGCGGCGCCGTCTGTCTCGCCGTCGGCGCCGGCCTGGTCGGCTACTCGGTCCGCCGTACCCGCGACGGCTGCGCCTGAGACAGCGGCACCCGAGCCCGCCGGCGTACGGATACGGGCCGGGCGCAGCGCACCCGGCCCGTGTCCGACGCTCCGTCAGGCCGGCTCCCCCCGACGGCGGGCTGGCCGTCAGGCCAGGTGCCCGGTGACGGACTCCGCCGCCTCGACGAGCTTCCCGTCCCGTACGAACGCGTACGCGGCCTCCAGGTCCGGCGCCAGGAAGCGGTCCTCGCCGGGGCCCTGGATGCCCGCGGCGCGCACCGCGGTCAGTACCGCGCGGGTGGCGGGCGCCGGTGTCAGAGCGTCGCGCAGCTCCACCGCGCGGGTCGCAGCGTAGAGCTCGACGGCCAGGACGCGGGTCAGGTTGTCGACCGCGGTACGCAGCTTGCGCGCCGCCGACCAGCCCATGGAGACATGGTCCTCCTGCATCGCGGAGGACGGGATGGAGTCCACCGACGCGGGCGCGGCCAGCCGCTTCAGCTCGCTGACCAGCGCGGCCTGGGTGTACTGGGCGATCATCAGGCCCGAGTCGACGCCCGGGTCGCCGGCCAGGAAGGCGGGCAGGCCGTGCGAGCGGTTCTTGTCCAGGAGGCGGTCCGTACGGCGCTCCGCGATGGAGCCGAGGTCGGCCGCGGCGACGGCGAGGAAGTCCAGGACGTAGGCGACCGGCGCGCCGTGGAAGTTGCCATTGGACTCGACCCGGCCGTCCGGCAGCACCACCGGGTTGTCGACGGCGGCGGCCAGTTCGCGGTCGGCGACCAGGCGGGCGTGGTCGAGGGTGTCCCGGCCGGCGCCCGCGACCTGGGGGGCGCAGCGGATGGAGTAGGCGTCCTGTACGCGCGGCGCGTCGTCCTGGTGGTGGCCGGTGAAGCCGGAACCGGCCAGCACCTTCAGCATGTTGGCGGCCGCGGTGGCCTGGCCGGGGTGCGGGCGGATGGCGTGCAGCTCGGGCGCGAGGACCTTGTCGGTGCCGAGCAGCGCCTCCAGGGAGAGGGCCGCGGTGATGTCCGCCGAGGTGAACAGCCGGGCGAGGTCGGCGCAGGCCATCACGAGCATGCCGAGCATGCCGTCGGTGCCGTTGAGGAGGGCCAGCCCCTCCTTCTCGCGCAGTTCGACGGGGGCGATGCCGTGCGCGGCGAGGAGTTCACCGGCGGGCCGTACGACGCCGTCGGGGCCCTCCGCGTCCCCCTCGCCGAGCAGGGTCAGGGCGCAGTGCGAGAGCGGGGCGAGATCGCCGGAGCAGCCCAGCGAACCGTATTCGTGCACGACCGGGGTGATACCGGCGTTCAGCAGCGCGGCCATCGTCTCGACGACGAGCGGGCGTACGCCGGTGCGCCCCGATGCCAGGGTCTTCAGGCGCAGGAACATCAGGGCGCGGACGACCTCGCGCTCGACCCGCGGCCCCATACCGGCGGCGTGCGAGCGCACGATGTTGCGCTGCAACTGCGCACGGAGTTCGGGGCTGATGTGGCGTACGGCCAGCGCCCCGAAGCCCGTCGAGACGCCGTAGACGGGGTCCGGCTTGGCGGCGAGGTCGTCGATGAAGGCGCGGGAGGCGGCGACGGCCGCGAGGGCCTCCGGGGACAGCTCGATCCGGGCCGCGCCGCGGGCCACCGCGATGACGTCCTGTGCGGTCGTGCCGGACGTCCCCAGCACCACAGTGTGCATATCCATATTCAGGACCCTAGAGACTGAATCGTCAGATGTCACCACCGGATTTCGGGATCACCCCTTACCCGGGCTGTGACCTGCGCGGGCGGGTCCGCCCACCCGGTCCGCCACCGCCTCACCTCCGGAACTTCCGGCGCTCCGTCGCGGGCTGCCGCTCCGGCGCGTCCGCGAGCCGTACGACCGGGTCCTCGGGGCCGCCCTCCCGGCCGGCGACGACCGGCTGCCCGGCCCGCGCCGCCTTGGCCCGGTACTGCGCGGCGTCCGCGAGCCGGAAGAGCCGGCGGGCGGTGTACACCGGGCCGATCGGGTCGCCGGTCGAGGCGACGCCCACCGCGACCCCCTCGCCGAGGTCCAACTCCGCGGCCCGGTCGCACAGTTCACCGGCCACCTTGACCACCTCGTCGGCCGACGGGCCGACCGCGAGCAGACAGAACTCGTCGCCGCCGAGCCGGGCGGCGAGGGTGCCGGGCAGTATCGCGCCGCACAGCGAGAGCACCGAGCCGAATCGTTCCAGCAGCCGGTCACCGACCGCATGGCCGCGCGAGTCGTTGACCCGCTTCAGCCCGTTGAGGTCGCACACCACCAGGCTGACCACCGCACCGTCCCGGCAATGCAGCTCCAGCGCCTCGTCCAGCCGCATGTCCACGGCGCGGCGGTTGGCGAGTCCGGTCAGCGCGTCGGTGAAGGCGAGCCGGCGGGCCTCCGCGAGCCGCTCGGTCTGCGCGATCCCGGCGGCCGTCACGGCGGCGAGCACGGTCGCGAAATCCGCGTCCGCCCGGCCGAAGACCGGCTCCCCGGCGCGGCGCGCGACATACAGCTCACCCCACGCCCGGCCGTGCAGCACGATCGGCGCGACCACACAGCAGCCACGGCCCCGGCGGCGCAGCGCGGCCACCCGCCGGTGGTTGCCGGGGCCGTCCGCGCGCTCCCCGTCGGCGGTCTCCACCCAGGCGTCGGGCCCGCCGCCGCCCGCCCACCGCTCGTGCAGAAAGCCGACGATCTCCGGGAACTCGTGCACCGGGTACGACTCGTCGTCCGGGAACTCCCGCTCCCCTTCGGCGAGTTCGCCGACATTGACCAGCACCCGCAGCTTCCCTAGCTCGCGCTCCCATTTCGAGATCGCCGCGAAGGAACCCCCCAGCGCCTGCCGCACCCCCTGCGCCGCGGCATGCGCCGACTCCCGCGGGGTGTGCGCGGCCGCCATCGCCTGCGCCAGCTCCACCACGGCCCGCAGTTTCGCGTCGCCCGCACCCGCACCCTCGTCCGTCACCGGACCCTCACATTCCGTCACCGTGAGCACATCCTGCTACTACAGCGTAGGAATGTTTAACCCCATTCGCCCCTTTCCGCGCGCCTTCGACACCAGGCGTCTTCGCCGGGGCGTCTTCCTCGGGATGTCTTCCCTGCGGCGGCCGGCCATGGGGCGGTTACTTGATCCTTTTGAGCTCGGTGCGGTCGATCCGTGGGGCGGTTGCTCCGGGGGGTGCCGGTGCCTTCGCGCGGTCGCTTCCCGGGGTGTCCGGAGTGGTCGCTCCCCGGCGCGGCCCCCGCTCCGCGCGGGTGCTCCTTCGCCGTCCCGGCGCGGTCACTCCTTCGCCGTGCGCGGCCCGGGGCGCCGGCCATCGGGCGCCCCGGCCGGAACCGCCGTCCGGGTCACTCCCCCGGCCAGTCCGGGTCCCGCTTCTCGTTGAAGGCCGCCACGCCCTCGGCCCGGTCCCCGGAGAAGGCCACACTGCGCCAGGCGCCGTCCTCCAGCTCCAGGCCGGCCCGGAGATCCAGGCCGTGGCCGAGCCGCATGGCGCGCTTGGCCGCGCGCAGCCCGACGGGTGAGTTACGGGCGATCCGGGCGGCCAGCGCCAGCGCCGCCGTGCGGTCCTCCCCGTCCGCCACCAGCTCGTCGACCAGGCCCAGCCGCGCGGCCTCGTCCGCCGGCACCCGGCGCGCGGTGAAGACCAGCTCGGCCGCCCTGGCCGCGCCCACCCGGCGCGGCAGCAGCTGCGTCCCGCCGCCGCCGGGGATGACGCCCACCGACACCTCCGGCAGCCCGACCACCGCCGTACCGTCCGCCACGATCAGATCGCAGGCCAGCGCCAGCTCGAAGCCGCCGCCGAGCGCGAAGCCGTGCACCGCCGCGATGGTGGGCATCGGCAGCTCCAGGACGCCCGTGTAGGCGGCGCGGGTGCGCGGGCGCTGCCGCCGCAGGTCCGCGTCCGAGAAGGAGTTGCGCTCCTTGAGGTCGGCGCCGACGCAGAACGCGCGTGGGTGGGTGGAGCTGACGACCACCGCCCGTACGGAGCCGTCGGCGGCCAGCGTGGCGCACGCCTGCGCCAGACCGTCGGCCATCGCCGTCGACACCGCGTTCATGGACTTCGGGCGGTCCATGACGAGTTCCGCCACGAAGCCGTGCCGGTCCACGCCGACCCATTCACCGAACCGTTCCATACAGCCCTCCCGGTTGACGACCGTCGCCCCTTGCGTTGCCCGGGATCATGCCAGGTGGCCCGCGCGGTGCGGCAGGTGGCCCACGCGGCGCGGTGCGGGGGCCGGACGGGCCGGTGGCACCGGGCCGCGTGGGCCCGGGGTGCCGGGCGCCGCGTGGGCCGAGGGGTCAGCCGCGGCGGCTCAGCAGCCACGGTTCGACGACGCCGAGACCGCGCACCGGGCGCTGCCACATCGGCTGCAACGCGAACCGGTAGGAGGGCGGCGGCGTTCCGTCGGCCCCCTCCTTCGCCGCCTTCTCCGCCGCCGCGGCGTCCGCCTCGGAGACCGGCGCGTCTCCGGTACGGCCCAGTTCCTCCGCGAACGCCTCGTCCACCAGCACCGTGTCCTTCGGCGCTATCGACGTGAGGCGGCTGGCGAGATTGACGGTGGTGCCGAAGACATCGCCCATCCGGGTCGTGACCGTCCCGAAGGCGATGCCGACGCGCAGCTCCGGCATCGTCTCGTCGTGCGTCATCGTCTCGATCAGGCGCAGTCCGATCTCGGCGGCGGTGCCGGCGTCGTCGGCGGAGAAGAGGACCTCGTCGCCGAGCGTCTTGATGAGCCGGCCGCCGTGCGCGGCCACCAGGTCGGCGGCCGTGGTCTCGAACGCCTCGACCAGCTCGCCCAGTTCCTCTTCCTCCAGACGGCGGGTCAGCCGGGTGAAGCCCACCAGGTCGGCGAAGCCGACGGCGAGCCGGCGGTCGATCATCTCCGCGTCGTCCTGGGCCTGGACGACCCGGCCGGTGGCCGCGGCGAGCTGCCGCCGCCAGACGTAGACCAGGAACTCCTCCAGCTCGGGGAGGAGCAGCTCGACGAGCGGGTACGTGATCTCGGTGCGCGTCAGACCGGTGTCCTGAGGCTCGGTCAGGCCCTCCAGGAAGGAGTCGATCTGCCAGTCGGCGAGGCGGGCGGTGGTCTGGCCGGTGGAGCGGGCGACCTGGACGGCCATCGCCTCGCTCAGCAGGCCCGCCTCGACCAGGCCGGCGAGGCGGCGCAGGGCCAGCACATCGGCCTCGGTGAGCGCCTTGACCTGGCCGATGTCGGCGAAGCCCATGGCGCGCCAGAAGCGGGCGGCCAGGTCCATGGAGACGCCGGCGCTGCGGGCGGCCTGGAAGGGGGTGTAGCGGCGGTCGGCGCCCAGGATGAGCTGTTCCAGGCGGATGGCGATGGTGTCGTCGTCGGGGTTGTCCGTGGTGGCGGAGGCGTCGTTGGCCGCGGCGTGGGTGCCCGTGCCGCCGCTCTTGGCGTGGTCGCCGCCGGTGTCGCCCGCGGCGGTGTCCGTGGTGTCCGTATCGCGTGGGGCGGCGCCCGAGTCGTCGGTGGTCACCGCCCGCTCCCTGTCCGATCCCTGCGCACTGCCCTTCCGATCACTGCTCGCCCGTCGTCCGCTCCCCGGCGGACGCCCCAACGATACGGCAGGTGTGCTCTGGCTCACTCTCCTGTGCCGCCGCCGTCCCTCGTCGGGTCGGTTGGTTACGCCTGGTAAGAGGGGTGGGGAGCGGCTCGCGTTGCGTGGGACGGCGCCTCTGGGCGCGCGGGCGGGGCCGGAGGGACGCACCGGCGCCGCCCCTCCGGCCGCTCCGTCCGCCGGTTCAGTCCACCGGGCGGAGATGGACGATATCGCCGGCCGCGACCGGCTGCTGGACGCCGTCGGGGGTCGCCAGGATGAGGCGGCCGTCGCCGTCCAGCGCCACGGCCTCGCCGACGATCCGGGTGTCGCCGGGGAGTTCGGCGCGCACGGTGCGGCCCAGGGTGGCGCAGCCTGCCGCGTACGCCTCCTGGAGACCGCTGGCCGCCGGGTCGCCGTCGGCCGTCTGCCACCGGGTGTACCAGTGCTCCAGGGAGCGCAGGACGGCGCGCAGGAGTGTGTCGCGGTCGGTGGTGTGGGCGCCGGCCAGGGCCAGCGAGCCCGCGGTGGGTACGGGCAGTTCGGCGGTGTCCAGGGTGACGTTGAGGCCGATGCCGAGGACGACGCCGTCGCCGGCGCGTTCGGCGAGGATGCCGCCGGCCTTGCGTTCGGCGCCGTCCACCGTGACGAGGAGGTCGTTGGGCCACTTGAGGGCGGTGTCGACGCCGGCGGTGCGGGTCAGGGCGGTGGCGGTGGCGACACCGGCCAGCAGGGGCAGCCAGCCCCAACGGGTCAGCGGGACCCGGGGGGCGAGATAGACGGAGCAGAACAGGCCCGAGCGGGGCGGCGCCGACCAGCGGCGGTCCAGGCGGCCGCGGGCCGCCGACTGGGCCTCGGCGACCAGTACCGTGCCCTCGGCCAGGCCCTCGGCGGCCCGTGCGGCGAGGTCGGTGTTGGTGGAGCCGGTCGAGGTGACGACGTCGAGTCCGGTCCACAGGCTGCCGGGGCGCAGCAGGGCGCGGCGGAGCGCCTGGGTGTTGAGGGGCGGGCGGGCCAGGTCGGACCAGCGGGAGTCCCGGCCGTCGGCGGATGCGCCGTCGCGGTCGTCTTTGTCCCGGTTTTCCGGTGGTGGGGGCGTCATGGGGCCAGCGTAGGTGTGGTCAACGACGCACTGCCGCGGAGCAGTCCCGCCGATACGCTACGAGGCGGTAGCCAACCCCACGCACCACTCTCCGTACGAGCCCCAGTCCAGGACGAGCAGGAGCCGCATCCCGATGTCCGAACCGGAAGCACACCTCCACACCACCGCGGACAAACTGGCAGATCTGCGGCGGCGGACCGACGAAGCCACGCATGCCGGTTCCGCCCGCGCCGTGGAAAAGCAGCACGCGAAGGGCAAGTTGACGGCGCGGGAGCGCATCGGACTGCTGCTCGACGAGGGCTCCTTCGTCGAGTTGGACGAGTTCGCGCGACACCGTTCCACGAGCTTCGGGATCGAGCGGAACCGCCCGTACGGCGATGGTGTCGTGACCGGTTACGGCACGGTCGACGGGCGTCCGGTGTGTGTCTATTCGCAGGACTTCACGGTCTTCGGCGGGTCGCTGGGCGAGGTCTACGGCGAGAAGATCGTCAAGGTGATGGACTTCGCGCTGAAGAACGGCTGTCCGGTCGTCGGGATCAACGACGGGGGCGGGGCGCGCATCCAGGAGGGGGTGGCCGCGCTCGGGCTGTTCGCGGAGATTTTCCGGCGGAATGTGCACGCGTCGGGGGTGGTACCGCAGATCTCGTTGATCGTGGGGCCCTGCGCGGGCGGCGCGGTGTACTCGCCGGCGATCACGGACTTCACGGTGATGGTCGACCAGACCTCGCACATGTTCATCACGGGCCCGGATGTGATCAAGACCGTCACGGGCGAGGACGTGGGCTTCGAGGAGCTGGGCGGGGCCCGGACGCACAACACCACGTCGGGCGTGGCGCACCACATGGCGGGGGACGAGAAGGACGCCATCGAGTTCGTCAAGGCGCTGCTGTCGTATCTGCCGTCCAACAACCTGTCCGAGGCGCCGGCCTTCCCGGAGGAGGCCGATCTGACGGTCTCGGACACCGACCGCGAGCTGGACACGCTGATCCCGGACTCGGCGAACCAGCCCTACGACATGCACTCCGTCGTCGAGCACGTCCTGGACGACAACGAGTTCCTGGAGACCCAGGCGCTCTTCGCGCCGAACATCCTGACCGGCTTCGGGCGCATCGAGGGCCATCCGGTGGGCATCGTCGCCAACCAGCCGATGCAGTGCGCGGGCTGTCTGGACATCAACGCGAGCGAGAAGGCCGCGCGGTTCGTGCGCACCTGCGACGCGTACAACATCCCGGTGCTGACGTTCGTGGACGTGCCCGGCTTCCTGCCCGGTACGGACCAGGAGTGGGACGGCATCATCCGGCGCGGCGCCAAGCTGATCTACGCGTACGCCGAGGCGACGGTGCCGCTGATCACGGTCATCACCCGCAAGGCGTTCGGCGGCGCGTACGACGTCATGGGCTCCAAGCACCTGGGCGCGGACCTCAACCTGGCCTGGCCGACCGCGCAGATCGCGGTGATGGGCGCGCAGGGCGCGGTGAACATCCTGCACCGCCGCACGCTCGCCGCGATCGAGGACCCGGCGGCACAGGACCGCAGGCGCCAGGAGCTGATCCAGGAATACGAGGACGCCCTGCTCAATCCGTATGTGGCGGCCGAGCGCGGCTACGTCGACGCGGTGATCATGCCGTCCGAGACCCGCCGGCACATCGTCCGCGGGCTGCGCACCCTGCGCAACAAGCGGGAGGCGCTGCCGCCGAAGAAGCACGGCAACATCCCGCTCTGAGCCCGCGTCCGGCTGCGGTCCGGCGACAACCGTTCAAGGAGGCGTTCCCGATGATCAAGGTCGTACGGGGCAATCCGACCCCTGAGGAGCTGGCCGCCGCTCTCGCGGTGGTCCGGGCCCGCACGTCGGCGGCGGCGGCCGCGGCCGTCGTGCCGGGACCGGACCCCGGCGACGAGTGGTCCGATCCGGCGGCCAGGATTCCGGCGCGCCGGGTGCCGCACCCGGGCCCGCGGGCCTGGCGTACGAGCTACTGGCCGCGCTGAGGACCGGGGCGGAGCGCGGGGGCGCGGACTGGTCGGTGCATAGTGCACCGACTAGTCCTTCGCGCCCTCCCGTCTGAGTACGCGTACTCAGGCGCCGCCGCGGGAGACCGGCGCAGGATCGATGGCATGTTGTGGTCCGATCCGCCCGATGAACCCCCCGAGGAGCTGCGTGACGCGCAGATCAAGCTCCGCCGGCTGGGGATCGTGGTGGCGGTGGCCGCGGTGCTGCTGATGGTCCTGCTCGTCTGGTAGTGGCCCGGTGTTCCGGCAGAAGCGGCCGGGCGTGTCGGCAGAAACGGCCGGGCGTGTCGGTGGGAGTGGCCGGGTGTTCCCGCCGGGCGGGAGGCAACCCTCACATTCCGCCACCGCAACCATGGGCCGCCGAAACTCATCTTTCTCTCTCGAAAGAATGCAAATCCGGCCATGTGTCCTCGCTGACCGCATGTCCGCGTCGGGAGTAGGAGAGCGATGAACCGGCCGCTGAGGCGTATTGCCGTTTTCTGCGGGGTGCTGGTGCTCGCCCTGCTGGTGCGCGTGACCTGGGTCCAGTTCGTCCAGAGCGATTCCCTCGCGAACGACACGAACAACCGCCGGGTCAAGATCGAGGCGTTCTCCTATCCGCGCGGCAACATCATCGTCGGCGGCAGTCCGATCACCGGCTCCGCGGAGACCAAGGGCGACTACAAGTACAAGCGGACGTTCAAGGACGGTCCGATGTACGCCCCCATCACCGGCTATGCCTCGCAGAACCAGGGCACCAACTTCCTTGAGGGCGTCTACGACAAGGTCCTCAACGGCAAGGACGACCGGCTGTTCTTCAACCGGGCCCAGGACATCCTCACCGGTGAGAAGCCGCGCGGCGGCGATGTGATCACCACCATCGACGAGAAGGCGCAGAAGGCCGCCTACAAGGGGCTGACCAGCCTCAAGGGCGCCAAGGGCGCGGTGGTCGCCATCGACCCGCGCAGCGGCAAGATCCTCGCGATGGCCAGCTCGCCCTCGTACGACCCGTCCATCTTCGCCGGCAACACGAACGCGGAGAGCGACAAGTTCGTGGCGCTGGACAAGGACAAGAGCAAGCCGATGAGCAACCGCGCGCTGCGCGAGACGTATGCCCCCGGCTCGACCTTCAAGATCCTGACGGCGGCGGCGGCCCTGGAGAGCGGTGCGGTGAGCGACATCAACGCCTCCTCCGGCGCGCCCGCCCCGTACACCCTCCCGCAGACCCGTACCGAGGTCGGCAACGACATCCCGTCCGCGCCCTGCGACAAGGCGTCGCTGAAGACCGGTATGCAGTGGTCCTGCAACAACGTCTTCCTGGACGCCGCGCACAAGATCGGCACGGACAAGATGCGCGAGAC